>NZ_JACVAN010000016.1:0-143844 GCF_014851895.1 Ensifer sp. ENS11 | reverse complement strand
GTGGTACCGAGTTTCGCGGTTTCAAGGCTTTGGAAGATGGACTCGGCGCCAGGAGCTGGTTTTGCGATCCGAATTCACCGTGGCAGAAAGGCGCGGTCGAGAACACCAACAAGCGCATCCGTCGCTTCGTGCCGAGCGATACGGACCTGTCTGCCGTCAACCAGCCGCAACTGGTCGCCCTCGCCCACCATCTCAATTCACTGCCGAGGAAGTGCCTCAACTACAGGACACCGGCCGAGGTGTTCATGGCCCATTTGCGCGAAAGTGGCTAACCCTCTACGCTTCACACGTCATCGTTGCACTTGGATTAGATTCTCCAGATCGAGAACATAACGGAAACCTCGTTTGAGCTCCTGCCCAACGAGTATCCCGACTTCCATTGCGGACGATCAAAGTTGGCGGGTGCCTCGCTAGATACCTGGGGCAGCGGCCGTTTGCGAGACCGTCCAGTCCGCCGCAACGTGCCCTGCGAGAGTGGCTGCGTTCGGGTGTCCATGGCGGTTAGGCAGACCGCAAGAAACCACTGCCCGCGCAGAAGTCGAAAATGCCGTGGGGATGACAACCCTTGGATCTAGCGGGCCGCCATGATGCGGGATTTGCAAGCCTGAAAGCCGAACACCTTGCATTCCTGGGATCTCGTGATAGTCCGCGTCCCCGGTAAGAAGGATGTCAGGACCAACAGTCTTGAGATGTAACGCCAGCCCGCTTCCGTTGATTGACGTTCCGCTGCAGCGGATGATCCGCGCACCGCGTCGATGCGACCATTCCTTCAATGGCGTCGATGTGGCCATAGAATTCATGGCAGTCCCAAAAAAACAAAAAAAAGATGGGCCCCCGTCTCTCTGGAGTTGCCCCCGTCTCTCTCAAAAGACTCACGAATACAAAGAGGCGAACGCCTAAAAAATCAACAATCTTTCGTTGATTTTTCACCGAGCAAAACTGCTTTGCTGGGACCTCCATCATTCAAAGTACAAGGTGGGCGCTCGGGTCATGACAAAGGCGCAAAAGCGTATGTGGCCCAGTGGGTCACTGAGGATTGGGGAGACCCATGAAACGAGAAGAGCTACCAGCGACTTGGCACATGAGCCTTAGGGTCTCATCCAGTCTCACCGTCCGGCGTGACGCGTCCACGCTTGCCTTCAGCATTACAAGCTGATTCTGGTTATTCGCCAAAGCAAAGGTCTTGATGTCGTTCTCAGTCTGATTGTTCTGGCGCGCGAATTCCAGGGCGTTGCGAACAATTGCAACACCTGCAGAGCATTGAGCCTCGCGTAGGGCGACGCCGACTAGATATAACTTGGCGATCCTATAGGCGTTGACCTCGTCGCAGGTTCCGCGCCAATTGAAGTGATCCATGCCTTCATCGCCTGTCGGGTCGATCTGGATTGATTGGAATTCCCTCTTGGCCTTCTTGTAGTTAGTAGCGGTTACCGGGTTTTTGAGCCAATTGGCTCTCAATTTGCGGAACTTACCTAGGTCTACATTCATTGGATATGGCTCGGTCCGGCATCGCTTTTCGAGTGTTTCAACAGCCGCGAGGAATGTTCCGCGATCGTCATAGACGCTGGTTTTGCGGACGCTGACCAAGTTGGATTCGTCGTCTTCGAATTCGTTTTCCAGGTCATAGGGCTTCCCCATGTCGAAAGACATCTCGACGCCATCAACCGTCACTTTGCCGATGCCGTCCTCGCCCAACATCGAGGGTGTCCTTTCGACAGCTGAGACGCTGTTTGCCTCCATAAAAATGCATGCCAAGGCTAGAACGAAAACGTGGATGCTAGTCACGTTACGGCATACGCGGGCATAGGTTTTAAGCTCTGTGGGCTTGGTCGATGGGCGCCTCGACCGGAATGTCGACGGAGCGACAAGTGGCCGGTCAAGTGGTTTCGCGTTTTCGTCTCGCCAAAACATGAGGTGATGGCCACGGCGAAATTCGGCAAGTATCGCGCCCGCCACATCGAAAATAGTGAGCGCTTCCGAATAGACTGCCTTATCCAATCGTCGTCCCCAGGCCATCGCAGCAGGCGCTTGCGCGCTGGCTCACCAACAAACAAATCCAAAGACGACTTAAGATTGCAAACGTTTAAGATTCCTTTGAAGCGGCGGTGCACGATCGCGCGGTCGAATGACGCCCAAGGCAACAGGCCTGGTTTGCAAGGTCAATCCGCCGGCAAGTCTCGCGCCACTCCGCCCGAGCCGGGGTTCGAGGAGGTTCCCCTACAGTGACCGTGGACCAACCACCTAAGCAGTCTTGTTTTCGGGCGAAGTCTAAAAAATGAGATTTGTATTGCTTTTGAGACTGGGTTGTGGTTGCATTTCCCCTTCACACCACGTGGACAAAAAGAGGGGAACACTATGACTAGCACTGCGTATTCAAACGCAGCACCTTCGGCCCTTCCAGTCGAGGTAGACGGCAAGGCAAAGAAAGCAATGCTCGGCGCGGCCATCGGCTATGCGATGGATGGGTTTGACCTGCTTATCCTCGGCTTCATGCTGAAAGCCATCTCCGCCGATCTCGCCTTGAGTCAGGGACAGGCGGCTTCGCTGGTGACGGCAACGCTGGTAGGCGCTGTCGTCGGCGGAATCTTATTCGGATTGCTTTCTGACAGACTGGGTCGCGTAAAAGTCCTCACATGGACCATCGTCGTCTTCGCCGTATTTACCGGTCTTTGTGCTCTTGCGCAGGGCTATTGGGACCTACTTTTCTACCGCACTATGGCCGGACTTGGCCTCGGTGGTGAATTCGGCATCGGCATGGCTCTGGTGGCCGAAGCGTGGCCAGCAAACAAGCGAGCGAGGGCATCGTCTTACGTTGGCTTAGGCTGGCAACTTGGCGTTCTTGCAGCTGCCATCGCCACACCAATTCTGCTACCCGCTATCGGATGGCGGGGTATGTTCGCTATCGGGATCTTCCCGGCAATCGTCGCATACTTTATCCGGCATTCGCTGCATGAGCCTGAAGTCTTCGTGGCGAACAGTGCCAAAAAATCCCAAAAAACCTCGCTGCGGCTACTTATAAAGGACTGGGAGACGTCGAAGCTTACTATCGGTTTGACAATCCTCTGCTCGGTTCAAAACTTTGGCTATTACGGCGTTATGATCTGGCTCCCCAATTACCTTGCGGCGCGGTTCGGTTTCGCGCTAACCCAGTCTGCGGTCTGGACAATTGTCACGATTGCAGGGATGGCATTCGGCATCTTCATGTTTGGTCACATCGCCGATCGTATTGGCCGTCGCCCCACGTTCTTCGCTTATATGTTCATGGCCGCTGTCATGGTAATAATCTACTCGCAACTGACTGATCCCTATCATCTACTAGTAGCAGGCGCGGTCATGGGCTTCTTTGTGAACGGGATGCTCGGCGGCTACGGCGCCCTAATCAGCGAACTCTTCCCGACCGCCGCTCGTGCCACCGCACAGAATGTTCTCTTTAACATCGGGCGCGGCGTGGGCGGATTCGGGCCCGTCGTCGTTGGCACTATTGCTTCGCTATATAGCTTCGAATTGGCGATCGCGTTGCTGGCCACCCTATACATTCTTGACATCGTAGCGATGTGGCTCTTGATCCCGGAACGCCGCGGCGCCGAGCTTTCCTGATCTCTAGAGAGGTAGTGAGAATGACCCTTCAATTCGAAAGCCCTGCCGCCGGAACGCGGCAGGGAGCGGAGAGCGCTTGCCACTGTGGACCCTGGCGAGCCACGGTGGTCTCCGAACTTGCTGTGGTGATCACCAACGAAGTGGTCAACGACGAGTATCGCCACCTCGTTGCAAGATGCAGCAAGCAAGCCGCCACCGCGGCTCCAGGGCAGTTCTTCCAGCTCCTTTGTCCGCAGCCGCCCGGCGAGACGCCTTTCTTGCGCAGGCCGATGAGCTTGTACGGTGTTGACCCCGTCAAACAGCAGGTGGAGTTTCTTTACAAGGTAACCGGTGCGGGTACTCGCGGATTGGACATGCTCCAATCGGGCGATCGGGTGGACATCATGGGGCCGCTGGGGGTCGGCTTCACGTTGAATCCGGCATGGACGAACATCGTCGCCGTTGGTCGCGGTGCAGGCCTTGCGACATTAGCCCCCTTAGCAAAAGCGGCCAAAGAGAACGGCGCGCATGTCACGGCACTATTGAGTGCCCGCAGTCCCGATCTTCTGGTATCCGCAGAACTGTTCCAGCGGCA
Organism: Ensifer sp. ENS11; assembly: GCF_014851895.1. Classification (NCBI taxonomy): domain Bacteria; kingdom Pseudomonadati; phylum Pseudomonadota; class Alphaproteobacteria; order Hyphomicrobiales; family Rhizobiaceae; genus Ensifer; species Ensifer sp. ENS11. The sequence goes on along the minus strand of NZ_JACVAN010000016.1, from coordinate 139,673 downwards.
GGGGATGACCGTAATTTCGATCACTGACTCTGAAGCGACGAGTGGCCCCGCGAACGTTGAGCGTATCATCCGCGGACTTATTGGCGAAGGAAGGTGCGACGCGTTCATCACCTGCGGCTCTAGTCGTCTGACACGTGTGCAGCAGCGCTTGGCCAAAGAGTTCGCTATTCCGGGGCAAGTCGCCCTGGAACAACAGATGGCATGCGGAATAGGGCTCTGCTACTGCTGTGTTCGCGATTTCAACATCGACGGCGAAATCGTCAGCCGCCGCGTCTGTTGGGACGGTCCCGTTTTTGATCTGCGGGAGGCGCTGGTATGAATATCGCAACAGCAGTTGACATGGCCGTGAATGTCGGAGGCATCATTCTCCGCAATCCAGTTATGCCAGCATCAGGAACCTTCGCAGAGGGTTTGGAAAAAGTCTTTAACTTCAACGACCTTGGCGCGATCGTAACGAAGACGATCACGCGCGAGCATCGCAACGGCAATCCCCTTCCGCGCGTCGCTGAACAGAATTCCGGTTTGATCAACGCGATCGGCATTCCTTCCAAAGGCGTGCCGCACTTCAAAGAGAAGACGATGCGGCATTACGCACGGTATGAGACACCGCTGGTCGTCAGCATCTCCGCCCCAACTGCCGAGGGGTTCGCGGATCTGGCCAAGGAACTTTCTATTCCGGGCATTGCCGCTATTGAAGCCAACATCTCCTGCCCCAACATCGAGGAGGACGGCAAGGCGTTTGCGATGCGCGCCGAATCGACGGAGAGTGTGACGAGGCTTCTGCGCGAAGCTACTGACCTTCCTTTATGGATAAAGCTTACGCCCAACACGGGTGATATCGCCGAAGTTGCTCGCGCGGCTGAAGGCGCTGGCGCTGATGCAGTTGTGGTCGCCAATACGATCCTCTCCATGGCGATCAATCTTAGGACATTCAAACCGTCATTGGGAAACATCACGGGCGGTTTGTCAGGTCCGGCGATCAAGCCGATCATTTTGCGGCAAGTGTTCCAAACTGCGAGAGCGGTCGCCATACCGGTCGTCGCGTGCGGAGGAGTTTCGACCAGTAACGACGCGATTGAGTATCTCCTGGCCGGCGCCACTGCTGTTCAGGTTGGCACAGCAACGTTTGTTCAACCGGCTGCGATGATCTCGATTATCGATGGCATTCGGACATTCTGCAGTCTCCGAGGAATTTCGCGAGTCTCCAATTTGGTGGGCGGGGTCATTATAGAGGAAACGGACGAGCCCGATATAGCGTGGTTGGATCCGCTTTTATGAGGAGCGAAGCCGTGCTGGCTCAAAGCTACACCAGTAACGTTGATCGCAACCTAAGCGAACTTCTTTTCACCGAGCTTCGCGAGAAGACCAGCGACGGAGTGGGCGTCACTCGATGCGGATACAGCGAGGGTGAAAGCCTGGCTCTCGATATATTTGAAAGCAAGGCCAAGGAATTTGGTTTGCTCAGCGAGCGCGACGCTGCGGCCAATCTTGTTATCACGTTGTTAGGAAGTGAGCCGGATCAGCCTGCCATTGCCCTCGGCTCCCATCTCGACTCTGTGCCGCAGGGCGGAAATTTCGATGGTGCAGCTGGCGTCGTTGCCGGACTCGTAATCCTCGCTGGCTTCGCTAGAAGCGGTTTCAAGCCGCGTCGAACGTTGAAGCTGTTTGGGCTTCGTGGCGAGGAAAGCGCACGTTTTGGGAAAGCCTACATTGGCTCTAGCGCACTATTTGGCAAGCTAACGCCGATAGATCTTGAGGCAAAGGCAGCAGACAACGAGCGTAAGCTGGTGGATTGCATGCGCGATGTCGGAGCGGCTGTCGATAGGATCGCTGCCGGTGAGTGTCTGCTTAGTCCCTCGACGTTAGCGGCATGGCTGGAACTGCACATCGAACAGGGGCCAGTTCTGACTGCTCGGCAGCAATCGATAGGCGTCGTAACAGGAATTCGAGGCAACCTGAGACATCGGATTGTGGAATGTGTGGGTGAAGCGGGCCATTCTGGAACCGTTCCGCGTTGGCTACGACACGACACGGTTTTTGCATCGGCAGACCTTTTGATGCAACTTGACCGACACTGGCGTGTCCTTCTTGAGAGAGGACGAGACCTGGTGATGACTGCTGGCGTTTTCGGAACGCTTCCCGAAGAGCACGCGATTGCCCGTATACCTGGCACGACGCGTTTCAGCTTTGAGGCACGTAGTCAAAATAGAGATACGCTACAAGCCTTCTATGATCTCTTTCAATCTGAATGCGCGTCCATCGCTGAGGATCGGGGCGTCACATTCAAGGTCGACCGGCTGGTAGAGTCGGTGCCCGCACTGATGGACCGGGACTGGATAGCGCGTCTGGCCAATGCCGCAATTTCGATGGGCTATCCTTGCGAGGAGATGGCTAGCGGCGCGGGGCACGATGCGGCCGTGTTTGCGAACGCCGGCGTTCCAAGTGCCATGATCTTTGTCCGCAACCAACACGGCTCGCACAATCCACACGAGACAATGGAGATTGACGATTTTCTCATAGGCCTCGCCACTTTGAGAGCCGCAGTTCAGGAGGCCGCGCAATGACGATTCACTACTCTTCAAAGCCGTCCCAAACAAAGGGTCTCAACAAAGAAAGCCTACTTATGATTGAACTATTCAATTGGTTTGGAGCTCAACCCGGGGGCGTGGGGTCATACCGAAAGTTCGAGGAAAATGCCCTGGAGCTTGCATTAGACCTACCCGAACACGCAGCTTCCCTTCGCTTGCTAGCTGATATCGCGGCGAGATTCGTGGAAACCTATGCTGATCAACCATTGCCCGCCGGAGTTGCAGATGCTGCATTCAAGAAGATGACTTCGATTGTAGAAATCATCTCTGCGAGCAAAGATTCTTCTGTCGAAGAGCGCTTAGCGGCACTGAACGCGATCGCCGTTCAAAACATCGTTTGATCGTCTGGACTAGCTTGGTTTCCAGAGCGTCCAATGGTGCGGCTTGGCTGCGGCGAAGGGAGACCTTGGCAGCGCGTTGTAAGGCGGATCAGCCCGTCGAATCCAACACGGTTTTGTCCTGCCGCGCTTGGTTTTGTGCGCACCCCCTAAAGAAAGTTCAAGATGATACCAAAGTCGACGTTCCATTCTTGTATGGGCAATACGCCCTGGAGACCGACCAAGCGGTCGGCGCAAACTATCGACGGCTGGCGGCCTGGATTCCGGAACCCCACGGCAAGGAGGGCACTATGAGCGAGACATCGATTCATGTTGTCGAGGACTGTTTTCCCGTTGCCGGCACCTTCACGATATCGCGTGGCTCTCGTACAAAAATTCGGGTCGTCACCGTCGAACTGCGCGACGGCTCGTTTTGCGGTCGGGGCGAGTCTGTCCCGTATTCACGGTTTGGCGAGACCGTCGAAGGAGTGATGGAGACCATACGGTCGCTCGAGCAGCATCTCAAAAATGGCCTGGATCGCATTGGCTTGCAGTCAAAGCTTCCTCCAGGTGCGGCACGAAATGCCCTCGATTGCGCGTTTTGGGACCTAGAAGCAAAGAAAAGGGGCACAGCGGCCTGGAAAATCGCGGGGCTCCCCTCGCCGGTACGTCTAAGCACGGCATTCACACTCTCGCTGGCCGACCCCGATTCTATGCGAGAGGCAGCTGCGACGAACTCATATCGCCCGTTACTCAAGGTTAAGCTGGGTTCGGATTGCGATGCCGACCGGATCAGGGCCGTGCGTGCCGGCGCTCCACACTCGATGCTAATCGTCGACGCAAACGAGGGCTGGACAATCCAACAATATCTCGATCTTGCTCCCCAACTGGTAAGCCTCGGCGTAGCCATGGTGGAGCAACCACTGCCTGTCGATGCCGACGAAGCTTTGAGAGACATTGAACGTGCACTTCCCGTCTGCGCGGATGAAAGTTGCCATGATCGACAGTCGCTACGAAGCCTTGTCGGAAAGTACGACGCAATCAATATAAAGCTCGACAAAACGGGGGGCCTAACGGAGGCACTTGAACTCAAGCGCGATGCCTTGGCAGCAGGATTCGACTTAATGGTCGGTTGCATGTTGGGTACCTCGCTTGCAATGGCACCTGCCTTCTTGCTTGCTCAAGGTGTCAAATACGTCGACTTGGATGGTCCCTTACTGCTGGCCAAGGATCGGCAGGTCGCAATCCAGTACGACGGCTCGCTCATGGAGCCTCCTCCTTCAAGCCTTTGGGGATAATGTGCAGGCAAGGAAGCATTCGAACCAAATGCTGCATTTTTACCGAGAAATTCTAGAAATCTAGATTTGTATAAATTCAGAGCGCACAGCTGGGGGTGGGTTGCCCCCGTGGCTCCCCTATGCGAACGATAATGATGAATACATCTCAATTTGGCCAAACGAAATGACCGACGAAACTGCATCCGATGACATAATTCGAATTGACGAAATAGGGGCCCGGCTACAGGCCTACCGCATCGGACATGGGCTTTCGCCCGAGGAAATGGCAAAAGCCTTGGGCATTTCCCGTGCCGCGCTTTATCGGGCAGAGAAGGGCGAAATTCTCAAAATTGAGCTGCTCGTCAGCATCACCAAAGTTTTGGGCGTTTCCATCCAAAGTCTGCTGGGCGTTGATATCGAATATATTGATACGGCTGGCGCTTTCTTCGAACGCATGCGTCAGTTGGAGGAAAGCAGCGAGCAAATCATTGGCTTCTTCGGTTCGATCTCCTACCTACTCACCTCTGAAGTGTATGACGAGATGCTGCAGGAGGTGTTTTTTGACACCATTCCGATGGCCCCTGAGACCGACGATGCGATCCGGCGTTTGATCGAGACCCTGAAAGCGCGCAAGAAGAACTACCGTTTGCGCCGCCCTTTGCTGGTTAGCCTAATTGCATCTTCCGATCTTGAACGTTTCCTCCTCCACGGATTGATCGGTCGGCAAGATCTGCCGGAAGAGACCCGGCGGCGGCGCCGAATTATGGCCTGTCGAGAAGTGCGTCACATAAGCGGCTTGTTTCGCAAGCAGCCCATCGGCGTCCAACTCGGCATTCTTCCGCAGACGGTCCCCTCCACCAGCTTTCAGATTTTTCGCCAGGCCGAACATGCGGTTTTGGCGATCAGCCCTTTTCGCTTGGGTGAACAGCCAAATATCCGTGTCGGCGTTGGCCTTATCACCACTTCGCAGGACGGCGTCCGGCTTCACGAGGACATTTCGCGCCAGATGTGGGAACAAGCACTTAAAGCAACTGAAGCCGCGGACTTCATAGATAGTCTGGTAGAAAAGTATGGCGTTGATGACGACGAGCAGGCCTGACGAAGATCTTCTCAGGGTTCCTCCCGACTATTGGAGCCGTTCAGAACGTCGCTGCTCGTCGCAATAAGCGCATTTCTCCTCAGAGGCATTTTTAGATCAAAACTGCCTCAACCGCCCGAACCGGATCGTCAGCATTGTAGATCGCGCGTCCGACGATCGAATACGTCCCACCGGCCTGCATCACTTCGCTATGCTTGCCCCCTTGAGCGCCAACACCGCAGCAGACGATAACCGGTTCGGGGCCAATGATGCCCCTGATTTCGGCGATCCGATTGGGCCTGTTTCCGGGTGCCTGGGTGCCATAAACTCCCATCTCCGCAGCAAGGCGTGCCATATCGTTGGCAATAGGCGCAGTGAATATCTTTCCGCCCGGGTTTGTCAGTTCTAGTTGAATTATGATGCCGACTTTGTCATTGGCAGCTTCCATACATTCCGAAATTCCGTCGGGACCGACGAAGCCGTGCACCATGACCGCCGAGCCACCGTTGTCCGCAACGATCTTGACGATCTGGGCACTGGTATGGGGAACATCGGCAACCTTTAGGTCTGCGAAAACCGGCTTGCTGTAGCGCTCGGCGAGCTTGCGGATCGTTGCTGCTCCCTCCCGCATTACAAGTGGATTGCACACCTTGATGACATCGACAAACTCGCTGATAGCATCGAGCACGCGCGCATTGTCTTCAAAGGTGGGCAAATCAGCGGCGAAGATAAGTCCGGTCTGCTTTTCTCCCAAAAATTTTCTCATGCTTCTTCCTCCATTCTTTCGTTCAGCTCGTGAAGGAACGCGAGCCCCGCTCCCGCATCGATAAGCCGCGATAGCGAAAATTCGCGCTCGGCGTTTAAGGTCAACAGTTCGCCCCTGGGGCCCCGCGCGACAAGGGTAGCTGGCTGGCCGAGCTTTAGAGTTCGCCAACAGTCCGTAGCCAACAGCGCGGAGATCTCGTCAACAGTGCCGAACCTCAAATGACCGACGAGATGCACCCGGTCAGGCTCTTCGGCGCATGGACGTGGCTTCTCGACGACGAGGCGGTCGGATCGATAAAGAAACATACTAATCTTTCTCCGCCAAAATAAACTTCGAGAACACTTCGACAGCCTCTAACGCAAGCCGGATCTCGTCTTCTTGAGTAAATCGGCTGATGCTGAAACGAAGTGTCCCAACGCGTGCAAGACCAAATTCTTCGTGAATGGTCGGAGCGCAGTGAAGCCCGCCCCTCGCGACGATGTTCTGACTACGCAGAAATGGGATCCAGTCCGCTTCCGGCGAGCCCGGCAACCCACAGGCAACTACACCTGACCGTCGATCGTGGGGAGAACGTCCCAGAAGTTGGATCCCGCGGATAGAATGAAGGCCGCTCCACAGCACTTCGGTAAGATGCTCGACGCGAATGCGGATCTCGTCGCCTGCGTTATGCTGCTCTTGGAGCGCGGCCTTTAATGCGAGGATTGCAGGCAAGTTCGGTGTACCGACCTCAACGAAGTTCGTGCTACCGCCGCCGAGAGCCATGTCAGCGGAATTGCTACCAGTTCCGCCCAGAATGAAAGGAGCAAGCTTCCTGCGTGCGACAAGTACAGCGGCGCCAGGCAACGAATGTAAATGCTTATGCGCCGGAAAAACGATGAAGTCTGCCTCGTGTAAATCATCGATACCGCAGAAGCCGACCGATTGCGAGGCGTCGACAAGGACCGCGGCCGCCGGAAATCGCCTACGGATATACGTGATTACCTTGGCGACGTCGTAAATAGAGCCTGTCACATTGCTGGTGTGGGTCAAACACACCAGCTTCGGATGGTCGATGGTGTCGAGGGCAGAAAGGTCCAATTCTTCGACACGATTTTGAATGCGTGCGATTTGCCAGGTCAAGCCCGGCATTCCGTTGAGGGTACGTAGCACCGCATTGTGGGATCGGTTGTCAGTAACGCAGTGATCTCCGGGGCAGAGATATCCTCGTATGACCGCGTTCAGTGCGAGGGTCGCATCCGAGAGGAAGAAGAGATGTGCATAATCTACGCCAAGCAGCGAGGCGATTTGAGTTCGCGCCACCTCAATTGCTGGCTCGGCGCTGTGGCGCACGTCGGACGGCACTGATTGCAGCGTTGCCGAATAGGCCTCCACCGCGGCGGTCGACTTCGGATAGCCTGTGGTGGCGTTATTAAGGTAGACTGACATCGAGCACCGGCTGCGAATAAACGAAGGACGGGGTTACCGCGCGAGAGGAGCGCTCCTGGAAGTCGCCCTCACAATTGCGGCAGTTGACGCAGAGTGCCGGATATTCCCTCCAGATATGTGGCGTGGGAATGCGATCGAGCGCCCAAGCAGTTACACACACCGACGAGTGGAATAGCGGTACGAGACCTTGTTTCTTTAAGGCAGCGACGAACTTGTTGAAATCAGCATCTAGGGGACGTGCCGTCAGGCTGCCATGAACGGGATGAGTATAGGCAGGATCTTTCTGCTGCGTGGTCGTATAAAGCATGCCGACGCAGACAGCATCAGGTCGCTCCTTTTCGAGAATCTCCAGAACGTAATCAAGATCCTTCAACGTCGCAGGGAGAAACGGCTTGAGATACATACAGGCGAACACGCCGTGGTTGCGCGCCGACGCGAAGTTGCGAATTCGCTCGGCGACGGGGGCAGCGTGAGGCTCGATTTTGCTGGCTTTACCAAGCGACGAGAAGGAGGTGAAAAGAACGACCTGATTGGGGTAGGCATAGGTACTGATCACCTCAAGCACCGCTTCCGGTGCTCGTTCCTTCGTCGGTATCTGGACTGGATTGCCGAGCGACAGGACGGCTCGCAGCACGCAAATAATCTTCTCGGTGGAGCGCTTGTCCTTGAACGGCTCGGAATCCGGACAAAGTGAGACAATCGTGCCATTTCTGCCCGGCCGAAAGAAAGGCGACTGAAGCAATGCTTCCGCGCTGCCGGAGAGCGCCAAATCATCGATGAAGACCTGGGGGCCGGCTGGGGAATCGATGTAGCAGTATGAACAGCCACTACCGCAACCACGCTTAGTGATATTGATGAACACTCGGTCACCGGGCTCATCGCCTTGGTTGAGAAAATGGATATGGCTTGGTAACGGCATTCGCAACTCCTACAAGTGGATGACCAACTGGTGGTTGGCGAACAGCTAAGAGATCAGGCGAAAAGTGGCAGAGACGCTGTCAGCGCTCGCTCGATACGTGCTGACAGATCGGCCCAGTCGATGTCGGCGTGAGAAAGGCAGAAGAACGACGGATGCCCCTGTAGGAGGAGCACGCCGTGATCGGCAAAAATACGCGGGATTTTTGCTCGAAGCTCGAGATTGACTTCGAACTCGTCGCTGAAGCGCACTTCGAAGAGCGACCCGCCAAGTATCAGTTCGATATAGATCTGATTACCGAGGCCAACGTTCGCTGCCGCGGTATTGAATACGTCGCGAAAGCGTTCAGAAATACCGGCCAGCATCGAATACCCATTAAGGGCGTTCATAAGATGGAGTGTTGCAGAAGCGGCGAACACGCCGAGAAGTTCCTTGCAATAAGTGCCACTGATCTTCGCTTCCAAATAGTCGGTGGCCATTGCTTGAGGACCCAGCAAAAGCGAGACTGGCGCTCCGTTCCCGATCGCCTTGCCAAGCACGATGTAGTCTGCTTCGAGCCCGGCAGCGGCAAGAGCCCCCATCGGCGAGACTCGACCCGCGGTCTTTGTTTCGTCGGCGACAACGCGAATGCCGCGGTCTCGGCACAGCGTCAGGGCCTCGCGAAGGTGCGATGGCGACATCAACGATAACTGATAAGCATCGAACAGCAGCGCGGCATACGCACCCGGTGCGTCGTCGATCATCTGCCTCAGGCTGTCAATCTTAAGGTCGATCCAGTTCACCACCGGTTCTCTCTCCCCCATACCGCGAGTGAAAGAGTTCGGTCGAATTTCACCTCGGTGGGGGGACGAAAGGCGCTCGTGCCAGCGTGGGCTCTTTCCGATCTGGGCATCGTGCCAGCCAATGTATCCGCAGCGGATCAGACCCGTGCGGCCGGTCTCCTTGCAGGCAAGGCGCGACGCGGCCGTTATCGCATCGGAGGAATGCTTGAAATAGCCGGCGCTGTGTTCGCGATAAGCGTCAGGAAAATAAGCATTCAGGAAATCGATATGTTGCTCGGAGTAGCCGGGAAAGTGAATAGCACCAGTTGTCTGCTCCTGAACCAAACTTGCGAAATCTCGTCGTGCATGACCGAGCACGACCGGGCCAAAACCAAGAATGAAGTCGTAGTAGCTGCGTCCCTTGGTATCCGTGACGATTGCCCCACTGCCCTCCTTGAATAGGATGGGCTCCCCACTGGACAGGAAAAATTGGCACACACCCGATGCTGCAAGGCTTACCATGTCACTCTCTCTAATTGAGTAAATCTTCCGTGTCCCTAAGATGCAGCCTACGCCGCGGACGCACGGTATATGTTCAAGGAAAATCTTGCCGAGGGTGCGAGCTCTACAGCCCCGAATGCATGTGGATCAACGAAATGGAACCCGCTGTTCTTTGTCGGCTCGGTGATCATAAGAGGCCCCGAAATCCAACGGCAGACATAGGATGCAACCGCCCACTGCGTGACCTTCTCAGTTCCACGTTCGCGTTCATCCTGCAGGCGCACATGAGAAAACCTCTCGATGTCAATGATAGCAGCGGCTCCGACCTCTTCCTCGATCTCTCGGCGCAACGCGTCCCGAAACCCTTCACCTGCGCGACACTCGCCGCCTATCCCCTCCAGTAATCCGATGTTGTCGCGACACATCAGCCCTCTCTCGATAAGGACAGCTTGGCGTGCGCCATTAAAAACAAGCCCTTCGACCGCAAACCGTATCGAGCCGGCATCGAGGTCCAACTGGGCACACTTTGCAGCGACATCGGCAGCGTCTGCAGGCTCGACGAACGATAGGATCGAGGTCATAGATACGCCTTAGTTCCACAGGCGACGGGACTGGCGGGAATAGTCCGCGATCGCAGCGCGGAGGCGCTTTACGTCCGGCCCCGCCGATAGGATTGACCGGGAAACAGTTGGGATCACGCGGCGCGCACTCGATCCGAACAATTTACTTGCGTCCTCCATGGTCGCACCTTGAGCGCCGATACCGGGAGCCAAGAAGAGGCCATTGGGGAGAGCATCGAGGAGTGCCGCGCTCTGCCCACACCCCGTGGCACCGACCACTGCGCCAACCGGGCCAACGGCGCCTTTGCCCGCTACAGCTTCGTTCCAATCAGCGATAGATGTCGCGAGATCGAGGGCCACGCTGTGCCCCTCTGTCATCGCCGACTGGATTGATGCGCCTTCGGGATTGGACGAGCGGACGACGACGAAAACAGCCGTACCTGTGTTAGCTGCGAGGTCGAACATTGGTGCCAGCGCACCCAACCCCAAATACGGATTGGCGGTCACCGCGTCAGCTTGGAAGGGGCTGTCGGGTCCGAGCCAGGCGCTTGCATAAGCCTCCATGCTTGAGCCGATGTCCCCCCGTTTCGCATCAGCGATCACCAAGAGGTTGCGCGCCTTCGCCTCGCGTATGAAACGCGCGAGAACGTCCATACCTTCCGGACCGAGAGCTTCGAAGAAGGCGACCTGCGGCTTCACAATGCCCGCCAAACCATCCAGAGCGTCAAGTAGCGCACTGCAGAGGGCCGCAGCCCCTTGCGCGTCCGTCCCCAGTCCCCAAGAGCGCAGGATTGCGCTGGAGGGATCGAACCCGACGCACAGTGGTGACAGATCCTCGGCAATCCGAAGAAAGCGAGAGCAAAAATTGGCGGGAAACAACCAGGGCTCCTCTGGTTTGTGAACGTTGTCTTATTATTGAGACGAAATTCATATTGTTTTCAAGCGAAAATTGCATGAAGTTCGCACGACCAAAAGGCGAAAGAGGGAAAATACGACAAATAAATGTTTACTTTCAACATTTTAATGGAACACATTTTTTGAGTTGAGACGGGGGAGGTTGAAAAATGGCGCGCATTCGCGCCCCTTGCAAGTCTCAATATATGTACTAGTATCGAAAATGTTGTAGGAGTCGTCGCCTTGGCGGACCGACACCACTACGCAGCGCGTACGCTTCCACATCGTACTGAGATGGGAGGGCGACCAGGTCGCCGAAAATGAGCAAGGGCAGGAGCACGAAGTGGCCAGAATTGTAATTCTGAATCGGGCGGATCCGAAGCGGATCAAGTATGAACAGGTAATCGATCACCAGCGCCATGACGTGACGTACGTTGGGCAAAACCTCGACGAGATGTCGTCCACCCACGCCTCACTCCTACCCACGACATTGTCGGAGCTCGATCCGGCCGCTCTGCCACCCCAAATCGAAGAGGCTTGCGCTACTTGCGATTACCTAATCGCCCGCGGAGAGCGTGATCTTCTTGTCGCCGCTCAGATTCGTGAACGGTTCTGCATCCCCGGCGATACCGTCGCGCAAGTCCTTCCAATCCGCGACAAACTGACTATGCGGATGTTGGCACGCAAGTCGAGCGTCCGGCAGCCTGCCTTTTGGACCCTTAACAAGTACAAGCGCGCCAACGCCCTGTTGCCGGGAGACCACAAAGTGGTTCTTAAGCCGCGGCTCGACGCTGCCAGCAACGGCATTTGGATCGGTTCGCGCACTGAACTTGACGTGCGCATCGGCACACTCAGCGAGTGCGACTGGCTGGTAGAGGAATTCGTATCGGGGGACGTTTTTCACCTCGACGGGCTTCTGCAGGGCGGCAAGCTCGAGATCCTGCAAACAGCAAAATACGTTAATACATGCTTCTCATACGCAGCCGGTTCGGCCCTTGGTTCAACACAAGTGGACAATCCAAGTTGGGCAAGCGGAGCAGTTATCGAGCTTGCCAGGGCGCTGGGCTATCGCGACGGTGGGTTCCACCTGGAAATGATCGTCGATGAGGCGGGCGAGCCGCATTTCCTCGAATTTGCCGGCCGCATTGGCGGCGCCTACATTGCCGAGGCGTTCCAGTTGAAGACTGGGATCAACCTCCACCACGCGGACCTGCGCTGCGCACTCGGCGAAGCGTTCACTCTTGACGCACGCGCCAGACAGGTCGACATGTTTGGTTGGTTCCTCTTTCCTTACGGCGCGATACTCGACTGTAGCTCAGTCAGCCAGGTTTTCCGCGACGACTTCATTCGGTGTTTAATCAATCCGCAGCCGAGCAAACCGGATGTTCCCTCCTATGGCGAAGCGCACTCGCCGCTCGGCGGGATTGTCCGCAATTTCGGGTCTTGCGAGGAAACCATCCATGCCATTGTTCGTCACGTGACCGCATCGCCGAGACTTGTGGCAACCGCATCTTAACTGGGATTGAAATTGTGACAAAACCAATGTCGACATCAACGTCACAGGCTTGGGCGCATCGGTTCGCGAGCCGAGCCAAGAATATACATGCTTCCGAAATTCGTGATCTCTTCGCCTTGCTCGACAATCCCGAGATTATATCTTTTGCGGGCGGTTTCCCCGATGCGGACCTCTTCGCCTTGCCTCAATTCCGGGATGGGTATCAGAAGTATCTATCAGATTGTCCCGCTGCCTCACTCCAATATTGTGCGAGCGAAGGGTATCTGCCGCTGAGGCGCTGGATTGCCGGTTTCATGCACCGCCAAGGTGTTATATGCACAGCGGACAATATCCTGATCACATCCGGTGCACAGCAGGCAATCGAGTTCCTTTCCCGTCTTTTCTTGGAGAATGGCGATCCCCTTGCTATTTCGAAGCCGAGCTACCTTGGCGCACTGCAGATCTTCGACACCTATGAACCCAGCTACCGATTTTTCGACGGTGATGGAGTCGGCGGAACAGCACAAAGGCCCGGCAACAGCCAACCATTGAAGCTTATCTATGCCAATCCGGACTTCTCCAACCCGACGGGTGAGACCATGGATGAGACGGCGCGGCGTCGACTGCTTGCTCTGGCGCGTGCCAACGATGTACCTCTTATCGAGGACGCCGCATATAGTTCGCTACGCTATGAAGGCAGCCCAGTGCCTGCCATCATGCAGCTCGACATCGCAGAATGTGGGTCGATAGAGACATCTCTGGTCGTCTATTGCGGAAGTTTCTCAAAGACAATGACCCCTGGCATACGTATCGGCTGGATCTGCGCGGCAAGCCCTTTGATCCATAAGCTTGCACTCCTGAAGCAGTCTAGCGACCTGAACAGTTCGACTATCAACCAAATGGTCATTCACCGGGTCGCTGCCGAGACATTTGACACGTGCGTCAGCGCCTCGCGACAGGTATACCGACAGAAGCGAGATAACCTCCTCAGCGCTCTCGGAGACTACATGCCGTCTAACGTGACCTGGCGAAAGCCGGAGGGCGGCATGTTTGTCTGGCTAACGTTGCCGGAAGGGCTAGATGCTAAAAGACTGCTTGCCAAGGCCATCACGCGCGAAGGCGTTGCCTTCGTTCCGGGTCGCCCCTTCCATCCCGATGGCTCCGGCGAAAACACGTTACGCCTTTGCTTTTCATCATGTCCCCCTGAACGAGCGAGAGAGGGCATCTTGCGCTTGGCCCGGCTTATCGCAGCGGAAGTGGCAGAGCTTGGACCGATGACGCAGCCACCGATCGAGACGGATTCGGTGATCGTGCCCGATCTACGGGCATGAACAGTCCTCTTTTCATTTGAGGTGTGCCTTCGACGCGGAAAGCGTAGGGCCGCAAGGTAGAGCGGGTCGCCAATGCTTTCGTCAGCGATCCGCCGCGCGTCGTCAGGAAAAGGGGTCAGAAGCGGTTTACTGTACAATTTCACCGTCCCCAGGTGCGCGGCCTTCCATCTCAAACGGCCCGCACTGAGCGTTGATCATTGTCGTTCACGGGCAATTCTGAGGTTGCACAAAGTGGAGGTATTCAGTGAATCCCCGCCCGCCAGACCAGCAAGGCGTTGCAATCAATAATCACGCCTTTGATGTGGGACATGCGGCAGCGATGAAGCTTTATCACCGTGATACCGGCCACGGAGGGTTCGCTTGCGGTCTGGTTGTAGGAAACCTTCCACTCCCTGGCTTTATAAACCAGTGACGCCTGCAACGTAGGCGTGGAATCCGTGTACGGCATACGCTCAGCCGCCGCCGACGTCTTCGTGAGAACGTTTCAATTGATATTATTTCCGATCGTGCGATTGGAGCATGCCGAGCGAACGGAAACGGCGCCATCGCTAGGCCGACAGGCCGCCGGTTCCTGGGGATACGGTTGAGACCGACTAGGAGTTCGGTTTATCCTAGCTAGCTAGCCGCCTTTACTCGACGCTCCGGTGAAATTGCTGGCTCGACCCGTCGCCAGACCTGACGAGAGACTTCCTCCCTTTCCGCCTGCGCTGGCACGACATGCAGTTCCGGCGCCAATTTCTTGAAGTTATTCATCACGCGGTTGATCGTATCGATCGAATTCTCTTCGTGTTTCAGATTGTCCCCATCTCGGGCCCGCAATCGTTCTCTGACCAAGTGCGCCTCGATATCGAGATAAATCGCGCAATCCGGCCGCGGTATACCGGCATTAATTGCCAAAATGAATTCGGGGTCCAGGCCCCTATCCCAAAAGAAGGCCACGGACGAGAATACATAGCGATCGCTGATCACGGTTGCTCCACGAGCCAGCGCCGGCGCAATCACTTCGCTGCAATGGCGTATCCTATCTGCGGCAGCAAATAGGGCAAGCGCGCGAACTGTCTCCGGCGTCCCGCCGTTGTCCAAGAAACTCCGGACCAGTTCGCTCTGGCGATACCAGTCGGATGGCTGACGGGTCAAAACAACATCGTGGCCGAGACCCATGAGGCGCTGCTTTAGGAATTCGATCTGAGTCGATTTACCGGCCCCGTCGAAGCCTTCCAAGGCGATCAATCGCCCTGGCCAATGCTGCTGTGCCCAAATAGCGGAAAGCATTTCAATCATGCGCGTCACTTTCTGTTGTCTGTTGTATAGCCATACGGCCAGGGCCGGAAAGGACCGCGGCAAGGTAAATAACCGCCGCGATTACGACGACGCCAATTCCCCACAGGGCAAAATGAAATCTCACACTTTCCAGCCCTGTGATGGCCGGCATCGAAAAAACGACCAGACCGAAGGCGCTTGTAACCGCTTGGGTGTGGGTGCGTACGCGGCCGATCGAGTCCAAGTCAGCCAGCTCGATCATCCGCCCGTCACATAGGATCTTGGCGAATGAAAATGCAAAGCCCATTAGAAAATATAGGCCGGCTACCGAAACCGAATGGAAAGCCAACGAGACTGCGATAGAAAGAGCCCCAAGTGCGATAATGGAAAGATACTCGAAGCCCCCAAGGCTGAACCGTTGCAGCAACCGCGCGACAATGACCGCCGCCACTATTCCCCCTATTGACCACAACGCATCGATCACACCGTACAGCTCGCTGCCGCCAACAAGTTCGCGCTGCACGAAAACCGGCAATAGCATGTTCGATAATTGACCGACCGACACACTAAGACCGATCAAAATGGCAAGCCGGCCGAGTTCGGGCTGGCGCAGAAAAAAGCGATAGCCTTCCGTCATCTGCGCTATGTAGCCCTTGCGCTCACTCGACGACGGATGCGCGTCCGGCAAACCCAACACGCAAAGGATCACACAGACGCAAAGAACGCAGCCCACCGCGAAACTCACGTGAATAGGTAACCACATGAGGGAGAGCCCACCAAGGCCGGCTCCTGCAATCATTGCGCCCTGGCGCAGTCCGTTCACAATTGCGTTTGTGCGCTTTATATCGTCCTTAGCTACGATAGACTTCTGGATCGCGTCGAGCGCGCCGCCCTGCAGAAGGCCTGCCGCCGCGATAGCGCAAGCGACAGCAAGAAGCAAAGCGTAGCTTGGTGCGAAGCCGAGGATATTGGCGAACCAAGGTAGCGCCATGGCGCTCCCGAATAACGCCTGCCCAAATATAGCAAGTCGTTTTCTGCTGCGTCGGTCGATGAGTGCGCCCACGCTCGGAGCTAGAATTACGTTGACGAGGTGACCTACCAGAAAGGCCACACCGACCCCTGCAACGGATCCTCCTATCGTTGCCGACGACCAACCAAGGGCAACGACCCAGAGACCACGCGTTATGCCGGCCAGCGCTACTGCGATAAAATATCGGAAAAGTGGAGACACCTCTGGTCCTTTTTTGGATTATTCTCAAAATAGATACAACGGCGATCTAGTTCACGCAATTGATTTCTGTCCGTTAGTCGAGCTGGACGTCGCGGAATGCCGGATTCTTGTAATTTAGACGTGACTTTCCGTGCCATTGCACGGCATCCGTCCTCCACGCGGCGTTTGGAGACCCGGCTGCCCAGGGGGAGACGCTTGACTGATGTATCAATATTGATACTATTCTCACATATGACAAAAAGGCAGGAAGATGGACTCGATCTCACCCACGACATATTCTTTTTTGAACGGTCAATTGCAAATCAGCCGTGATGAAATCTTAAGACGTTGCGGCCCTGCGCACGGCGATATCGTCATCCTATCGGGCACGCTTGTGGAAGGCATTGGAAACAAGCATTCCGACATTGACGTGTATGTGATCTGCGACAAGCTTCCGCCAGTTCGACACACTGGTGAGCACAGCTTCTTCGTGGAACAGGATGGAGGACTGCGCACTTTCGTTGACTACATCCGCGAAGATGGCTTCGCCTTCGATGTCGAATACTACACTCGCTCCGAAGTTGAGGCGATGAAGGAAGGAGTTTTCGACCTCTATCGATTGGCACGCGAGCGAACAAAGACGCTGCGCAAGAAGCTACCCCCCTCTCATGAAGACGCCTTACATAAGATGCAGGTCGGTATCGCCGTGACCGGCGGCACTGAGTTCGCACAGTTGTTTTCGGCGGAATTTTGGAAACAGTTGTCGTTCGTGCAATATCGCAACCGCACCGGCGGCTATCCTGAATTCAAGGACGTAATGGGGACTTGGGGCTCGGGCGATTTAGACACGAGCCTACTGGTCTGCACAATGTTCCTTATGGACCAGGCTGCTGGGCTGTGTCATCTGGCCGGCAGTACCAATGCAAAGCCCAAATGGGTTCTGCAAAATCTCAAGAACCTGCCAGAACCGTTGCGCCCCCTGGGCCAAGAAATAATCTCCTGGTACGGCGCCGCCGGCGCTTCACTCGAAGATAGAAAGGCGGCAGTGCTTTCAGCCTGCGAATTGATTGCCAAGATCTATGCGGCTGATACTGCTCTGCTCAACTCCGACACTCGGGTTTTCTATTCGGCCGAAGAAGCTCTGCGTCTCACGCAGGAAGAATTATTGCGAGAGCCATTCCACGATCCGCAGACGATCTTGGAGTTTGAATTCCGCCGCCTTCTGTTCAACTCCGGCAACCGCTCGCTACGCGACTTCTTGGTCCAGAACGTGTAACCAAGGATACGCTTTCCAAACGCCCGCACCGTCGATTGCCTAACGCCGCCGATAGCGCAAACGGGACGAGCTCTAAGCCGCCCATTCCTGTGATGTTGCACGATCAATCGACCCGTTTCGCCTGCAAGCGCGGGCGATACGGGGTCGATGAGTTGGGCGGATCCTACTTCGATGTGGAGTATTCTTACGCACGCTCGCTGCAAATTGCCATGCGTCGAATATGGCGTCGGTCATCGACGGTGAAGGAGCGTACGCATCGAACTATGGCGGTCACTGATTAAGGAGGAACACCCCCTCCAGGATTTTGGCCGGCGCGTCCCGCCAGAGCGGCCGCCGAAGGGCAACGTGCTTTCTGATCAAAGGCCTATTGCTTCTTAAGCCGATCTTGATGATCGCAATTGAAACACAACTCGCCCTCCCTTGCTGCCGCTTGACTTTGAATCGCCATGCAGCGCCAAAGTGCGTTTGAGCGGAATCGAGCAATGAAGCACTCAGCAGGTGGCTTTGGATCCACTGAATCTCCGGAATGTCAAAGGGTGCCGGTGGCGGTAAACGTCAGTACCACTGTCGGGCAACCGGTAGATCGAAGACTTCCTATTTTCTCGTCGATGAAGATTTCGTGCTCAAGGCCGAACTGTTCGAGCCTCATCTAGGTTCTATTGGCGCAGCGTATCGACGACGAATAAGCTCGACGAGCTCGTAAAAAAACCAACCAATCACCGATAGCAAGATGACCATGCCGATAACGACTGCAGTATCGCCATTTTCCTGACCCGAGGATAGCAAGTAACCGAGACCCTCGTTGGCGCCAATCAACTCACCAATAACGGCCGCAGTCATCGCCAGCGTCGTGGCCACTGCCATGCCGGCCAGAATGGAAGGCAGGGCCGAAGGCAGTTCGATATGTATGAAGCGCTGCCATGGGTTGAGCTGCAGCACCGTGGCAAGATCGCGGAAGCTGCCCTCCCCGTAGCGCAACCCAGAAACTGTACCTGCCATTACAGGGAAAAGGGTGACGATCGCGATCAGCACAATCTTCGGGGCGGGACCGATCCCCAGCCAGAGAAGGAGAAGCGGCGCAATCGCGATCTTTGGTGCAGTCTGGAGGATAAGGATTGGAGGTGTGGCAAAGCGTTCAATTCGGGGAAATCGGGCGAAGACGACGCCTGCAAGGATGCCAACTCCGGCACCAATTCCGAAGCCAGCGACAATCTCGGACAACGTTACCCAGATGTGCCTTGCAAGCTTTGCACTTTCGAAAAGAAAGGCGACCCGATTGTACACTTCAACCGGTCCCGGCAAAAGAAATGCTGGGATGTCAAGGAGGGAGACGACCGCCGTCCAAACAACGAAGGTCACGAATAAACCCGCTAAGCCACGCAGAATCATGCTTACCGACCAATTGTAGCCGGGTCGACAACGAAGTCCTGAGCGTTCGGGGCGCTATCGATCACATTGTACCGCTCCAGGATTTCGGCACTCTTCTGCCAGCCCGAGAAATCTGCCGCGCCGAGATCATTTTTCTTGGTTAGCGGGCTCTGCCAGACAGAAGGAATGAAAGTCTCTTCAAAGGCAGCCAGCAGAATGCTTTTCTGATCCTTTGGCCAGGTCGGTGTGTACTTCGTCAATGTAACATCAAGTGCTTCCGAACTATGGCCGTCGATCACCCACTGGTAGGACTGGCTGACAGCGGTGGTGAAGCGCTTCACGACGTCAGCATCCTGAGCAAGCTTCTTTTCGCTTGTGACGACCACGTTGCCAAAAGACGGCAGAAAACTGTTTGACGGAATCGTCGTGACCTTGGTGCCTTCGGCTTCAAGGTTGTACTTGCGCAGCTCCGAGAAGACGATCGCATCAACTTGCCCGGCTTGAAGAGATTGCACGATGGCACCAGTAGCCACAACTTCAACCGACACGTCGTCCAGTGTCAGACCCGCCTGCTGCAGCCCCACCTGGAGCTGAAGATAGTTTGGGCCACCTAGGCTCGTAACGGCAACTTTCTTGCTCTTTAAATCCATGTAGGATTTGATCCCGCTTTCCTCCTTGGCGAGCAAAGCGCCGATGCTGCGCTGGTAGGTGGTGTGGACCACCTTGATCGGCAAACCATTGGCTGCAGCGGCAACCACTGCATCCCCGTTCGGAAAGCCGAAATCGACGTTACCTGCCGCAATATTGGTCAGGATGTCGGCGGCAGCGGCATAAATGAACTCAACTTCGATTCCGTTTTTCTCGAAGATGCCCTTTTCAACACCTGCGTAAAGCGGCGCGTAAAAAGGAGCGGCCGCGCCATCGATCTGTAGCACAACCTTGTCGGTGGCATGAACGGCTGTGGCAAAGAACGGCGCACTGAGAGAGGCGATGAGACCTGATGCTAGCAACGCTCGAAACTGAATCATGCTCGGCTCCTGAGTTCCCAATCAATGGAGGAAAATGCTCGACCTGCAATACGCAGAAGGTTTCGTTGAGTTGGCGCATAGTCTTCGAGCCAATCGTCCGTGGCGCGATTTCCATGGATACCGAGCAAGCAGCCGGTTTCAAGCCCGATCGCTCCACCAACGGTTATGATGGTCTCACTCTCCATCTCGACGCCAATGGCACCCTGAGCTCTGTAGTTATCGATGAAACTGCCAGCCGTATCTCTTTCGTCGTCAACGGGACGGTATCGCCGGTCCTGCGCTAAGTAATAGCTGTCGGTCGAAGCGACCCTGCCAGACCGGCAGATCAGGCCGAGTTCCCCAGCAGCCCTCACAAGGCCAGTAACGATACGCGGAGATGCCTCAGCTTTTCCGCCGGCGCTACGATAGGCCGACGCAGTGCCGGTATAACCGATCGCGTGATTGACAGCGACAAAACTGCCTGTGGCGTATTCCGCCACCAGCGATGACATGCCGCCGATGCGGATAATACGCTTGGCGCCAAGTATGCCTAGTTCGACCAAGGCGATCTCAGTCGACGGCCCACCGATGCCACTGGAGCAAATCGTCAGCCGTTGGCCTTCAAAGTCGCCTGTAACAACGGCGAACTCCCGCCTCCGGCCGAAATTAGTGACGTCCTCCAACATTTCGGCAAGCAAGAGCACACGATCCGGATCCCCTGGCATTAGTACATTCTGAGCAATATCGCCGGGGCCGCAGGGGAGATGTGGCGGGCGGCCGCCCTTCCAAGGAAACGCTGCGCTTGTGTTAGTCAATCTTCGCGCCCTTCCAGGAGAGTAGGCGGGTTTCGAAGGTGGTCAACACGATATGCACTAGCAAACCGACTAAGACCGTCATCAGCACGGAAACGAAAAGCAGGGGCGTCTTGTAAGTCGCTGCAGCGAAAGTCATTAGATAACCCAACCCAAGTTTCCCGGCCATCCACTCCGCCAGCACAGCGCCGACCAGCGCCTGTACAGCACCGACTTTGAGACCGACGAAGATTTCTGGCATCGCCGATGGTAATTCGATTTGGCGAAAACGTTGAACGCTGCTGAGACCTAAGAGTTTTGCCAGGTCTTTCATTTTCGGATCGAGAGAACGAAATCCGGCTATCGCACCGACGAAAATCGGAAAGAAGGCTAGCGAGAAAATCAGCAGGACCTTCGACATGACGCCAAACCCGAGCCAGACAACGAACAGAGGGGCAAGAGCGATCTTCGGCGCTGTCTGGAGAATAACGAGTGGCCCATCGACCCAGACAGCGAGTTTGGGAAACAGTGACAAGATGTAGGCGAGCGCTGTCGCTGCGATACACCCCAAGGCAAGTCCGAAGGCGATGTTCCTAAGCGTAAAGCTGATATGCAGCCACAGCTCGCCTGTTAGAGCTATCCCCACCAGCGCGTTCCAAGTACGCAACGGCGACGGCAGGACATATGTTGGGAGCGCCACAGGTCCCGTCAAAATCGACCAGGCTATAAGAATTACGCAAAGCGCCATTGCATAATCGAACCAAGCAGTCATGCGCCGGCTCATCAAAGCGCCTCCGTGGTACGCGCTCTGAGATCGCGGCGGAGCTGCGCAACAAGCGCGTGATAGGTTGGATCCAACTTAGTTTCCTCTCCGCGCGGACGTGGCAGGCTAACGTCGTGGATGCATTTCAGCTTCCCCGGACGCGCGGTCATCACCATGACCCGGTCCGCCAAGTATGCAGCCTCCTCGACGCTATGCGTGACCAGCAGAATTGTCTTACCCGTCGATTCCCAGATGCGTAGCAGTTCGTCGTTCAGCGTGTCGCGAGTTAAAAGATCGACAGCAGAGAACGGCTCGTCCATCAGGAGGATCGGCGGATCGTCGGCGAGCGCGCGCGCGATGGCAGTTCGTTGGCGCATGCCGCCAGAGAGATGGCGCGGCAGCGCCCGTTCAAAGCCCGCCAGTCCAACCAGATTGATCAAGTCGAGCGCCACCTTGTCGCCCTCGCCTCGGCTTATGCCGGCGGTATCTAGCGGGAAACGAACATTGTCGAGAATTGTCTTCCATGGCAACAGCACTGGCTCCTGGAAAACGAAACCCACAGGGCGCTTTCGTCCAGAAAAATCGAGCACGATTTTGCCGCCGGTCGCCTGGTCGAGCCCGCAGATAAGGCGCAGCAACGTGGACTTGCCGCAACCGGAAGGGCCGACAATCGAGATTAACTCGCCTTCCCTTATGGTGACGCTAATTGGTTCCAGCGCAGTAACTGTTCCGTGGTCGGCAAGGAAGGTTTTATGAACTCCCTCAAGCACGATCTTCGGCGCCGATTGTGCCACTCAAAACTCCGTTTCGCGAGAAGAGGCAGTTCCCTTTGGCTACCTATCCGAACGCAAGCTTCCATAAAAAAACAAAAGACGCAATCTAAATTATGAGACTAATCTCAAAACAATGGAGGAGATTTCAAGCGTCATGCCGGAAGCCGCCGGATGGGACACCAGCCGCAACGCATCTCCCGAGAGAGTCTGCCGATTTCGAACGCGACCCCATTGCAGTGCCGACTGGCCTGCATCGACCAAGACCGGTGGGTTGCCTTCGCCTACAGCGGGAGTGCTGGTTGAAAGGTGCCGTCGGCACACCTCTCTTCAAATCCGGCATGATTTCCGGAGTGAAGTGTTTTCTGTCCAACCAGGCATTGCGAGCCTGTCGCAAAGGACCGCGAGCTCTATCACGACCACGATCGTCAGCTTGTCCGTAACGAAATCTAGCACGGCCGCAGGATCGCGAATGCTGCTGACGAATGGAAGATAGGGCGCCCAGTTCTGATCGGTCTTGTCGAGATTAAGAATGAACATGACAGGCTGCACCATTGCCAGTTCCTCGAACGGGGGTATCGGGCCCGGCTCATAGATCGCCCAGTAGGCGAGACCTGGCTCGGGACAAACGAGATTGTACCCATCCGACTTTGCCGAACGAATGCACTCATTGAACACATCCAGATGATCACGGACGGGAATAGCCAGCTCGGTACGGCGAACCTCGGGCGAACCGCGAAAGTCAGTGGCGTGATCCTCTGCCAGGAACTTGTGCAACTTCTCAAGCTTGATCGCCTGTCGCTGACCGCGCTGGTTCAACTGCTTGCGAGATTTGACTTCGATCGGGTAGGGGTCACCCGCCCCGAGCAGGCAGACATCGCCGAAGCGAAGAACATTGGTTATGTCGCAAAGCACGGCTGGCACGCCGTGACTGATTGCCGACAGGAGACACAGCTTCTCGTTTTCGAGGCCTGCTTTGCCCGAAATGAACCCCGGATCCTCCTTTGGAAGCATAGAATCGGTGTTGAAGAAAACATGCTTGATGTTGAAGCTGCTGATATAGGCATAGGCGAGGCCGTCACCTATGCACTTCCAAATGAAGATCTGCTTGAAATAGCCAGCGATGCGCGCGTTTGCTTTTTCGATTTTCTTGCGAAGATTGTTAGGGTCGCGCGCTGTTTGAGGATATGGGCTTCATCCCGCAGGATCTCTTTCAAAAGTGCAAGATTGAGTTTCCTCACAAGCGCGAGGTCGTCGAGGTTTTCCTCGATCCGACGCAGCAAACCGCACAGTCTGATAAAGGCTGATGTCCGTCGGGCTATCATGCTGTTTCCGAGGCACAGGTTGACGCATGCCGATTGGCGAGGGATCGATTGGCTTGGGGCTAGTAATCCGTGATCTTGAGAAAGAGATCTTCACCCTCGTCGTCATCGTCGCCGTACCAGTCCGATGTGTCGATCCGGGCATTGGCGTTTCCAAATTGGCTGATGTTTCCAACAGGCGCCATAGTCGTCATGCTGAACGGGAAGTCGGTACTGATCTCGGCCCCCATATCGTTGCGAAAATCGCTTTTGGATCCATACGAAAGATCAACATAGACCTGGCCGGAAACAGCGTAAGTAATGAAAGCCGGGCCGATAGCGACCACTTCGAACTTCTCGATCTGGACCGCATCGACGCTCGAGCGGGTCGAAAGGATGTCGATTTCGTTATAGACATCCTGGGTGAAAACTTGGAGAGCGTGTTCGTCGACGCCGTTCTCGACAGCTCGTCGAATGCTCGTGCGGCAGTCACCGAGAATCTCGAAAAACTCAAGAAAGGTGGCAACGGCTTCGCAGGCAAAAGCTTCCGCCTCGTCGGGCGTCCACCTTCAGCGTATCCGGGCGAACGTGGGTATATTTACTGAGCCCGTCGACGACCTTTCGAACGTCGACATCAATCTCCGCGGTATCGACCTGAAGCGCTGCGATCGCAGCATCCGTCATCCCACCTTGAAGACCGAACTTGACGCGCTGCCGGCGGGTCGGCCGGCCATCCGGTGTCTCGACCACGAACCAACTGGAAGCCTTGACGTCATCGTCAGCTGCAAGGGTCGAGAGGGTATGACCGATCAGTTCGCGAATTCCGGCCGAGAACTGCGACAGGCGAAGAGGATTGTCGAGCGCCTTGTAGGCCATCAGTGACCCTTTGAGCACCTCCTTGGAGAACTCATCGAGGAGCATAGCATTTAGGGACCCGCTCAGGCGGTCCAATTCGGATGGCTGTGATTGTGCTTCGCTCATATTACAATCTGTAGATCGAATTACCGATCTTATGCCACTGGAAAATGCGCAAATCGCCTGTCTAGTGCGGAGTACCCCAAATGCGAGACAGATCTAACCGGGTCGATGCGCCTCCTATGTCAGGGGCTTCGGCCTCCTCCGCGCCATCGCGGAGGGGACCTTGCTCGAATGGATCTGTTGCCGCATCGACATCTCCACGGTCCAGGCAGCTATCTGCCCAGCCGGGCTGCCGGCTTGAAACGTTTCCACCTTCGAACCTACCGGTCTGCCAGGCTTAGGCCGCATGGGGTTGCGATACCAATTGGCAACAATGCGAAGGACCTTGGCAAGCCTCGCCGTTCCCACCCTCGGGTTTTCGCATGGTTCAACCTGATCAGAAGAGCCGGTTCTCTCTCCTACTTTGGGAGATGTCGAGCTCGCACGGATATTCAGCTACACATCGCGCGCGTGCCATGGCGCGACGCTGATCATATGTGGTTCGGCTTCCACCGACATTACCTCGGCTTCCACGAGCACCTGCAAGGTCGCGGCCCATCGCTCCCCGATCTCGTTCAAATCGATGGCAAGCCGATGTTCGATCATCTCGCCTCCGCCCACGTCACCGTAGGAATACCTTTCGTTGCCAAGATCAAGTAGGCATTCTCCATCGAACTCTTCGTCATTGAGCTCGTCACCGGTGGAGGTGTCGGTGACGGAGAAACTCTCGTGCCACACTTCGAAAGGGGTTCCGTCGAAATCTTCGTCCGTTTCAGACCACCGGACGGGCAATGCCTCGAGCGCCGGCGTGAACGCCAAGTAAGGGAAAGTAGAAGATAAATCGCCCATAGAGAATTGCCAGTGGGTGCGGAATGATTCCCATTCCCCCTCCTGAGCCTTGCTCTGGAAATACACCTCGGCCCTCATCTTCGACATCCATTTGATAACAGTTTGACGGGCATCCCGTCCCTCCTCTCGGCAGTTGTGCAGCCATTGCACTACGGAGGAGTCACGAAGGAAGCGGGCGATGTCCTTATCGTCCTCCGGACGCAATGTGCTCCTGAGAACGGGGATCAGGTTGCGGTCCAACACAATTTGGAAGAAATGGCCGTCGAGAACATTCCTCTTGTCGACTTTTACGCGCACCGTTTTCTGTGTGACGCTCCACCCATTTCTGCAGATCGATAGCCAGGAACTGATCGGCGCTCTCCACATAGACGGCAAGATAGGTTGGCTGGATGTTGAGGTACCAGAACCTCAAATGGGCGACCTCAAGGTCGAGGACGACCTCTTCCGACTTCTGGTAGTCCGCAAGGGCCAGTGTGCCGGCCATGATTCCTTTCATCTGGAACCAGATCAAGGCCGGGGTGACGATCTTGCCGTCGCCAGCTTGGTTCGTTCGCGTCAGTTGCAGACCGATGTCCCGGCCAGCACGGTCGCGTTCATACTCGACGAACAAGCCATGCGGAGCGGCCAGCGCCCGGAATTTGCCCATGTATTTGTTTTCGAAATCATCGCGAACGCCATTCTTCACGCTGGTCCCCGTCCTGTTTACCGTCAGCCACCATGTGAAAAACAATATCCTCTTCAATGTCCAACGTCTCGAACATCGATTGTGCGAGTTTGGGAAGCGCCGGAGGAGGCTTCGTGTTTGGCATCGACTTCATCGATTGGAGCACGAGGCGCAGCGGCGACGGACGTCGGCTTGAATCGCACCAAGCGCGCCTGCAAATATGAAGAGCATCGGAGAAATTAGCCAAAGCGGCGGCCACAAGCCGGGATATCAGGAATTCTCGACGCGTGGGAAGCGGGCGAAGGGCAGCCGCAGGGGCCTTAACATAGTGGCACGAGGGGAAGCGAGACCGACTGCCCGCGCTCCATGCGCTCCGTTGCTCGCGCTGGCGAGATGACATTGCAAGGTTGATGCAGCTGTATCGATTGAACCTTTACGATGCTGACCGACTATTCCCCGAACCGCTTTTGGAGAGTTTCCACCCACCTTCGAAAGATGTCACTGCCTAAGATCATAGAACAAAGCTTCCTGATCAATTACAGTTTGAACTGACCCGCGAGGGAATTTACCTACATAAATTTATGTGATATAGTACATAAAATTGTGTGTGGCGCGCGCGTATGCTTTATTCGGAATTTCTCCGCGAATTGGAAAAGGCCGGGTTGAGCATCCGCGCGTTCGCTGAACTCATCGGAATGAACCCTAACTCGGTTTCCAATTATGCGCGCACCGGTGAACTTCCAACACACCTCGCTGTCATCGTCGTGCTCTTGGCAGGGATCCGGGAACTCGGTGGCGACTTCCGGGCGCTTGTCTCGAAAGTGGATGTGGCACCCAAGAGACCACGCGGAGCGGCCCGAAGTGGCCATTTCGGCGGCGATCGCCAGGCAGATCTGGATCTTGACCCATGACGCCTGCCTTTGAAAAAGCCCTGAAAGTCGCCGCGATAAGTAAAAGGCTTCAGCATGGCTGACCTCATCGCGATCGCTGCTGAATTTGGCGCCCGCGCCACCGATCTTCACGCTTTCGATGCAGACGGTCCGCAGTTGCTCCCATATGCTACCTTGGTGACGGCACGCCGTAACGGCCACGGTATCCTGCGCACTGTCGCAGGTGTCTACGAGTGGCAGAGCGCTCCGCTTATGTTCCTGATTGACCGAGATACTCTCGTCGACGATGAACACCTGCGCAAGGTGAGACGACTTCTCGCCATGCGCGGAGACGCTCCCTATCTTGGCGTAGTCGAGCCAGGCCGCCTTGAGGTCTATAGCATCGCCTTGGACGATAAGGCTCCGGCGGATGTCGAGGTTGAATGGGGTGATAGTGACGACGAAAAGGCGATTGCATTCGCACGTCTCGGCAATCAGCGCCCCAAAGCTTCTGTCAGCAATCGCGATTGGATCTCGAATGTCGTCCTGAAACTTCTGACCGGATCGATCTCGAGGCTGATCACGTCAGAATCCATTGGCGATGACGATGCGATTTCTTTGGTCGGGCGTGCGCTCTTCACGCGTTTTCTCGCCGATCGCGACCTGTTGCCAGCGGATGTCCTTGGCACTGACAAAGGCGCCAGCCTGTTTGATAGTCGCGACGTCGCGAAGCGAACGTCATCGTGGCTCGATCGAACGTTCAACGGAGACCTACTCCCCCTTTCGGATGGAATCTACGAGCGACTTGGCACAGGTGCCTTTGCCGTCCTGGGAGATATCCTTCGCCGTGCCCCCGATGGCCAACTTTTCCTCGGCTGGCAGGAACGATGGGATCATCTGGACTTCGCCCACATACCCGTTGGCGTTTTAAGCCAAGCCTACGAACTCTATCTGCGACGCCATGCGAATGCACGCCAGCGCAAGGAAGGCGGCTACTATACTCCTCGGCCCATAGCAGATCTGATGGTACGTGCTTCATTCAAAGCGTTGCAGCGGACGAACAGAGCGCACCTTGCGCGGGTCTTAGATCCAGCGGCAGGAGCTGGCGTCTTCTTACTGACAGCGTTTCGTGAATTGGTCGCCCAAAAATGGCGTGTTGAGCAAATGCGGCCGGGAACGCGCGCTCTTCGTGATATTCTCTACAATCAAATTACCGGGTTCGACGTCAACGAGGCTGCACTTCGGTTTGCTGCCCTGGGTCTCTACCTTCTGTCGATCGAGCTGGACCCAGAGCCAAAACCGGTCGACAAGCTGAAATTCGATGATCTTCGTGGCAAGGTGCTACATCTGATCGTAGGCGCAGAAGGTCAGGAGGGCTTCGAGCTCGGGAGCCTTGGACCGCTGGTTGGCGATGAGCACTTGGGTCGATACGATCTCGTCATAGGAAATCCGCCCTGGTCCAGCGGCACTGGCTTGTCGCACTGGCAGTTCGTTCGAAAGCTTGTGTCCAGCATCGCAGCGGAACGTGGGGTTTCCGTAACGTCACCGCCGCTTCCCAACGAGGGCTTGGACCTTCCTTTCGTTTGGCGCGCCATTCAATGGGCAAAACCAGAAGGACAGATCGCCTTTGCATTGCACGCCCGACTGCTGTTCCAGCAGGGCGATGGCATGACCACGGCCCGGCAAGCGCTCTTCGAAGCGCTGGATGTCACCTCCGTGATCAACGGGGTGGAGCTTCGACACACCAAGGTCTGGCCGGAAGTGTCAGCGCCATTCTGCGTGCTGATAGCCACGAACAAGAAACCCGGTCCAGGATCCAGTTTTCGGCTGATCAGTCCGAGGATTGAAGAAAGCATGAATGAAGCCGGCACTATGCGCGTTGACGCACTCAATGCCGAGCTCATTCCCACTCAGCAGCTTATCGACACCCCGGAAATCTTGAAGATCCTATTTCGTGGGACAAAAGCGGATCTCGGACTGGTCGAGCGGATCAGGTCTAAGGGCTTTCCAACACTTAGGGAATTCTGGACGCAGGCTATCGGGCTCACTGACCGCGGATTGCTCCGTGGCAGCGGCAATGGATATCAAAGACTGCGGGACAGCAGCCGCACGCGCAAAACGGGCGATGGCCTGCCCGGTGTTGATGCGCGATATCTTATCGGCAAACCTGAGATCACCGCATTGTCCTTCTCCCCGGTGGCGATCGATACCAACTCGCTCGGCCGGTTCACCCATCCGCGCATTCATGATCCGCGCTCGGAAGAAATATTTAAGGGTCCGCTGGTTGTCGTGCACGAAGCTCCGCCGGTCCACTCCGGTCGGATAGGCGTAGCTGTCGTTGAAGAAGACTCTGTTTTCAATCAGAGCTTCTATGGCTACAGCACCCACGGATTTGGAGACCCGAAAGGTTTGGCCCGCTATCTCGCACTCGTCCTCGGCAGCCAGTTTACGGTGTGGATGACCCTGGTCACCAGCGGTCGATTTGGTGTTGAACGAGAGGCTGTCGAAAAGGCAATGCTTGATCGCATACCGATCCCTGATTACCGGACGCTCGATTCGTCTCTACTATTTCAGATGGACGCAATTTACGAGAATCTGAAAAAAGACGCGAGCATATGGCATGATGCCGACGAGTGGGTTGCAGATGTCTACGGCTTGAGCGCGCGCGATAGGAAGCTCATCTCCGATACGCTAGAGTTCAACCTGCCTTTCACCAGCAATAGACATAACGCCCAGATCCCGCCGCCTGCCGCAGAACAAATAAACTTCTGTGAAATCGTTGAAGGCGCACTGAAGCCCTGGGGCCAGCGCTTCGGCACGACGATCAGCGTGTCTCTGATCAATCAGGCCGAAAACTCGCCTTGGTATGGCTTGTCGATAAGGGTCAATGACGATCGCCCAGCGCAAGATGTTCCGGGCATGGACTGGAAGCGTTTGCTTCTGGCTGCCGACGATCTCGCTGCAACTGAAATCATCCTGCACGTCCGGGAGGGCGGTCTGCTGATCGGGCGACTTGCCCAGCGTCGATATTGGAGCGAAAGCCAGGCTTTGTCTCTTGCGCAGCAAATTGTCTGGACGAATATCGAGATGCTCAAAGGTCGGCCCGCGGCATGAGTTCATCGATACGCCCCCGCCCGGACCAGATCGAAGAGCTTACCCGCGGGCTCAGTCTGCCTATTCAGGCTATAGATGGCACGATCTTGGAAGTGGTGGCTGAACAGCTGGCGCGAGCTTTCACTGAAATTAGTGCAACGGCTGGTGCGACCGTGACATCAGGTACCGAAGCGGAAGTAACGGCGCTCATGGAGACGAGGCTCAACCGGCTGATCGATCAAGATCCGATCTGGGGCCAGCTTGTTCTCAATGTCGTCCGGGGGAAGGAAACACTGAGTTTTGATGGATCGCATCTTGAAAAAAGACCCGATCTATCGATCCATCTTTCCAGCCGGGACCGCAACTTTCCCCTGATTGTTGAAGCGAAGCTCATCGACGCAAAGAAAACCGAAGTCCTTTATTGCGACAATGGCGTACGTCGTTTCGTGGAGGGAGAATACGGCTGGGCAACGCGAGAAGCATTCATGCTGGCTTATGTCAGGGACAAGTCCACGATCGCGTCGAAGCTAACCCCGTTCCTAACGCATGCCATGACACTCACGCCTTCCGGATATCTGACCACGGAAATCCCGCTTGCGGCTTCGTACTCACCATTGGACCTCGCGCGCAGCAGGCACGGAAGAAGCTTCGGCTATTCACATCCGACCTCCGTCCCAGGCGACATCTCCATCTGGCATCTCTGGCTTGCCTGACGACTTGGGACCGGCCGCCATCGAAGTACGCCAGAGCGCTGTTGCTGTTCTCTCAGTCTGATCGCGATGCGCTGTCATTTTGCCATAGCTCCATCGTCTGACCGGGCAATAACTGGTCAACTGGCGCGAGGCCGCAAGTGACCCGAAGGTTCTCCCGCCGGAAATTATGTGCCCGAAGGCCGGTCCAGAAAAGCGCCAGAGATTTATCCGCCGTAAAGATGGCTGGCCGGTCCCTTGGGAACAGGGTGATTAGGTGAATCAGAATTTCGAGTGAACGAAGATCGGCTAGCGCATTATAGGCGTCTTGGTCAGAATACCCCTTTCGGAATTTCAGGATCTTCTTCGCCGCGCTCCCGGAGTTAGGGACCGCAACCGAACTGAGCGCCGCAACAACGACGAGAGCATCACGCGCCAATCCGTAGTGGTCGGCGGCTTCAAGCACGTCGCGCCATCTCGACGCGAACTGACGACGGCTGGTGGGCGCTGAAAGAAGCGGGGCAAGATGCAGGAGAAAACGGCGCTTCGTTTCAAAACCTGCTCTCGTGTCCTCGATCAGACCCAACACACCTTCGAGGCTTCGATCACCCACGACAAGCTCTGCTTTGGGAAGGGCCTTGCGGAAGAACGCTGCGACCTCTGCCATTTGTGCTTCGACGACAACACGATCAGGGATCGCCCGGCTATTACCCTCGATAGCGTAGAGCAGGGGATTGATACGTACGTCGTGCTCTGCCAAGAGGTCCATGAAATCCATTCCCTCCCCTACGACCAACCCGTTGTCGTACCGCCCCTTGATCAGACTGACCACATTTCTGTCTGGGAGAATCGTCAGGCCGCCAGCAGCGATCGCGAGTCCCGGCGGAAGCCAGCCTCCTTCCTGCAAGCTGACAGCAGTTGAACTATGGGTGCTCTCCAGCGTTGCGTTGCCGCGTGTAAGGCCCTCGATGTCGGCCCCTTCGATGTTCGTGTCGAGAATCTTCGCATAGCGCCAATTGAGCTGGACCGAGACCGGCTGGTTTAGCCGAGCAGCGGCCAATTGATCGTAATCGAGCGGGTCGAATGTCATCCCGGCCACAGTCACCGACTGCGGCGGATTACCGTCAAGCTCGACAAATTTCATTGCGAGGCCGCTATTGCCGTAAGGAGATCTCATCGAAAACCCAATTTGCTTATTGCTCATTGCTCACTACGCACGACCAGGGCGGCCGCGATACACAGATTCGATATTCCAGAAACCGTAGTAAAGGGGCAACAAACCTTGTTCAAACGATCCCCCACGCCCGAAACCTCCCCCTCCCCGTCATTTCTCTGAGGCCAAGTTCCAAAACGATCCGCCGCGCCGCCTGCGGCGTCACATCGAGCGCCTTCGCCACCATCCCGGCCGACACCAATGGTTTTGCCATCACCAGCTCGACCAGTTCCGGCAGCTTTGAAGACGTCCGGCGTCCGTCCAGCTTTCGCTCGAACAGTGTCCGGGCCAACGCCAGCCGGTCATGCTCTTTCAGACCGAGCTCGGTGGCCGCAAGCAGGCCATCGGCGATGGCAAGCAGTCGGGTCGCGCGATCGCGATGTCGGCGGCGATCCACCGGGATGGTTCTGAGGCCGGTATTGAAGGCGGCGAGATGGGCAGCGGTGGTCACGCCGGCCTGGCGCAGAATCGAAGCGGCCAGCTGCCGGCCAAGCCAGGGCGCGTGCTGGAGGACGGAAAGCTCGTTCCAGGCATCGAGGGCGACGATCGCCTGCAGCACCGCCGGCAAGTTCTCGGCCTGGCGCAGCACGCCGCGCCATTCCTCCAGCCGGGCATCCTCGTCCCAGTCGAGATCATAGACTAGTGCGTCTCTGTCTGCCGCGCTGGCGCGGCCGGGCCGCGTTGCGTTTTCGATTGCGGCCTCCGATCGGGCAAGTACCGCATCGATGGCGGCATAGTCGACGCCGAGGAGAATTTCGACGTCGTCACCTTCCTCCCCCTCCCCTTCCGCGTGGATCGCGGCCGCCGGCCGGATGGCATCGGCGGTCGTCGCCTCGTCCCCGCCGCCCAACCCGATCTCCGAGGTTTTCCGCAGCGAGCGGATGCCGTCGGCAGAGAGCGCCCAATCCGGGGATTGGCCGGCGATCCGCCGGCGGGTGCGCAACACGTCGCGGGCGATGGTCAGTTCGTGGGTCGGGGTGCGGATGTCGTGGCCGGCGTCGTGAAGCACGAGATCCTCGAGGTGGACGAGTTCGCCATCGATCCACAGCGAAGCGCAGGCATCAACAAAATGCGCGCGTTCGAGAAAGCCTTCGCCGACGGCTGAGCGGGCGATGCGCTCATCGAGACGGGTGTCGTTTTGCACTTAATCAGGTTCATCCTCAATTTCTGTGATTCAGTGGCAGCATTCTCGCCTTCATCAGTTGTGGGCCGGCGCGACCGTACATTGCTCGCTTCAGCATCTTGAGGCGGTTGATCTGCCCTTCGGCTTGACCGTTGCTCCACGGGAGTTCGATTGCATTTTTGACGGCATCAACATCCCGGCGCAAAACGCTGGCGAAGCGCATAATTGCCGTGAGCTCGGTGTCTATGGCATCGTCGATCCATTCATCCAGCGCATCCGGGCTCCTGCTGCGCAAGATGCCGTTGAAGCGCATGGCCAAGCCACGCATTATGGCGAACGCTCGAGAGCCCTGCTTCAATGCAATGACCTTTCTGGCCTGGCGATCTGTCAGCAAGCCGCGCGGCTTTATACACAAAGCTGCTGCCACCACAGACGAGATCATATGGCCCGTGTCAGGATCGCGAACGGGTTCTGAAACATCCGTCTCCGGAGGCGGCTCGTCGGGTTGAATGTTTTCGACCTCACGCCACACTTTCAACAGGCGCTCCAGATTGGAGCGGCTGCCCGTGTAACCGCGGTTCTTGATATCGTAAAACAGATGGCGCCCAATGCGGTTTCCATTCCTCCAGCATTCAGCCAGAAATGTTTCAAAATACAGTGGCGATGTCGGATTCAATGTCGCCCGGTTTCTGTCTCGGGGTGCATTGGAAGTAAGCCAGTTCGCGATGCTGCGGCGCTCGTATCCGGTCCGCCTTG
The DNA here is from genome assembly GCF_014851895.1 of Ensifer sp. ENS11. Lineage (NCBI taxonomy): Bacteria > Pseudomonadati > Pseudomonadota > Alphaproteobacteria > Hyphomicrobiales > Rhizobiaceae > Ensifer > Ensifer sp. ENS11. The sequence continues at coordinate 105,805 of NZ_JACVAN010000016.1, read as the reverse complement.
CAATCTCGCTGTAGGTGAGGCCCTGCTGCCGCAAAGCTTGAAACGTGTCGAATATTTCCTGACGAGATTGCCTGTGCGCCAAGCGGGCACGGCGCTGTTGTGACCTGGCGCTGGCGATAGCATCTTCTGAGAGAATGGGTCTAACATTGGCGTGACCGTACACGCTCATCTGTTCCTTGATTGCCTCCCTGAGATTTTGGACCAGATGAAAACGGTCAGCCACCTGGCGGGCCTGGGGCGCGCCCTCTCGGGCTGCCTGAGCATACAAACCACAGCGATCTCGGCTCACGACCTCGATCGTCGGACGCTCTTGCAACCAAGCTTTTGCGCTCTCGACGCTGCGGTCCTCCAAAACATCGACGACCGAATGACGCTCAAGATCGACCATGATCGTCCCGTACCGCGAGGATTGCCGCCAGCTCCAATCATCAATGCCCACAACCCGAATGTCTTTTTGTACGGACGCCAGATTATCGCGCTTCAATTGCCGCAAGATCGTGTCGTCGCTGACCGGCATTCCGAGCCGATACATCAAGTGCTCTCCCGGACGACCGCCCATCCTGTGGCCAACCAAGCCCACAATCTCAGCCATCCGTTGAGTTCGTCGCATATAGGGTGAAGCAATCTCAGGCAACCTGTCGGTGAAGGTTCGTCGCCCGCATTTCCGGTGTCTACACTGCCACCGGTTCAGTGCGAGCTCGATTTTCACAACTTGACCCTGAACAGGCAAGTCCTGGAGGCGGCGGTTGTGCCAGCCGTGCCGATGCCGGCTTTGCGTTCCACAATCCGGGCAAATACCGACAGGTTTCGCAGCGGCAGAAACAACCCAGTTTTCTTCATCTTGAAGGGTAATACCCAGAACCTTGACCCCTGGGCCGGGTGACCATTTCAGTTGCGCTCGCATCCCCGCAGATAGCAGTCGAGGCGCTAACACTCTGTTAACCACAGAAATTGAGGAAGACCCCGTTTAAATGCAAAGCGACAAGCCACACCAAACCTGCCCCGATTACGCTCAGCACGCGGACTGCGCGGATTAACGAATGTTTAACCATCTGAATTAACGTCCTAAAGTTTTCAAACGGAAATGAATTGGCTTTATACTTCCGTCATCCGGACAACGTTTCTCATGGCACATCACTATCGAGAGGTTCTGCGTATCGATAGTGATCGATTTGGCGGCCAAAACGGCACGCGCTGCCCAATCAATTGGTTGCTGACCGGTAGAAGAGGACCCGGCCATTCGGCATCAGTTGCAGCAGGTAATCGAAGTCGCTCACATTGGCCGTAAGAACGGTAAGACCAAGCTTTTGCGCCTGCAGGAACAGGACGCAGTCGTGAAGAGCTCGCAGCCGCGCATCGCGATGGTAGCCCTGCAGACGACACAGCATGCCGGACAGTAAAGCGGCCCGCCCCAGAACATCCGCATCGGGTGCAAACACGCGATGGGCCGGCATCGCCTTAACCGTAGTCCTGATTTGTTGAATGGCTGTTTTCGTGCCTTTGTGCACCGGATCGAGCACGCCGACGGTGTGCATCAACTCCTGGATGGCGATGGTGGAGTGATTGCTGTGGCGGATATCAAGCAAGCTCGCCACAACTTCTGGCGCTCGCCCTTGCAAGCCATCGATGTAGACACAAGTGTCGAGGAGCAGTTCCAGGCCGGCTTCAGCCGGCTCCTCGAGGAAAGGCAGCTCTCTGTCTGGGCGCCTTGAAAGGGTCCGGCCGGGATTAAACCTTGCCCAGCGAAAGGCGGCATCGAAATCAAAATCGGACAAGTCAGAATCCGAGTTTCAAGTCAGGGTCGACCGTGCCGCGTGTCTTGCGAAAAACAGATCCGAAATCGTCGTCAAGTGCTACCGCCGCCAATGCGAACTCAATCAGGTCCGTGTCGGTTTCGATGCCGGTGTGCCTCTTTGCCTGTTCGATGAGAGCGGGACTGATCCTCCCGCCGATCCTTTTACTCTTTTCGCCCAGGAGACCGGAATGTTCAGCCGCCTTCATGACCGCATCAACACGCGCCTTGCTGCTAGCAGCAAACTTGCCGGCCTTCACTTTGCCCACGACCTTTTCCAGCACCGCCTTTTTTTCCGCCGTCCGCTCTCCGGCACTGCTATGTTTTCCCATAACGGTCCTCATGTCTGACAAAACCAAATTTCGTCTAACATAATGCTGTTCATCCTCGATTTCAAGCCGGAGCCAACGAGGGATACCGGTAATCAATAGCCCGCAAGGAGTTCGGCGGTGACCAAAATGAAAGCCACTGACGCGGTGTTGGTTCGGGCTGAGCAGCTCGATGCGCTCGATGCAATCCTGCCCTTTGACCGCCGTGACCAGCTCGCTTCCCTGCTCACGGACGACGATGTTGCGACGCTGAAACACCTTGCCCAGGACGGCATGGGCGCCAATACCCTGAGAGCGCTCGCATCGGATCTCGGCTATCTCGAAGCCTGGTGCCAGCTTGCCACTGGTACTCCCCTCCCCTGGCCGGCGCCCGAAAGCCTGCTGTTGAAATTCATCGCCCATCACCTCTGGGACCCGGCTAAGCGTGCCGAAGATACAAGCCATGGCATGCCGGCAGAGGTGGAAAGCGGCTTGCGCTCCCAACGCCTCTTGCGCGCCACAGGACCACACGCCCCGGAAACCGTTCGACGCCGGCTAACAAGCTGGTCGATCCTCACCCGTTGGCGCGGCCTCATCGGTTCCTTTGACCGCCCTTCGCTGAAATCCGCCCTGCGACTGGCCGTTCGCGCCAGTGCACGGCCGCGGCAACGCAAGAGCAAAAAGGCGGTCACGGGCGATATCCTGGCGAAGCTTCTGCTCGCGTGCGCCGGCGAGCGTCTGGTCGATCTACGCGATCGTGCGCTGCTTTTGGCGGCGTTCGCCTCCGGCGGACGCCGCCGATCTGAAGTGGCAGCGCTGTGCGTTGAGGATCTCAACGATGAGGACCCGGTTCGGACCGATCCAAACGACGAGAAATCCCCTCCCCTCCCCTGCCTGTCGATCCGGCTCGGCCGCACGAAGACGACGACGAGTGATGACGACGAACATGTACTGTTGATCGGCCGGCCAGTGGTTGCGCTGAAACGTTGGCTGGAGGCAGCCAATATCGAAGACGGGCCGGTGTTCCGACGCATTGACCAATGGGGGAATATCGACCAGCGGGCGCTGACGCCGCAGTCGGTCAACCTGATCCTGAAGGGCCGCTGCAAACATGCCGGGCTCGACCCGACGCTATTTTCCGCGCATGGCTTGCGGTCAGGTTATCTGACCGAGGCTGCCAATCGGGGCATCCCGCTCCCTGAAGCCATGCAGCAGTCGCTGCACAAATCGGTGACGCAAGCGGCGCGCTATTACAACGACGCAGAGCGCAAACACGGACGGGCAGCGCGGTTGATTACGTAGCAAAACTTCGGAAGCCGAAGCGTTCTGTGGCTCAGAAAGATGTCCATTGTTGCAGGAAATAGTCCTGCGGCTGTCAACGCCGGCTGAGCAACTAGCGTCCAAGATATCAGACCCAGCCAGCGCTCTCTCTTTCGATGCCTCGGTCTTTTCCTTCTTTTCGGAGGTACACTAAAACCTGCAGGTCTTGTTCCTCGACGAGATGCACGTAGATCCGACCACAGCCTTGGATGTGGCACAAAAATTCTCCGCCCTTGCCGGGTATCCGCTTCCGTTGGCGCGCTCTGGAGTCGCCGCCAGATAATGGCCGAGCTGAAAATAGTCAAAGCTAGATACGGTTGACGTGACGGAACATTATCGATTGAAAGCAGTCAAATATGTCGATAAAATCCGATTTCATCGACACGTTTAGGCGACGTGTCGTCGCCAACGACATATCCGAAGACAAGTTCAGCCGGACCAAAGGAAGTTAGTATGCCGTTCTGGCCCGACCGCCCCTACAACGATCTGCCAGCATTGCCGCCAGGCCAAGACATTGAAACGAAAGTTGTCCTCAAAGCCTGCATTGCCGCGCGCGCAGCTCTGGCGGAACTCAAGGTAGCCGGAGAACTCATTCCAAACCAGTCGGTGCTGATCAATTCTATCCCGTTGCTCGAGGCACAAGCGAGCTCAGAGATCGAAAACATCGTTACGACGACGGATCGCATGTTCCGCTTTGCCGGAGATGCGGGACACTCGCCCGACTCCGCAACAAAAGAGGCTCTGCGTTACCGCACCGCGCTGCACCAAGGCTATCAGTTGCTTAAAGAGCGGCCAGTTTCAACCGCGATGGCAATCGAAGTCTGCCGGACGATCAAGGGAATTGACCTCGACATACGCGCCACGCCAGGAACCGCGCTCTACAACGAGGCCACGGGAAAAGTCATCTACACGCCTCCTGAAGGTCGCGATCTCTTGAGGGAAAAGCTTTCGAATTGGGAGCGTTACATCCACGAGGCCGAAGACATCGATCCTTTGATCCGGCTCGCAGTCATGCACTACCAGTTTGAGGCGATTCACCCCTTCATCGATGGCAACGGTCGAACCGGGCGTGTCCTCAATCTCCTTTACCTCGTCGACCAGGGTTTGCTTAACATACCCGTGCTCTATCTCAGCCGCTACATCATTGGGAACAAGCGAGCCTACTACGATCGGCTCCAGCGGGTGACGACCGACGGCGCCTGGGAGGATTGGATCCTCTATATACTCGCGGGCATCCGCGAAACTGCGGAATGGTCAAACGAGAAGATCCATGCGATCCGCGATCTCCTCGATGAGACAGGCGCGCGGATGCGTCGCGATCTGCCCAAGATCTATTCCCGCGAGCTGGCGGAGGTGATTTTCGTCAACCCCTATTGCCGAATCTCAGACGTCGTTTCAGCCGGCATAGCAAAGCGTCAAGCCGCAGCGCTCTACCTGAAGGCCTTGGTCGATGCCGGAATTCTCACGGAGGTAAAATCTGGCCGCGAGAACCTTTACATCAATCCGGCTCTGCTCGAACTCCTCACCGGAAACGACCGCAATGAAGTCTGATGCTCGTGTCCGGATGCAGGGTAAGGTTCGGCACAGCTGAAAGTGCCGCCTCCCCAAAAGGTGGCATCCACCCGATCCAATCTGGACGATTCGTTCACTTTCTGCGTCACGACGCCTTGCGCCCCGGCGCGCTGTTCGCCCGCATCAACGCCATCAGCACCGGTCCGAGCGAAAACTCCCCTCGCCGCGCCTTTTCCGTCAGGTTTCGCAGATAGCCGCCGGCCGAATTGATGTGCGCTGCTCGCTCCAGGATACAAGCCATCGTCGCGGCCGCATTTTCCGGCCCCATAGCGTCGCAGGCATCCTGATAGGCGCTCGGACTGACGCCAAGCATCGATCGAACCACCACCGCGGCCGCCATCAGCTCGCGCCAGCTCGAAATCGCTCCATCCGGTCCATACATCGCGATCTCCGGGCAGGCCTGCAGCACCATACCCAACGGAAACGCTTTTATCGGCTCATGTTTCGGCTGCCGTTTTACCCCAGGTTTCGCCCCCTGCTCTTTTTCAGAGCTAGGTTCAAGTTCATGGATGGATTCGGTATTTGAATTCTGTATGTGACGCTCAACTGGAGCATCATTGCTGCTCATATTTTCCGAATTCATCTGCGTTTCCAGCAGATTGAGGATCTCGTCCCGCAACATCTCCATTTCGTCGAGGATCCCGACCAGATCACCGATGACAGGCGTGCGCGGAATACGGCCCACGAGCTCGACATACATCGCTTCAATCGCTCCCCAGTCGCCGGAAACACCCTCCTCCATGGCAGCAGAAATGAGCTTGCGAACATCCCGCCGGCAGACAGTGAGCGTCTCTTTGGTCCGACGGAACTGCGCGCGATCGGCGGCCACCTGTTGCGCCATTTGCGCGAGTTCTTCGGCACGGGCGAGCAAGGGCGACAGATCGAAGCCATAGGCATCCTCGACCTCCCCTGCCCGGTCCTTACGAGCGTAACGCTTGCCGTTGGCACTGTCCTTGCGCACGATCAGGCCGGAGTTGACGAGAGCGGCCAGCTGACGGCGCAGCGTGGCGCCAGCAATGCCGTGGGCACGCACCGAGAGCTGTGCGTTGGACGGGAACACGATCATGGCCCGATCCTGCGCCAGCTCGGCTTCCGGATAGAATGTCAAAAGGGCATCAAGAACGGCGAGCGCGCGATCCTGGATACCGAGCAGCGCCCTGGCCTCAGAGGCGTCGCGGAACACTTTCCACTTCTCGACTGATTTGCCTGGCTTGATTTCAGCTGAATTCAGCTGCCTTTTCACCAAGGCAAGCGTCATCGGCCGCCGCCCAAAGGGCGTCGTCACACTTCCAACCTGCATTTTCCTTCACCTCTTAGAAGGCAAAAGAAACCTGCTCACCAAAACGATGCCAAAGACTCTTGACGGGGATTCGTGGAAATGCGATTCTCAGATTGCTACATACGAGAAGGGCTTCCACGACGGAAACGTTTGGGGGGCCTTTTTCTTTTGCGGTTATCCTCCGAATTAAACCTGTACAGCCCTTACTGGCTACTCTGCTGCATGAATTGATCGTGCAGGCTCTCGATTTGCTTCGCAACGAAGTCCACGAACCCAGTAGGAACGGACTTGTTGAAAACAAGTTTTGAGCCGGATTTTCCGTGGCTCACTTGGCCGAGCATCAGACCGTGCGAAACCAGCTCGCCTGCGTCAACTGTCACATGTGATAGTTCTCTCTCGCGGGAAAGCGCTTCCAAGACGCTGGCAAAGCGAAGGTTGCTATCGCCATTGCGGACTTCGTCGTTGCCGAGCGCTTTCTTCGCGGCTTCGAGCGGCGCCGCATGCGCTGACCATTTGGTTTCGAAATCGACCCAACGACGACGGCCGACTTCGGGTGCCGGTCCAATGTCCTGGACGATCTCGCGCGGCAACGCGGTTGCGAGCCGGATCATCTCCGACACATGCGATTTGCCGGTGCTGAGCGACTTGCAGATGATATCGCGACCGTAGCCTGCAACCTCCTGCGATTGGGCAAAAAGGCATCGTTCAATGAATGAGAGATCGTTGCGATTGCTGTTTTCCTCGCCCTGGAGAACGATGGCATCTTCGTCGCTTAAATCTCGTGCGATCGCCTTGAACTTGATGCCGAGAAGCTTCGCCGCAGCAAGCCGCCGCCGGCCGAAGACGATCTGAAACGCCTTGGCCTCCCCTGCGAGCGATCGCACGAGGCCGGGCGTGCTTTGTCCATGCTCTCGCATCGACTGCATCAATTCGGCAATGTTCTCCGCGTCATATGCGGAAGCAAAGCGATCGGGGATCGCCGAATCCAAAATGTCGTCCGGATCAATTTCGATGACCTGGCCGCCGTCCTTGAGCAACCGCTCGGCAAGCTCGCTGCGCTCCTGGATATGGCGCACGCCAGCGGCGACCTTCATCAAATGCGGTGAGGTCGAACGTTGTACCGCGGCTCTGTCTGGCCCATTCTCGAGCTGACCGAGAACATTGGCAAACAGGCCCTTAGAATCCTTTCTGCTCATTCTCTCCCCCAAGCCTTCCAGAAGAGGCTTTCCAGTTCGGCGTTGGCCGCATTGATCGACTCCATCGCGCGGTCGTAGGTTTTCGGCGCTGAGAACCGTGCCCGCTGCACCTCATAGAGGCTTTGCTTCCATGTCAGCGCATCTGCGACGGCAGTCGACTTGATAACGGAATTCAACAGCAGGTCTTCACCAAACACTTGCCGCATCAAGGCGGACATATTTGCCTGCGGATGATCGTTGGGTTCGAACTTGGTGACCAGGAACTTTGCGAAATCCCATTGGGCGGCTGTCCCGACTTCGTCGAGGATCTGCATGTAGGACGCCGCAAGTTCGAGAAACTTCGCCGTCGAGTCGACATCCAGCATGTGTGCGGGAACAGGTATGACGACCCCGGTGGCCGCCGTCAGTGACGACAGCGTAAGAAAGTTCAGCGACGGCGCCGAATCCATCAGGATGAAGTCATAGTCGTCGGCAACCTGGTCGAGCGCTTGGGAAACGCGCAGCAGGAAGCCTGTGCCACCAGCCCGACGCATTTCGAGCGCGACGGCGGTTTCGAACTCGGTGAGTTCCAGACCGGCGCAAATGACGTCGAACCCGGCGATGTGCGTCTGGTGGATGATCGAACTGGTCGGAACCGGTTCGTCAAAGCGGATTGCAGAATAGAGAGTGTCCCCTCCCCTATAATCGAAGTCGGGAAGGTTGCCGTGAAGTGCTGTGAGCGATGCCTGCGGGTCAAGGTCCACGGCAAGCACGCGGTAGCCACGAAGCGCCAGGTAGTGACCAAGATGAATTGTCGTCGATGTCTTGCTCGAGCCGCCCTTGAAGTTAGTGACTGCAATGATCTGGCATTGCTCGTCGCCGGTGCGGCGCGGGTTCATCCATTTCTTGCGCCCGTTGGCGGCGAGCGCGAGACGCAGTTCAAGGACCTGCTCCAGCGTATAAAGGCGGCGGCCGTTGGAGATCTCCGGGGACGGCCCCTGCTCCTTGGCGGCGACTTGGCGGATATAGGCTTCGGTAACGTCTAGGAGGGCGGCAACTTCCGTCGACGTAAACTTGCGCATGCTGCGCCGGGCGTCCGGCGGAAACTGGGCCATGCTCAGATTGTTCAACGCCAGCTCTAGCTTGCTGGAAAAGTTCTCCATGAAAGAGAGGCTGCTGAGATGTCGTGTCATTATGAGAATCCCCGGTGGCAGTTCCGTCACTTAACCGCTCTTGTGGTTAACGTTTAGCTAACAACCACGTAACTACTCGAAAAACCGAAATTTCGGATTTTCTCCGCAACTAACGGGTACTCCGATTCGGGTGACTTCATCAAATAGGGTTGTGGATCGAAGACATCGCGTCTCGCGAGGTTGCCGGCCGGTTCCCCGCGGGGAACTATTGCCGCATGGGCAACAAGGTAGGCCACCAAGGTAGCCGGCACCCCATCAAATCAGCGCGGTCGGTCCTTCGCCCCAATGAACCGTAACGCGACGACCCAATGTGGCGGTCGAGACCGGCCGGCTTCCCACTCAATGCGGAGCTCCCCGTCTCACCTTAAGACAGTGGATCGCAGATGAGGGCGGCACAACTGCAGCCGGAGGTTACGATGCCTCCTACAAGGGGTGCAATCAGCCGCATTTCACGACACACACTGGAGGATGTTCGCAACGGTGCCCCGGTTCCGTTCAGCGATGACATTCCGGATGACTGGGCACCTAACGATCCCGATCACGTCGAGCTTTCGCTGTGTCCGGCGATCGGTTGGGGCATAGCTGACAACTCCACGGTACACCTTGTTACGGACGCTTTGCATCAGAGATGCCAAGTGTTCTATCGCTAGACCTTCAAATGGGCCATCCTCAAAAGGCGAGGGCTTGGAAGACCCTGCCAGTGTACAGCTCAGCGCCTAGGCCGATTGAATCGAACAATAGAGAAAACGCTTCGGGTGGGTTTGCGGAAGGAATGAACTCAACGCGCCATCGGACCGGCTCTCGAGCGGAAGTGTTGAAAGTTCCCCGCGGGGAACAACAGGCGAAGACGGCTCACCATGCCTCGTCTATATATGGGCAACCCAAATTTCCGTCAGGGAACGTTGACCGTTGGCGCCCGGCCATTTCGCATCCGGCACTCACGCGGAGTGATCGAAGTTGCGAAGTTCCCCGCGCGAAACATGATCGCGCGAATGCATGTCGCGCGAGAGGGGAGAGATTGTGGGCAACATAACCGACCATGTGGCCAAGCGGCGCTTTTATCGACATCAATACCGCCGGATACTGGGCATTTGCCTCCGCATCCTGCCTGCCGGACTCCTTCGCCGTCATGGAAAACGATAGTTTGAACACGTCTTACTCGCAGTCCTACTATGCCTCGACATCGAGTATCCACGACTTTCCCAAGCAATAGCGGGACAACTAGTAGACGCAAAGGGGAGCAAGTTTCTGCACTTGGCCCAGCCAACAAGATAAAGCATCCCGCCAATTCCGAAAACTACTAGGGCGCGGAGGTGGACTGTCTGGAGGCGCTTCGCGCGACGTTCGTTTCGACAATCGGCACCGCCCAAGAGGTGGCAGGGAAGCCGATGAAACGGGGAATGCCTTCTAAAGCTTTCGAGCGAGACGTTCGCGGCCAAAACATGGGTTTGTCGGCCACATTGCTTTCTTGCCCGTCAGGAGATGACCGATCCCACGAGTGCGAGTGCCGGATTATCAGGTAACCGCGAACACCACATTGGTCGACTGAGCCCATCCAACGCCACGATGAGGCGGTCAAAGAGCCGACCTCGAAGAGAACCATGACCTTGACCAGCGATACAAGCAGAGCCCAGCTTGACAACCGCCATTAGAGAACTCCTTGGGACATGATCGTCATTCAGCAGCTTCGTAAAGTCGGTTAGCCTCTTCGTCTGCCAAAGGGTCAATGTCGACGGCAGGCGCAGATGTGCAAAGCGGGGAGGGGATCTACAGGATCCCCTCGCCTAAGCCATGACCAAATCAAAAGACGTTGATGGAAACATCATAGGTGCAACACTGCTTCCAACGAGCATATCCGAAGCCTGATCAGGGTGATCGTTCACGACCTTTATGGCCTTATCCGTCGCGAGCCACTGCTCGGACCGAGCTTCAACGCGCACATTGGGCCAGCGCCAGTATTTAACTGGCTTCCCAATTATTCGCTCAGATTTTCTGAAACGACACCTTAAGGCCCCTTAGCTGATCACAGCAAGGTTGTGATAACAAGGCGCGATATCGGACGTGACCAACAACCTTAGTCCATGCCGGGGGGCTTTTCGTGTGGCCGCTATGAGCCTGGTTTCATAGCTCATGAAACCCACCGGCCTCCGTGGACGCGGGGATCTCAAGGTGGACCCCGGAAGCAGTTTCGAAGTGCGTGCCTCGCGAACAGGCGCCGGCGCCACCTTGACGCAAGCCACCGACGCTGGCGAGCGTCAAGTTTGTAAATGATTTTCCCAATTGGCAGCAGGAAGAATGCTGGAATTTCCGACGCGAGGATATGACCAGGATGAACTTTTGACTTGCAAGACGTGCGTTTAAGTCGCTAGATATATTTAGGGTTGTCTTTCTTTTCCGTCACTGTAATCCGGCTTCGGGGGTCAGCTATTCTGCTAACTCGAGAACTTCTATCACTTATATGAAGAGTAAATGCCATGCCATTATCGTTATTGATCGGAATCGTGCTAACTTATATAGTTATTATTTCGTTCAATCTAAGAGATACGCGGATTCACCGCTGGATAAGCCCTACATCAAGGAAAGACTACGTCGGCTATACATTATTGGTGACAATTTTTGTTTTGACAAGCATTGGGATTATTTGGGGGGTATAGGCTCATGGCACAAACCATTGGAATTGGCATTTCCGTTTCCTTCGGGGAGGGCGCTGAAGTTTCAATTCAGCGTTCCTTAGTCCGGGATGGAGCGACCGGAAATTGGTACTTCGTGGAAACCTATTTCGAAGGGCTCAGTGCGGGAGTCGTGCCTCTCGATGGGTCATTTGACCTTTTCGTTTTCGAGCCGGGCATCGGGATATCTGACATAACCGGCGCTGGATCCTACCAGTCTATATCGAGCATTGCCAGCGCGGGCCTCATCCGCAACTCGGATGGAGAAGTAATTGGTGTCCAGGGCGGACTAGTATCAAATCTCGGCTATGGGGCTGGCATAACGAACACCACCGTTACGCCACTCGAATTGGCGGGACAAGCTGTTCTCGAACCAATCAGGACCGCGCTTGTTGCCGCCTTGGTGGGGCTGGCATTGTTCGGGCCGCAAGCCGCTTTGGCGGCTCTGGCTTGGGGTTTCCTAATCTCTCCTTTACTCCAAGTGTTGCGAGATCCACTCGTAATAGATCTGGATGGCGACGGAGTTGAACTTTCTTCCTTGGCAGAATCGAATGTCCACTTCGACTACGATCGCGATGGTTTTGCTGAGAAGACCGGCTGGGTGTCTGCTGATGACGGCATCTTGGTTATCGACTCCAACAACAATAGCTCGGTCGATGGGACCAAGGAGCTGTTCGGCTCGCCGTCGCAGGACGGGTTTGCCGTGCTCGAAACACTCGATGGTGACCGCGACGGCAAGATCGACGAAAAGGATGCAGCATTCGCACAACTTCGCGTTTGGCGCGACCTGGACCAGGACGGTGTGTCCGACGCCGGCGAGTTGATGACGCTTGCCGAGGCTGGCATTGCGTCGATTTCGCTCAACCGTACCGACGTGATCGGCACCAACAATGGCCATGGCATCGGGTTTGAGGCTGGTTTCATCCGCACGGACGGCACTATGGGTTCGGCCCAAACCATCTATTTCGAAACGGATCGACAGAACACTCGAGGCGACAATACGCCGGGCTTCGTCGTGGCGGATGGTGTTAATCTGCTTCCACAGTTGCCGGGTACCGGTCAGATCAATTCGATTGCCTGGAAGGCGACGCAAGACGCTGCGTTCCGCAGCGCATGGACGGCGCTTACCGATCAAGCCTCGACGCTGTCTCTCGATGAACTTCGTAGCGGCTTTGAAAGCCTGCTTCTGAAATGGGCTGGCGTCGACACGCTGGGCGATAACTCCCGTGGTGCCTATGTCAACGCCCAGCACCTCGTCTTTGTCGAGAAGTTTTTCGGCAGCCAGTACCAAGAAATTGGGCGCGGGCAGGAAATCAGCACGTCTCCAAACACCGCAGCCACCGGGTCGGCAATTGAAGCAAGCTTTGATCAGGTCGTCGACACGCTGCTGACGGCGTTCCTCAGCCAGGTTGGCGGAAGCGTGCTGTCACGGGGCGGCGATTTTGACAGCGTTATTTCAAGCCCCTATTTCGCGTACGCTGTGCTCGATTTCTCCAAGCCGGAAGAAGGCAGTGCCCCGACCTATGGCAATGTCGGGCAAGTGTTGACGCTCCTCACGCAACTCTTGCCGCAGGATATAGGCGCTGCAGCGGCATTCCTGGCAAAGGGTTTGGGCGGTCTGGAAGGCGTCGCGCCAACGATATTTGCGGGCAATCGCACAAACTATCTCACAGTTGCCGAGCCCGCATTGGCCGGCCTGTCGAATCCTGTGCTGAAAGAGATCGCGACAGCGATTGTGAAGGGCAACGCCGCTTTTGGCTCGAGCAGTGCTGACGGCCTGGTGCGGATTGAGGGCGACAATCTGTTTGACGCCGGGCGAGGGGAGGACATCCTCATTTCCGGCGTCGGCAACGACATTTTCATCTATCGGGCTGGCGACGGCACAGACCTCATTCGTGACACGTCGACATCGACGGTAGAAATCGACACACTGGTGCTGGCCGACTTGGCAGTTGCCAACTTGGTGTTTGAGCGCGTTGGCGAGACCTTGCGCATTCGCGTTGCAGGCACGGAAGATGCAGTTCTTTCGGAAGGGTTCTTCCGCAATTGGGGTGAAGAGAACCGGGGTATTGACCGGATCATGCTCAAGGACGGCACCTTGTTGTCCCGTGCCGATATCGCAAAGCTGACAACCGCCGTCGGCGATGATCGCAACAATGAAATCCAAGACACCGCGCTTGACGATGTGCTGAGAGCTGGAGCAGGGGACGACAGGATTGTGATCAGCGGTGGCAATGACACCGTGCTCTATGCTGTTGGTGATGGATACGACACAATCGCCGATCGATATTTGTATAGCTCCGGCACGGACACTCTCAAGCTTGTCGGCCTTTTGCCTGCTGATGTCGAGCTTTCGCGCGTCGGTGCAGACCTTGTGATCCTGATCAAGTCGTCGGGAGAATTCGTCAGAAGCGAAGGATTCTTCAATCCGGGACAAACCGCCGGCGAGTTCGGTGATCTTGGTGTGGATCGCATCGAGTTCGAGAATGGTGTTATCTGGAACAAGGCAGCTATTGTTTCCGAAGCCTGGTTGCGCGGCAACGGTGATGCAAATGCCATAGCCGGAACCAAAGGAGATGACGTTCTCGTCGGCGGGCGTGGCAACGACACGCTCGATGGTAACCAAGGCTCAGACCGATACATTTGGAGCGCTGGCGACGGTAATGACAAGATCGTCGACGGTGGAGCGGACGCAACGCCCGCGTCAGATAGCATCGTTCTACAAAACATCCGAAGCGGCGAGGTAGAGCTATTTCGTCGCGGAACTTCGCTGGTTATCAATATCAAGGCGACGGGCGAAACGATCGAGGTTCAGGATCAGTTCTACTCTGTCACAAACATCAAGAACGATTGGAACAAAACCACCCATGGGGTCGAACGCATCGAATTTGCCGACGGCGTGACCTTCAACCGTGAAACGCTCATGAAATCGATCGTAAACGTCGGTTTCGATCTCGATTTCAAATACTGGTTCGAGTGGTTTGGCGGCAACGACCTCCCGTCTGAGTTTTCAGAAGCAGAGGAGCTCGTATTCGCCGATCTCCAGAGTGGAATAGCGGAAGTTGAATCCAGGATGGCCGGCAGTGGCGGCGGCGGCGGTGGTGGCGGCGGTACTGCCTACCGATCGGCTCTCGAGGGGATCTCGTTTGTCGATGAGCTCGGAAGAACCGGCAACTTTTACGACATTCAAGTCATCGTGAAAAACTACGCTAAGCTCGATTCAAGTGGCAACGATATACTCTTCGGTGATGAAAACAACGAACGGATCGGAGGCGCCTACTACAACTCAGCCTCTGAGCAGGGATTGCCCGAACCTGGGACGGCCCAACCAATTCCCGGAAGCCCTGGCGGCAGCCTCGTTGATTTGATCGCCTCTTGGCCGTCGTGGATCAACAATACCGGCCATAACTACTTTGACGGCCGATCGGGGAATGACACGCTGATCGGCGGAGCCGGTCACGACCTTTTGGTCGGAGGCACGGGCAATGACACTCTATACGGCGATTCCGAAACCGAGGTCGGCGACCTTGGATCGGGCCATGATGCCCTTGAGGGCGGTGACGGAGATGACAGACTTTTCGGCGGCGGCGGCAACGACTACCTGAATGGAGGTTTCGGCAACGACCTGGTATCCGGCGGGGATGGCTCTGACACATTGGTTGAATATGGGACTCAGAATGCCAGCAGCGACATCTTTGTGGGTGGACGCGGAGATGACGTCATCGTTTCCGGATTCTTCGTGGGTAACAGCGGTAGCGATACGTTCCTGTATGCCAGCGGTGACGGGAACGATGTGATCATCGAGGAAACGGCATCGACCGCCGAAGTCGATGTTCTGCGCCTCACCGACATCGCGTCGAGCGAAGTGACCTTGGCTCGAGTGGGATACGACCTTGTCGTCCGTGTGACCAGCACTGGTGAAACTATCCAGAGCAATGGCTTCTTTGGCAGGGCCCGTGATTTAGCTGCTTCCGTTGGAATTGACCGGATTGATTTCGTCGATGGCGTTTCGTGGAACAGAGAGGCAATCTGGCAGAGAGCCTGGATCCGTGGCACCGAGGGGCGGGATGCTCTGGTGGCTGACTTTGGTGGTGACGATACATTCATCGGCAATGATGGTGACGATCTCATCATCTCGCAGCAGCGTGGCAGCGATTTCAGCAACGGTAATGACACGTTCATTTATGCTAGTGGCGACGGCAACGATGTCATCAGTGACGCGTACTCCATGGCCTACGAGACTGACACCCTGGTCCTCGTCGACCTCCTGCCGACCGATGTCGAACTGTCGAGGGTAGGGGCGGATCTTCTTATACGAGATCTGAAAACCAATCAGGTCATCACGGCAAGGGACTCCAATCGATGGCAGTCTTCGGACAATAGCTATGGCATCGACGCCATTCGATTTGCCGATGGCACCATGTGGGACAAGCGCAAGGTATTTGAACACGCATGGGTTCGGGGCGGCGCTAGCAATGACTCGATTGAGATCAATGCAAACGGCGACGACGTTTACTTCGGCGATCTGGGAGACGATCGCATAGCTTCCCGAGGCAGGTCAAACGGCAGTGATACCTTCGTTTATCGCCTTGGTGACGGCAATGACGCCATCTATGAAAGCAGCAATAGCACCGCAGAAATCGATACACTGCTCCTTCAAGGTATAAGCATCGAGGATCTAAGGTTGTCCGTTTTGGGATCAGGAATCCTGATCAACATCCTGACAAGTGGCGAAACCATTCTAGACGAACTCTCCTTGAGTGGTGGTTACGGAATCGACAGGATCGTATTTGGAAATGGCCAGTCTTGGTCGCGCAATGAGATCCTCTATTGGGCACAAGATGGAGCGCTCTTCTACCAGGCCAATGGAGCGGCAAATCGGATCATCGGATCACATTTCGACCAACGTCTGGGCGGCGGGGCCGGCAACGATTACATCGACGGCGGCCTCGGAAGCGATCTCCTGTTCGGAGATGGAGGTGATGACACGCTCGCAGTGAGTGTGATGCCCGAAGGAGAGCTGGATACTCTCGACGGCGGAGACGGCGTGGACACTGCGGCCTTCGATCAATTCGGCTCTGGTGTACTGGTTGACCTGGTGGCAAATGGCGGCGAAGCGAGAACGTCCGGAACAGCTTTCGCACCGTCGGCAGACGGGCGTCAGATCGCAACATTATCAAACATCGAGAACGTCGTTGGATCGCAGTTTAACGATCGCTTGCTGGGCGACGCAAACGTCAACAAGTTGTCGGGTGGTAGCGGCGACGACGTTATCGACGGAAGGTCTGGCAACGATACCCTCTTTGGCGAGCTTGGTGACGATGCCCTGCTTGGGTATATCGGCAACGATACGCTGGAGGGTGGGATCGGCGCCGATCGGCTGGAAGGTGGCGCTGGGAACGATACCTACGTGTTCACGTTCGGTGACGGCCACGATGTCATTCTGGAGGCTGATGCGGAAGGCACAGCGGACATCCTGCGTCTGAAAGGTTTGGCGCCTGCAGATGTTACCCTTGTTCGATCTGGCAGCGACCTGTTGGTTTCTATTGCTGATGATGCCGGCGGGTCGATCCGATTGACGGGCAGCAGTGGTGCATTCCGCCATTATGATCAGTACGGCGTCGAGGAAATCGTCTTCGACAATGGCGTTCGATGGGATGCCGCGTACCTTCGCCAGTGGTCGATCTACGCCTCTGCGACCGATGGTGACGACATTCTTGTGGGGACTAGCGCTTCCGGGCTGTTTGGCGGGGGCAAGGGTAATGATACGCTGGATGCCGGCGCAGGCGACGACACCTATGTCTATGCCCGCGGCGATGGCAATGACACAATCACTGAGGGCACTTCTGGCACAGCCGACCAGTTGCTGCTGCAAGGCATCAATCCGTCCGATGTGACGCTGGTGCGCAACGGCGATGACGTCACTCTGGCGATCGCCGAAAGCGCGCCGGGTGCCGGGGACGCCGGTTCGATCCTCATCAAGGCGACGCTCAACGGCGCCGGTGACAGAGGCCTCGAGAAGGTCATCTTCGCCGACGGCACTACTTGGACCAGGTCTGACATCCGCGTCTTGCTGCTGGCGCAAGCGAATACTGCAGGCAATGACGTCATCACCGGCTTCGCTTCCGCAGACGTCATCACCGGTGGACGTGGCGACGATACGATCAACGGCGCAGAGGGCAACGACACCTATGTCTATGCCCGCGGCGACGGCAATGACACAATCACCGAGGGCACTTCTGGCACAGCCGACCAGTTGCTGCTGCAAGGCATCAATCCGTCCGATGTGACGCTGGTGCGCAACGGCGATGACGTCACTCTGGCGATCGCCGAGAGTGCACCGGGTGCAAGCGACGCCGGATCGATCCTCATCAAGGCGACGCTCAACGGTGCCGGCGACAGAGGCCTCGAGAAGGTCATCTTCGCCGACGGTACTACTTGGACCAGGTCTGACATCCGCGTCTTGCTGCTGGCGCAAGCGAATACTGCAGGCAATGACGTCATCACCGGCTTCGCTTCCGCAGACGTCATCACCGGTGGACGTGGCGACGATACGATCAACGGCGCAGAGGGCAACGACACCTATGTCTATGCCCGCGGCGACGGCAATGACACGATCACCGATGGCACCACGGGCGGCACAGCCGACCAGTTGCTGCTGCAGGGCATCAACCCCGCCGACGTGACATTGGTGCGCAACGGTGACGACGTTACGTTGATGGTCGCCGAGAGTGCACCGGGTGCAGGCGACGCCGGATCGATCCTCATCAAGGCAACGCTCAACGGCGCCGGTGACAGGGGCCTCGAGAAGGTCGTTTTCTCCGAAGGCACTACATGGACCAGGGTTCAGTTGAACAGCAATGTCGCTTTTGTCGGTGGCACTAACGGCCACGAAACCATCGTTGGAAGCACTGGCGCTGATGATATCCGTGCCGGCCTCGGCAATGACGTGTTGCAGGGGCTCGCTGGCAACGACACCTATAATTACAGGTTGGGAGATGGCAACGACGTCATTGACGAGGCGACAACCGGTAGTGACGTTGATACATTGCTGCTGGCCAATGTAACTCGTGCGGATGTTTCGTTCGAACGACTCTTCAATGCACTCAATGACGTGATCATCAAGGTCGCTCCGACGGGTGAAACGATCACGCTGAAGAACCAGCTGAATCAGGCGGGTGGCGTCGAGAAAATCGTGTTCGCGGACGGGACCGTTCTTGGTGGTAATGACTGGAGCCTGGACGCAATTTTAATGAACGCTGCGCCCATTCGCGGCACTGCCGGCAATGACACTATTGCAGACACCAGCGGAAATGACACGCTGATCGGAGGAACTGGCAGCGACACCTTCAACAGCGGTGCGGGAAGTGACACCTATGTCTACGCACGTGGCGACGGCAACGATCTCATAAGGGAGAAATCCGGCTCCCTCACGGATGTCGATACGCTTCGTCTGACAGACTTAAACTCCAGCGATGTGACGTTTACGCGATCTGGCGAGACATTGACGATCGGCGTTAACGGCTCAAGTGAATTCATCACGGTCGACTGGCAGTTCTACAAAACAACGGAGAACTGGGGACTCGATCGTATCGAGTTCGCCAACGGCTCGGTTTGGAATCGTGCCCAGATACAGTCAGCCGCGTGGATCCGTGGTACCGTCGGCAATGACACCATCTCAGACACCATCGGAAACGATACGTTGATTGGGGGAGCTGGCAACGACACCTTCAACAGCGGGGCTGGAAGTGACACCTATGTCTACGCACGTGCCGACGGCAACGATCGCATAAAGGAAAAATCCGGCTCCGTGGCAGAAGTTGACACGCTTCGCCTGACGGACCTCAACTCCGACGAGCTGTCCTTTACTAGATCTGGCGAGACAATGACGATCGGCGTCAACAGTACGAACGAAGTCATCACGGTCGATTGGCAGTTCTACAAGACAACCGAGGACTGGGGACTTGATCGTATCGAGTTCGCCAACGGGTCGGTTTGGGATCGAGCCCAAATTCAGTCGGCCGCATGGATCCGCGGGACTGCCGCGAATGACACCCTCGCAGGAGCGAGTTCGGCAGACACGTTGTTCGGAGATGCCGGCAACGACACTCTGACCGGCGGTGCAGCCAGCGACACATTCGTGTTCAAACCAGGCTTCGGCAAGGACACGATCACCGACTTCGTCACCGGTGCTGCAAGTGATGATGTCCTTTCCTTCGATAACGCAGTGTTCTCGACGTTTGAAGCAGTGCTGACCGCTGCTTCGCAGGTCGGCGCCGATACGCTGATCAGCTATGACGCCAACAACACCATCACGCTGAAGAACGTCACTATTGCGAACCTTCACGCCGATGACGTCCGGTTCGTTGCATAGGATCTGACCCGTGGCATCCAATATGATTGATCGGCGGCGACCCCTGGTCGCCGCCGCCTTGCGCTCCACCCGGCAGGCCTTTTTCGGCGTGGCGGCGCTCAGTGCAGTCACCAACTTGCTGATGCTGACCGGACCGCTGTTTATGATGCAGGTCTACGACCGCGTCCTGGCGAGCCGTAGCGTGCCGACACTGGTTGCCCTGTCGATACTGGCAATCGGGCTTTACGCCTTTCTCGGGCTTCTCGAGGTCATTCGTTCACGCATTCTCACCCAGATCGGACAGAAACTGGAGGAGCAGCTGGGTGGCCCGACCTTTGATGCGGTCCTAAAACTGCCGCTCAGAATGTCCAGGAAGGAAGCGATTTCGCAGCCGCTTCGCGACCTCGATCAAATCCGACAGTTCATGAGCGGGCAGGGGCCGATCGCGATCTGCGATATGCCGTGGCTGCCGATCTATCTGGCCATCCTCTTTCTGTTTCATGCCTATCTCGGCTGGCTGGCGGTCGCAGGCGCGGTCTTCCTGATCGTCTTGACCGTAGCCAGCGAGATTGTCTTGCGCGGCCCCATGCAGCGACTTGCCCAGCTCTCATCTGCGCGGGCCGAATTCATCGAAGCTGGTCGGCGCAACGCCGAGGCATTGCAGGCGATGGGTATGAGCGGTGCCTATTCGGCCCGATGGCACGCGACGAATGCAGACTATGTCGAAGAGCAGCGCCAAACCAGCGACGCGACGAGCAGCTTTTCCACCGTTTCGAAGATCTTCCGGCTCGCTCTGCAATCAGCCGTGCTGGCGCTCGGGGCATGGCTGGCAATCTACCAACTGGCATCACCAGGCGCGATGATCGCAGCGTCGATCCTGACGTCGCGGGCACTGTCGCCGATCGAACAGGCGATCGGTCAATGGCGCACCTTCGTCAACGCGCGCCAGGCCCGGCGTCGATTGGAAGACGTGCTCAAGACCTTTGCTGACAAGCGTGAGCCGATGCCGCTCCCAAAACCACAGAAAGCGTTGGATGTATCCAGCCTGATGATTGCGGCTCCCGGAGCCAACGCAGCGATCGTCCGAGACGTTGCGTTCCGGCTTGAGCGAGGGCAGGGGCTTGGGATTATCGGCCCCAGTGGCTCGGGGAAGTCGACGCTTGCCCGTGGCCTAGTGGGCATCTGGCCGGCCATTCGTGGCACAATTCGGTTGGATGGGGCAGAGCTCAGCCAATGGGACCCGGAAGCGTTGGGGCCATCGATTGGATACCTGCCGCAAGGCGTTGAGCTGTTCGACGGCACGATTGCCGAGAACATCTGCCGCTTTGCATCTAATGCCGATCCGATGGCAATCATCGAGGCAGCAACACAGGCAGGTGTCCACGAGCTCGTTTTGTCGATGCCGGAAGGCTACGACACGCGCATCGGGGTAGGGGGTGCAATTCTGTCGGCCGGACAGCGGCAGCGCATCGGTCTTGCCCGGGCACTGTTTGGCAAACCCTTCCTCATTGTCCTTGATGAACCCAATGCCAGCCTCGACGCAGAAGGCGAGGCTGGCCTGACCAACGCTATTATCGCTGCTAGGCAGTCGGGATCGATCGTTGTCGTCATTGCCCATCGGCCAAACGCGCTTGCCGCGGTCGATCAGGTTCTGGTGATGGCGGCGGGCGCCATGGTTGCCTTTGGTCCGCGTGATGAAGTCCTGCGCAAGACGACAGTGCGCGCTGTGCCGGAGAGCGCATGATGAGTGAAGCAACCAGCCGTGCCTCCAAGGCCATCACCCGCTACATGCTATGGGCCGGATGCTCGATCGGCGTCCTGCTCATCGGTGCTGGTGGATGGGCGGCGACCAGCAAGCTCTCCGGAGCGGTGGTCGGCATGGGAACCGTTGTCGTCGAAGGCAACGTGAAACGTATCCAGCACCGGGAAGGCGGCATCGTTGGAGACATTCGCGTACGCGACGGTGCGCAAGTCAAGGTCGGCGATCTCTTGATCCGACTCGACGATACGGTGACGCGTGCCAACCTTGCGATTGTTACCAAACAGATCGACCAATTGAATGCGCGGGCCATGCGTCTGGTCGCAGAGCGGGACAACACAACTGAGATCAAGGTGCCAGCGGATTTGCGAGCCAAACTCGATCAGGCCGAAGTCGCTGATTATGTGCAGTCGGAGCGTGCGTTGTTCGTGGCGCGCCGGCAGACGATCGACGGTCAGAAGGACCAGCTGAAGCAACGCATCGGACAGTTGCAGCAGGAGACCGATGGACTGACGGCGCGGCGCGCGGCCAAGGATGATGAATTGAAGTTCATCGTCCAGGAGCTTACGGGCATTGCGTCACTTCACGACAAGGGCCTGATGCCGTTCTCGCGACTTGCAGAGCTGCAACGCATGAAGGCGCAGCTATCGGGCGAACGAGGCCAGCTCACGGCCGAGATTGCAAGAGCCGCCACGCGGACGACCGAAACCGAGCTGCAAATCCTGCAGCTCGACCAAGATCGTCGATCCGAGGTTCTGACGGAACTGCGGGACGTCGACAATAAACTCGCCGAACTCACCGAACAGCAAGTGACGGCAACCGACCAACTCAAACGTATCGACCTTCTGTCTCCACAGGACGGCATCGTCCATGAGCTGGCGGTTCATACCGTTGGCGGTGTCATCTCGCCCGGCGAGACCCTCATGCAGATCGTCCCCGTCAACGATAGCCTGGTGGTCGAAGCGAAGGTCCAGCCAGCCGATATCGACCAGTTGCATATAGGTCAGGACGCAGTGTTGCGGTTCTCCGCATTCAATCAGCGCACCACGCCTGAGATCATCGGTTCGATTACAACCATCGCCGCCAATCTCAGCTCGAACCCACAGACTGGCGAGACCTGGTACACGGCGCGTGTCCGGATAGCGAAGCCAGAGCTTGCTCGCCTCGGTAGCCTCGTTCTTCACGCCGGCATGCCGGTGGAGGCGTTTATTCAGACGGGCGAGCGCTCGGCGCTCTCCTATCTCGTTAAACCGCTTGCCGATCAAATCGCAAGGGCAATGCGGGAGGATTAGTAGCGCGCGCGGACACAGATGCGTGGCACTCCCAGCGTAGGCGCAGGTGGCCGTTTAGTTGCGGGCGCTCTAGCGACATGGGAGAGCGCTAATAACGCTCAAATTGCTGCACAAGATTACATCAAGGAGCTCTGTAAACCGCATCGTAAGGCTGCGCTGATAACAACCCTGCATTGTCGCAGAAGGGTCCAGGATTTGGGATGACGTTTAATATTGCCGTCGCACAAAGCGATAAATTGGATAAGTGGTCGACACGACTGGCTGTCCTTGTGGCTGTCTACGCAATTTTCGCGCTGATTCTTCAGCCATCGTCCTTTGCGAGTCTGGGCGGCATCTACGCCACCAAATTCCTCGTCAGCATACCTACGTTGTTTATTATCGGTTTGGGGCCAATGGTCGTTCTATTTGGTGGGAGGACCCCGACACGCTATGCAATCGGTGTCCTTAGGGAACGCTGGTGCACCTTCGGCATAGTTATGGCTTTTTTCTTCGTGGGATTAACTGCCTTCTCGACCTACAAAACTACGATACCTTCCATCATGCCCTATTACGCCGATATCTGGCTGGCCGATCTGGACGAATGGCTACACGGAGCACCCAGCTGGAAGCTGGCTCACCGCCTCGACAACGAGACTTGGTCGATGGTCGTCTTTTGGTGCTACGACCTTATATGGTTCCTACAGTGGTTCGGAACGGTGCTTTTCGTATCGCTCTGGTCGGACCGGTTGGGTCGCATTCGCTACTTGTGGGCCCATTCTTTGACACTCTTTGCCGTCGGCACGGTGCTTGCCGTCGCATTGTCCTCAGTGGGGCCTATATACTACGATCACTTTGTTGGAGAGCAGCGGTTTTATGGCCTGAAAGCTGTGATGGACGAGCTCGGCCATAGCTACCGCGTCCGCGAAAACGCGAATTACCTGCTTGAACTTTACGAAGCAGACCAGACTGGGCTTGGTAGCGGAATTTCGGCTATGCCCAGCGTGCATGTGGGCCTCGTAGTGCTCAATGCGCTTTTCTTGTCGTCCTTGAACAGATGGGCTGGTTTTGTCGGTTGGATGTTCGCAGCCATGATCTTTTACGGTTCAGTTTACACGGGCTGGCATTACGCCGTTGATGGTTATGTGGCAGCCGCGGCGGCGCTGCTCATTTGGCGGCAAACCGGGCGGCTTATCCAACCGGCTCCTTACAATTAATAATCCCCCGGCGAGCCTGAGTTCGGGTTAGCGAAGGAATCTAGGGTGTCTCAGGACTTTGAGCCCCCGGCCGAGAAATGAACGACGGTTCCATAATAGTATTTACGCGACTAAGTTATTGTTTTTACAATGTTTTTAAAATTCGATATCAACAAGGGCGCAGTCGCCGGCATTTTGCAGCAGGGCGAGGAGCTTTAAGAATGGGCAAAGACGCGGTGTCTTCCACACAACAAATTGAGATCTGCGATTGGTCTCCGAGGTGGCCCAATAAATTTGCTCTCAAGGCAGCGGCGATCCGCCAAACTTTGGGGGATCATGCTCTCCGTATTGACCATGTCGGCTCAACATCAATCGAAGGTCTGGCTGCAAAGCCGATCATCGACATTCAGATTTCAGTTGCAGACCTACAGCTAATCGAGATCCTGACAGAAAGGATGGCGACCATCGGATACGTGTGGCGGCAAGCCAATGCTGATTTGACGAAACGTTATTTCCGAGAACGCCCTGATGATGAGCGCACCCATATCCATGTCCGCCAATCAGGAAGCTGGCATGAGCAATGGTCGCTTTTATTCCGCGACTACATGCGGAGCCATGCAGAGGAGCACGCTCCGTACGTGGCGTTAAAGCGAGCGCTCGCCGGTCGATATCGCGACAATAGGGCAGCCTACACCGAGGGTAAGTCGGACCACCTTTGGCGAATTATCCGACGTGCGGACCTCTGGGCGTCGGAAGTCGGTTGGAGTCCGGGCACATCCGATGCATAGGGTGGAGCTCAACGGCACAAGCTTCCTCGCAAAATCGCTAAAGCGTCATCTCGCCCCCTACCGTAGCTGCCCCCTATATGAGCGTCCGATGCGCGTCGTGACTGCGGCCTGCGTTGCAATATTCAAGCCCAAAAACCCGACCAAGACTCGGGATTCTCGCTAACCAGTTGCCAGCTGTGGTCGCGGGTACATTGACGATGCGACTAAACTCTGGCTTGCTGGATCAATGATGAGGATGGAAACGGCTCTGGTGGTGGTGATAGCGCGCATGGGCAGGATGGTATAACCATCCGGCGAAAGCACCCATGCGCGGAAAGCAGGCTCCTGACGGGGCCTTTTTTACGCCCAACGCTTAGGTGTGCGCCCCGTCAGACTTTCACCTAGAGACGAGTGAAATCATGATGAGCAATACTCCCCATCACACTGTTAGAGATTTGCTGCCCTATCTGTGGCCGAAGAATGCTCCGGCGCTGCGCCGCGCGGTGGTCTATTCACTGCTATGCCTGATCGCCGCGAAGGCGGTAACCTCGCTTGTGCCGCTCACATACAAGGCCCTGGTCGATCATCTCGAAGGGAGCGCCGCGACCATTATTGCCGCGCCGATCGGACTCGTCCTCGCCTACGGCGGCGCAAGGCTGATGGCTACCGTGTTTGACGAATTGCGCATCGCGCTCTTCACGCGGGTTAGCGGTAACGCCACGCGCTTGCTGGGGTTGCGAGTCTTTCGGCAGCTACACCAACTCAGCCTGAGATTTCACCTCGAACGCAAGACGGGTGGGCTGGCGCGCGCCATCGAGCGCGGGACTGAAGGCATTTCCGTCATCCTGTCGAGGGTCCTGTTCTCTCTCCTGCCGATCGCCTTGGAGGTTGCTGTCGTTTGCACCATCCTGTGGCACCTTTTCGGAGCGAGCTTTAGTCTGGTCACATTGGCAACGGTCGTTGTCTACGCCAGTTTTACGATCGTCATGACCTCCTGGCGGACCCGTTTTCGTCGGTTGTTAAATGATGCGAGCGCCGAGGCGAGCAGCAGGTCTATCGACAGCCTCCTCAACTACGAGACGGTCAAATATTTCGGCAACGAGGAGCACGAAGCCGGGCGACTGGATTACGCCCTTCGACAGCAAGAACAGGCTTCCGTTCAGAGCCAGTGGACATTTGTCGTGCTGAGCATCGGCCAGACCTTCATCATCTCAGCCGGGCTTGTCGCCGTCATGCTGATGGCGGCGCAGGGGATCAAGGCCGGCGAAATGAGCCTTGGCGACCTGGTTCTGGTCAACGCCTATCTTCTGCAACTTTATCAGCCCTTGAATTTTTTCGGCCTGATGTACCGTGAGATCCGCCAGTCCCTCATCGACATGGAGGACATGCTGAAGCTTCTGCGTACCTCGGCGGAAGTTTCAGACGGGAGGAATGCTCACATGCTTGAGATTAAAGAGGGTCGGGTCGAGTTTGCTACCGTCAGGTTCAGCTATGACGGCCGTCGGCAAATCCTCGACAACATCAGCTTCAAAATTCCCGCCGGCCAGACAGTCGCCATAGTGGGAGCCACAGGAGCCGGAAAATCCACCCTGTCACGGCTCCTCTACCGCTTCTTCGATGTGACTGGCGGAGCCATCCGCATTGACGACCAGGATATCCGAAGTGTCACACAGCAGTCTTTGCGCGCGGCCATCGGCATCGTCCCGCAGGACACGATCCTCTTCAATGACACGATCCGATACAACATCGGATACGGGAGACCAGATGCGACCGCAGCGGAGATCGAGGCGGCTGCTCGGTCTGCCCACATCCATTCTTTCATCACAGGGCTACCAGACGGCTACGAGACCCGCGTCGGAGAGCGGGGGCTGAAGCTGTCCGGAGGAGAGAAGCAGAGGGTCGCAATCGCGCGCGCTATTCTCAAACGACCGCAAATCATGATCTTCGATGAGGCGACAAGCGCACTCGACACAGCGACAGAGCGTGAAATTCAGGACAACCTGCGAGAACTCAGCCGCCATCACACGACGATGATTATTGCTCATCGGCTCTCGACCGTTGTGGACGCCAACGAAATCATCGTGCTCGGCGCGGGCGGAATTATTGAACGAGGTTCGCATGCTGAGTTGCTTGAGCGTGAGGGTCAGTATGCGGACATGTGGAAATCGCAGTCAAGCGAAGCAAGTCGCTCATCCGAGCGAGCTTAGGGGGCATTTCACCCAAAGCCGGAACCGCTCTTTGTCGCCGAGATCCGGCGTTTACAAATCTCCGATGGGTAATAACATGATAGCTTCTGCGAGATACAGGGCAATCAACGGCATTCGTTTCAAATTGTCGCTAGAAAGTCTACGATCTCTGAGCGATGG
Organism: Ensifer sp. ENS11; assembly: GCF_014851895.1. Taxonomy (NCBI): domain Bacteria; kingdom Pseudomonadati; phylum Pseudomonadota; class Alphaproteobacteria; order Hyphomicrobiales; family Rhizobiaceae; genus Ensifer; species Ensifer sp. ENS11. The sequence continues at coordinate 78,788 of NZ_JACVAN010000016.1, read as the reverse complement.
CACAGCTTCAACTTCTGCAACGGATGCTCTTCGAAAAACCATTGATGAGCATCGAACGAATTTAAGTGGTCCTTCCGAAGTCGGTAACCGCGAGTGTATTCCATTAGTTCCTCGAACTGCGCCTCCGTCCCTCCACCGGTTTGACCTCTTTGCAAAAGGTTGGAAATGCACTCGTCGTCAGAGACATCGAGCCAGATTAGCGTCGTTACACGCGGGAGTACTTGCCGGATGATCGAACCGTAAATGCCCTCCATGACCCAAGAGCTGCCGTCCATAGCCCGGGCCACCAATCGGTCACGCTCGTCGCGCGGACGCTCGCCGGCAAAATTCGGCATCCAATGGAAGTCATCGAGGTGATGCGCTGAATGTTGCAGCCTGTGGGCTAGCTGTGTGGCCAACCACGTCTTGCCGCTTCCGCCGTTTCCCATGATGAAAATTCTGTCCATCATTCGTTCGTCTCGCTGAAAGTTGGGCCGCAGGTGATGATAAAGACATCAATGTCGAATTGCCGGGGGTGTTGTAAACATCCTGACCGCAATGGTCGATAGTGGGGAGAGGTCTCGGCCGGAACGCGCTAGTATCAGTCATTGACAGGATGTCATGCCCCCGTATCCTCGCTCACAAGATCAACCCGGTGATGGCGATGTCGGCGATAACGGAACATTTGATTGATCGGGGCGATGGTGCTGCTGTTGAGCTTTTCTTGGCTCAGCCCTCAGCGGCAAAACCGGCTGGTGCGCTACTTTTCGTGCATGGCTATCAGCGGGGACTTTTTCTCGGCGGAAGAGAAGCTGTTGATGACGGATCGTTGCTCTATTTCTCATCTCGCCTGAATGTAACGGCGGCTGCAGTTTCTCAACCAGGTTTTGGTGCATCTGGCGGCCCCGCCGACTTCTGCGGACCGGATACTCAGCGAGCAATTTTGGTTGCCTTAAACTTCCTCAAGAGGCAGCCGACAGTCGATCCTACTCGTATTGTGATTTACGGAAACAGTCGGGGGGCGGTCGCTTCGGCGATGGTTGCCGCACGGGTACCCGACCTTCGAGCAATGATATTGTCGAGCGGCGTCTACGATCTCGAAGAAGTTTATCGAAACAGTTCGCGGGGCGTACAACAGGCCATTGAGAACGAGGCAGGGCTGTCGCCCAAAGCATTTTTGGATCGCTCTGCAATTTATCATTGCGAAAACATCCGTGCAGAAGCATTGCTGTTGCATGGCAAGTCCGATGACCGTGCGCCGTTTGATCAGGCCAAGAGATTTGCGGGAACCCTTTCGAAGGCCGGGGCGCCAGTGACGCTCCGTACCTTTGAGTGTGGGCATCGCATCCCACGGCAACAAGCCATGCCAATCCTTCGAGATTTTCTCATGGGAGTGTTCGCTTCGACTTCTACGTATCACTGAGGTGATGGCTGCTGGGCCGACTGCGGACCAGGTGGGACTTCCGGAACGCGCGCCAATAGCGGTCATCGCCGTACCGCGAATTCTCTTTTTTCTGCACGACAATGGCCATCGGATTTCAGAGATGAATACTTTAAAACGCCCAGACCTAAGCGACATCAAACATGGGGATTGGGTGCATCGCCGTCTGCCACAGGCTTGGCGTCCCTACACCCGACTTGCGCGACTGGATCATCCAGTCGGCATATGGCTCACACTTTTCCCTTGCTGGGCGGCGCTCATTCAGGCATCGCACGGTTTTACTGACCTAGTGCATTTGACGGTGTTTTCCCTCGGCGCTCTTGTGAATACGCCCCTTCGCCGGGCGCTTCAGGGTGAGCCCTGGTTCACCGGAAAAAAGAACGGCTCGGGGCAGTGATATGGCGACGTTGGTGGAAATCGTCCCCTACGATCAAAACTGGCCCAGGCATTTCTCAACAATTTCATCCGAGCTTCGCCAGCTTTTGGGAAACAAGGTTGTTGCCATTGACCATATTGGAAGTACTTCAGTGCCTGGTCTGCCGGCAAAACCTCTTATCGACATTGATGTCACCTTGAATGGCCTTGCCGATATTCCAGCTGCGAGCGCGTCTCTGATCGAGGCAGGATACAATCCTCGCGGCAACCGCTATGGTGACGATGTCTGGGCCTTCCTGCACAGCGGGAGCGCGCCAAAGCAGCGGGTCTACCTTTGCCCGCCTGACAACGAAACGCACCGGCGTCGCCTTGCGTTTCGCGACTACCTGCGAAACCATGGCGATGTCGCCGAAGCCTATGCCCATCTCAAAGAGCGGCTTGCCAGGCAGTTTCCTTATGACGGAGATCGCTATACGGCGGAAAAGAGTGGCTTCATCAGCGACGTGGTCGAACGGGCTCGTACCGCTGCTAACGATGCCCCACCGCTAACCTCGTAATAAGTTGTCGAGTGAAATCATGATTTCTGCGAAGGCTGAGATGGCAGATGAGATCGATATAGAGTTATTTCGGCAGCTTGAGCAGGAGGCACAGGCCAGATATTCGCTCTTCCCGGGAAGCTGTCTCCGCGCGGCTTGCGGACGATTTTCTGGAGTTTGGCAGTTCCGGGAGGGTCTACGACAAGCATCTAACTATCGATTCCCTAGCTCAGGAAGGGCCTTCAGATCGTGTCACGTTGCCGGAGGTTCGCGATTTTAGCGCGAGGATGATCGCCATAGATGCGGTATTGGTCCTGTACCGCAGCGTGAGGCAGGCAGATGGTGGCCTGCCCGAGAGAACAACCCTCCGAAGTTCCGTCTGGAAGCTGATCGATGGTCAATGGAGAATGATCTTTCATCACGGAACAGTTGTGCCGCCAATGGTAACGCGGACAGCTCCTGCTATTCCGGGACGCAACGTTCTCCTTCGAACCGCCACCTCTGATGACATCGAGGCCCGCCTCGCCCTCGGGAACGACCCCGAGATTATCCAGATGTTCGGGGTAAGCAAGACGGCTGTGAAACCCATGAGCCGGGAAAAGGCAACAGGCTGGGTCCAAAGCATCATCAGCAACCCGTATGCCTGGGTAATCGAGGTCAATGGTGAGTTTGCCGGCGAAATCAGGCTGGACAGGGTGGATCAAACCGACAGACGAGCGTCCATGGCAATCGGGATGTATGATGCAAACATCGTCGGTAAGGGATATGGGAGCGAAGCTATCCGACTGCTTCTGCAATACGCTTTCGCTGATCTAGACCTGCATCGCATCGGCGTTCGCGTGCTCGCATACAACCAGCGGGCTATACGCGCTTACGAGAAATGTGGTTTCATCATCGAGGGGCGAGAGCGGGAAGCGGCTTTTGTCGACGGATCATGGCACGACGACGTAATAATGGGGATCGTTGATCGCGAGTTTCTGAGGCAGCCATCCTCAACTCCTCACTGATTCAAACACCAATTGGCTATGGAGGGAGATGTTTGATTGAGAAAGCCCTGATCTACGCAACCACTTCCCGGGGGCTTCTGGTGTTTGACGAACCCGATTTTCCTGAAGTTCCTCTACAAGTACCGGGAGGCACAGTCGAAGTGGGGGAGCAGGTAATTGATGCCGCCCGCCGCGAATTTCGTGAGGAAACCGGGCTTGTTGATCGAACGGGGTTTCGGTTGTTGGGAGACAGCCATCGCACCTTCGAGCGAGACGGGCAGCGTCACAACCTTCATCGCACATACTTTCATTTGCCGCTTGAAGAAAATCTCCCTGAGACCTGGACCCATTTCGAGACCACGCCGTCCGGCGGCGGGGCACCTATTTTGTTCCGGTTTTTCTGGATCGACATCGCTCTAGCGGGGGCGCGCCTTGACCTTGGCTCGGGAGAGATGCTCGATCGACTGCCGTCGATAGGTCGCTACGATCTCTTTCTTGCCGAGAGCGCCGACGACCAGTCAGCTTATCATCGGCTGCGGCGGACGGTGCTCTTTGAAGCCAGAGGGCGGTTCGATTATATCCCAGATGGGCCGGAGGAGATCAAAGAGCGAAATCTTTCCCTGCTTTTCAAGCTTGATGGGCAGCCAATCGGGACCGTTCGTCTCGATCAGAAGCCAGATGGAAGGGCGATCGTACGTCTGGTGACGATAGCACCTGATTTACAAAGGCGGGGTCATGGAACAGCCCTTTTGGAGCGAGTTGAACGCCTAGCGCTTTCGCTCGGCATCAGGGATCTTCTCGTGCATTCCGCTCCAGATGCGGTCGGATTCTATCAGAAACTCGGCTTTTCACCTTTCGAATTCGAAGCTGGCAATTTCAAAAGTGTGCAGCTGCACAAAGCGATCCAATGATGCGCTCCGCCGCTCCGGGATTTTTGCGAATCTTGATCGCTAGGATGGGTGATGGTCGACAGTAAGCTGGAACTGTTGCTCCTGCATGGGCTCCCTCTGGACGGAACCATGTGGGCCAAGCAGATGGAACTCCTGCCGGGAGCAACCTACGCCCCAACTCTCTATTCATTCGGGGACCGTATTGAATCTTGGGCAGAAAAAGCGCTGGCGCTGACGACGGCCCAGCGCCTTGTCGTCGTCGGCTGCTCTGTCGGCGGGTCTTGCGCGCTGGAGGTTGCCGCTCTTGCGCCCGATCGTGTCCCCGCCCTCGTTCTTATCGGAACCAAGGCATGGCGGCGATTAGACCCCGTGTATCATGCTTCGGCGCTCGCTTGAGACGCTGCACGAAAAGGGACTTGAGGCCGCGTGGTGCGCGTTTTGGAAGCCTCTATTCGCGAACGCGGCTTCGCCTGGAACAATCGAGAGGGCGAAGCGCATTACGATGCGCCAGCCTTTGGAAGACGTGGCGCAGGGAGTCACGAATTTTCATACGCGCCCAAGCCGGGATGACATTCTCTCGAGTTTCCCGGGACCAGTGGTTGTTGTCACCGGATCGGAGGATGTTGCTCCGAGGCTCAAGACCAGCAGAAAACAGGCAAAGATGGCTCAACACTGCCGTCTGCATATTATCCCGGATTGCGGTCACTACGTGCCGATGGAACAGCCGGAGGCGATCAATTCGATTATTCGCCAAGTTTTGGAGACCGCTTGACGAATCAAGGGCCGCTGGACATCTTCGTTTCGGCGTGGCCTGCGCCCAACCTCCCAGACCTTCCCCAGCATGGTCTTGAACGGAGGCAAAGGGACTTCCGTCTCGGGCCCCTTGTCTTGGTCCGATCGTGCCGGATGGGTTGCTGGGGAACTGCGTCCGGGACGTGAAAGGCCAGATTATGACCCAAAACGGAAATCTTAAACGCCGTGTGCGTGCCCGTGCTGCCAAAACCGGCGAATCTTACACCACAGCTCTTCAACATATCCGCCAACCTCCGGACGAGCCTGCGATCCGTTCAATACGGATGGCTGTAGCCCAAACATCCCTGTTCAATGATCCTCGTGACGTTTCGGCGCTTCATGCCAGTGGAACGGAGATGCGTCGCCTCATGCGTGACGCCCATCAGGCCGGGGCTCGCCTCTTACATTTCCCGGAAGGGACAACCTGCTGGCCACATAAACGGATCATGTCCGAAACCGGACCTAGAGAAATCGGGCCTTCCGATTGGACGCGCTTCGAATGGGGTGCTTTGCGCGAGGAACTGGAAGCGACCAGAAGACTTGCTAGCGAGCTTAAACTTTGGACGATATTCGGTTCCGTTCATCAGCTCACCTCGCCGCACCGGCCACACAACAGCCTCTACGTTGTCTCCGATCGCGGTGAGTTGTTGACCCGCTACGATGAGCGCCTGCTATCGAACACGAAAATCTCGTTCATGTACTCGCCGGGGAAAAACCCCGTGACTTTCGAGGTGGATGGACTGCGCTTCGGCTGCGCGCTGGGCATGGAGGTGCACTATCCGGGGATTTTCGTCGAATACGAGAACCTTGACGTCGATTGTGTCTTGTTTTCGACTGCAGGAGAGACTCCTTCTAATGCTCCGGCATTTGCAGCAGAGGCATTGGGACATGCCGCAAGTAATACCTACTGGGTCAGCTTTTCCACCCTCGCACCCCAGAGCACGGCCGCTCCCTCGGGCATCGCTTCGGCGGATGGTCAGTGGGCAGTGCAGTGCCCTATGAGCGGGTTACCCGCCATCGCTGTCGCGGATATCAAAACCAACCCGGAGAGTCTTGCGCGGCCGTGGCGGAGAAAGGCTCGCAGCGATCTTTACGCACCTCTTCACATAGAAGGTGATCCAAGAAGTGATGGCAGAAACCTATTTTAGTTGATCATCAGCGATCGGGGCTGGCCTTCGGCCCCGACAACATGTTCATGTCGCGGAAATCCTAGAAACTGTTACGCATCCCGCCGAAGGAGAGTGCGGCTCATGGCCGAAATTCCAATCCGCTGCTTCGCCGTGTCGGTTGTCCTTCTCCGCAAGGTCGGTGTTGGGTGTGAGGTATTGCTTCTGCGCCGAAATCATACGCTAATTGGTGAATGGTGCCAGATCGCCGGCGGCATAGAGGACGGAGAGAAAGCGTGGGAAGCCGCGTTACGGGAGGTCAGCGAAGAAACCGGCTTGAGCTGTGATCGTCTTTATTCCGCAGACATATGCGAGCAATTCTACGAGGCTGATCGCAATGCCATCAGCATGCTGCCGGTCTTCGTTGGCTTTGTGGATGCCGAGGCGGCGGTTGTGATCAACGACGAACACAGCGAATTTCGATGGATTCCATTCGAAACGGCCTTGGGGATGGTGCCTTTCGCGGGGCAACGCCATGTTCTGAAGCATGTGCATGCCGAATTTGTGCAACGAGAGCCGATTCGACATCTTCTTATCCGTGAAATGTCGGAGAAATCCTGACTGTTCACTGGAAATATCGCGAGCTGGAATCGCGCTCAAATTCGTGTCGCAAATGATGGAAATGCCTTCCGTTCCGAACACGACGGCGACAACGCCGTTGCGCAGGACGCCGATTGCCATGAAGCGGCCCTCCCTCGCTGGGATCACGAGAGACGACATGAAGAACTCGTCGTCCAGAGCGGCAGATCCCTGGCGAACTGAAACAATTCGAAGACACGCCGTCCTCGAAGCTGTGACGTTCACATCCTTAGTCCCAGTCCCTTTTTCAACCCGCGAGTGAGTTCGTACTTGCGGGTCAGCTCAGCCCGCTGCGCCCGATCGACGATACGCGCAACATCCTTGATGCGATCAAGTTTCGTGGAGAGCGCCGGCCCAAGCCGCATGTTTTCCATCTTGAGGTCGCGCGCATCGGCGCTGCCAAACCGCTGCTCGAGCGCCTTGGCAACTGTTTTGGCCTCCTCGAGCGCCTGCTTTCCTTCTGACGTGCCGGACAGCCACTCGAGGAATTTCTGTTTCTCGGCTTGGGGGAGTGTGTCGAGCTGCTTGAGGATTTCTTCGCTGCGCCGGGTCAATCCGGGAACTTCGACCACATCTCGCTTTTCCCGCTGCCAGGTTTCGGATCCACGTTCCGCCTCGAGCCGGCGCGTCCAGGTTCTTCCCGCTGCTGCAACATGATTGCTGAGCGCCTTGGCATAATGTCGGGCTGCTTTGCGCTCCTTGTTGTCACCCAGAAGACCGGTCTTGCCACGCAGCTCCCCGAACTGCTCCGGACGCTCGGCGACCGATGTCGCCAAAGTCTGACCTTCCATGCCCTTGTCCATAAGGGCGACGCTGAGCTTGACTGCAACACCGTCCGGATCGGCATAGACATTGCGGCCAATGGACCGCACCGCTTCCATCGCTCGCTCGAAGTCGGGCCTTGCCTTTTCGCGAGCAACGTCCTCGACGCTGCGGGAATATTTCGTCAGTGCTGGCACAAGCGGGTCAACTTCTTCGACCGCCCTCACCACACCCTGCCCGGTTCGCTGCCCCTCGTCGATGGCTGGAGACTGAGGGGCGGCCGAATGAGCGCGCTCCTCGTCAGCACCGGAGCGAAGTGCCGGCCGCTCGTCCGCCCGACCAGGCGAAAGGGTGACAGTGATCTCGCTTGCGACGCCGAACGCATCAGCCAGCCCCCGCCGCGCCGCAAAGGTGCTGGTGTAGTCGAGCGTGGTTTCCTTTGCCCCCGATCGGCTCATGCTGGCGCTGAGTGCCTTCATATCCTTCAGCTCATCACGACCGGCATAGAGCTGCACATGATCGCGGTGCCGTGTCATCGCCACATAGGTCAGATGCCGGTCCATGGTGGTCGATGCCAAAACAAAGGCGCGATCGACGGTTGCCCCTTGGGATTTGTGGATGGTGGTCGCATAGCCGTGATCAAAGGATTGGTAACTCTTGACGGGTATGGACACCGTACGGGCGTTGTTCTGCCCGCCGCCGTCGAGACGTATCTGTAGTGCGTCCGGCTCGACGGCCTCAACGGTGCCCAGCATGCCGTTCTTCACGCCGAGATCGCGGTTGTTCTCGAGAAGCACGATGCGGTCACTTGGTGCGAAGGATCGCTTGCCGTCATTGGTCTGATAGATGACTTCACGACCCAGCCCGCCCTGCTCATCCTCGCCGCGCGCCAGCCGCCCGCGCTCCTGAAGCGACAGACGGACATCGGCATTGATCGCTCGGACATCGACCCGACGATGCGCCAATGCAATCCGCGAGCCGGACGAGCGTTCGTCCAGGTCGGAGAGGTAGTCGCGAACCAAAGCGGCTCGCGCCTCGTCGCGGTTATCGCAGAATTGGACCGCGCCACGATCGGCATAGATCGCCAATCCCTCGCCCGTTCGATGGGTAGCAAACGCGATCGACGCCTCGCGCTGCCAGCTCTCGTTCTGCCGGCGGATTTCTGAAAGTTCGACCGCACCGACGCGCTCGGCAATCGCGCGGAATGGAGACCCTGCCCCAATCGCCTGAAGCTGCTCGTGATCACCAACCAGAACGAGTTTCGCACCACGCGCTTCGCTCTCGGCCACGAAGTTCGCAAGCTGCCTGCTTCCGACCATGCCGGCCTCGTCGATGACGAGAACGTCACCCTTGCCAAGCTGCCCCCTGCCCGACTGCCAACCGTACTCCCATGACGCCAACGTGCGCGACGCAATGCCGGAGGACTCTTCCAATCCCTCCGCCGCTTTTCCGGCAAGGGCCGCGCCATGGACGCGATAACCCTGCCGTTCCCAGGCATCGCGCGCAGCGGCAAGCATGGTGGACTTACCGGCGCCGGCAAAGCCAATCACCGCTGCGATCTGCTCCGATCCGGTGATGTACTGCACGGCGACACTCTGCTCCTGGCTCAACCCGGAACGCTCGATCGCCCGCTCCCGATCGGTAAGCAGCATTTCGCCACGTTCGACTTTTCCAGAGAGCGAGGCCACGGTCCTTGTCCGAATGGCATCGTCCTGGACGCGCAGTGCCTGATCGACATGCTGGCGATCGACGCCGTGGCGCAATGACTGGCCCATTCGCTCGGCGCTCGCGGCCATGGCACGCTCGATCTCAATCATCTCCCGCGTCGAATACCGCGCCAGTTCCCTCTCGGTCTCCGCCTTCAACTCGACCAATGCCGGCGATGCCATGACGGCCGCAAAGGCATTGCGAAACCCGTCCGCATCGTCGATGTAACGATGCAGTGCCCGGGCGATGTCGTGGCGATCAAACACACTCTTCTCGCCGGTGATGATCGTCAGAACCTGCTCCGGTTGTCTGCGGATCAAATCGGCATTGGATCGCGCCGCCTTCCCGTCAATCCGTTCTCGCGACACGTCCAGGCCACGCCGGTCCATCTGAGAAGCATGGACACCCATATGCTCCGTCGGCTCGATCTCGAGCCCGCGCTCCAGGTGCGAACGATGATCGACCCGGACATCCAGTCCGAGCCTTGCCAGATGTCGGTTTGTTTGGTGTTCCCAGAGTTGCCGGATATCGCGAAGCTGCATGTGCGAGGTCGGCTGGTCGTGGTTCAACAGCCACTTGTTTTCGCGCTCGATCAGCGTCTTCTCGCCGAGCCCCCGCTCGCTCACCACCCGCGTCGTCATCACCACATGCGCGTGAAAATTCCGGATATCACTTTCACCCTGCGGCTGGTGAATGGAGAAATCGACCGCGGCGCCATAGCGGTTGGCAAGATCCCGCGCAAAGTCGCGTGTCAGTGCCAACCGATCGGCCGCACTCATCTCATGCGGAAGTGCGATCTCGAACTCGCGCGCAACGCGAGCATCTTTGCGAACCTCCGCCCGCTCGACCGCATTCCACAGCGCCGAGCGATCCAATGCCCACGACGCCTCGACGCCATCGGGAAGAACGATTTCGGAATGCTCGACACCGCGCTTCTGCGTAAAGTCATGCACGATGCCATCGCGCTCGTTGACGATCTTCGTCGCGGTGCGGTAGGCGATGGCGGCAACCGCGCTGCGGCCGCCACTTCTTGCGATCGGCTTCATGCTGCAATGGTAGATGGCCAAGCGACACCCTCCAAAGTCGCACAACCATACCAAGCACTGAGTTGCGCAGCAACTCGTAAGTGCGCCCTTAGCACTTCGTTCGCTTCGCTCCCTGCGTTCGGGATTGCGCAAGACGCACGCTCATCAAGCCAATTCAGGGTTGCGCAAACCGCCGAAATGCTTAGTCTCAATGCAACCGGTGGAGGGTCAAATGGCAATAGACAATTCCGCAACACTGGCACTGCTGATCGACGGCGACAATGCCTCACCGAAGATTGTCGTCGGCCTCATGGCCGAGATCGCCAACTACGGGACGGCCAGCGTCAAACGTATCTACGGCGATTGGACCGGCCCCAACCTCAAGGGCTGGAAAGAATGCCTGCTCGAACATTCCATCCAGCCAATTCAGCAGTTCGCCTATACGACGGGAAAGAACGCAACCGACGGCGCGATGATCATCGATGCCATGGACCTGCTTTACACCGGCCGGTTCTCCGGCTTCTGCATCGTCTCCAGTGACAGCGACTTCGCGCGGCTTGCTGCCCGCATCCGTGAACAGGCTGTCACGGTCTATGGCTTTGGTGAGCGCAAGACCCCTCGTCCATTCATTACTGCCTGCGACAAGTTCGTCTATTTCGATGTGCTCAATGCACCGGCCGAAGAGATCGAAGAAGCAGTGGTTCCCGATCGCCAGAAACCGGCCGAGACCAAACCTGCCGCTGCGAAGCCCGTGCCCCGAAAGACGGGTCTCGACAAGACGGCACGAGCGATGCTGACGAAGGCCATAATCGCAACGGCCGACGAAGACGGTCGAGCCAAACTATCGCAAGTGGGCGGACACCTGGCGAAACAAGCGCCCGACTTCGATGCACGCAACTACGGCTTTCCGAGGCTGAGCGATCTCGTCAGAGCCTCTGGTCTCGTCGATGTCGAGCGGGCCGCGGACAACTCCAAGACAATCCTGGTTCGTCTCAAAAAGGCATCGGCCGGCAATCCGAAGTAGAGGGATGAAGATGGCGCGAAAGACGATCGAACAGCGGATTGCTGAGCTGGAAGAACGCAAGAAGACGCTCAAGGCACGGTTGGGAAAACAGGAACGCGCCCAGGACACCAGGCGCAAGGTCCTGCTCGGGGCACTCGTCTTGCATCGGCTGGAGAATTCCAACGATGCAGACTTCACCCGTCGCTTGGGCGACTGGCTGCGCAAAGAGCTGCCCGGTTTTCTCACCCGTGATGGCGACAAGGCCCTGTTCGACGACATCCTCGTGCCGACGTCAACGCCTGAAGGGATGAGCCCCGGAAATCCGGAATGACGTTTTTCCGATTCCTGAAATCGATCGTCAAGGCTCCCGTACTGGCGGTCGCATGCACGATCTTCGGCATTCTGCTTGCAGCCCTGCTCCTGCTCGCCAATTCCCTCATCCATCTGATCGGTGGCTTTGAGCACGGGCAGATCAGCCAGATCGTCCATGCTGTCGCCAAACACGTACCGTTGGTGTTCGGCGTAGTCGGTTTTCTCGCGGCATTCATGACGGATGCGCCTATCGCCTCTGTGTTCGGCTCCGCCCGCTGGGCAACGGGCAAGGAACTGCAGAAGCTTTCGACAACAGATGAAGGCCTGCTGATCGGCCGCGATCCGACGACGGACAAGCTGCTGCGTTATAATGGCCCAGCCCATCTGTTGACCATGGCGCCGACGAGAACCGGCAAGGGCGTGGGCACCATCATTCCCAATCTGTTGACAGCCGACCGATCGGTAATCTGCGTCGATCCGAAGGGAGAAAATGCCAGGGTCACTGGTCGTGCGCGCGAGCAGTTCGGGCCGGTTCATATCCTCGATCCCTTCGGCGTGACCGGCAAACGCTCCTCTGCTTTCAACCCGCTGGAAATGCTTGATGCCGACGGCCTCGATATCGCGGAAGATGCCAACACGCTCGCCGACGCCCTGGTGTTTGACGAACCGGGCATGACCGGTGATGCCCATTGGAACGACGAGGCGAAAGCCTTGATTGCCGGATTGATCCTGAAGATCGCTGTCGCAGAATCTCCGGGGCGGCGAACACTTGCAACGCTGCGCGAATATCTCACGCTTGCCCCGGAACGCTTCCTTGGTCTGCTGGCACGAATGCAGGACGTCGATGAAGCCAATGGGCTGATTGCGCGTGCCGCCAATCGCCATATCGGCAAGTCCGATCGCGAAGCGGCCGGCGTACTGTCGGCCGCGCAGCGTCATACCCATTTCCTCGACAGCCCGCGCATGACCGCCGTGCTCGGCCGATCGGATTTCCGCTTCGCCGATCTCAAGCGCAACAACGCAACGGTGTTTCTGGTCCTGCCACCCGATCGGCTCTCCACCTATTCCAGGTGGCTGCGACTGCTGATCACCCAGAGCCTCACCGACATGGCGCGCGATCCCGTCTCCCCTACCCGGCCCGTGCTCTACCTGCTCGACGAGTTCGCCGCCCTCGGCCACCTGGCCCCGATTGAGCGCGCCATGGGCCTGATGGCCGGCTATGGTGTCCAGCTCTGGCCGATCCTCCAGGATACCCATCAGCTGCGCGCCACCTATGGTGGGCGCGCCGGCACCTTTCTGTCGAATGCCGCAGTCCTTCAGGTCTTTGGCGTCAATGATATCGAAACGGCAGAGCTGATCGCGCGCTCGATCGGCAAGACCGATGCCCAGTACATCACCAGGTCCTGGAGCGAGGGCAAGAACTCGTCGTCCGAACACATCTCGGCTCGTGATCTCATTAATGCCGATGAAATCATGCGACTACCGGAAGACAGGATGATCCTCCTGAGGCAGGGGCAGCGGCCGGCCTGGGTCCAGAAGCTTCGATATTATGCGGACCCGGAGTTCAAGGGAGCCTTCGATCCGGCATGAGTGACGAGGCCGAACACCTATCCAAAATCTTGGCCTTCACCTTCAGATGACGCGTCCTCAACCGTGACATTGCCCATATCCGTTGCTACAGGTCCCGAAAGTGACGTGTGAGAAACCTTCCATGAGCAAATCGCCGAGAGACAACTCTGGCCCAGTTGCGGCACGGGACACGGATGTGCTGAAAGCCCAGGCGATCAACGGGCTCCTCACCCAACCGATTGCAATTCTTCCCACGAAGGCAGGCGATCCAATCCGACCATTCGCGCTCGGGCTCTGGAATGAAATCAGACCCCTTCTGCGACCTGGACTTAGCGTCTCGACGCTGCGCCGCGCGACCGGAGCCTATCTCCACTCAAAGCGGTATCATCTGGCGGTCGCGCTGACAGGCTCCGCTCGCCACGATATCGACGGAATGCCGATTGGCTCGGTATCGGAAGCCGACAGGTTGGCGGCCGAGCAGAAGATTGAAAGCCTGAGAAAGCGCGATGACGCTCGAAAGGCGCCTTCAACAGCGCCCACGGTTGCCCGCTCCGTCCCTCTTTCGAAGGCGGATATGATACGGGCCACGCTGCTCAATCGGAACAATCCGCCGCGCTAAATCAGGGGAGCGGCATTTTCGGTCGGGAGCGGCAGCGCTGCTCGTCTCGGGTAATGTCTTAGCCCGCCGCGTTTAGCTCGCCCACGAAGCTATTCGGCTTCGGGGCATCAGCAAAGAATGAGCGTACCAGGCGCCGGCAGCTTTGCTGCCAGAGCCAGTTCGCGCGCGGCTTGACCGGTTAAAAGCCTCGTCTCGGAGGATCAGCATCGCGACGGCCATAGGCCGGGATCCGGGAAGCCTAGGCCCGGCAAGCCGCTCCGGTAAACGATCCCGGAGGTCCCCGTACTCAGCGGCCTTGACTTCGATGAGATCTGGAAGGCTTTCCCTTCACGCTGTTTCGCGATGGATCCGACCTTTCGAAGATGGCGACTTCAATCGTTCGTTCGACCCTGGTCCTGGCACAGTTCACGTAGATCATCGTCTCCTGAGGACTTTGTCCGAAGATCGGCCCGCAGCCGGGGCTGCGGGCCGCTTTTTTTGCTGCATATCTAGTTCTGTCGCATCCCTCGTTCGGGGGATGGCGCCGGCCGCAATGAGAGAGTAGAGACGGGCACACGGTGGCAGCCGTGGGGATATTCGGTGCGGCGCACGAGGCGTCGCTCGAATATCCCTCGCCCGTCATCCCGCTCACGCGGCGCCGCGGGCGGGCTCGCTGACAGTGCTTGCACCAACATCGGGCTGCAGACCGTGCAGGAAGGTGACGGCGCGTTCTGCGTGGGCGGCCATCTGGAACACGGCGCGCTTGTCGTTCTTCAGCACCTTGAGCCACGAGGCGATATAGGCGGCGTGATCCTCGCGCGGCTCGATCGAAAGACCGAGATCGGCAGCAAGGAACACACTTCCGAGCTCGGCGACCAGTTCTTCCCTGGCATAGCCTTCATCTCCCCACTTCTCGCGGCCGAGATTGCGGTCAAGCCGCGTGCTGCTCATCGTCCAGTGGCAACATTCATGCCCGAGTGTGGTGGCGTGCGTCTCGGCCGACACGAACGCTTCAAAGGGCGGCATCTGGATGAAATCGCCGCCAGGATGATAGAACGCCCTGTTGCCGCCATGGCGAATATCGGCGCCGAGATTGCCAAAGAACCGATCGGCCGCTTCGATACGCTCCTTGCCGATCGCCGACACGTCGCTCGGCCGTGCATGGTACTGCTCCGGCAAGCCGTCGATCTGTTCGGCATTGAAGACGCTGTATCCCTTCATGAACGGGATCCGACGCTCGATCTCTTCGCCGGCGTCGTTGGTCTCCTTGCGCTCGATGGCGTTGGCATAGACGACAAGCGTGGACTTCTCGCCCTTTCGCACCTGCGCGCCGAGTTCGAGGGCCTGTTTGTAGGTCATCCAGTACGGGGAGGAATAACCCTGCTCTGCCGCCGTCATCCAAAGAAGCACGGTGTTGATACCGCGATAGGCGATGCCGCTGTGGCGCAGCGGACGGACGGGCGAGCCGCAAGCACCCCAAGGCTGCATCCACGGCCGTGTTCCGGCCTCCAACTGCTCAACGATGCGCCTCGTGATGCTCTGGTAAATATCAGTGGAGGAGGTGTTTGCCGTTTCAACTGCAACTGTCTTCTTTGCCATTGCCTTGCCCTTTCCCTTGATCTCGCGAAGCGGGAGCCGTTCGCTCCTGCTTCCCGAGCTCGTGCGGAACAGCGGGGGATTGGGGTGCAGGTGTCCGCGCGGGGAACCGGCTGCACTGAGCGTAACGTCAGTGGAGCGAAGGAAGCTGGGCGGCGGACACTTGCAGGGGCGAAGGGGGCAGCGCCCCCCCGGCCCCTTCAAAATGAACAAAGGGGCGGCCGGTCCCGGCCGCGCATTGCGCCTTTCCGCGTGAACACAGTCGCCAGGAACGATCCCTGACCTGGTGCGTTCCTGACGACGCCTGTCAGCGCGGCATCGCCTTTCGACGCCAGGTGTAAGCGGCGATTGCGTTGTCAGTGTTCGTGGTGGCAGGTAGCTAGAAGCGCGAGTTGAGAGGCCTTGAATGACCAAATCCTTGAAAGTGGGTATCGGCCCAATCCCGGCACGCGAGGTCGATGTATCCAAAGCCAACGTGATCAATGCCCTTCTCACTCGACCGATAGCAGTCCTGCCGACGAAGGCTGGCGATCCAATTCGACCGTTCGCGGTCGGGCTCTGGAATGGCATCAGACCGCTGTTGAAGCCCGAATATAGCGTGACGACGCTGCGCCGAGCGACAGGGGCTTATCTGCACACGAAGAGATATCATTTTTCCGTCGCCCAACCGGATTCCGTGCGCCATGACATCGATGGAATGCCAGCCGGCGAAGTATCAGAGGCAGACAGGTTGGCTGCGAGGGAGAAGTACAAGAGCTTCGGGCGCTGATAACTTCAGCAGCGCCAGCGGTGGCTTATGAACTCTCTCGTGGGCTAGAACCGCCTATGGCAACCAACCCCGCCTTGACAACCGACACAGATGTCCGCGGAACCGCATCTAAAGGGGAATTCGTTGATCATCGTCTTGAATGGCTATCCTGGGGTGGGAAAGCTCACAATCGGCCAGGAACTGATCTCCAGAATCTCTGGCCGCCTGCTGGACATTCATAGTGTCTACAACGTCGCCTTTGCATTGACGGTATTTAAGTCGCCGGAGTTCATCGACACCGTCGAGAAGATCGAAGCGATCGCGCATGACCTAATTCGAAAGCTCCCCGCGGAAATTCCCGTCGTACTAACGACGGTGCTCGCGGGAAGCAGCGATTGGGGAGACGCAGAGTGGAAACGTATTGTGTGTCTCGGTCGTGAGCGAGCGCCTTTGCTCGTGGTGCATCTCCACTGTGATCTTGACGAGAACATCCGCCGTATCGAAGCCGCCGAGCGAGCGACGAAAAGAAAGCCACGCGACGCTGAAATGGCGAGGAGAAATCACGCACAGGGTAAAGTCCTCGCAGGCATAGATGAGGCCAACTTGCTAGAGCTCGATGTTACAGATCTGTCCCCGACAGATGCTGCGGCCAAAATTGCAGAGTGGATCCAACGATTTCGGGTTTAGGGCATAAACTGGAAGGCCGCCGGGGGCCTGAAGCCGCCGAGGCCCTGTCGCGAAAATCCCGAATTATGCACGAGATGATAAGCCGACTTTTGCAGCGTTCTAAAGTCAGGATTTCTGCAACGCCATCGCTGTCTCAATCAACTGCACCCCGTAGCAAAACCGTAAGGAATCGCCGCATCGTTGAAATCATAGATAGGGTCATGTCGACCTGCCATGTCAGTTCTGGATCGATCAAGGGTGGTTAACGTGAAATCATCATGTGGCCCGCTACAACCTGCGCCCCTGGATCGCTTCGGGATCAGGGATAATCGCCCGGCAGGCAGGACCACACCATGACAATGCCCGGTAGGCGATGCCATGATGTGGCTTTCTCGTTACCCAATCCACCGAGCCCGCGAAGAGCCT
Source organism: Ensifer sp. ENS11 (assembly GCF_014851895.1). Taxonomy (NCBI): domain Bacteria; kingdom Pseudomonadati; phylum Pseudomonadota; class Alphaproteobacteria; order Hyphomicrobiales; family Rhizobiaceae; genus Ensifer; species Ensifer sp. ENS11. The sequence goes on along the minus strand of NZ_JACVAN010000016.1, from coordinate 61,632 downwards.
CGCTCAGGCGAGTACCGGCAGGAGCTTCCCGACCGAGTCCTTGGCATCACCGTAGAACATGCGGGTGTTCTCCTTGTAGAAAAGCGGGTTCTCGATGCCGGAATAGCCGGTTCCCTGGCCACGCTTCGACACGAACACCTGCTTAGCCTTCCACACTTCCAGCACCGGCATGCCTGAGATCGGCGAGTTCGGGTCATCCTGTGCGGCCGGGTTAACGATGTCGTTGGACCCGATGACGATCACGACGTCGGTATTGGGGAAGTCGTCGTTGATCTCGTCCATTTCGAGCACGATGTCATAGGGCACCTTGGCCTCGGCGAGCAGCACGTTCATGTGGCCCGGCAGGCGGCCGGCGACGGGATGGATAGCGAAGCGTACGGTCTTGCCGTCGGCGCGTAGCTTGCGGGTCAGTTCCGAGACCGCCCCCTGCGCCTGCGCCACCGCCATGCCGTAGCCCGGCACGATGATGATGCTGTCGGCGTCCTTAAGCGCGGCTGCCAAACCGTCGACGTCGATCGCCACCTGTTCGCCGGCAATCTCCATCTGCGGCCCGGCCGTCGCGCCGAAGCCGCCGAGGATGACCGAGACGAAGGACCGGTTCATCGCCTTGCACATCATGTAGGACAGGATCGCACCGGAGGAGCCGACCAGCGCACCGGTCACGATGAGAAGGTCGTTGCCGAGCGTGAAGCCAATGGCGGCCGCCGCCCAGCCGGAATAGCTGTTCAGCATCGACACCACCACCGGCATGTCGGCACCGCCGATGCCCATGATCAGGTGATAGCCGATGAAGAAGGCGGCAAGCGTCATCAGGGCGAGCGTCCAGGCGCCCGCGCCATTGACATAGAGCACCAGCAGGACGAGCGACAGCAGAGCCGCCGTCGCATTGAGCACGTGGCCGCCGGGCAGTTTCTTCGCCTTGCCGTCGAGCTTGCCGGCGAGCTTGCCGAAGGCGACGACAGAACCAGTGAAGGTGACCGCACCAATGAACACGCCGAGGAAGACCTCGACCTGCATGATCGATAGTTCCACCGGCGTCTTGTGCGCGAGGATCGCGGCAAAGCCGGCAAGCGTCGTGCGGGTGGCCACGTCGAGACCGGCGACCTCAGCCGCCTCGGTGTGGGCGTTGAAACCGATGAAGACGGCGGCAAGGCCGACGAAGGAGTGCAGCGCCGCAACGAGCTGCGGCATCTCGGTCATCTGCACGCGGCTTGCCACGTAAGACCCGAGCACCGCGCCGCCGGCGATCATCAGCGCCACGACGACGCCATTGCCGACGCCCGGCCCGAACACCGTGGCGATGACGGCGAGCCCCATGCCGACAATGCCGTACCAGACGGCGCGCTTGGCGCTTTCCTGGCCGGACAGTCCGCCGAGCGACAGGATGAAGAGAACGGCTGCCGCAATGTAGGCGGCCGAAACGATACCGATCGTCATGATGAATTCCTCCCGATCACGACTTCTGGAACATGGCGAGCATGCGCCGTGTGACGAGGAAACCCCCGACGATGTTGATCGTCGCAATCAGCACGGAGATTGCGGCGAGAACCGTCACCAGCCCGTTCTCGGAACCGGTCTGCAGCAGCGCGCCGAGAAGCACGATGCCGGAAATCGCATTGGTGACAGCCATCAGCGGCGTATGCAGCGAATGGCTGACGTTCCAGATCACCTGGAAGCCGACGAAGCAGGCAAGCACGAAGACGATGAGATGGCTCATGAAGGCGGATGGCGCATAGGCGCCGACGATCAGCATCAGCGCCGTGCCGATGGCGAGCATGGCGACCTGGCTTCTGGTCTGCACCTTGAAGGCGGCGGTTTCCTGCGCGCGTTTTTCCGCCGGCGTCAGCTCCTTCGGCTTCTCTCGGGGTTTTTGTGCGGCGATCGCCTGGATCTTCGGCGGCGGCGGCGGAAAGGTGATCGCACCGTCGAAGGCGACGGTTGCGCCGCGGATGACGTCGTCCTCCATGTTGTGGACGATGACGCCGTTCTTGCCCGGCGTCAGGTCGGCCAGCATGTGGCGGATGTTGTTGGCATAGAGGGTGGAGGATTGCGCCGCCATGCGGCTCGGGAAATCGGTATGGCCGATCACGACGACGCCGTTGTCGGAGACGACGCGCTGGTCGGGAACGGTGAGGTCACAGTTGCCGCCGCGTTCGGCGGCAAGGTCGATCACCACCGAGCCGGGCTTCATGGCGGCGACCATGTCGGTCAGCCACAGTTTTGGCGCATCGCGGCCGGGGATCAGCGCCGTGGTGATGACGATGTCCATCTGGGGCGCCAGTTCGCGGAATTTTGCCAGCTGCGTCTCGCGGAATTCCGGCGAGGACGGCGCGGCATAGCCGCCGGTCGCGGCGCCATCCTGCTGGCCGCCGGCAAAATCGAGATAAATGAACGCGGCGCCCATCGACTCGATCTGCTCGGCGACTTCGGGGCGCACGTCGAAGGCAGAGGTCTGCGCGCCGAGCGAGACGGCAACGCCCGTCGCGGCAAGCCCCGCGACACCCGCGCCGATCACCAGCACCCGTGCCGGCGGCACCTTGCCGGCCGCCGTCACCTGGCCGGTGAAGAACCGGCCGAAATTGTTGCCCGCCTCGATGACGGCGCGGTAGCCGGCGATGTTGGCCATCGACGACAGCGCATCCATCTTCTGCGCCCGCGAGATGCGCGGCACCATGTCCATGGCGATCACCTTGGCGCCCGTTTCCTGCGCGCGTGCCAGAAGCTCCGGGTTCTGTGCCGGATAGAAGAACGAGATCAGCGTCTTGCCGCCCGAAAGCCGGCCAAGCTCGTCGGCCGTCGGCGGCCGCACCTTGACGATCACGTCGGAGGCCGAAAACAGCGCCCCGCCATCGGCCACCACGCTCACCCCGGCCGCCCGATAGACATCGTCGGAAATGCCCGCGCCAAGCCCCGCCCCCGTCTCCACAACGCAGTCATGACCAAGCTTTTGCAATTGCTGCGCAGACTCCGGCGTCAGCGCGACACGCGCCTCACCCGGCCAAAGCTCCCTCGGGGCCCCTATCTTCATGTCAAAGCCTTTCCTCTGCCGGTAAGAAGCCGGCTTTCCTGTGTCTGAGAACTGTTCGGGATTGCCTTGCGGCTAGCTGTCCGTATCCGCCCTTGCTGCCGTCCGGCGGACCATCTTCGAGCCGAGCCAGCCGAGCAACGGCAGCAGGGCGAGGCCGAGGGCGAGACCATCGCTGCGCGGCTGAACCACCACGACGTCCCGTCGAAAGGCGGCGATGCCCTCTCCGCCCGACCGGACTTCGCCGCGCAACACGCCGGCTCCCGCCGGGACGGAGACCGCGAAGGCCGTCAGATCTTCCTTTTCACCATCCTTCGCGGCGCGCACCTGGTAGCCGAAGCCGGACCCCTCGGTCTGCATCACCTTCAAGCGGGCGAGCGGGGTATTTTGCCCATCGCCGTTCTGCACGAAGCTGACAGCCAGGTTATCGACCGGTGACGCCATGCGTCGGACCCAGACACTTCGCCCCGCAACCGCATCCTGTTGCGGCGAAACCACTGGCAGGTACTCCATCTCGTCGAAACGATCCGCCTGCGAAAGCGTGAGATAGAAGGTGGAGCCGGGCCGGGCGAAGATGCGCATGTCCTCACCGTTCGTGGCAATCGGCCGTGTCCAACGCTCCTCGGGCACCACGTCCGCGACGGTGACGCGACGACCGGCTATGTCGCCGACGTCGAGACGGCGCACGGTGTCCGGCACAGGCGTTCCGTTCACCGTGAGCGCCATCTCGTACTGCCCGGCACCGAGAGCGAGACGGTAGGCGGTAGCGGGTGCCGTCACGAGCCGCAGGCTCGGCTTCGGTAGCGGATCGGGCGGCTGGATAACTTCGACCGGCGCCCCGCGAAGCCGCGCCGCCCCGGCTTCCAAAAGCTTGCGCTCGTAGTCTCGTTGCTGCGCTTCTGCCTCAACGTAACGACGGGCAAAGCTCCGTTCTTCTTGTTGATAGGCACTGTACGCGTCGATGGCGTTCGCGCCCCAGAGAAGCTGGCCGCTGCCGTTCAGGACACCCTCGGGATAAAGGGTGGCATAGGAGGAAGGTTCGAGCTCCGCGACGATCACGCCATCCCGCGTGACCCGGAGGACGCCGACGACGTCCTCACGTTTCTTCTCGAGGTCGACATAGACCTGCCGGGAAAGTGGCCAGTAATATTCCTGCGTCTCCACGAAGGAAATGGCGCTGTCTTCGCCCGACAGGAGATGCAGCGTCGGTGAGAGCGACGGCAGGAACATGTCCTTGAAGCCAAAACCATCCCAGACGCGGCCGGTGATGATGATGGCGTCTCTGCGCTCAGGCTCCATTGCTCTTGTGACGGTGACAGCCGGGAAGCAAAAAAGGAGTACGGCAAGAATTCTCCACATGCCTAGGTTCCCTTCCAGCGGGCGATGAAACAGGCGAACAGCAAAAGCCCGGCCGTCAACGCGACGACGCCCAGCGACTGCGGCACCGAAAGCGCCTCCTGCGTGACAAGCCGTTGGGCCAGAAAGGCAATGCCCGCGACAGGTGACAGCGCGTGTAAAAGCGGTGCCCCGGCTTCCAGCAGCGCCCGTAGAAAGAGCGAAAACAGGCTCATGGTCTCCGCTGGCAGCGCCCGCAGTAACCCAAGCGCCACCTCGTAGGCCGCAAGCAGCGCCACGAGCCCCAGATAGATGACGACAGCCATGCGCACCGATCCCGTCATGGCGGAAACCGCGAGCCCCATCGCCATGATCGGCAGTACGAACAGGCCATTCGCGAGTATCGCGGCGAAATCGCCGGCACCGGTCACGCCGGCTCCGAGGGGTTGTGCGACCGCGAGATAGAGGCAATAGACGGCGACGAGCGCTGAAAGGACCACCAGTTCCGCTAGATATTTCGCCAGCACGACCACGCTCGACGGGACCGGTCCGACCAGCAGCACCTCCAGCGTGTGGTGCTCGCGCTCCCAACTGAGCCCGCCCGCGAGCCTGAGCCCCAGCACGAGGCCGAGAAAAGCCACCACCAGCATGTTCAGCCCGGCCAGCGGATCCGACGTCACAACGACGGATTCGGTCTCGAACGTCTGCGCGAAGCCGGAGCCATAGACATAAGCCATGAGGCACAGCGCGCTGGCCACCAGCCAGAACCACAGCGACGCAAACTTGGCGGCCGTTTCCCGGCGGACCAGCAGAAAGGCCTGGCGAGCCAATCCGGGTGGGCGCAGTCTTGCGGAGACGCAAGGGGGGCGGACATGCTCCATGGCGCGGCCGATCACATGACCGTGCGGATCAAGCCGCCATCGATCCTGAGCGCCGCGCCATTGACGATGCCGGTGCGCGTGCTGCCGAGAAAAGTAACGAAGTCGGCCACTTCCTCCGGCTTCGACAAACGCTGGATCAGCGAGGTCGGGCGGTTTTCGGCGACGAAGCGACGCTCCGCCTCCGGTGTGGGAACGCCGGGATAGAGGCCAGCGATCAGATCCGCCACGCCTTCGGTGCTGCACGGACCGGGCAGCACCGAATTGACGGTGACGGCGGTGCCCTTGGTCGTCTCGGCGAGGTTGCGGGCAAGCGACAGCTGCATGGTTTTCGTGGCGCTGTAGGCCGGCATTTCCGGCGCGGGATTGATGCCGGACTCGCTTGCCATGAACACCACGCGGCCGCTATTGCGCGCCAGCATCTTCGGCAGATAGTGCCGGGCGAGCCGGACGCCGCTCATCACGTTCACCTCGATCAGCTCGTACCAGCGGTCGTCTCCGGCCTTGTAGATGTCGATGGCCTCGTAGATGCCGAGATTGATGATCAACACGTCGACATCGCCGCAATTCGCGATGAGTTCGTCGCAGCCTTCCTTCGTGCCGGAATTCCCGATGGCCTGTTCAAGCAGCGCCTCCGGCACCTCTGCCCTCAGACGGCCAGCGGCCTTGGCGACGCTCTCCTTGCTACGGCCGTTGATGACCACCGTCGCCCCCTCGCGCGCCATGGCCCTTGCAATGGCAAATCCGAGACCTCCGGTGGAGGCCGTAATCAGGCAGCGCCTGCCGCGATAACCGAGATCCATGTCAATTCCTTTTCAATGGACGAGCCCTGCGGGCTCCTGCCGGTCCGGATTTTCCGGCCGGGTCAAACTGATGAAGACGTCCTCCAGCGAGGGCGCTGCCGCATCGATGGAGAGGACCGTGTACCCTGCCTGTGAGAAGAGCCGGGTCGCCTGTGCCCGCGCATCCCGACTGTCCGCGCCGGGGCGGTGCAAGAGAAGTTCCACGCGGTGCAGGCCGGTCTGGCGCACGCGCTCCACCTCCGGCAGCCCGGCAATACGCTCCAGGCATTGCGCCGCCGGCTCGTACAATTCGAGCCGGAGGCTACCGGCGGAAACGCCGGACGGAAGCAGCTCGGCCGGGCGGCCGGTGGCAAGAACACGGCCCTGCCGCATGAAGACGACGCTGTCGCAGACCCGCTCCATCTCGGCGAGCTGGTGGGACGAGAAGAGCAACGTCACACCCTCCGCCTTCATCTCGCGAAAGATCGCGCGCATATCGGCGACGCCGTTCGGGTCGAGGCCGAGCGTCGGTTCGTCGAGGATGAGGAGTTCCGGCCGGTGCAGCATCACGCGGGCGAGACATGTCCGCTGCTGCATGCCGCGGGAAAAATTGCCGAGCCGCCTGTCCACTGCGCTGGTAAGCCCGACGCGTTCGATCACCTCACGCACGCGGGCACCGGCATCGGGAATACCGTAAAGATCGGCGAAGAAGCGCAGGTAACCCCGCGCAGTCATTTCGGGATAGATCCGCGGCTTCTCCTGCAGGTAGCCGATGAGCATCCGAAGGTCCCGGCGGCGGCTGCCCTGCCGGACGCCGAGCAGCTCGATCTCGCCGGCATCCGGGTCGGTCAGCCCGACGATCATGTTCATCACCGTGGTCTTTCCAGCACCATTCGGGCCGAGAAAGCCGGTGATGTCCCCTCGTGCCACCGCAAACGTGGCATCCTCCACGGCGAGCTTGGGCCCGAAGGTCTTGGAAAGTGCATGGACGGCAAGGGCGGGGCTGGTCACGGAACAGGTCCTCCTCAATAGGGCAGCGGCGTGACGTAGAGCCGGGCCAGATTGATGACGATCATTGACACGCCCGCCGCCAGCAGGAACTCCATCGGCCAGGCGAGCAGTTTTGCCCGGTCGTTCCACAGTTTGAGCGAGACGATCACCACGACGGCGATCAGCGAGGCCGGCCAATGCGAGACATCGCCGGCCATGACGGTGCAAGACCCGAGCAGCAGGGCCAGAATGACGAAGAGGATGACGTTGGACCGGTTCATGTTAGATCTCCTCTCTCGAGACATCACTGCCAGCGGCCTGCGCGATGGTGCGCCCCGTCGCGGGATCGAACAGGTAGATCCAGTTCGGATCGAAGCGGGCTGCAAGCGAACTTCCCTCTTCCTTCGACAGATGAGCCGTTTCGGTGGTGGAGCTGCGGGTCGTCACCATGACGGAACCGCACCGAAGCACGTAGAGATTTTCCGCGCCGGTCGGCTCGAAGGAATAGAGTTCGGCGACAATACGATGATCGGCATCCGGCTTTTCCCGGATTGCAATATGCTCCGGCCGCACACCGACGCGGACCGGCGTGTCGATCCGGCTGGCCAACCCGTTGCGCTCCGCCCAGTCCGCATCGAGCGGGATGGCGAAGTGCTCGGTCATGGCAACGATCCTGCCTTCGAGGCGAATGATGCGGGCGTCAAGGATATTCATCTGGGGCTCGCCGACGAAGGTTGCGACGAATTCCGTTGCCGGTCGCTCGAAGATTTCGCGCGGGGTGGCGAACTGCAACATCTCGCCGTCCTTCATCACGATGATGCGGTCGGCCATGGTCATGGCTTCCAGCTGGTCGTGCGTGACGAAGATGGTGGTGACGCCGACAGTCTTCTGGATGTGGCGCAGCTCGGCGCGCATCTGCCCGCGCAACTGGGCATCGAGATGCGACATCGGTTCGTCCATCAGGAACACGTCGGCATCGCGCACCAGCATGCGGGCGATCGCCACGCGCTGGAGCTGGCCCGCCGAAAGCTGGTCGGGCTTGCGTTGAAGCACTTCGGTGATCTGCATGGTACGGGCGACCGCCTCGACCTTGCTGGTGATCTCCGCGCGGCCGAGGCTGCGCACTTCGAGCGGATAAGCGATATTGCCGAAGACCGTGAGGTGGCGGTAGAGGCCGTAATCCTGGAACACCATGCCGACATTGCGGTATCGCGGGCGGAGGAAGGTGACGTTGCGCCCGCCGATGGCGATGCGCCCGCTGCTCGGCATCTCGAGGCCGGCGATCATCCGCAGCGTCGTCGTCTTGCCGCAGCCGGAGGGGCCGAGCAGGAAGACGAATTCCCCGTCGTTCACGGTGATGTTGACGTCATCGACGGCCTTGAACGCGCCGAACTGCTTTATCAGACTGTTGATCTCGATATCAGCCATGACCGTATTCCATTCTGTTGTCGGCACGTTTGCGGAAAGGGATCATTTGCGCACCACCCCCTGCGAGAGCCCGCTGATCAGCTGGCGTTGCAGCAGCAGCACGAAGAGGATGAGCGGCGCGGTGATGAGCACGACGGCGGCGCCGAGCACGTTCCAGCGGATGTCGGCGCCGATAGAATAGGCCATGATCGCCGGCGGCATGGTCTTTGCCTGGGTGCTGGTGAGGAAGGTCGCGAAGGCAAACTCGTTCCAGGAGAGGATCATCACGAAGATCGAGGTGGCCGTGATCGACGGCATCATCAGCGGCAGCGTGACCTTGCGGAACGCGGAAAACCACGTATCGCCGTCCACCATGGCGGACTCCTCGTAACGGCGGGGAATGTCGCGGAAGTAGCCCGTCAGCATCCACACCACGAACGGCAGCTGCATGGCCGTATAGAGGATGATCAACCCCGCCAGCGTGTCGAGCAGCCCGGCCGTCTGGAAGGTGACGAAGATCGGGATGAGCACCGCCACCGGCGGCATCATGCGGTTCGTCAGCACCCAGAACGATACGTCGTCCCGGCCGGTGAAATCGTAGCGCGCCAGCGCATAGGCGCAGAACATGCCGATCGTCACCGAGAAGAAGGTCGAGGCCAGCGAGACGATCACGCTGTTGAAGAAATTCTTCATGATGCCCTTCTCGACGATCAGGTAGTGGAACGCCTCGAGGGAGGGTGTGAAAAACCAGGCGGGTGTGGCGGAGGACGCCGAGGCACCATCCATGAAGCCGGTCATGACCACCCAGAGATAGGGCACGAAATTGACCAGGCAGACGAGGATGAGCACCACGTAGACCCACCAGTTGCGCTGCACCAGGGGTGCCGCGGGCGATTCCATGCTGTAGGTTAGCTTCTTCATGGCGGCTCTCCTTACTCGGCGACTTCGGTCTTGGACCGGAAGACGCGGATGAACACGAAGCTCATCACGATGATGATCATCATCATGATCAGCGACAGGGCCGCAGCCTTCGACGCATCGAAGAATTCAAGGCCGGTCTTCGTCAGGAAGACGTTGAGGGTGGTCGTCGCGTTGCCCGGCCCGCCGCGGGTCATGATCACGATCAGTTCGTAGGTGCGGAAGGCATCCATGGTGCGGATGATGACGGCGATCAGGATCGCCGGGCGAAGGAGCGGCATCGTGATGGTCCAGAACACCCGCCAGGAGCTGGCGCCATCGATTTCCGCCGCCTCGTAGGGCTGGCGGGGAATGGAGGCAAGGCCTGCCGAGAGCATCAGGAACATGAACGGCGTCCATTCCCAGACATCGACGAAGACCAGCGTCTGAAAGGCGACGGTCGGATCGGACAGGAACGGTATTTCACCAAAGCCGAGGGCTCGGGTAATGCCGCCGACGTAATAGGTCATCAGGCCGGCGCCGGGATAGAACATGTAGCGCCAGATGAGGGCGGCGACCAGGGGCGGCAGGATCATCGGAATGAGGATGAAGACGCGCATGAAGGCGATGCCGGCCAGCTGTCGCTGGAAGAGGAGCGCCAGCCCGAGGCCGAGCCAGAATTCGATGAACACCGCCTGCACCGTGAAGATTAGCGTCTTGCGCAGCGCATGCCAGAATTCCGGATCCTGAATAAGCGCCTGGTACTGGTAGAGCCCGACGAAGATACGCGGCAGATAGGGTTTCGACAGGATGACGTTGTGGCTCGCTATGTAGAGCGAATAGAGAAACGGATAGATGCCGATGGCGAACAGAATGATCAGCGTCGGCGCCATCAGCACCCAGGGGAAGGCCGCCCGGTTTGAAGGGCCGAAACGGGACAGGATGCCCCTTTGGCCGAGCGTCATCGGCGGGGCTGTTGTGGTGCGTTCCGAGATCGACATGTCTCAGTCCCTTTGAATTACAGTTGGAGCAGGAAGCTGGCACCCGGGCATGAGATCATGCCCGGGTGCCCTCAGAGGTCAGTTCCACTCGGACGGCAGGCGATCGTAGTAGGTCAGGTCACGCCATTGCTGCTTCGGCAGGTCGTTGCGGCCAGGAATGTAGTAGCCGCCTTTGCGCATCGCGTCGGTCATGCGCTTTTCCATGTTGGCAGCCGCCGTCTTGCTGTCGATCTCGCCTATCCAGACGCGGTTGCCCTCTTCGCCCATGATGTCGGAGATCTCGGCCCATTCCGGCACGCGGACGCGCTCGTCGGGATTGGTTTCCTTCAGCATGAAGTTGTAGACGCCGGGCCACCAGGGCTGATACTTCGCGAGCGTCTCGCTCTTGTAGGTGGAGTGGCGCGACGGGCCGGCACCGTATTGGGTGGCGCGTTCCTGCACGTCCTTCGAGGTCACCCACTGCATGAAGGTCCAGGCAGCTTCCTTGTTCTTGGAGTCCTTGGAGACGCCGAGCGACCATGCGCCGAACCACGGATCGATCACGCCGTCGGGACCGGCGGGCGTGTGCAGGTGCACGTTCTTGCCGGCGACCTTGGCCTGCGTTTCGGGATCCTCGAAGAAGCCCTTGACGAAGTCCTGGTAGTTCCAGGTGCCGAAGGCGTTGCCCGCCTGGTAGACGGCGGTTGCCTCGCCGATGCCCCAGTTGGCACTGTCAGCGGGCATGAACTCCTTGAGGCTCAGGAAGTAGTCGATCGAGGCGACGGTGCGCTCGTTGTTGATGGTGATCTTCCAGTCCTTGTCGACATATTCGTCGCCCTTGGTCTCGGGTGTCTGATAGGCGAACAGATACGGCAGGTAGGTAACGCCCCAGAACCAGCGGCCCGGGATGTTGGCGAAGCCGATTATGTTGGATTCGGGGTTGTTCACCTTCTTGGCCGCGTCAAACATGTATTTCGTGGTGAATTCCGGCGAGAAGCGTTCCGGCAGTTTGAAACCGGCTTTTTCCGCGATGTCCGTGCGGAAAGTCGTGCCGACCGGGCCTGCGCCGATCGGCAGGGTGTAGAGCGTGTCGTTGAAAACGCCCGTGCCGCTGATGACGCGCGGCAGGAAGTCGTCGATGTCGTAGTCGGCATCCGTCAGGTCGGCATTCTTGACGTAGGGCATCAGCGGCTCCAGGAAGCCGGCCGCGGCATATTCGGCCAGCCACATCACATCGACCGCAAAGAAGTCGTATGTGCCGGTGCCCTGCTGCATTTCCACCAGCGATTTCTGCCGATAGTTCTCGAAGGGCACCTCGTCGACGACGACCTTGATGCCATATTTCTCCTCGAATTCCGGGAAGAACTTTGCCAGCGCCGCAAACTGCGGCATGGACGGGGCGAGGAAGTGGAGGGTATTGCCCGCCAGTGCCTTCTGCGCCTCTGTCTGTGCATGGGCCGGAAGGGCCAGCAGCAATAGCGACAGCCCGGCCGCCGTGGCGGCACTCAATTTCACGATGTTCATTCTCTCCTCCTCCGTTGATAGTGCATGCATATCCGGCGTCACGCCTGGTCAGGCGTGGAGTCTTGCCGCCCTTCGTCGGGTGAAGCGCGCCTGCCGCACGGTGCGACCGGTATCGGCATCGAACAGGTAGACAAAGTCGGGATCGATGCGGAATGCTATCGGCGCGCCGATCGTGCGCGGGTATTTCAGCGCGGCATCAAGCGTGGTCATCGCGCGGACAACCTGGCCCTCCACCTCGATATCGAACACCACCCGCGAACCCAGCGTTTCGACGGCGAAGACCTTGCCCTGCACGCGGCAGGGGTGCTCGGCATTCGGCGGGTTGAGGCAGAGCTGCTGTGGCCGGAGCCCCAGCACGTAGTTGCCGCCCGGCTTCACCGCTTCGCCGTCCTGCATCCAGTCGTGGTCGACCTCGATATAGGCGTCGCCGACGCGTAGCGAGTGGCAGCCGTTCGCGTGTGAAATCACCGCCTTCATGACGTTCATCGGCGGCTCGCCGACGAAGGTGGCGGCAAACAGCGTTTCCGGCCGGTCGAAGAGATCCTGAGGTGCCGCGATCTGCTCGATGCGCCCCTTGTTGATCAAGACGATCCGGTCGGCCATCGTCATCGCCTCGAGCTGGTCGTGCGAGACATAGAGCATCGTCGCCTTGAACTCGCGCTGGAGGCGTTTGAACTCGACGCGCATGCGGGCGCGCAATTGCGCATCGAGGTGGGAAATCGGTTCGTCGAGAAGGAAGACATCCGCATCGCGCACCAGGGCGCGGCCGATGGCGACGCGCTGCATCTGGCCGCCGGAAAGCTGGTTCGGCCGGCGCTCCAGGAGCTTCTCGATCTGCAGCGTTTCGGCGACGCCGGCGATATGGCGGCGGATATCGCCCTCCGCCATTTTCCTTATGCGCAGCGGATAGGCGAGGTTCTCGAAGACGCTCAGATGTGGAAAGAGCGAATGCTTGTCATAGACCATAGCGAGGTTGCGCTCGCGCGGCGTCCATTGCGTCACGTCGCGGCCGCCGATCATGATGCGTCCGGCGCCCGCCTCCTCCAACCCGGCAACGAGGCGCAGCGTCGTGGTCTTGCCCGCGCCGGACGGGCCGAGCAGAAATACGGCCTCGCGGTCGGCGACATCGAGCGAGATGCCGCGCACCGCTTCAAAGCCGCCTTTGAATGTCTTTGCCAGGTTGTCGATCTGAAGGTCAGCCATTGTCTTTTCCGGTTGAAGATCAAAGAATTGCGCGAATGGTGCCGCCTTCGGCCCGCATCGCCATGCCGTTCAGCGCGGGGGAAGCTGCAAGATGCACGACGCTGGCGGCCACCTCTTCCGGAGCGATCATCCGCCGGATGAGCGAGGTCGGCTCGGTTTCGTCGAAATAGTCGGAGACCACCTGCTCGCGGGTGACACCCTTCTCGCGGGCGATCTCCTCGTGGTAGCGGCGCACGGCCTGCGTATCGGTCGGCCCGGGCAGGATGGTGTTGACGCGCACGCGCGTTCCCTGGGTCAGTTCGGCCAGCGCCCGCGACACCCCGAGAAGGCACGCCTTCATGGCGCCGTAATGCGGCATCCAGGCCTGCGGCTTCACCGCGCTCTCACTGCTGATGAAGACGATGGACCCCTCGCCGCGCACCAACATGTCTTGCAGCAGCAGCCGCGACATGCGCACGCCCGTCATGACGTTGACGTCGAAGAAGCGAAACCAGTCCTCGTCGCGCGTCTCGAAGAAAGGCCGCACTTCGAAAATGCCGACGGAATTGATGAGAAAATCAACGGGGGCCGCTGCCCGCGCGAAATCGGCAAGACGGCGATCCTCGCCGACGACGGTGAGGTCGCAGGCCATGCCGCGTGCCCGGTCCCCAAGCTGCGCGACCGCCGTGACGACCTCCGTCTCGGCAAGGCCGCTTATCGTCGCGCTTGCGCCCTCGGCGACAAAGGCTTGCGCTACCGCAAGACCGATGCCCGTGGCGCCGCCGGAGACCAGCACATGCTTGCCCTTCAGACCATAATCCATTGCCCAAACCTCCCATGGCAACCGGGGATCGAACCCCAGGGGACCGCCCCTCCAGACGGTCCGTCCGTTTCCTCCATGCGACCACGTGGCCGCCTGCCCTGTCGGCCGGAAGGAATTTGCCTTGGCCGAAAGAACTAATTTCTTTTCATCAATTTTGCAAGAAAATAAATTTTACATTATTTTACAAATATCGACCGCCGACAGCATCGACACCACGGTTCTCCCGCCGGCCGAGGGCGCGCGGGCAAGCGCTTGAGCGAAATCGATGAACTCCGAGGTCCTGGCGGGCAGCCGGCGCCGGCTGTCACTGAGCAGGCAGACCGTCTGCGGCTCCGGCTCGAAGTCACCGAGCACCGGCACGAGAACGCCAGCGGCCAGCTCCGCCTCCACATCTGCCGATGCCGTGCGCAGGATGCCAAGGCCTTGAACGGTAAAGTTTTTCAGCGTCGCCGGATCGCTCGCCCGGAAACGCCCGCCAACCGCCACTGAGCCGGCACCATCCTGAAAGGCCCAGTCGTTGCCAGCGAAGGCGGACCCGTCGAGCCGCAGGCATTCGTGGCGACAGAGGTCGGACGGGCGAGTGGGAACACCGTGCTCCGCCAGATAGGCGGGCGCGGCGCAAGTCACCGTTTCCATCGAAAACAATTTCCGGATCGTCAGTTTCGAATCCCGCACCGGTCCGACCCGCAGGGCGACATCGAAGGGAATTTCATGCAGACTGCCCGGCGGATCGAAGCGCAGGGAAAATTGCAGGTGCGGGTGGGCGCGGGCAAATGCGCGGACCAGCGAGAGTAACTGGACGCGGCTGATATCCGTCGCACAAGAGAGTACGAGGCCGCCGGAGACGGCAGTGCGTCGCCCGCCCATGTCGCGCTCGAGATCGGCAAAGCCGGAGAGTACTGGCCTTGCCCGCTCCAGCAGCAGCTTGCCCTCCTCGGTCAACAGTAGAGAGCGTGTCGTGCGCCGCACCAGCGCCACGCCATAGTGATCCTCCAGCGCCTTCAACCGCCCGCTGATCGTCGCCGGCGCCATGCCGAGACGGTTTGCGGCGCTCGCCATGCTCTGAGAGCAGGCGATTTCCGAAAACATCCTGAGATCGGCCAAACCATTCATTCCGGATCCTCCTGTCAGGCATATATGCCTGGCGGCTCCAATGCCCGGCGCCCGCAGCGGGGCGACCTCCTTGTGGGCATTCGCAACCTCGCAATAAGGAGTAACACCACAGCCCGGGAGGGTGCGGTGAAATATGGTCATTTGATCCTGTACGTTTCGTCACAAATCCTACGAGACGATGTGCCGGGCCAGATAATCGATGAAGGCACGGATGCGCGGCGCCAGCGGCGACTGGTCGGCATAGATGATCGAGACCGGCTCGCGGTCCCCCGGATTGAAGGTGTCGAGCACTGAGACAAGGCGGCCCGCCTTCAGGTCCTGACCGATATGGAACTCGGACAGGCGCGCCAGCCCCACGCCATCCAGCGCGAACCGCCGTAGGCTCTCACCATTGTCGAGGCTGAGATTGCCGGTCACTGCGAGGTCGAGTTGGGTGGGAATGCCATCCTGCTCGATGCGGAAGGGCCATTTGCCGTAGCTGCGGCTGAAGCCGAGCGTCAGGCAATTGTGCTTCAGCAGATCCCTTGGCTCGGTCGGGACACCGTGCTTGCCGAGATAGGTCGGCGAAGCCACGACGCGCCGCGGCGAGGCCACGACACGCCGGGCGCGAATGGTCGAATCCGTCAGAACGCCGGTGCGGATCGCGACGTCGATGCCATCGCCGATCAGATCGGCGGTACTGTCGGAGAGCGAGAACTCCAGGCTGATTTCCGGGTAGGCCTCCAGGAAACCGGGCACGAGCGGCGTCACGCAATGCAGCCCGAAAGGCACGTTGCAACTGACGCGCAGCACACCGCCGACCTGACCGGCGCTCTCCTTCACGCCCCGCTCAAGGCTGGAAATATCCTTGAGAATCTGCTTGCCGCGGGCAAAATAATCCTCGCCTTCAGTCGTCAGCCGCAGCTTGCGGGTCGAGCGCACGGCAAGCGGCAGACCGAGCCGTGTCTCGATGCGGGCGATGATCTTGCTGACGGCCGAGGGTGACAGATGCAGCGCATCGGCGGCGGCGGTGAAGCTGCCCGTTTCCACCACTTTCACGAAGACCTCGATCTCGGAAATCTTGCCGGCCACCGCTGCCTCCACTCATGAACTTATGTCAATTCACTTATGACAGTGCCTAGCTTTCCGACACAAGCGGGAAATGACAGACACGAGGGCGAACATTTACGGAGGAGACATCAGCATGTATCAGAAACGGGCACTCATCGCCGGCGCCACCGGCATTGTCGGACTCAACGTGGCCGAACACCTGCACGACATCGGCGGGTGGGAAATTACCGGCCTCAGCCGCCGTCCGCCAGCCGGCGCATCCTATATGCGTTCACACGCCGTCGACCTTCTCAACCGCGCGGCTGCGCTCCGGGCGCTCGCCGACCTCAAGCCAACCCATGTCTACTACTGCACCTGGACGCTCGGCCGGAACGAGGACGAGAACATCAGTCTGAACGGCGGCATGCTGCGCACCCTGCTCGATGGCGTGGTGGCGGCTGGAACCGTCGAGCACGTCGCGGTCGTCACCGGCACCAAGCACTATCTCGGCCCCTTCGAGGACTACGGCAAGGTAACACCGGTCACGCCTTTCCGGGAAGACGCGCCGCGGCTCGAAAAGAAGAATTTCTATTACGAACTGGAAGACGTCGCGATGGACTATGCCGCGCGCCATGGTTTTGGCTGGTCGATCCACCGCTCGCACACGATCATCGGCTATGCGGTCGGCAATCTCATGAACATCGGCGCGACGCTCGCCACCTATGCCTCTATCTGCAAGGCGACCGGTCAGCCCTTCGTCTTTCCCGGCACACCGACCGCCTATCACGGCATCAACGACATCACCGACGCGCGCCTACTCGCCCGGCACATCGTCTGGGCCTCCACCGAGCCCAACGCGCGAAACGAGGCCTTCAACGCCACCAACGGCGACGTTTTCCGCTGGGAGCAGCTGTGGCAGCGCATCGCCGACTATTTTGGTGTGCAGGCCGCCTATCCCGGTGAATACAACTCGCTGACGGAGCGAATGAGCGACCTCGGCCCGCAATGGGAAGCGCTTATCGCCGAGCACGGATTGCAGCCCAACGCCCTCGATCGGCTCGCCTCGCCGTGGCACACGGACCTTGATCTCGGCCGCCCGATGGAATGCCTGCACTCCATGACCAAGAGCCGCGCACTCGGCTTCACCGACTTCCAGGACACCGAACAGTCCTTCATCGACGTCTTCGACCGTCTTCGCGCGGAACGCATCATCCCCTGAACTTTGAGGCCAGCACAAGAAAAGGCCGGAAGATCGCGTATCGATCTTCCGGGCTTTTCGTTTTCGGGATAGGCGGCACAGGGTCCGTCAGTTGGCGGGATAGGGATACGCGTGCAGAAGGCCTGCGAGCCGCGACAATGCGCGCGGCCCGGCCTTCACCTGTTCACAGCGGACCTCCGAGACGCCCGGCACTGCCATGAGGTAGCTGCGCACCGGGCCGACGAAGGTCATGGCGAGGTTGGGGCAGGCGCGGCAGGCACCTGCAAGGGCGACGCAGACGACACCCTCTTCGGTGACCGCTGTGACCTCGATGTCTCCACCGTGGCCCAGAATGAGAGGGCGCGCCCGATCGAGGGCCGCTTCGAGAGTGTGCTGATCGATCATCAGACGAGCCCCAGTTCGCGCTTCTTGGCTTCCAGATCGATCCCCATGCCGCGCGCGAACGCCTTTCCGAGGATGTTTTCCTTCATCTCGCGGGTGATCTCCGGATAGCCGTATTTGTCCTGAAGCTCATCGGGCATGACGAGATTGGCGAGCGTGTCGATATAGGTCTGCACATGCGGCCAGATGAACGCTTCGGAACCGTAGCAGATGCGCTCCGAGCCGACGTAGAGCAGCGCTTCGCCAAGGCGTTCCAGCATCTTGTAGGGCTGCAGGTAGTACTGATTGAACCACAACGGCAGAATCAAATAGACGTTCTCGAAGCGGCTGGCGATGGAAATGGTTTCGTCCACATAGGGGTCGCCCAGGTGGTGTATGCCGAAATTCAGCTCCGGGAAATCGGCGGCGGCATACTGAATGTCGTTCGGCTTGAAGGCCTCCACCGGGCCGAGCTCCAGTGGAAAACCCTTGTGGAACTGCACCATCTTGATGCCAAGTTCGAGCGCCTTTTCCCAGAGCGGATAGGCGATGTCCCGGTCGTCGGCGCGCCAGGCGCAGCCGCGCGACTGATATTGATAGAACTTGAAGCTGACGGCGCCGAGTTCGTGCACCTGTCGCTCCATCTCCTTCAGCGCCGGGCCGAGGCCGTGATAGACCGGATCGACCCCGCCGGTCAGCACGATGCGGGCCGGGTCCTTCTGCGCGAGCGCATGGCTGAGTTCGACGGGGCCGAGGCCGGCACGCCAATGGGAAAACAGCGGCACCGAACAAGCACAGGCCATGTCCGTGTCGGCCTTGCCGAACAGCATGTCGACGGCCCAGTCGAGATCCGGGTTGGAAAAGGTCTTGGTTTCCGGTGGGGGCCCGCGGCGCCCGGTCAGGTTGATGAACCCGGTCAGTTGTTCGCGCAGGATGCGCACACGCCTGCCATCGCTCCCGTCCTTGATCTGACCATCGCTGAAATCCTGGCAATGAACCGCAGCATCAAAGACAAACATTCCGTCCTTCATGAAGTCTCTCCCATCGATCCGATAGCGCGCGAGCGCCGTAGCTGGCTTGAAAAGCCAGTGGGATCAATATCATGGAGAGAAGAGAGCCGGTCTTCGAATTATCGGAAGACTGCCTTCAGGCAATATCGAACAGGTCGGAAAGAGCGCCGAACAGGCCCGGTCCGCTCGCCAGCACGAGGCCGCCTGTGGCAAGCGAAGTACCACCGGCCGGATAGCGCGTAAGACGCCCACCTGCCGCCTTGATGAGCGCGAGACCCGCAACCGCATCCCAAGACCACATGTGGCGCTCGAAATACCCATCCACCCGACCTGCCGACACATAGGCCAGCATGAGGGCACCCGCACCGACCTGCGAAAAACTCCCGCCGGCGGAGAAAAGACGCTCGGCATCGGCGGCAAAATCCGCCGGCGGCACGCGATGGTTATGGCCCATGCCAAGTCTTGTCCGGTCGAGACTGTCGATAGCGCTGACCGAAACCGGCACACCGTTGACGGTGGTCGCAACCCCGTCCGCGCCGGCAAAGAGCTCGTCGCGCAGGGGATCGTAGATCACCCCCAGAACGGGCTCGCCCTTCGACCAGAGACCGATGGACACGCACCAATTATGGGCACCCTTCAAGAAATTGGTGGTACCGTCGAGCGGATCGACGCACCAGACAAATTCGGCGCCCTCGACCGCGGACGCCCCCGTCTCCTCGCCGAGAAACCCGTCCTGCGGGAAGGCTGGCGTGAGAATGGCGGCGATCGCCTCTTCCGCCTCGCGGTCGGCGTTGGAGACAAAGTCATTCAGCCCCTTCTGCTCGATGGCGAGCCCATCGCGGCGACCGTAATGGGCGAGCAGCAGACGGCCGGCCGCGCGCGCGGCGCGTTCGGCGGTGGCCAGGCGCGACGAGGTATCGGACATCTTGTTTCCTTCAGTAACGGGTCAGGGCGGTGACATCGGAGGTGCGCTCCAGCCCCTCCATTGCGCGGCCGAAATTGCGCACCGCATAGAGCGAGTAGAGCACGTCGATGACCTGCAACTGCGCGATCTTCGACACCATCGATTCATGGTATTCGCCCGGCCCGACGACACCGGTGACCGTGGGCGTGAAAAGGCAGATATCGGCGTGCCGGACGATTGGCGAGTCCGGGAAGGACGTGATCGCGAGCGTCGTCGCGCCCCGCAGTTTCGCCTGCTGGAGGCTGTCGACCGTCGAGATGGTGCGCCCGGAATTGGAGACGCCGATCGCCAGCGACTTGGGGCCGAGCGTCGAAGTGGAAATCTGCCGGATGCCGAGATCGCGGAAGAACAGGCAGCGCTTGCCCACCCGCATGAACCGGAGCAGCGCATTTTCCACACAAAGCAGCGAGGCGCCCATCGCGAAGAAACCGAGCACGTCCGCCTCCTCTATTGCAGCGACAGCGCGCTCCACCTCCCCTTCGGCAAGCCCTGCCCGCGTGTCGGACACCGTCATCGCATAGCGGGCAGCCACCTTGGACAGCACCGAGGCAACGTCGTCCTCATCGGTGATGTCTTCATAGACATGGCGTTCCAACGGCGGCTGGGAAACCGCCGTGCCCTGCGACAATTCCTCGGCGATGAGGATCTTGAACTGCTGGAAGCTCGGAACCTCGATTTCGCGCACGAAGCGGGTCACGGTCGATTCCGACACGTCGCATTGCAACGCCAGATCCTTGATGGATATCGACTTTATCTCCTCGGGCGCTTTCAATACCCTGTCCGCGATCCGGCGCAGTGCGGGGTTCATGTACCCCGCCTTCCATCGAATCCGCATGAGGATGGATTGCCTGTTGTCCGTTGAGCTCTCCATCGGCCCATCACTCCGGTTGCGTCGTCGCAATTCTATAACCGGCAACGAAGAGAAAATGAAATTCTTTTTTGTTACCAGACGGTGCATCCGGCCCGTGCGCTTGCCCGCGCCACGCGCAAGACGTCGTAGGCGGCCTTCGCCGCCACGAGCGAATCCCGCCACGCCTCCCGCCACAAGCGCACCCCGCCGACCAATCCTTCACCGAGCATTTTGGAGGAAAAGGCCTCGACCGTCAGGTCTCCGCGATAGCCGGCCGATTCCAGCGCGCGGCAATAGCCAAGCACGTCGAAATGCCCGCCGCCGAGCAGGCCACGGTTGCTGTCGGCGACATGGGCATAGCCGAGCAGGGAGGCGTTGCGGTGGATCGCAGCCGCGATATCGCCCTCCTCGATATTCATGTGGAACGTATCCATGTGGATGAAGAGATTCGAACCGCCGGACGCGCGGATCAGGTCCGCCGCCTCGTCCAGCGTGTTGACGAGATAGCTCTCGTAGCGATTGACCGGCTCGAGACCGAGACGCACGCCAAGTTCGCCGGCGCGCCGGTCGAGACGGGCAAGGCTTGCCGCGACCTGAGTGCGCTGCGCTTTCGTGGCCGGCGCCGAATAGTTGGCGAAGGCCGCATAGGTGATGCCGGAGACGGCGGGCGCCTCCAGCTCCGCGGCGATATCCAGGCAGCGGGCGACGCTGGCCTCGCCCCGCGCGGCGATGTCCGGATCGCTAGAGGCGATATCCGCGTCGAGGCCGAGCGCCATGCCGAGGCGGAGCTCCAGCCCCGCCTCCCGCGCTGCCCGCTTGGTCAGCGGAATGTCGAGGTCGGCCGGGTCGAACAGCAGCACCTCGATCAGTTCGAAGCCGATCTCGGCGGCCGCGCGGCAGCTCGCCTCCGCTGCCGCGGGCGACCAGTCATCGGTGAAGACAAGACTGTGGATGCCGAGTTTGCCGCTCATGTCTTCCTCCCTCAAACCATCAGCCGAAAATCGAGCGGATAGTGCCGCCGTCGGCGCGGTGGCAGAGACCGTTCATCGCCTGGTTCGTCATCAACTGCACGACGCCGCGCCCGTGCATCGCCGGATCGATCAGCTTCTGCGTGAGGTTTGACGGCTGGACGTCGCGGTAGAAATCGGCAAGCGCCTGCTCCACCGTCTTGCCCTGCTGGACGGCGAGGTCGGCGAAATAGGTCTCGACCGATTCCGTCGCCGTGCTGCCGGGCATGTAGCTGTTCACCCGAACATTGGTGCCGCGCGTCAATTCGGCGAGCGAACGGCTGAGGCCGAGCATGGCCGTCTTCGTGGTCGAATAGGGCACCATGTTGCCGATTGAACGGATCGCCGCTTCCGAAGAGATGAAGACGATGCTGCCATCGTTGCGCGCCAGCATGTCCTTCATGACGATGCGGGAGATGCGGATCGCCGTCATCAGGTTGTGCTGGAAATACTCCATCCAGCGCTCGTCGCTGACCTCGAAGAAGTCGTTGACGTCGAAAACGCCGATATTGTTGACAAGGAAGGAGACCGGGCCGAGCTTGCCGGCGAAGTCTGAAAGCCGTGTCGCGCCCTCCGCCGCCATCAGGTCGGCAACGACGCCGTGGGCGCGCGGGCCGATGGAGGCGCAGGCCTTGTCCAGTTTGGCCTGATCGCGGCCGTTGATGACGACGACCGCGCCTTCGTCATGGAAAGTCTTGGCGATGGCATAGCCGATGCCGGTTGCGCCGCCTGTCACGATGGCGATCTTGCCGTTTATCCCGAAATCCATGGTCCTATTTCCTCTCCCTGTTAATCGTGCAGCCCGCGCGGGCGAACTGCGCAAGCCGGTCGCAGGCTGTCTTGATCTGATCGAAGACGGCCTCGAAGGTCGCGCGGGGTTCGCCCCACGGGTCGATGATGCTGGTTTCCTCGCCGGGCGCCGCGAATGCGCCGAGCCGCCCGATCCGCGCCCTGCCCGTCGCAGGTTGCAGTGCGCGGATCGCCGCCATGTTGTGATCGTCCATGCCGAGGATCAAGTCGAATTCCTCGAAGTCTGTCTCTTGGATTTGGCGCGCAACCAGCGTGTTGAGACCGATGCCCTGGCCCGCCGCCACCGAGATCGTCTCGCCATGCGGTGGCTTGCCGACGTTCCAGTCCATGATGGCGGCACTGTCGATCCGATGCCCCGGCAAGGCGGCGCGCAGGATGCCGTCGGCCGTCGGCGATCGGCAGATATTGCCGCGGCAGACGATCAGCACCGACAGAGGCGCACGGACGATCGGGGGAATGCGATACGCCGTATCCACCTCGACAAGAAGCACGTCTGCGCGCGGTGATAGACCGGCGAGGCGCCGCGCGCCGTCGAAGGGATCGAGCGTGTTGAAATCGAAAAGCCCGAAATGGTGGCCGAGCATGGCGCGCGCGCCGATCGCGTCGGCAAGCGCCACCGCCTCTTCGAGCGTCAGGTTGCCGGGCACGCCGTTTTCCGCGCGCTCCGCGTCGCGGCCGTTGACCGGCAGCAGGGTAAGATCGACGCGAAACGGCATCAGCCATTCCGCAAGGCCGGGAAACGGGATCGTATCACCGGAATGCCAGAGCGTGACGCCACCGCCGGTGAGCACGTAGCCGAGAAACAGGTAGCCGTCTTCCGTTCTGCGCAGGTCTTCATGCGCCGCAGGGGTGGCGGTCGCCCACACGCCGCCGAGATCGACGGTTTCCCCTGCATCGATCAGCACGAGCCGGTCCTCGGGCGTGCCCCGTTCGATGGCGCGCGCGCGCTCCGCTCGGGGCGCCAGGACGCGGGCACCGGGATTGGCGGCAAGCAGGGCCGGGATCGTGCCGGGGTCCATGTGGTCCGTATGGCCGTGGGTGCAGAGCAGCCAGTCGATGCCGGTCAGCGCGCCGGGCGCAATGACCGGCGGCATCATGCGGGTGTGCGGAAAACGTGTGCCGCGGTATTTCTCCGCAAGAAAATCCGAGAGATAAGCATCGATGACGATACGCAATCCGCCTTGTGCGATCAGGAAACCCGCCTGCCCGAGCCAGGCCAGCGTTGCGCCGTCGCCTGTCTCGAGGCGGTCGACGCCAGCAAGGGGGCGGGTCTCCAAGTTCGTCATGGGCACACCAGGTTCTTCAGGAGATTATCGACGGCGACGCTGGTGGCGCGGTCGACGCTCTCTTCGGTAAAACCGCCGGCATGGGGCGTGAGGATGACGCGTTCGTGGCTCAGCAGCGCCGAGGCTACGGGCGGCTCCTTGTGGAAGACATCAGTCGCCAGCGTGGAAACCTGTCCGCTTTCGAGTGCTGCCAGCATGGCACCGTCCTCGATGAGCTCGGCACGCGCCGTGTTGACCACGATGACGCCCTTGCGCATCTGCCCCAGCATCGCCGCGTCGAGGATGGGCCTTTCCCCGGGCGGGCAATGGAAGCTGACGGCGTCCGCATCGCGGAGCACCTCCTCCAGGCCTGCGTAGCGGAAGCCGGCGCGCACGAACCGGGGATCGGGATAGGGATCGTAGCCCACGACCTCCATGCCGAGGCCGAGTGCCATGTCGATCACCTCTCGGCCGATCGCGCCGCAGCCGACGACCGCGAGCGCGCGGCCCTTTACTTCGCAACCGATGCGCCGGCGCCATTCTCCCTGGCTGAGGTGCTGGTGCGACCAGGGAATATGGCGCGAGGCAGCAAGCAGAAGGCCGATGGCAAGCTCCGCCACACCGCGGGCATTGGCGCCCGTTGCCCGCTCGACCGTTATCCCGCGGGCCTGCGCCTCCGGAATGTCAATATTGTCGACGCCCGTGCCGTTGCGGCTGATGACCCGCAGGCCGCTTGCCGCATCAAGCACGCGCACGCTGATCGGCTCGACGCCGGCAAGCCAGCCGACGCAACCCGGAATGCTGCGAAGCAGGTCCTCCTCCGAGGGCATCCGGCCCGGCGCCGGATAGACGATTTCGAACCCCCGCTCCATCAGGCGCGACAGGACAGGATGGCCCGCGCCGGACAGCGAACGGGGCGTGACTGCGATCTTACCGGTCATCGTGCTTGCCCGCTCAGCCGTTCCAGCGGGGATTGTCGATGACGGTCGGCTTGCCGTCACGTTCGACCATCAGCTTGCGGAAACCCTTGCTCTCGATCGTGCCGTAGTCGTGGCCCGCATTGCCCGGAAAGGCGAAGAAGGTGACGAGCGGCTCGGTCGGATGCACGTTGATCGAGCGGTGCGCCCAGCGGCCGGGCACGTAGACGGCCTTGCCCGGCAGGAACTCCAGCCATTGCGTCTCGCCTTCCGGCGTTTCCATCATCATGTAGCCATGGCCGCGAAGGCAGTAGTAGACCTCGGCGGTGTCGATGACCGTGTGAAAATGGCCCTTGGTCATGTGATACTCGTCGCCCACCTTGCCCGGATAGGTGATCGACGTGCCGTAGGCGACGTCCTTCTCGCTGTCGGGAACGCCCATGTCGTAGAATTCGTAGAGCAGGCTGTCGCCCTTGGCGAGCTCAGCATCGAAGGCCGCCTCGTCGTGGAACATGCCCTTCATCTTGGAGAGCGTGCGGCGGATCGGCTCGCGGGTCGAGCTCAGGCCGTTGTTGAGGTTGAATTCGTGCAGGCTTGGCAAAACGGTCATGTCTGTTCCTTTCAGGCTGTGGCGTCGCGGGCGATGCGGCTCAGTTCGTCGAAGTCCGGCCCGGACATGGGGATGTCGATGTCGAAGACTTCCGCGATCACGCGGGTCCAGCCATGGATGAAGTAGACCCATCCATCGTGGACTATGAGGTTGCGATCCCTGGCCGCGGCGCGTGCCTGATCGAGGAAGACGAGGTCGCCGCGATAATTGAATTCCCAGACGAGACCGTCCCTTGGGAACCGCACCGCGTCAGTGAGCGGCGAGCCCGGGCCGTCCTTGCCGAGACCGGTCGCGTTGACCACCATGGAGCCCGGCGGAAGGGCGGCGACCACCGCGTCCGCCTCCGCCGGCGTTGGCGCAAGGCAGTATTCGATGGGAATGGAAAAACCGATCTCGCCATGCACATGACGCATCTCGGCCAGCGAAGCCTCCCGCCGCGCCGTCACGACGATCCGCTGTGGCGTGTCGCCCCCGGCACGTTTCTTGTTGTGCAGGTAGAGCGACAGGGCGAGCGAGGAGCCGCCGGCGCCGAGGATGCAGAGCGTCGCCCCTGTCGCGGCCCAGTGCCCTTCCGACGCAATCGCCTCGAAACTCGCGCCAGCGGTGATCGGGTCCTTGGCGTGGCCGGCCAGACGCTGACCGCGTTTGGAGATCGAGCTGATCTCGTGCAAGGTTTCGGCATAGGGATCGAGGTCGTCGAACAGGTCGCGCGACGCCTTCAGCAGGTTCACCTTGTGGGTCGTCACCAGCGCGCCGAGCGACAGCGGATCGCGCTTGATGAACGCCACGGCGCCGCGATAGGCTGATGGCTCCGAGTTCGGCGCGAAATCGACGCCCTTCATCTCGGCATCCAGGCCGAGATGGGTCGACCACGCCGGAAAGACCTTCATGATCGAGGACTTGCCGGTGGTAACGCCGATGAAATACATCGTGCGCCGGCTTGCTGGTGTGTAAGTCATGACAGACGTTCCCTAGTCGTGTTCGGCCCAGTCCCGCGACCGGTCCACGGTGCGGCACCAGCCTCGGTAAAGCGTATCCGCCATCGCCCGTTCGACAGACGGCGTGAACTCCCTGTCCAGCGCGAAGGCGGTGTGAAGTTCAGCCTTGTCCTTCCAGTAGCCGACGGCAAGGCCTGCGAGGAACGCAGCACCCCGCGCGGTCGTGTCGATGACCTTCGGACGCATCACACGCACGCCCAGCTGGTCGGCCTGGAACTGCAGGACGAAGTTGTTCATCGCGGCACCGCCATCCACCTTCAGTTCCGCGAGCGCGATGCCGGAATCGGCCTCCATGCGGTCGATGACGTCGCGAATCTGGTAGGCCATGGATTCCAGCGAGGCACGGATGAGATGGTTACGGTTGGCCCCGCGGGTGATGCCAACGATGGTGCCGCGGGCATATTGATCCCAGAACGGCGCGGAGAGGCCGGTAAAGGCGGGGACGATGTAGACGCCATTGGTATCCGGCACGTCCATCGCCGCAGCTTCCGTCTCCGACGCGCTGTGGATGATCTTCAATTCGTCGCGCAGCCACTGCACCACCGAGCCGACGGAAAACAGGGTGCCTTCAAGGGCATATTCGAGTTCACCGCCGAGCCGCCAGGCGACTGTGGTCAACAGGCCGTTGTCGGAGGAGCGGATTTGGTTTCCAGTGTTCATCAGCAGCGTGCCGCCGGTTCCGTAGGTGGCCTTGACCATGCCCGTCTGGAAGCAGGACTGGCCGAAGAGCGCCCCCTGTTGGTCACCGATCGATGAGGCGACAGGAACCTCTCCGCCGAAAAGATCCGGATCGGTGAGACCGTAGACGTCTGAGGAGTCGCGCACTTCGGGTAGGATCGCGCGGGGCACGTTGAGTTCTTCAAGCAGACGCTCGTCCCAGTCGCCTGTCCGGATGTTGAACAGCAGCGTGCGCGAAGCGTTGGAGGCATCCGTTACATGGGCGCGGCCACCGGTCAGGTTCCAGATGAGCCAGGTATCGATGGTGCCGGCGGCAAGTTCGCCACGCTCGGCACGGCGGCGGGCGCCCGGCGTGTTGTCGAGGATCCAAGCGAGCTTTGTGCCAGAGAAGTATGCGTCGATGACGAGGCCGGTATTCTCCTTCACATAGGGTTCGAGCCCCCTCGCCTTCAGTTGGTCGCAGATGCCGGCGGTGCGCCGGTCCTGCCAGACGAGGGCATTGTGCAGCGGCACGCCGGTCTTACGGTCCCAGATCAGGCAGGTCTCGCGCTGGTTGGTGATGCCGATGGCGGCCACCTCGGCAGCGGATATGTCAGCGTTGTGCATCACCTCGCGGGCAACGGAAAGCTGGGTCGCCCAGATCTCGTTGGCATCGTGCTCTACCCAGCCGGGCCGCGGATAGATCTGCCGGAACTCGCGCTGCGCGAGCGAGACGATGTTGCCTCCCCGATCGAAAAGGATGGCCCTTGCACTGGACGTTCCCTCGTCCATTGCCATGACATAACGCTCAACCATTCGTTCCTCCCCCGCATGCGTCAATCGTTCGGCTTGAACAGGATCTTGTGATACCTGCCGAAGCTGCGGTCCTTCAGTGCCTTGAAAATGGACGGCGCCTCCTCAAGCGTCGCCCGGTGGGTAATCAGCGGCTCGACCGTCAGGCGGCCGTCGCCAAGCAAACCAATGATGTCAAACCATTCCTTGCCGGGGAACGGCAAGGAATAGGAATTCCACGAGCCGATCACCTGCAATTCTTCGCGCACGATCTTGGCGAAAGCCTTTTCCGCGAAGGTGACGTCGCCATAGGCGGTGCCATAGAGCATGACGGCGCCCTGCTTGGCCGCGACCATGATCGAAAGATCCCGCCCCGGCGCGGACCCCGCGCATTCCAGCGACACGGCAACCCCACGCCCACCCGTAGCCTCACGGACGCGGGCGAGCACGTCGTCGCGCGTCGGGTTGAGGCAGAGATCGGCGCCGATGCTGCGCGCAAGCTCCAGCTTGTCGTCGTCCACATCAACGGCGATCAACGGCCGTGCGCCGGAAAGCCTCGCAAACTGCAGGGCAAAATAGCCGAGCGCGCCGCAGCCGACCACCGCCACCGCATCGCCGAGCTTCAGGTCGAGCTTGTGGATGCCGTGCAGGATGATGGCCGCCGGTTCGATCGTCGCGGCAACCTCGTAGGACACGCTGTCGGGCACCTTCAGCACGTTCGTTGCAGGCCCGCAGAGATATTGCGCAAAGGCGCCGTCGCTGCGCGAGCCCATGAAATCGTAGTCGTCGCAGAGGTGGAATTTGCCGGCCTCACACCATTGGCATGTGCGGCACGGCATCAGCGGCGCCACCGCCACGCGGTCGCCCGGCTTGAGATGGGAGACGTCGGAACCGACCCGCTCCACCCTGCCTGAGAATTCGTGGCCCGGAATGGTTGGGAAACGATAGGTGCCGGTCGTCATGACACGGCCGATATCCGAGCCGCAGATGCCGGCGGCCTTCACCTCGACGAGAACTTCGTCCGGTCCGATCTCCGGCACAGGCACGTCCTCGACGCGCAGATCCCCCGGTGCATGCAATACAGCCGCCTTCATTGCAGGCTCTCCTCCTGAGGATAAATGATGGTCTTCATGCCCTTGCCCGAAAGCGCATGATCGAAGGCGTCAACAGCGTCCGCCATGCCGAAGCGATGGGTGACGACGTCGGTCACGCGGATCTTGCCGGTTTCCACCAGCTTCAGCGCCCGGGCATAGTCCTCGATGCTCGACCCGGTCGAGCCAAGCAGCTTCAGGCCCCAATAGTGCACCTTGTTGGTGTCGAGTTCGACCTTGGTTCCCTTGTTGAGGCCGGAGAAGAAATTCATGCGGCCGAGACGGGCAAGGCAGGCGATCGCCTGCACCTGAAGCTCGGGCGCCGGCGCGCAGGTGAGCGCGACATCGACGCCACGGCCACCCGTCAGCCTAAGCACCTCCTCCACCACATCGACCCGGCTCGAATCCACAGTATCGGTCGCACCCTGCGGCGCGATTTCCGCCAGACGTTCCGCCCTTCGGCCGACCACGATGACCTGCCTTGCACCGTAGGCTTTCGCCAGTTGCAGGAACAGGCCGGCGATCGGACCCGTGCCGAGGATGAGGACGCGGTCCTCCGGCGTCACGACAAGGTCTTTCCAGGCGTTGAAGCAGCAGGAGAGCGGTTCGACCAGCGAGGCCTCCTCGTAGCTCATGCCGGCCGGTATCTCGAAGAGGTTGCCGCCGTAAAGGGCCTTGGCCGTGACGGTCATGTATTGCTGGAACCCGCCGTCGATATCGATGCCGAAGGCCTCGTAGTCGGGGCACATATTATTGAGCCCGCGGCGGCACATCTCGCAATGGCCGCAGCCGATGTTCGGCACCGCCGAAACCCGCTGCCCCTTCTTCCAATGCCCGACATGCCGGCCGACCTCAACGATTTCCCCGGCAAGCTCATGGCCGAGAACACGCGTGTCGTTTTCGCCGACACGGAAATGGCCGCCGCGAAGGACTTTCAGGTCCGTGCCGCAGATCGAGGCTGCGAAAACGCGGATCAGAACCTCGTCATCCCGCAGCACCGGACGCGGGCGCTCTTCCAGAGCGATCCGGCCCTTGCCCTGATACACGGCGGCCTTCATGGCTTATACCTCCATCCCGTAGCGGTGCACCTTGTGGGTCGGGTAGAGCGAGATGGTCGGGATGGTGACGTCAGGCGTGCGGGTCGCGACATAGAGGGCGAGCCAGGCGACGTTGTCGACATCGATGCAGGAAGCATGGATGCCTTCCTTGATTTCCTTCTCGTCGAGCCAGCCGTCGACATAGGCTTCCAGATTGCCGTCGTAGAGGCCCTGGTCGATGATCTCGGTCATCGGCGTCTTCACGTGGCTTGGATTGAGAACGGTGACGCCGATCTTCTTGTCCTTGCCTTCGAGGAGAATGTTTTTCGAGAAGCCCAGCATGCCGTGCTTGGAGGCGCGGTAGGGGCTGTGGCCAGGGCCGGAGGCAACACGGGTCGACGAGGAGCCCATATTGATGATGCGTCCGCCCTCGGCCTGCTGTTCCATATAGATGAAGGCTTCGCGGCAGCAGAGGAAGACAGCCGTCAGGTTCGGGCCGATTGTCTTGTTCCATTCCTCCAGCGTCACGCGGGTGACCGGCGGGGCAAGGCTGTCGCGCCCCGCGGAGTTGACGACGACATCGACGGAACCGAACGCCTCATGCACCTGCTTGAAGAACGCGCGGACCGTCTCCTCCTCGCAAACGTCGGCGTAGATCGGTAGCACCGTACCGCCCTCAGCTTTGATCTCGCCGGCGACACGCGTCAGGCGCTCCCGATCGAAATCGATCATGGCGACCTTTGCGCCGTTCTGGGCGTAGATGCGGGCGACGGCTTCGCCGATCCCGGACGCTGCACCGGTGATGATGCAGGATTTCCCCTTGAGGGATAGCCCCTCCGACAGGGTGTTGCTGGGCATTGGAACCTCCGTTTTTGTGCCCCTCTCGAGGCGCGTTCAGATTATCGATGAAACCGTTTCAGGCCCTTCGGGCGAGGCCGACGGCCACCCCTGTCAGCCTCGAAATTTCGTCAAACCGTCCCTCCCGGACGAGTTTTGCATCCACCATCCAGGACCCGCCGCAGGCGAGAACCGCAGGAAGAGCGAGGTAGTTCGCCAGATTTGCGGGACCGATGCCGCCCGTCGGCACGAAGCGCATGGCCGGATAAGGGCCTGTCAACGCCTTGAGGAAGGGCACGCCGCCGCTCGGCTCGGCGGGGAAGAATTTGACCGCCTCCAGCCCGAAAGACATGGCCTGCTCGACGCCGGTCGGATTGTTGATGCCGGGCACGATCGGAAGACCCAGTGCTTGTGCAGCAGCGACGATCGCGGGATTAAAGCCCGGTGTGACAATGAATTGCGCGCCTGACGCCGCGGCCATTTTGAGCTGCTCGCCCGTCAGAACCGTGCCGGCGCCCAGCAGCATGTTGGGAACCTCGGCGCGGATGCGCCGCAGCGATTCTGCCGCAGCCCCCGTGCGGAAAGTCACCTCCGCTACCGGCAATCCGCCCTCGACCAGCGCACGGGCCAGGGGCACCGCGTCTTCGGCTCGCTCCAGCACGACGACGGGCAAGATGCGCGCCGCCGCAATCCGGGCAACAACGTCCGCTCCAGTCAAATTCATGCGTCCCTCCAATCGAATTTCCTACCGTGACCAACAGATAGAATGAAATTCGTTATTGCACAATACCGAAAAAAATGATTTTTATTTTTTGCGTCGGCGATCGAGAGAAATCCCGCCCGGACGCGCCACACCGCCTGCAAAGGCGGCCTCGCCGGACACCGTTCCGGCTTCTCTTGGAAAGCGACATCGACATATGATCAAAGCAGTCTTGTGGGACATGGATGGCACGCTCGTCGACAGCGAGGACATCGCGGTCGAGGCCTTGGGATGCGCCATGGCGGAAACAGGCTTGCTGCCTCCCCCGGATCTCAAGGAGCGGGTCGTCGGCCGCTCGGCCGACGAAATCTACGACATCATCGTGCGGGATTTCGGGCTCGAAGCCGATCCGCTGATATGGGAGCAGCGCAAGCATCACCACTATTTCCGCGCGTCGGAGCGGCTGAGGGGTTATGAGGATGCCGTCGAGACCTGGCACCGCCTCGCGGCCGCCGGCATAGGGCAGGCCGTGGTCTCCAACAGCGACCGCGCCATTGTCGACGTGAACCTCCGCGCAGCCGGGCTGGTGCGGCCGGGGCTCGTGACCGTCGCGCGCAACGACGTCCGCCTCGGCAAGCCGCATCCGGAGGGCTATTTCCGGGCGGCCTACCTGCTAGGCGTCGAGCCCAGCGAATGCCTGATCGTGGAAGACAGCGGCAGTGGTGCTGCCGCAGCGCTGGCGGCCGACATCGAAACGGTTTTCGTGCCGCACAGCCACAGTGCCCCGCCGGAAGGCGTGTTTTGGCTGTCCTCGATGACGGAGCTTGAGAGCCGCGTTCTCCGCACGCAATGAAGGCACGTCCCATTGGGGCAACGTGTGCCCCCTGCTCCCATCGCCCATTTGATCCGAAAAGTAGCCAAGCTTCACCCCAACACATTGACGGCGCTTCGCAAGATCAATAGATATATGATATATGATAATAACGACCTGGGAGGAAAAAATGGTGGATTATGTTGTGGTCGGGGGCGGCTCGGCGGGCAGTGCGCTGGCCGGTCGTCTGGCGCTCGGCAATGTCGGCAAAGTGCTGGTGATCGAGGCCGGCCCGCGCGATAGCAATCCGCTGATCCACATTCCGGCCGGCTTCGTGAAGCTGCTCGATTCCGACCTTCTCTATCACTACAAGACGGAGGCGCAGCCGGCCCTGAACGACCGCGCGCCCGTGATGCCACAGGGTGCGGTACTGGGCGGTGGCGGCTCGGTCAATGCGGCGATCTACATTCGCGGCCAGCGCCGCGACTATGACGACTGGGCACGGCTCGGCGCCGACGGCTGGGGCTACAGCGACGTCCTGCCCTATTTCCGTCGGGCGGAAGACAATGACCGGCTTTCCGACGCCTATCATGGCATCGGCGGTCCGCTCGGTGTTTCGGACCTCCGGCAGGTGAGCGATCTGACGCGGGCCTTCGTGCGCAGCGCCCAGGAAGCCGGCATTCCCTACACCCCGGATTTCAACGGCACGCGCCAGCGCGGCGTCGGCTTCAACCAGACGACGACCCGCAATGGCCGCCGATGCAGCGCTGCCGTCGGCTATATGCGACCGGCCATGAAATCCGGAAATCTCGAGATCCGCACGGGCTGCCTCGTCACACGCATCCTCTTCGAAGGCGACCGCGCAAGCGGGGTCGAATATGTCCGCAACGGCAAGATCGAGACGGTTCAGGCCGACAAGGAGGTCATCCTTGCCGGCGGCGCGGTCCAGACACCCAAGCTCCTGATGCTGTCCGGCATCGGCCCGGAATCGGAACTGCGTCGGCACGGCATTGCCGTAAAACACCGCCTGGAAGGCGTCGGCCAGAACCTCCAGGATCATCTCGAGTTTCCGGCCATCCGGTTCTGCACCGGGCGATACGGCTACTACGGTGAGGACAGCTTCTTCCGCTCCGTCAAAAACGGGCTGCAATACCTGCTCTTCAAGTCCGGGCCGGTCATGTCGAATGTGACGGAGGCCTGCGCCTTCATGAATGTCGACGACATGGAGGCCGAACCGAACATCCAAATGCATTTCGTCCCCATCGTCTTCATGGATAGCGACCAGGAGCAGGTGAAACGCGCCGGCGCCACCGTGAACCCTTGCGTGCTCAGGCCAGAAAGCCGTGGCGAGATCCGGCTGAAGTCCACCGATCCCGCCGCTCACCCGCTGGTCGATCCGCGCTACCTCACGGCGCCGGAGGACATGCGGCTTTCCATCAAGGCGCTGAAACTCGCCCGCAGCATCCTCGCGCAACCCTCCTTCGCCGGCTTCGTCGAGGATGGCGAGGCCTATCCCGGTAAGGCTGTCGACGACGATGCGGCGCTCGGTGCCTATATCCGCTCCAAGGGCAAGACGGTCTATCACCCGGTCGGCACCTGCCGGATGGGCCGCGACGCGATGTCGGTGGTCGATCCGGAACTCCGCGTGCACGGCCTGCGCAATCTACGAGTTGTGGACAACTCCATCATGCCCACACTGATTTCGGGCAATACGAATGCGACAGCGATAATGATCGGAGAGAAGGCTTCAGATATCTTGCGTGGGCTGGAGCCGCTTGCGCCATCGAACGCTTGATGCGCATGTGTCGGGCTGGCGCCTGAACGCCAGATTCGCGGAAACGTCACAGGTCGTCGGATGAGCCAGTTACCGAAAATCAACAAGGGAAATCTCTCCGAGCAGGTCTACAGCACCATTCGCTCATCCCTGATGGACGGACGATACGAACCCGGCGAACGGTTGACGATCGCAAGCCTTGCGGACCAGCTCGGCGTTTCCATCACGCCGGTCCGTGAGGCGATCTTCCGTCTCGTCACCGAGCGCGCGCTGGAGATGCGCGCTGCGACCTCCATTCAGGTCCGCAGCCTCACACCTTCCGAACTGCGCGAAATCCAGGTGATCCGCCACCACCTCGAGGGCGAGGCGGCAGCGCAGGCGGCTGTAAAGATATCGGCAAAAAGCCTTGCGGCACTCGAAGCCCTGCAGGCCGATTTCACCACTGCCGCCGCCAGCGACCCGTTGGAAGCCTCGCGCGTCAACCGCGAGTTCCATTTCAAGCTCGCCGAGGCGGCGGGAATGCCGATGCTCTATGCGACCATTGAAGGCATGTGGGCGCAGATGGGGCCGCTTATCCATCTCTATCACCTCCACACTCCTCCCCGCGTCCTCGTCAGCGGCAAACATGGCCACTATGACGTGCTTCGGGCGCTTGCTGCGCGCGACGCGGACGGTGCACGGCGCGCCATCCAGGCCGATATAGGCGTGGGCGTCGTAATGGTCGACTGGCTGGAAGCGAAAGGGGCGGCCGAAGCCGCCCCGTGAGGATCAAAGCTCGATCCACGTGGTCTTGAGTTCCGTGTACTTGTCGAGCGCGTGCAGCGACTTGTCGCGCCCGTTGCCGGATTGCTTGAACCCGCCGAAGGGAACTGTAGCGTCGCCGTGGTCGTAGCAGTTCACCCAGACCGTACCGGCCCGGAGCTTGCGCGCGATCTTGTGCGCCCGTGACAGGTCGCGCGTCCAGACGGCAGCGGCAAGGCCGTAGGACGTATCGTTCGCCACGCGCACGGCTTCCTCGTCGTCCTCCACCGTGATGGTGGAAAGGACAGGACCAAAAATCTCCTCGCGGGCAATGGTCATGTCATTACTGACATCGGCAAAGATCGTCGGGTTGAGATAGTAGCCATCCGGCGTATCGCCCGGCCGGTCGCCGCCCAGAACAAGCCGCGCGCCTTCCGCCTTGCCTTTGGCGATGTAGCCTTCGACGCGGTCACGATGGCTGCTTTCCACCAGTGCGCCGAGTTTCGTCGCGGGATCGAGCGGATCGCCGGGGCGGATCGATTTCGCTGTCTCGACGACGATGTCAAGGAACTGCTCCTGGATGCGCCTGGAGAGGATCAGGCGCGACGGCGCGACGCAAACTTCCCCCTGGTTGAAGCAGATCGCCGTTGCCGCACGCTCCGCCGCGACCCGCAATTCGGGAACGTCATCAAGGATGATGTTCGGCGACTTGCCGCCACATTCGAGGAAGACGCGCTTCATGTTCGACTGGCCGGCATATTGCAGGAACAGTTTTCCTACTTCGCCCGACCCGGTGAAGGCGAGGCAATCGACATCCATGTGCATGCCGAGCGCCTTGCCCGCCGTCGGGCCGAAGCCGGGCACTACGTTGAAGACGCCGTCCGGAATGCCCGCTTCGGACGCAAGCTCCGCCAACCGGATCGCCGTCAGCGGCGATTGCTCCGCCGGTTTCAGCACGACGGAATTGCCCATGGCGAGCGCCGGCGCGAATTTCCACGTCGCCATCAGCATGGGGAAATTCCACGGCACGACCGCGCCGACAACGCCGATCGGCTCGCGCGTGATCATCGCGAGTTGACCGGGACCGGTGGGCGCAATCTCGTCATAGAGCTTGTCGGGGCACTCGGCATACCATTGCAACGTGTCGAGCACGACGTTCACGTCGATGTTGCGGCTTTCGGAAACTGGCTTGCCCATATCGAGCGTTTCGAGCACGGCGAGCTCGTCCATGTGTTTTTCGAATAGCGCGGCGAAGCGTTGGAGCACCTTCTTTCGCTCCTTTGGCGACCGGTCGCGCCAGACGCCCGCCTCGAAGGCGCGCCGCCCTGCCTTCACCGCGCGATTGATATCTTCCGCATCGCCGGCCGCGACGCGCGCGATCGCCTTGCCGTCGCGCGGTGAGATGTCGTCGAACGTCTCCCCCGATGCCGCATCGACGAAACGGCCGTCGATGAAGGCCTGCCCCCTGATGGCAAGCCGGCTCCGAATGGCCGCCACATCCGACTTTGTCAGTGCAAGATTCACGTCGCTCCTCCATTTTTGTAAGTGACATATATCATATATCATGTTAGATCGCCTCATCGCAAGCACTTGTTGCCGGTCGATCGGCACACGACGGGAGGAGAACGCGTGACACAGCCAGTCAGAAACGATTTACGACCCACGGACGCCGAGATCGCGAGGCTTCGGGACCGCGCGCAGTTCGTGCGGCTTGAAACCATCCGGCTCATCGAGATCGCGAAAGTGGGCCACTACACCTCGGTCTTTTCTGCCGCCGAGATCTTTGCCGCGCTCTACTATGACGTGATGTCGCTTTCGGCGGACCCGAAATGGCCCGATCGTGACCGCTTCCTGATGGGCAAGGGCCATGCCGCCGTCGGCCTGTTCCCGATCCTTGCCGAACACGGCTACATCCCGACGGAGGTGCTGAACGGCTATACCCGGCTCGGCAACCCGCTCGGCGACCATCCCGACATGCGCAAGGTTCCCGGCGTCGATTTTTCGTCCGGCTCAATCGGTCACGCATTGTCGAACGGCCTCGGCATGGCGCTCGGCGGACGCATGCAGGGCCGCGCCTTCACTACATTCGTCATGCTCGGCGACGGCGAAATGCAGGAAGGCCAGGTCTGGGAGGCCGCTATCGGCGCCGCTCACCACAAGCTCAATCGCCTCGTGGCGATCATCGACCGCAACGGCTACCAGCTCGACGGCGCGGTGGACGACGTCATGGGCATCGAACCGCTCGACGAGAAATGGCGGGCCTTCGGCTGGGAGGTGCACGTCGTTGATGGCCATGACATCGCCGAGCTGACGGCGCTTTTGCGCCGGGTCAAGGCTGACGCCTCGCGTGAAAAACCCTGCTGCATCATCGCCCGCACGCTGAAAGGCAAGGGCGTCTCCTACATGGAAACCGAGCCCGGCTGGCATCTCGGCTATCTCGACCCCTCCGACGCGGAGGCCGCGCGTCAAGAAATTCTTTCCAAGGTGATCTGAGATGACCCAAGCCAATCTGCGGCCAAATTCACCGAATTCCTGGCACTACCGGGAACTGAACATGAAAAACCCCGGCCTCGACCACCTGTCGAACGGGCTGATCACACTGGCCGAAGCCGGCCATCCGATCGTCGCCGGCTCCGCCGACCTGCAATACTCGAACGGCCTCAACCGCTTCGCCGCCCGCTATCCGGACCGGTATGTCAGCTTCGGCATTTCCGAACAAAACATGGTGTCGGCCGCCGCCGGGCTCGCTACCACGGGCATGATGCCCTATGTCGCGACCTTCGCCTCGTTTCTCGGTCTTTTGACCTGCGAGCAGATCCGCATGGACGTCGCCTATTGCGCTCTGCCGGTACGCCTGATCGGCCATCATACCGGCATTTCCATGGGTTTTTATGGCACCTCTCACCACGCGACGGAAGACATCGGCACCATGCGCTCGATCGCCGACCTGACGATCGTTTCGCCCTCGGATGGACCGCAGCTTGAAGCGGCGATCCGCGCCTCGGTCGACCACGACCAGCCGATCTATTTCCGCACCGGCCGCGGGCGCGAACCGGACCTCTACGATCCGAAGGCCGATTTCATTTTCGGCAAGGCGATCGAGCATGCGCAGGGAGAAGAAGTGACGATCATCGCCTGCGGGCTGCCGGTGCATCCGTCGGTGCAGGTCGCAAAGAAGCTCGCTGCCGAAGGTCGCAGCATCGGTGTCATCGATATGGCGACGGTTAAGCCGATCGACCGTGATGCGATCCTCGCCGCCGCCGCGCGCTCCAAGGTCATCCTGACGATTGAGGAACACAACATCCTCGGCGGCCTCGGCGCCGCCGTCGCCGAAGTGTTGGCGGAGGAAGGCAGCCCCGCACGGCTCGTTCGCCACGGTATCCGCGACGAATACGCCCTGATCGCCCCGCCGACACACCTCTACGCCCATTACCGACTCGACCAGGCCGGTATCGAATCCGTCGTCCGCGAAATCATCCGCTGACGGCTCGAAGACCCGCGCCGGGAGGGCGCGCTATCCCGCTCCGGGCATCCGGGGCGGAAGACCGAACTTCAACAGAGGGAGAGAGACCATGACGTTCCTGAAATCCGCATCGCTCATGCTGTGCACCGCCGCACTGGCCATCATGACCAGTTCAGCAAGCGCCGCCGAAAGACATGAAATCTACAAGCTGCTGCCGAATTCCGCGCTTTCGGGCGTCATAGATCCTGAATTGGCCGACCGTTCGAGTGTCGCCAAGGCGCTGCCGACAGGTCAGCGTGATGCGAGCAAGAAACTCGTCATCGGCTGGACCGAAATCACGCTTGGCAATCCCTGGTTCGTCAGCGTCATCGACACGGCGAAGGCCAAGGCGGCCGAATACGGTTATGAGCTCGACGTCCAGGTCGCCGACGGCGACCCGGCCAAGACGTCGGCACAGATTGATGCCTTCATCGCGAAAAAGGTAGACGTCATTGTGCTCGATCCGACCGACCTTGCAGCGGCCGCGGCCGACGCGCAGCGCGCGGTGGATGCCGGCATTCCGGTGATAACGCTCGGCACCGTGCCGGACGACAGCCCCATCGTCACGACCGTCCTCTTCAATCCCTACGGCAACGGCTTCGAGGCGGGGCGTTTTGTTGCGCACCACTACGGCGCCGACAAGCCGATCACGGCCGCCGCGATCCTCGGCACCGTCGGCAACTCCACCTCGGAGAGCCGCGTCAACGGTATGATCACCGGCATCATCTACGAACGCGCGCAGCAGCTCGGCCTCAACCTTTCCAAGGAAGACGCCATGCTCGCCGGCTTCAACAAGTTCCAGGAGCTGAAGACCGGCGGCGCCTTCGACTATCCGGAAATGAAGTTCAGTGTCGTCTCGATGGGCGTCGGCTTCTGGACGGAGGAAGGCGGCCTCGATGCGGCTGAGGATATCCTGACGGCGCATTCCTCCAAGCTCGACATCATCCTTGCCGAGAACGACTTCATGGGCATGGGCGCGCTGCGCGCGCTGGAAAACCAGGGGCTCAAGGGCAAGATCCAGGTCGCGAATGCGGCAGACGGCTTCCGCACCGCGCTCGATCTTGTCAAGTCCGGCGACATGCTGGTGACCGGCCTTTGCTCCGGCTCGCACACCGGCGAAGGCGTCGTCACTCTGATAAATCAAATCTTCGACAAGGGCTTTGATGCCAACAACCTGCCGCTCGGCTCCTACTATCCCTCGCAGATCGTGACGAAAGAGAACGCCGACGAGTTCATCGATCCAGACACGGCGAACCCGTTCTTCCGCTACACGGTCCCAGCCTTCAAGACGATCGGCGACATCAAGAGCTGATCGCCACCACGAAATGAGGAGCGGCGGGCCTTGCGCGGCCCGCCGCATTTGGAGGGAGGCAGAAATGAACCGCCTAGACATGCGGCAGATTTCCAAGGAATTCGGCGGCATCGCTGCGCTCAGCGGTGCTGAATTTTCGGCACGCGCAGGCGAAGTACACGCCCTCATGGGTGAAAACGGCGCCGGCAAATCGACCCTGATGAAGATCCTCGCCGGCGCCTATACCCATGACGGCGGCGAGATCCGCATCGGTGGCGAAACCGTCAGCATCACGAACCCGCAGGATGCGATCCGCAAC
Organism: Ensifer sp. ENS11; assembly: GCF_014851895.1. Classification (NCBI taxonomy): domain Bacteria; kingdom Pseudomonadati; phylum Pseudomonadota; class Alphaproteobacteria; order Hyphomicrobiales; family Rhizobiaceae; genus Ensifer; species Ensifer sp. ENS11. The sequence goes on along the minus strand of NZ_JACVAN010000016.1, from coordinate 22,105 downwards.
GGCGTGTCGATCATTTATCAGGAATTCTCGCTCGCCCGCGACCTCACGGTTGCCGAAAACATCCTGATCGAGACGCTCGGGCACGGCCTGCTCGTCGACCGGAAGGCGATGGATGCGCGCGCCGAAAAACTTCTTGCCCGAATGGGTTTCGACGACATCCACCCCGGCGAGATCGCCGGCGGGCTCACCATCGCACGCCAGCAGGTGGTGGAAATCTGCAAGGCGCTGTCGCGCGACTGCTCGATCCTCGTGCTCGACGAGCCGACGGCAGTGCTCACCACCCATGAGGCGGAAAAGCTCTTCGATCTTGTGCGGCGACTGCGCGATCAGGGCGTCTGCATCATTTATATCTCGCACCGCCTCGACGAAATCTTCAGCCTTTGCGACCGGGTAACCGTCCTGAAGGATGGCGCCACGGTTGGAACCTGGGACACCGCAGCACTCGATCACACGGCGCTGGTCAACCTGATGATCGGCCGCGAACTGAAGGACTTCTTTCCCAAACGGCACGCCACCCCCGGCGCGGTAGCGCTCGAAGTCAACCGACTTGCAGCTGGAGCACTCGTTTCTGACATCAGTTTCAACGTACGGCGCGGCGAGGTGCTGGGGATCGGCGGCCTCGTGGGCGCAGGCCGAACCGAATTGCTGCGCGCGATCTTCGGCGCGGATCCGATCGCCCACGGCGAAATCCGCATCGATGGGCAGCCGCGCACCATCCGCTCGCCCGGCGAAGCGGTGCGCGCAGGCATCGGCCTCGTGCCCGAGGACCGCAAGCAGCAGGGGTGCCTGCTTCATATGCCGATCCTCAACAATGCCATGCTGACGCCAGTCAATCCGCACCTCGGCCTACTCGGCCTTATTTGCGATGCGCGCGAGCGCGCCGCGACGGAAGCCCTGCGCTCCCGTCTGAACCTGAAGGCCGCGAGCATCGACGCGGAGGCCGGGACGCTTTCAGGCGGCAACCAGCAGAAGGTCGCGATTATGAAATGGCTCGTGTCGGGCTGCGAGATCCTGCTTCTCGACGAGCCGACACGTGGTGTCGACGTGGGCGCGAAGGTCGAAATCTATCGCGTCATCAACGACCTGGCGGCCAACGGCGCCGCCATCATCATGGTCTCCTCCGAAATGCTCGAGCTGATCGGCATGTGCGATCGGGTGATCGTCATGCGCGCCGGTCGCCTCGCCGGCGAACTCTCCGGACCGCAGCTCACCGAGGAAGGTATCATCGAACTGGCAATGGGGCGCAAGCATGTCCACTAATCCGAAGGCTCCAAGCCTCGTTTCCATCCTCGTCACCTACAACATCTACATCATGCTGATCGCACTGGTGGTCATCTCCACCCTGCTGTCGGAACACTTCCTGACGCTGCAGAATCTTTTCAACCTGCTCAGGCAGTTGGCCCCGCTCGCGCTCGTCTCGATAGGCATGCTGCTCGTCATCCTCACGGGCGGCATCGACCTTTCGGTCGGCTCCGTCGCGGCGATCGGCGGCATGGGCGTCGCCATGGCGATGCCGGCCCTGCCCTTCGATGGCGTCACGGCCCTGCTCGTCTGCGTTGTCAGTGCCGTGCTCCTCGGCGGACTGCTCGGCGCCATCAACGGTGCCCTTGTGGCAGGCTTCGGCATGGCCTCCTTCGTCGCGACGCTCGCCATGATGACCATGGGCCGCGGCCTTGCCTATATGCTGTCGAACGGCCAGCCGGTGCGCTTTCCGCGCGACCTGCCGACCGCGCAGATCCTGACCGGCTTCGGCAGCAAGGGCCTGCCCGGCATCGGTCTGCCCTGGCCGGTCCTCGCCGTCGCCGTCGTCATCGCGCTCTTCGTCTTTCTGCTGCGCCGCACGAACTGGGGGCGGCTGACCGTCGCCACCGGCAGTAACGAGGACGCCGTCCGCCTCGCCGGCCTTCCCGTATGGCGTTACAAGTTCCTCGCCTTCACACTCTGCGGCGCGCTGTCGGCGCTCGCCGGCATCTTCGTGACTGCCCGCACTGCGGTCGGCACACCAGTCACTGGCATTGGCCTTGAGCTCGATGCGATCGCGGCCTGCGTCATTGGCGGCGCGCTGCTGTCGGGCGGCAGGGGCACAGTAACCAACACGATGATCGGCGTGCTGATTCTCGGCCTGATCGGCAACATCATGAACCTGATGAGCGTTCCGGCCTATCCGCAGCAAATCATCAAGGGCGTCATCATCATTCTCGCCGTGCTGATGCAGGGCATCGGCGCCCGGACCAGACGCCGCGTGTGAGCCTCCCGCCCGGCAAACTGGTCCGCATCGCAACGCGCGATGCGGACCTTTTTTTCATTTCAGAAAGTCCACCAGCAGACGCACCTGCTGCTCGATCATGTGGATCCCCTTGTGAACGACACATCCCCGCGCCTTTGCCTCTGCGAGAAGCGGCGTCACGTCCGGCTGCATCACCACCTCGGCAACGACCGTCCCGGCATCGAGGCGGTCGACATCGACGGGCAGCGCATCGCCCGCATGCATGCCAAGCGCGGTGCCATTGACGACGATATCGAACCCGCGCGGATCGGGCATGCCGACGTCCACCTGGGCAGCGCTGAAGAAGCCGCGCAACTGGCCCGCCAGTGCCTCGGCCTTTTCAGGCGAGCGGTTCGCGATCGTCAGGTTGGCCACGCCCGCTCTCAGCAGCGCATGCGCGACGCCGCTTGCCGCGCCGCCGGCGCCCACGAGCAGCACGCGCCGGCCGGCAGGGTCATGTCCCCTGTGCAGAAGGCCGGCAACGAAACCTTCACCGTCGAACATGCCGCCGGTGAGGCTGCCGTCTTTTTCGCGGCGAACAACGTTGCAGGCACCGACAAGTTCGGCTGCGCCGATAAGACGGTCACAGAGGGCGGCCACCGCGCCCTTGTGCGGAATGGTGATCACCATACCGGCGACGTTTTCGATCGCCCTGAAGCTCTCGACGGTGGCCGATAGCCTGTCCGGCTCGACGTCGAGGGCCACCATGATGATGTCCTCGCCCTGGCGTTCACATTCGGCGTTGAACAGTGGCGGTGTGCGCACATGACGGCAGGGATGGGCGAGCAGAGGAACGAAACGGGTATGCCCGGTAATCATGGATGGATCCTTAAAATTACAAAGAAGGCGCTTGCGCGCTCGACAACATAATATATGATATATGAAATATCCATAGAGGCATCCGCATGAACTCCCCTTTGACTATTTTCGACGCCGAACTCAGGGTCTTCGGAGCCCCTGGGCGCTATATACAGGGGCGTGGAATCCTTCACCGCATCGGAGACTTCGCACGCCAGGTCGGCCGGAGCGTCGTGCTGGTGGCCGATGTTCATATCCTGCCACTTGTCGAGCAGACGATCCGCAGTTCCTGCGAACGGAACGGCTTGTCCCTCACCGTGCTTCCTTTCAAGGGCCGGCTTGGACCACAGACCGGCAGCGAGCTTTCCGCAACGCTCGGCGAGGAAACGCCGTCGATCGTCATGGCGGCAGGCGGCGGACGGGCGATCGACGCAGGCAAGGCGTTGGCCGATACGCGGTCCTTACGGCTGATCACCATTCCCACGGTCGCTTCGAACGATGCGCCGACAAGCAAGAACTATGTGCTTTACGACGACCATGAGATGCTTCTCGAGGTCCGGCATCTCTCCCGCAACCCGGACTTCGTGGTCGTCGATACCGCGCTTCTTGCCAGCGCGCCCAAGTCAATGTTCGCCGCGGGGCTCGGCGACGCGCTCTCCAAGAAGGCCGAAGCGCTCGCCTGCGCCGCGGGCAAGGGCGTCACCATGTTCCGGTCGCGCCCGACGCTGCTTGCCGGCACGATCGCCGCGGCATGCTACGACACGCTGATCGCTCACGGACGGGCAGCCTATGACGCTGCCGGGTCCGGAGAGACGACCGAATCCTTCGAGGCCGCCGTCGAAGCCATGATCCTGATGGCGGGCCTCGGTTTCGAAAGCGGTGGCCTTTCCGTGCCCCATGCGCTGACGCGCGGCTTGCCGCTCATACCGGGCGTCGCTGCCCGGCCGCACGGTCTGCAGGTCGCTTACGGGCTTGTCGTGCACCACCGGCTCCTGCGAGAGGCAATGCCCGCCGTGCTCCTCGAGCTCTACCGCCATGCAGGGCTTCCGCTTTGCCTTTCAGACCTGACGACCGCCAAGATCGACCGGTCGCACCTGATCAACGTGGCGCAAGCATCGATCGCCGTGCCGCACATGCTCAATTTTCCAAGAACGCTGACCGTCGACGATCTGGTGGACGCCATGCTCGCCATCGAGGCGGAGACCACTAGGGCCCCAGCCGTTGCCAACTGAAGAGGAAGACGAAATGCCGAACAAGGATCGGGGCATGCCCCTTGCCGTCGTGACCGGAGGCGGCACCGGGATAGGCCGGGCCGTCGCAGAACTGCTGACAGGAAGCGGCTATGAGGTGATCGCGCTGGGTCTCGATCGCGATGCCGACCTGCCCGCTCAAATCGCCTTCCACACGGTCGACATCACCGAGACGGCGGCAAGTGTCGCCGCCTTGCCGGAAGGCCGGCCGGTTTCGGCACTCGTCAACTGTGCGGGCATGCTGCGGCACCAGCAGGAATGGGAGACCGAGGCCTTCGAACAGGTGATGCGCGTCAACCTGACCGCCGGCTTCGCGCTTGCCAACGCCCTTGTCGACCGGCTCGAACGGGCCGGCGGCGCCGTCGTCAACGTTGCTTCCATGTGGGCCATCTTCGGTTCGCCCGGCGCGCCGGCCTATACGGCCAGTAAGGCGGCGGTCGCGGCCGTCACCCGTTCCCAGGCTGTCGCCTGGGCCAAGCGCGGGGTGCGCGTCAATTCCGTCGCACCGGGTTGGGTGGAAACAAGGATTTCGGAAAAGGCCCGTACCGATGCCGAACGGGCCGAGCGCATCAACGCTCGCATTCCCATGGGACGCTGGGCAAAGCCCGCCGAAGTGGCGTCCGTCGTCCGATTCCTTCTGTCGAAGGACGCAGGCTACGTGACCGGCACCATGATCCCCATCGATGGCGGCTATTCGATCTGCTGAGGAGGTATGGCATGAAAGCCTGGATTCACGAAACGACGGGTAATCCGGATGTCCTACAACTGCGCGACCGGCCTAAACCGGAACCGGGCCGCGGTGAGCTTCTGATCCGCAACCGCGCGATCGGCCTCAATCCGGTCGACTGGAAGTTCATACTCTGGGGTCATGACGCGTGGGAATGGCCGCATATTCCAGGCGTCGATGGCGCCGGCGAAGTGGAAGCCCTTGGTGAAGGCGTTGCCCACATCGCCTTGGGCGCGCGTATCGCCTATCATAATGACCTCCTGAAACCGGGCTCCTTCGCCGAATACACGGTGATCCCGGCGCGGGTCGCCATTCCTCTGCCGGATGCCCTGCCCTTCGCCGCCGCCGCGGCACTCCCCTGCCCGGGCCTGACGGCGCAGCAGGCCGTGGACAAGGTCGCGCTCTGGCCGGGCGCCCATGTTCTCGTCACTGGCGCCTCCGGTGCGGTCGGCGGCGCCTTGCTTCAGCTTGCGCGCGAACGGGGCTGGGTCATCCATGCAGTCGGTTCGGCCTCGCAGACGGAGCGCCTGCATCGCATCGGCGCCGCAACCGTCACCGACTATCGCAAGGACGGCTGGAAGGAAGACTGGGCACGGCGCGCGATGCATCAGCCGCTGCACGCGGTCTTCGACATGGTCAGCGGCGGCCATGCGGCGAGCCTAGCGCCGCTCCTGACGGCGAACGGCCATCTGGTCTGCATCCAGGACCGACAGGAAACCGCCCCGCTTCCCGCGTTCTCGACGACCCTCTCGCTGCACGAGGTGGGCCTCAATGCGATGCACGCTCACGCCTGCGATCGCCAATGGGGGCGCCTCGTTGCCTCCGGCACCGAAATAGCGAAGAAGATTGCCTGCGGCAGCTTCGATCCCCAGATCATCGAAATCGCCAATTTCGACGATCTGCCCAACACGCTGACACGCCTGAAGGACGGCCCCAATCCCGGCAATCGCGTCGTGGCATTGTAGGTGCTTCGCAGATGACAACACGCCCGCCCTAGTCGGAGTAAACGAAGCCGGGCGCGGCGTCGTGTGCTGCCCCAATGCACCGCTATCTGTCGAGCCTCCCAGCTTCTCCACCGACGCTCCTGAGAGCGTCCGAATGACCGCAAACTGACCGGCTCTCCGCTAGTTCGCGGAAAAGCGTTACATGCATGCCGGGTCAAGGTGGGCGGGCGCCAGCACTGTAACCTCGCCAAGCTGGAGGACCTCTGTTGCCTCGCCGCGCCCGCGCAGTAGATGCTCACCCATCGGGATTGTTGTGAAGTTTCCGTCGAGCCTTGAGGCAGTCGCTCTGGAAATGGTAATGCACGTCGCTGCATCCGGCGTCGACAGCTTGCCCAGCTCCAGGAGCCGCTGGCTAATGTTCACAGTATCGCCCACGATTGTGTAGTTGACCCGGTCGGACGCTCCGATATTGCCGACAATGACAGGGCCGGTGTGGATGCCGATGCGCACCCGAAGAGGTGGTCGACCTTCCGCTGCTCCTTTCCTGTTGTCACTCTCCAGTTCTTCACGGATGGTTGCGGCTGCGCGGACGGCCGCAACGGCGTGATCCTCCAGATGGTCCGGGGCGCCGAAGAATGCCAGCATTCCGTCGCCCAGAAACTTGTCGACTGCACCACCGTTCGCGTCAACCGCGCGGCATAGAATGCCAAAATGATGGTTGAGGAGCTTCCCCGCGGAGGCAGCATCCATCTGCTCCGACAGCGTTGTGAAGCCGGCAATGTCGGTGAACATCACTGTGACGACTGCTTCGCGAGGTTCGGCGATCCCAGGCTGTCCGGTGCGCACCAGTTTGGCAACCAGAGAACGGGGAACGTAGGTGGAAAACGCACGAAGGCCGACGAGCATCGCATTGAAGGCAGATGCCTGCTCGTCCAACTCCAGCACCCTGCTGCGCGGCAACGGCATTATTTCGTCAAGTTCGAAATTGGCAACGCGCGAGGCTTGGCCCGCGATCTCCTGAATGGGACGTGACAAACGCCGACCCAGCAGGACAGCTACGACCACCGCCGCAACCATCGCGCCAAGTCCCACAAGAGCCGATCCCATGACGCGTTCAATCTCGTCGCCTATCTGCCCGGCCTCGAAATACGCTCCGATCGTCCACGGCCGCTCACCGTAGCCAGTGATCTTGCGTGTGATAGCGATATAGGTGTCCGTTCCCGACGGTGAGGCGGATCCGGCTTGACCGTCGATCCTGATCTCGGCGACCTCGATATCGCGACCGCGCTTCGCGCTGAATTCCGTCTCCGTCCTCCGCTCACCGTACCGCGCAAGAACCGGGTCGCCGAATGCGACAAGCGGCGTCAGCGGCAGCATGCCCGAGGTCGGATCGGCTAAGCGGGGGTCCGCCAGGACGGTTCCGTCGCCTTCCAGGATGAAGGCATGCGTACCGAAGCGAGACGACAATTCTCGGGTGATTTCCGACAGCTTCTGTAATTCCACCGCGGCGATCACCCAACCCCGCGTCACACCATCGCGTTTGAGTGGCGCTGAGACGTTGGCGAATAGACCATACTCGTTGGCTACGAACGCACCCCACTGGCGCCCCGTGATCAACCGCCGATTTTCAAGGAAAGCTCGGACTTCGGGAGATTTCTCAGGCTCCGCCGGAACATGCCGGATCCCGCCGGTCTGATCACCGTGCGCGCCGCGCGCCGCACCTCTGCAGATCAGGTCGGTGGTGCACACCAGCATCGCGTTTACGCCGGGCGTGGCCGAGAGGGCGCCTGCAAGCGTGGCCGACATCGTCGCCTCGTCGATCTGGAAATCGCCGTAAGAATAGAGCCGTGACACGCCGTCCACAGCATTCTCGGGGCCTCCCATTTCGGCGCGTAGTAGGTCCTCCATAGCATCGACCAGGAGAGTGGACTGAGCGCCAAGCAGATCAAAGGTATTGCGAATGTTAGCGCCCACCGACAACGCCAAAACTCCGCCCACGGATACAAACACCAGCGCGCCGAAACTCAATGCCATGAGGACTGCGACGGGGATCCGGTGCCATCTCTTTCCGGAATGAACCAGATGCAGTGATTGCTTGGAGGTGTACATGCACTCATCCCTCGCCACTTGAGCGCTGGAGCGCTCGTCAAGAAGCTGAGAGCTCCTCGCACCCGTATTGAGCGTGTGGTAGCACACTCTCAAAAGTTTTCACCGGTTGTCCGAAAAAACACGAGAATACGTGCGGCACAAACTTGGTGCCAAACTGCGCGACGTCAATCCCCGCAATGCATCACGAGCTACCCTCGATTGCGGCACCAAAGGACAGGACCTGCTCGTCGGCAAAACGCCGGCCGATGATCTGAAGCCCAACCGGTAAACCGTTAGACGCGATTCCGGCAGGCAGGGACAGTGCAGGAAGCTGGGGCAGCAGGTTGAAGGGACAGGTCATGTCCAGGCCGGCAAAGCGACCATCCGTAAATGTCGTGACGTAGTCGTCATCGCACTCGGTCAGGGGTGGTGCGGTGATCGCACAGGTCGGGCACAGCAGCGCATCGTAGGTTTCGAAAATCTTTGCCATGTCCCGCCACATCGAGGTGCGGAGCAGTTCTGCTCGCTTGTAGTCCGTCGCATTGGCAACCAGCCCGCGCTTGATCATCGAGACGACGGCGGGATCCATGTGGTGTTCATGCTGTGTCAGCCGGTCACCAAAAAAGGAAGACATGAACACGCACCAGATGTCGAACCATTGGTCGTTAACGGCCCGGGTCCAATGCATCGGTACTTCATCGACGGTGGCACCCAGGCTGCGAATTTTCTCGATCGTCTCGCGCATGACAACGTCGACTTCCGGCTGGACATGGTAATATCCGAGATCCATGGAGAAGGCGAAACGTTTGCCCTCTAGACTTCCCTTGCGCGCGGTCTCTGCGGAAAAACTCAAGGGTAGCGACATGATGTCTTCGTCGCTCGGGCCGCTCGCCGTCTCCATGAAGGCGATGGCATCACCGATGGTCCGAGCCAATGGCCCGAAATGCGAAATGTTGTCAAAGACGCTTGGCAGGATCGTCATCGGGATGCGTCCAAGGCTTGGCTTCAGCCCGACCACACCACAGAAAGCGGCAGGAATGCGCACGGAGCCTCCCATGTCGGTGCCCTCGGCAAAGGGGACGACGCCCGTCGCGACGGCAACGGCCGAGCCGCCAGAAGAGCCGCCAGGAGTCTTCTCCATATCCCACGGATTGCGGGTCGCGCCCCATCGCGGGCTGTTCGTGAAGCTTGCATAGGCGAATTCCGGTGTCGTCGTCTTGCCGATCAGAATGGCGCCGGCCTCCTCAAGCCGGCGGATGCACAGCGCGGTTTCTTCCGGCACCCAATCGCCCGAAGTCCAGGAACCGAGCGTGGTCAGATCTCCCTTCGTCGGAGTCAGATCCTTCGCCGCGAAAGGCACGCCCAGAAGCGAACCGCCGATCTTGCCTTCGGCGATTGCCCGGTCCGCGTTGCGCGCTGAAACGAGCGCTTCCTCATCACGGATCACGGTGAACGCATTGAATGTCGCATTGACGGTTTTTGCCCGGTGGACGGATTCGGTCACGATCGTCTCAGCGGTGAACTGACCCGAGCGAATGCCATCTGCAATTTCCGTGGCTGGCAGGTCCAGCGGATGGCACGCTGAAGAGACGTTCTGGGGCTTGTTCATGAGGGCGGATTCCGTTCTTTCGAGCTTATTGCATTTCGCTGGCAAAGCGTGCTTGCTGCCGGGGGCGATGCCATGTCAGTTTTCAGGATTGCCGGGGAAAGGTCCGTATTTTCGATGAGTTCCGCTGCCGTATCGAACACCGAGACGCCGTCGTTTGACGTCTGGAATGCCAGTCTCGGTGCGGCGGCAAGTGCGATCGGCTCGGTCGGATTTCCAGATGCCTTGGCCGCGGCTCTTCGTCTTCTGTCGCCATTTCAAATGATGAACGGCTTTCTCTATTCTCCGGATGGCCACGCTTTCGACCTCTACAACGAAAAGATCGTCGCCAAGCGTTCGATTATCGTCGACCGCTATTTGGCCGGGGCTTTCGTGCTCGACCCGTTCTACGATGCCGCCCGTGCCGACAGCAGCGAGCGCATGATCGTGATGCGCGATCTGGCGCCTGATGATTTCACGCAGACCGAGTATTTCCGGTTGCACTATGCGACAACGCAGATCGTCGATGAGATCGGTTTCACGATGAAATTCGAAGACAACTTTGTCGGCGTTCTTTCTCTGTCGAGAACTGGCATCGCGCCCGTGTTTTCCAAGGACGATCTGAAGCGGCTGAGATCCGCCGCGCCGGTCATTTGTGCGTTGGGTAAACGGCACTGGTTTCACGCCCCAAGCCTTTCTCTCGATACCAAGACCGCGTCGCCAACTTCGAAAATCGAGCATCCGTTGCTCACCAAACGCGAGCTTGAGATCGTCACGCTGATCCTGAAGGGACATTCCAACCTCTCGCTTGCCGCAGTCCTCTCCTTGTCTCCGAATACGGTCAAGGTGCACCGCCGGCAGGTTTACGCAAAGCTGAACATTTCGAGCCAAGCGGAGTTGTTTCGTCTGTTTCTGACATGAGGCTCGGCCGCAGGCCGAGCCCCTTCCGAGCGAATAGCCTATTCCGCAAAATCCATTTCCGGCGGAGCCGTCTGGAAGATGCGTGTTAGATAGGCAAGATAAACAACGCCGATCACCAGCCAGACGAGACCGAGAACCTTGGCATTGTTGTCGAGGTTCCAGAGCAGGAAGAGATCGCAGATAGCCGCGACCGATGGAATGACAAGACCGATCAGAGCGCCGAGTGGTCTAACCTCTGCATTTTCCTTCAGATAGAGCGCGATCACTGAGATATTGACGGCCGTGAAAGCCAGGAATGCGCCGAAGTTGATGAAGGAAGTGGATGTCGTCACGTCCATGGTCAACGCCAGCAGGCCGACAATGCCAACGAGCGCAAGGTTGAGCATCGGCGTATGCCATTTCGGATGCAGGCTGCCGAAGAAGGATGACGGCAGCACCTTGTCGCGCCCCATCGCGTAGAGCAGGCGACCGACGCTGGCCTGGGCTGCGAGACCGGAGGTGAACTGCGCGACGACAAGCGTTGCGAGGAAGATCGTGACGAACAGATCTCCGCCGATCGTCTTTGCGATTTCGGAGGCTGCGGCATCGGTGGCAACAAATTCGAAACCCGGATGGGCAAGCTGTGTGACATAGGCCGAGGCAATGAAGATCAGACCGCCGGCGAGTGCCGTGATCAGGATCGCCTTCGGCATCGTGCGCTTGGCGTCCCTGGTTTCTTCGGTGAGTGTGGATACCGCGTCAAAACCGAGGAACGAGTAAGCGGCAATGGCAGCACCGGCGACGGAGGCCGAGAACGGCACGTCCGCCTTAAAGAAAGGCGTGATGGAGGCAAGTCCACCGGGACCGTTCAGGGCAACGACATAGCGCGCTGCCAGGAAGACGAAGGCTGCGAGCACGGCAAGCTGCACCAGCATCAGGATGAAGTTGATGCGGTTGGCAAACGCGATGCCGACGACGTTGACGACCGTGGTCACGGCGATGAAGCCGATGATCCAGGCCCAGGCCGGTATGGCCGGGAAGGCGGACGTCAGATAGGCAGCGCCAATCAGCCATATCACCATCGGCAGGAAGAAATAATCGAGCAGGACCGCCCAGCCGACGAGAAAGCCGACGCTCGGGTTGATCGATCTTCGGGCATAGGTATAGGCCGACCCGGCAACCGGATAGACGCGCGCCATGACACCGTAGCTGATGGCTGTCAGAAGGATTGCTCCGGCGGCCACGAGATAGGCCATCGCCGTCGTACCCTGGCTTGCCGTTGCCAGCGCGCCGAAGGTGCCGAATACAATCATCGGCGTCATATAGGCCAGGCCGAAGAGTACGACGGACCAGAGCCCGAGCGTACGGTCAAGTTTTACAGTGTTGTTCATGTTCCGCCTCCGCGAAGAGTTGTTGTTGATCTTCTTGGAAACCGCGCGGTGCAGATGACTTAGCTATTCCACGCGGGTCCGCCCGTCGTCTTTTTATGACGGAAGCATGACGGAGCGGGTGGCGGCCGAATATAACCCCAAGGTGTTACCTCACCAGAATGGTGATCGATAGGACGATCGGACAGTCAATCGATAGACGATGGGTTGTCCAAAGTTTGAGTTGCCCGTTTTCGATGGCGAGGCAACGCAGCAAGGCAGGAGGAAAAATGATGGCCGAGCCAGACCGCTGGCACCACAAGGCAAGCGCGCCGAAAGACGGCGGATCCTCGTCACGATCCGCCCGTCCGAACAGGGGGGGCGGCATCGCCAGAAACCGGCCGAAGTCAAACCTGCCGCCGCCCACCTGATCGCGCGCTCAATCGGCAAGACCGATGCGCTGGTGACCCGCCAAAGCCCGGCTTCTTAGGCTCGGTTGCCACGGAGTTGGTGGTCAACCCACTGAAAAGCTTGCCTCCAATTCGCAGCGAGCCACAGCGATCCCGCCCTCACCCACTCATACCCTGCGCGTTCGACGAGGGTGTCGTCTGCTTGTGACCCCTACCCTTCAAAACAGGCATGATGCACTTCGGTTAGGTTCTCCAAGGCATTACGAGTTCCGTACAGCGAGTGCTATTGGGGTTGGGCCTCCAGCATCGGGACGGCGTCGAGAAGCATCTGCGTGTAGGAATGTCGGGGCGCCGTGAAGACTTGCGTCGCAGTCCCATGTTCGACGATCTCGCCGTGGCGCATCACCACGACGCGGTCGCACAGGTGATGGACGACCGACAGGTCGTGGCTGATGAACAGCAGTGTGATGTTGAGTTTACGGCGCAGCTCCATCAAAAGATTGATGACCTGCGCCTGGATCGACACATCGAGGGAGGCGACAGGTTCGTCGCAGATAATGACCTCGGGCTGCATGGCGAGCGCCCGCGCGATTGCGATGCGCTGGCGCTGGCCACCCGAGAACTGGTGCGGATAGCGATCCGCCAGCGCCGGATCGAAGGCGACGGCGCGCAGCCACCTGTTGACGTAGTCGCGAGCACTCGCGCGCGTGCAGAAACCGTGCGCGATCGGCCCCTCGGCCATGGACTGGAAGATCGTACGACGGGGATCGAGCGAGGCGAAAGGATCCTGGAAGATCATCTGCACGTGGGTGCCGAGCTTACCCGTCGCCGAGCGCACCGGCTTGCCACCGATGCTGATTGTGCCTGATGTCGGCGGATAGATGCCGCACAATATGCGTCCAAGCGTCGATTTTCCGGAACCGGATTCCCCGACCAGGCCGAGGATCTCGCCGCGGGCGATGGTGAGGTCGGCGGATATCACCGCATGGACCGGACGGAGCTCCCGCGCCAGCCCCCAGCGCATGGCGAGTGCGCGCAGGAAGCCCATGCGCGGGGCGAAGATCTTTCCGACCGCCTCCGCCCTCAAGAACGCCGTATCGGCTGCGGCGCCGATGGCAGCGCCGCCAAGCCCGCTCAGATCCATCGGGCCGGCTGCTTCCGTCGCAGCGGACGCCAACGGCTCGCCGCGCTTCGAACGCGACGGCAGCGCGTCCAGCAACCCTTGCGTATAGGGATGCCGCGGACTGTGCAGGACCTGCCGCGCAGATCCCTGCTCGACGATCTTGCCGCGCCGCATGACCGCTATCGTGTCGGCGATAGAGGAGACGGTGGCCAGATCGTGGCTCACCCAGATCAGGGATATTCCGATCTCGGCGACCAGCCCTTTCACCATGCGCAAGATCTCGGCCTGCACCGAGACATCAAGCGCGGTGGTCGGCTCGTCGGCGATCACAAGCTGCGGGCGATGGAGAAGAGCGATGGCGATGGCGACACGCTGGCGCATGCCACCGGAGAACTCGTGCGGATACTGGTCCACCTTGCTTTCCGGATCGACGATCTTGACCCTCGCCAGCGCCTCGACCGCGCGGCGGCGTATTTCGGCCTCCGACACCTGCTCGTGCGCCCGAAGCGCCATGCCTATCTGGTCGATGATCCTGACCACCGGGTTCAGCGTCATCATTGGGTCCTGGAACACCATGGAGATGTCCTTGCCCCTTATCTTGCGCAGCTCCCTTTCACGCAGGCCGACCAGCTCGCGCCCATTGAAGCGGATGGAACTGCCCGACTGGATGCGACCGGTCTCATCCAGCAGGCCGATCAGCGAGAAACCGGTGATGGACTTGCCCGAGCCGCTTTCGCCGACCAGCCCCATGACTTCGCCGCGCTTCAGCGTGAAGGAGATGTCGTCCACCGACTTGACGGTGCCCTTGTCGGTCTCGAAATAAGTCTGCAGATTGCGGACATCCAGAAGATCACTCATTTGCGCAGCCTCGGATTGAGCTGGTCCCGGATCTGATCGCCGACCAGGTTGATCGCCATGATGAGGACGATCAGTGCGACGCCCGGATAGATCGCGATCCAGTAGCGTCCCGACATGAGATACTGGAAGCCGTTGGCGATCAGCATGCCGAGGGACGGTTCCGTCGGCGGCAGGCCGACGCCCAGGAACGAGAGCGTTGCTTCCAGGGAAATGGCGGAGGCGATCTGCACGGTGGCGACCACGATGAGCGGCGGCAGAGAGTTCGGCAGAATGTGGCGGGTGATGACAAACCAGCCGCTCATCGGCACGGAAAGGGCCGCCTGGACATAGTCCTTCTGGCGCTCGGCGGCCGCCGCGCCATGGGCGGTTCGCACGAAGTAGGCATACTGGGCGAAGACCAGGGCGAGGATCAGCTGCGACTTGCCCTGGCCGAGGATCGCGGCCACGACGAAGGCCAGCAGGATCGCCGGGAAGGAAAGCTGGATGTCGACGATGCGCATGATGACGGATTCCGTGCGTCCACCGACATAGGCGGCAAAGCACCCCACCACGGCACCGATCGAGAAGGCGATGGCGCCGGCCACCAGCCCCATCTGCAGGGAAATGCGCAGGCCGTAGACGATGCCCGAAAGCAGGTCGCGCCCCTGGCTGTCCGTGCCCAGCAAATGCAGGATGCCGGTCGACCCGACATAGCCCGGCGGACGGCGGGCATCGCGCAGCACCAGCGCCTTCAGGTCATAGGGATCCTGCGGCACGATGAACGGCGCGAAGACCGCCATCAGGATGATGGCGACAACCACCGCAAGAGCGGCGACCGCGACCTTGTTGCGGCGGAACATGTGCCAGAACTCGGCGAGCGGCGAGACGGATCTCACCGCGCTGGCTTCCATCGACATCTCAGCGCCTCCCCTGCCGCAGGCGCGGATCGAGCGCCGCATAGGCGAGGTCCACGCACAGATTGATGACCACGAACAGCGCCGAAACCAGCATCAGGTACGCGACCATGACGGGCCGGTCGAGCGAGGTGATGGAATCGACGACCAGCTTGCCGAGTCCGGGCCAGCTGAAGATCGTTTCGGTGACGAGCGCGAAGGCCAGCGTCGACCCGAGCTCCAGCCCGAACACCGTGACCAGGGGAATAGAGATCAGCTTGAGCACATGGCGGCGCAGGATGGTCACTTCGGAAATGCCGGCGGCCCGTGCGAATTTGATCGTATCGGTCAGCATCACCTCGCGCGTGCCGGAGGCAGCCAGCCGACACATCATCGACAGCTTGAACAGCGACAGATTGACGGCCGGGAGGATGAGATGCGACCATCCGTCCAGGGTAAGAAAGGAAAAAGGGATACCGAACAGGTCCGCCGTCTGCCCGCGACCGCCGGCTGGAAGGATGCCGAATTGCACGGCGAAAACCATGATCAGCATCAATCCGATCCAGAAGGTCGGCACCGAAAAGCCCAGGATCGACACCGCCATGATGGCCTTGGCGAGCAGACTGTCGGGCTTGTAGCCGGCATAGACGCCCAGCGGAATGCCTATCAGGGAAGCGAACAGCACCGCGATCAGCGTCAGCTCCAGCGTCGCCGGCAGGCGCTGCGCGATCAGCGTGACGACCGGCATGTTGAAGACGAAGGATCGCCCCAAATCGCCGGTCAACAAGCGCTGCAGGAATTGGAAATACTGCTCCCACAGGGGTAGATCGAGCCCGTATTGCGCGATGACCTGCTGGCGCATCTCCTGCGTCACGTCGGGCGAGATCAGAACGTCGACCGGATTGCCGATGACGTAGACGCCCATGAAGACAAGCATGGACATGACCAGCAGTACGAAGAGTGCCTGTCCCAATCTGCGAAAAATGAAGGATGCCATGTCTGCCTCTGGGTCGATGCGCATAAGGGGGCAAAGCGCCCCCGAGGTTTCAGTGCCAGCCGCGCTCGATCTCGTGGCGCGTTTCCTCGACGCCGACCTGCCAGATCGTCAGCATGTCCGCGTCGGGCCGTTGGAAGACGCCGTGGTAGTTGCCTTCGGCGATACGCTCGCGCTTGCGGCCGGCATCGACCCGCGCGGCGGCGGCAAAGTCGATCCGCTCCTTCTGGAAATTCGGGATCGGCGCGCCCTCCAGACGGGTCCAGGGGAAATTCTCCATCCAGCTCGCATGCGAAGCGGCGGGATCGATTTCCAACACCTTGGCCATGGTCTTCGGCGCGCGCCACCAATCATGCAGCTTGACCGAGCAGTCGCGGTTGCGGTTCATCCATTCGCTGATCACCGGATTGATCGGCGTGTTGCCACCATGACCGTTGACGATGAGGATGCGCCGGAAGCCGGAGCGATAGAGGCTGTCGAGCATATCCTCGAACACGCCGATATAGGTGCGCAACGACAGGGTCACCGTGCCGGGGAAATCGGCAAAACCCGAGGCCATGCCGTAGGGCAGGCACGGGAAGACCGGCACGCCCAGCGGCTCGGCCGCTTCCACGGAGACGCGCTCGGCCAGGATCATGTCGGTGGCGAGACTGAGATAGGCGTGCTGCTCGATGGAGCCGACCGGCAGGACGCAGCGATCATCCTGCTTCACCCGCTCCTCGACCTGGCTCCAATGCATGTCCTGAATACGCATAATCCGTCCTTCTCGCTGCTCGGCCACACCTCTGGGACGTCGCCCGTCCTCACCATCTCTCGGGGAGCCGTTTCTTGAATTTAGTTCTTTATGGATCAAAAATTACGATTGACGCAAGGGTTTTACGCCAAATAAGGTTCCATTTGAGATCAATATCTATTTTGTGTGAGATAACGGTATGGACGAGGGGATGCGTCAGGCACTGTTTGAGGGGCGGGCCGGCCGGGAGGAACCCCTGGCCTCGCCCGGCACCAAAATCGACGCCCTCATGCACGCGAAGCTGTGGGACAATCCCTGCTGGTTCTCGTTCCGGCTGAACTATCTGGCCCTTCATTTCAACAACCCGGTCTATGGTTACATTCAGCAGCAGCTTGGCCTGCTGCGCCCCGAATTCGTGGTGCTGTGGTCGCTTCATCTGGGCGGAAGCTCGACGCTGACCGATGTCGTGCGCTCCTCCGGCTTTCCGAAGAACACGCTGAGCCGCGCGGCAAACAAGTTGACACGTCTGGGCATGATCGATCGCCAGACCGACCCCGACGATCAGCGTCGCATCACGCTCGAGCTGACCGGGAAAGGCCGGGAAGCGGTGGACGCCACCAAGGGCATGATGATCGAGCACGAGCGGCGCATGCTGGAGTGCCTCAGCCCCGCCGAGCGGCTGAACCTTTCCGAAATTCTGACCAAGCTGGTCACGGCATCGGGCCAATGGCCGCAGATGATCGATGGCGACCAACCGGACGAAGGCCTGTGATCCGCGAGACGTTTCGGACGATGCCAGACGGTGGCGAATGCGCCACCCAATACAAAGAGAGAGGAACCAAATGCCAATGAAATCCATCCTACGCGCGGCCCTGGTGGCCACGATCCTGTCCTCACCCGCCGCCGCGCTTGCCGCGGATCTGGTGATCGCGACGAAGAACGGTCCGGCCTCGATGGACCCGCACTTCACCGCGACGTCGGCGAATGCCGAGGCGACCAAGCATATCTTCGACACGCTCCTGCGCTCCGGCAACAACCTGGAGATCCTGCCGTCGCTGGCCACCAGCTGGCAGGCGCTGGACGACACGACCTGGGAGTTCAAGCTGCGCCAGGGCGTGAAGTTTCACGACGGCTCCGACTTCACCGCCAAGGACGTGAAGTTCTCCATCGAACGCATCCCCAACGTCACCGGACCGAACCCCTCGACCATTTACGTGAGGCGCGTGGCCAGCGTCGAGATCGTCGACGACTACACAGTGCGCGTGAAGACCAACGGCCCCGCGCCCACGCTGCCCAACGATTTCATTCGCCTGTTCGTCGTCTCCCACAAGGCGGCGGCCGATTACTCGACCAAGGACAGCTCGGCCGAGGGCTTCAACACGGGCAAAGCGACCATCGGCACCGGGCCCTACAAGTTCGTCAGCTGGGCGCCGACGCAGGACCTGGTGCTGGAGAAATTCGACGGCTACTGGGACGGAGCGCAGCCCTGGGACAAGGTGGTGCGCAAGGAAATCCCCAATGACGCGGCCCGCGTCGCCCAGCTGAAGGCCGGTCAGGTCGATCTTATTTCCAAGGTGCCGGCGACCGATCTCGCCAGCATCGAGTCCGATTCCGCGCTGCAGGTGATCAAGACGGAATCGATCTACATTCCTTATCTGGAGTTCGACTTCCGCAAGGACTCCCCGCAGGTATGGGACAATGCCGGCAAGAAACTCGACAAGAACCCCTTCCTCGACCCGAAGGTGCGGGAAGCCTTCGATTTGGCGCTCGACCGCGAAACCATCGTGGAATTTGCGCTCGAGGGAATGGGCGTCGTCTCCACGCAGCTCGTCAGCCCCAACATCTTCGGCTACAACAAGACGATCGCGGCACCGGCCTTCGACGTCGAGAAGGCGCTCAAGTTGATGGCTGAGGCCGGATACCCCGACGGCTTCAAGGTCGCGCTCAGCTACGCCAACGACCGTATGCCGACGGAACTCGGCCCGACCGTCGCCCAGATTCTGGCAGCGATCAATGTGACCGTCGAGGTACAGGGCGTGCCGGCTGCGGTGTTCAACCCCGCCAAGACGCGCGGCGAATACTCGCTCTACATGGCCTCCTGGGGCACGCTAACGGGCGAAGCCAACTATATGCTGTCGTCGCTGATGCACACCAACGACGCGGCCAAGTCGCTCGGCGCCTTCAACGTACGCGGCTATTCCAACCCGCAGATGGACAAGCTGATCGAGGATGCGGCGGTCGAGATGGACGAAGGCAAGCGCCGTGCGCTGCTCGAGGAAGCGAACCTGCTGGTGGCGACCGACCGGCCCGACCTGCCTTTGGCCACCAATCTGTCCGCCTGGGGCGCCAAGGCTGACACGGTGACCTACGACCCGCGCTCGGACGAGGATACGCTGGCCATGGATGTCCATCCCAAGCAGTAATCCGCCAATCTGCCCTAGGGCACCGGTCAAGACCGGTGCCCTTTCTCGTATCGATCGGAGAGTTCCATGACGAAATTCGCCCTTGCCATCCATGGCGGCTGCGGCGTGATGGCCAAGCTTGACCTCAGCGAGGCCGAATGGGTCGCGGCCCGGCACGATCTCGGGCGCGCCCTGAAAGCAGGCTACGCCATCCTGGAACGCGGCGGGAGCGCCATCGACGCGGTGCAGGCTGCCGTCGTCGTCATGGAGGACAGTCCGCATTTCAACGCCGGCCATGGTGCGGCGCTGAACGAAAACGGCATCCATGAACTGGATGCCTCGATCATGGACGGAACGACGCTCGCCGCCGGTGCGGTCTGCGCTTCTCGCCATATCCGCAATCCGGTGCTTGCTGCGCGTGCCGTCCTCGAACACGGCGACACGATCCTGCTCGCCGGCCCCGCCGCGGATCGCTTTGCCGAGGCCAAGGGACTGACGGTGGAGGAACAGGCCTATTTCACCACCGAACGGCGCAAGCAGGCGCTGGCCGCGATGAAAGCGCATGTCGCCGCCGGCACGCAGGTTGCCGCCAGCGAGTCCGAAAAGCACGGGACGGTGGGCGCGGTCGCGCTTGATCAGTATGGCCACCTGGCCGCCGCCACCTCGACTGGCGGCTACAACAACAAGCCCGACGGGCGGATCGGCGACAGCCCCGTCATCGGCGCCGGCACCTATGCGCGTGACGGCGTCTGCGCCGTCTCCGGCACCGGCAAGGGCGAGTTCTTTATCCGCCATGTCGTAGGCCACGAGGTCGCCGCGCGTATGGCCTATCTCGGCGAGGACGTCAGGACGGCCTCGGCCAAGGTCATCATGGAGGACATGAAGCCGCACAATATCGGCGCAGGACTGGTCGCCGTCGGCGCTGACGGCACCGTCGCCGCTCCTTACAATACCGACGGCATGTTCCGCGGCTGGGTCACCGACAAAGGAGAATTCCATGTCGCCTCTCATGAAGAGATCATGCTCGCCTTGTAAACCAAGCATCCGGGGCCGCAGTGATCACCTTTTGTCGCGGGAGGTAGAGACGAACGGTGTAGTTCCAGCACCCTTCGTCCATTCCCCGGGTCCGAAAGAAATGTAGATTTCTTTGCCATAGCGGCAATCACGTCCGGCGGGTCAGACCACGAAGACCGGTAAAGCTCTCGCGAAGTCGATGGTCCTCATATCCGTTATATCCTTTCTGCAAAAAGGTATAACGCAGGGCGGGCGATCCACTATGCTGTAAGTACGCGATAGGCGCACCCATGGCCCCAGGGGTGCGGCGCGCTGCCACTTTCCCTGCCATATCGCTTACAAATCAGATCACTTGCTCCATTGTACCGGACAAGTCCACCGGCAGTTGCAAATTTTTCCACCCCGGAAAACGATAACGAATCAGTTGTATTCGCGACGGGGACATATAATGCGATTCTTCCTTGGCCTTCTCGCGTTCGGTGCGCTCATTGCCGCCTCGATCCTCGTCTTGCCCAGCTTCGTTTCGAGCGATTGGATGCGCGCCGAACTCAGCCGAAAGCTCTCGACTGCAACAGGCAGCTCAATTGCCTTGAAAGGCCCCGTCAGGCTGTCCGTATTCCCACATATGGCGGTGGTTGCCGAAACTGTCGTGCTCTCGAGCGAAGAAGCGGGCGTCGCAGCGGAAATCGGAGAGGTTGCGGGCTCAGTGACACTCTCCTCCCTTTGGTCGGATCGCTTGCACATCAAGGAGATCAGGCTGGTTCAGCCGATCATCACATTGCACGAGAAGACAGGCAAAGCATCGCCCACAGAAGGCGGCAAGCTGGGCCGAGCCAAACCAGGCGATCCGCTTGCCGCGCTTGTCACTTTCCTGGAGCGAAGTGCAATCGACTCGGTCTCGGTTGTCAGTGGCACTTTGAGACAGCAAAGCACTGCCGGTGCGAAGCAGGTCATAACCGATATCGACCTTTCACTCGCAGTACCCGACATCGACGATCAACTTTCCCTTTCGGCGAGCGCCCGTATCGAGGAACGGCGCTACCAGATGACGCTCGCGATCTCCTCCGTGCGCCCGTTGCTTGAACGACAGCCAGCTGACCTGAGCCTTTCCTTCGAGGCGGATCCCGCCCCCGCCCCCGGGCTCTCCGCATTCGAGGCCACCGGACAAGTCGCCCTCAACACCAATGGCAGCTACCAGATCCGCGGCGGCAAATTGCTCGTTGGAGACGAGGCTCTTGGCCTCGACGCACTCTTCATACCCGGCAATCGCCCGCGGTTTCTCGCTGACATCGACGCCGACCGGTTGGACCTGAGCGCATTTCTTGAGGCTACTACCTCGGCTTCGTCGCAACCCAACGCGAAATCGGAGAAGTCGGGCGCTTCGACGGGTTTGCAGCTTCTGACCGGGTTCGATGCCGATATCGGCGTGAACATCAGGGATCTTGTCCTTGGTGATATCTCGGCATCAGACGTTGCCTTGGCGGCAACGCTTAAGGACGGGCTGGGTTCGGCAAGAATAGAACATCTCGGCATCGATGCCGGCAGCGTCGCGGCAAATATCTCTGCCGATATTCGCGAGGTTGAGCCGACCTTCAAGGGCCGCATATCCAGCAGCGGGCTCGATGTCGCCAAAGTGGCAAATCTGATCGGGCAATCCGTTCCTTTGACCGGGTCTGTCACGATCGATACCCGGTTCGCGTTTCGCGGCCTCTCGGGGGATGCCCTGAGAAAAACGATCAACATGACCGGCAGCCTGGGCCTGCACAGCGCCACC
>NZ_JACVAN010000015.1:0-160005 GCF_014851895.1 Ensifer sp. ENS11 | reverse complement strand
CCTCACTCGGCAATCGGATATAACGTCCCGATTGCCATACATAATCCCGGTGGCGCCACCAGCCCGTCATCGTGATGAAAGCCCGG
The DNA here is from genome assembly GCF_014851895.1 of Ensifer sp. ENS11. Lineage (NCBI taxonomy): Bacteria > Pseudomonadati > Pseudomonadota > Alphaproteobacteria > Hyphomicrobiales > Rhizobiaceae > Ensifer > Ensifer sp. ENS11. The sequence continues at coordinate 159,919 of NZ_JACVAN010000015.1, read as the reverse complement.
AAACTCTAATCCCCGGCGATCCAAGGTTTGGGCTCAGAGCATTGAAACCAACGACTCTCCTGAAAAATGGAGGGAAGATGGGTCTCAGGTCACGAGGACCATCGATGCCTCGACAGCCGCCGCCATCCGTCACGATATCAACTCCGCGCTCGGCCAAGTTTCGCCGAATGCTTTTTCGTGCCGCGAGAAAGAATGGTGCATCGCTCGAAGCGATGCCGGCTGGACCGTTGCTCTCGTCGAAAACCCCTACCTGTTTGAGGTGCTGTGCAATCAGGTCGATCTGCTGATCGTGCCGGGAAGCACCGAGCGGACCTGTTCATCCGGCCGGGCGCGGATCCTGAGTGGACGCCTGCTGCGATTGGTAGGTGCGATCGAGATTTTCGCCGAGCCGGTTGCGGGCGATGAGCTTCCGAAAATGCGCTTCAAGACGTCGTTCACGTCGCTGCAACGCCCTTGGGAGCGGCACCGCGCATATGACTGGAGAAGTGACGGCTTCGTCGATAACTCTCCCGCCCTTTGAGATCTCGATTGAAACGCAGGCATGAAATTATTCTTGATCTTTATACTCCACAAATCCTTGTGTTTCGTTCATAGTTTGTCGTAAAGAGCGGCCAATGCACGTTGAGGTGGCCGAAATTCCGGCTGCCCTGTGATTTTTGTGATGGCGAAACGGACCAGTACGCGAGGAACAAGATGCCCAATCGAACACGATCGAAGCTGAATTTGTTGGCCGCAGCGACATTGGTGCTGGCTTCTGGTCTTCCCTCGACGGTCGTGTTTGCACAGGCGACAACCTCAACCGAAACGACCGCTCCTGCGGTCAGCCAGGCTCAAGACGCGGGACCTGCGGGAACGGCACGGGCCAATGCCAATGCAGCGGCCCGTGGCGAGCAGCCGACTGTCGACGGTCTTCCGGCCACCGGGTCTGAAGCCGGCGCACAAACACCGGCTGTGTCGATTGAGACGCCCGCAGCAGAAGCGGCGGCCAACCCAGTCCTGCCACACGACCTTTCGCCTATCGGCATGTTCCTTGCCGCCGACATGGTGGTGAAGGCAGTGATGATCGGGCTGGCGCTCGCCTCGGTCATCACCTGGGCGATTTTCGTGGCCAAGACGTTTGAACTCTTCGCCGCAAAGGCGCGCCTCAGCCGCGCCGTCCGTCAGCTCTCCGCTGCAAACGGGTTGGCAGAGCTTAAGTCCACATTCAACGGCAAGGCGGGCCCTGCCGCGGAAATGGTTGCCGCTGCGATCGATGAGATGGTGCGTTCGGAGGCTGTGCTCGATCACGCACCGGCAGCTGGTCTCAAGGAACGCGTCGCATCGCTGCTGACGCGTATCGAGGTTCGCGCCGGCAAGCGCATGACGAGCGGAACGGGCATCCTTGCCTCGATCGGCTCCGTCGGCCCGTTCGTCGGTCTGTTCGGAACCGTCTGGGGGATCATGAACTCCTTCATTGGCATCAGCAAAGCGCAGACGACCAACCTGGCGATCGTTGCTCCCGGTATTGCCGAAGCGCTGCTGGCGACCGCAATCGGTCTCGTTGCCGCTATCCCCGCCGTTATCATCTACAACTACTTTGCCCGCGCGGTGGGTGGCTACAAGGTGATCCTCGCCGACGCGGCAGCCGCCGTCGAACGGCTTGTCAGCCGCGATCTCGATCATCGCCTGGTCCGCAAGGCGCAACCGCGTCGCCAGGATGGCTTTGCCCATCCGGCAGACGCGTCGATCGCAAGGATCGGGTGAGACATGGCCGGCAAGGTTACCGACAGCGGCGGCGATCTCGACGAGAACAGCGAGATCAACGTCACCCCATTCATCGATGTCATGCTCGTTTTGCTGATCATCTTCATGGTCGCGGCACCACTTGCGACCGTGGACATGAAGGTCGATCTGCCGCAATCGGCCTCCAAGCCGACGCCGCGCGACGATAAGCCGGTCTTCGTCACGCTCAACGCCGACCTCGGTCTGGCGATTGGCAACGAAGAAACAGCCCGTGAGGAATTTGCGGTGGAGCTTCAGCGCCTGACGGAGGGTAACACCGAGACGCGCGTTCTGCTGCGTGCGGACAAGGCCGTCGACTACGGCGAGCTGATGACGGTCATGAACCTCATCCAGAACGCCGGTTATACGAAGATTGCCCTCGTTGGGCTCGAAGGGGCGCCTGGCCGCTGACGTCAGGCTCTCTCTGTTCTGGCGGCAGCCAGCGCCGCCGCCCGTGCCGGGCCGTGCAAACGTCGCTTCGGTGTTTCTCGTTCCTTTTTCCGCTGCAAGATGTCGCTGTCGCTTGAAACCAGCGGGAGGGCGATTTATGAGCTTATATAAAGGCGCCATATTTGGCAGCCAGAAGACGACTGCGCGGTCATCCGGGATACCGGTGCCGTGCCATCCGGACACGAGGGCAGTATGATGAATTTCGAAGCGGCGCGCACCAAGATGGTGGACAACCAGATCCGGACGACGGATGTGACGTCCCATGCGATCCTGTCCGCTTTCCTCTCCGTACCGCGCGAAGAATTCGTGCCTTCGCGGATGAAGGAACTCGCCTATATCGATGCCGACATCGAACTCGACGGCGCTAAGGGCGCAAGCCCGCGGTACCTGATGGAGCCGTCGCCGCTCGCCAAGCTGCTGCAACTCGCCGAAATCTCGAAGTCAGACGTGGTGCTGGAGATCGGCTGTGGCACCGGTTACGCCTCGGCGCTGCTTTCGTTGATCGCCGGTTCGGTCGTCGCACTCGAAAGCGATGAAGCGCTTGCCGCAACTGCGACGGAAACCTTGGCACGGCTGGGCTATGACAACGTTGCCGTGGTCACCGGCGATCTTGGCAAGGGATATGCCGGCGAGGCACCCTATGATGTCATTTTCGTTCATGGTTCGGTAGAAGTGCTTCCTCCGGCCTTGTTCGAGCAGTTGCGCGACGGCGGCCGGCTTATTGCCGTTGAAGGCTTCGGTAACGCTTCGCGTGCTAAGCTTTATGTCCATGAGCATGGGAAGACGTCCGAAAGGGCGGATTTCAACACTGCGGTCAAGCCGCTTCCCGGCTTCCGCCGCGAGCAGACTTTTGTTTTTTGAGGTGCCACTTATTGAGGTATCTCAACATTTGATTGTGCTGCTAAAATAGCAATGTTGCCAATTGGCAACGAACCACCTGTTTCTTTTTGAAATGATCGTGCGCAGTATCGGTGTACAGTTGTGATCAGGCCGAATCCGGGTTTCAAAGAGTGCTGAGGTAGTGATTTGCTCACCGGTGGGCGGTGTGAGCGCTTCATCGCCGTATTTAGGGCGGCCCGGTTTCGACGTCGGAATGGTGCCGCAGGAAATAGTGGGCTGGCTTTGCCGCCCCGATCGGAGAGGGAAGTATGGTGTCGATTGTCCGCAAAGCAGCCTTTTGGGCTGCCGTCTCGACGAGTGTACTGCTTGCGCCGCAGGCCGTGCTGGCGGAGACGATCTTCGGCGCAATGGCCAAAGCCTATGAAAATAACCCGGATCTGAACGCCGCGCGCGCTGGTCTTAGGGCGACCGACGAAGGGGTGCCGATCGCGAAGTCCGGGTTTCGTCCACAGGTTTCGGCTTTTGCAAACGGAACGCTTTCAAACGTCGACAACGAGCTTACCGGAAGCCGGGACTTTCATCAGGGGCAGATCGGTATCACCGTAACCCAGATGATTTTTGATGGCTTTCAGACGCTGAACAATGTTCGCGCCGCTGAATCGAATGTCTTCGCCAACCGCGAATCGCTTCGCGCAAACGAGATCCAGATTCTGCTCGCAGCAGCCACGTCCTACGCCAACATCGCGCGCGACCAGCAGATCGTTGTTATTCGCCGGCAGAACCTCGCCTTCCTCAGGGAACAGCTGAACGCATCCCAGGCTCGCCTTGACGTGGGTGAAGGCACCCGCACGGACGTCAGCCTTTCCGAGGCATCGCTTGCCGACGCGCAGTCGCTTCTGATTACCGCCATTGCGCAGTTGAAGCAGAGCGAATCAGTCTACGTGCAGATCGTCGGCGTTGCGCCGACGGGTATCAAGCAGCCGGGGCCGGCCACCAAGGGGCTTCCGCGTTCGCTCGATCAGGCTGTTGCCCTGGGATTGCGTCAGCACCCGACCATTCTCGCCGCCCAGTACAACGTCGATACGGCCGGCTTCCAGGTGAAGTCTGCTGAAGGCACCATGCTGCCCGGCGTGAGCATTCAGGGGCAGGTTGGACGCGTGACCGGCAACTCCGGCGACGGTCTTGACAGCAACGCGTCGAGCGTTACTGCCCGCCTGACGGTGCCGATCTACCAGGGTGGCGCGGAATACGGTCAGATTCGCCAAGCGAAGGAGACCTTGGGCCAGCAGCGCATCCTCGTCGATTCGCAGCGCGCCGCCGTTCAGCAGAACGTCGTGAGCGCACACGCCCAACTTGAGGCGGCAATTGCGCGCATCGGCGCCAACAAGACGCAGATCTCGGCGGCTAACATGGCGCTTGCCGGCGTCATCGAAGAGCGCAATGTTGGTCAGCGCACTACGCTCGACGTGCTCGATTCGCAGCAGACCGTTCTGAATGCGCAGGAACAGCTGGCTATCGCCCAGCGCGACGCCGTCGTCGCAAGCTACGGTCTGCTCGCTGCCACCGCGACACTGAGCGTCAAGAGCCAGGGCCTGCAGGTCGCGGAATATCGCGCCGAAGAGCATTACGAAGCCGTCAAGGACAAATGGTTCGGACTTCGAACCGTCGACGGCCGCTGATCAAAGAAAACGCCTCGGGAAACCGGGGCGTTTCTGCTTCTGCCGATCGAAACAAATCTGTGCAACAATCCAAGTGTCTGATTCGTGGCGTATGTTTCGTCCGCGGACTCACTTAAGGTTTGTTTGTTATCGGCACATGCGTCGTTTCGGGACACATGCTCTGCCGCGTCAAACGGGGATAGAAATGGCACAGCTCAATGTCGCGCGTGAACCTTCGATGGATGAGATTCTCGCATCCATTCGCAAGATCATCGAGAGCAATGAGCCGGGGCAGACCGATTTCTCCTCGCGTGACCAATACGAGGACGACGGCTCGGATGAGATTGAACTGACGATCGACAGCGAAATCGAGGCTGCCGCTTTCGGCAGGCGGGAGGACCATGGCGAGGCGTCCAAGCTCGCTACACCTTCGCCGGAGATCGAGGTGGCCGTCATTCCTTCGGAGCCGCATTCGAGCATCGCGCAGCCGCCGCTTTCGCTGGCGGACGTTGCAGCCCGAGTAAGGGCGGCCTCCGAGCGCCACACCATGAGCTATACCGCCAAAGAGCCGGTCAAGGATGTGCCTTCGCGCAGCGTTCAGGATAGTCCGGTCATCACGTCACGTATGGCAGCAGTGTCCGCGCCGCCGGCGCCGGTTGATCGTCTCTCGGTGAGCGCCGTACAAGAGCCCGTCAATCGGGCGGTAGCTGTTGAAGCGCTGAAGGTAGCAGACCCGGCACCCGTAGCCGTTTCGGCCGGACCGGTGGCTGTTATTGCCGAAGAGCCCGTGACCGAAAAGGCCGCGCCTGCGATCCTTTCACCCGAGGTTGGTCGTCAGGTCGCTCAGTCCTTCGACAATCTTGCCCAGGCGGTCGACCTCAGCACGCGGCGGTCGTTCGACGAAATTGCCGAAGAAATGCTGCGCCCGATGCTGCAGGAATGGCTGGACGACAACCTACCGACCTTGGTTGAACGGCTGGTGCGTGAAGAGATCGAACGCGTCGCGCGCGGCCCCCGGCGCTAGGATCTGAACCTTTCCGATACAGAGGCCGCGGAACAGTCGCGGCCTTTTTGCGTTCGTGTTGACTTGCACCGGTCGTTCCGGTTTACAAGACATAGACATCAATCTCCAAAATTGGCTTCAAAATGCTTGATAAGACCTACGATTCCGCATCCGTCGACCCACGTATCGCCAAGAAGTGGGACGAAGAAAACGCGTTTCGTGCGGGTGCGGGAGCAAAGCCCGGCGCCGACAGCTTCTGTATCGTGATCCCGCCACCGAACGTGACGGGCTCGCTGCACATGGGCCATGCGCTGAACAACACGCTGCAGGACGTGCTGGTACGGTTCGAGCGCATGCGCGGCAAGGACGTGCTGTGGCAGCCGGGCATGGACCATGCCGGTATCGCCACGCAGATGGTCGTCGAGCGCAAGCTGATGGAACAACAGCAGCACCGCCGCCAGATGGGCCGTGAAGCCTTCATCGAGAAGGTCTGGGAGTGGAAGGCCGAATCCGGCGGGTTGATTTTCAACCAGCTGAAGCGGCTTGGCGCTTCCTGCGACTGGTCGCGCGAGCGCTTCACCATGGACGATGGTCTGTCGGAGGCCGTCCTCGAAGTGTTCGTCTCGCTCTACAAGGAAGGCTTGATCTATAAGGACAAGCGTCTGGTCAATTGGGACCCGAAGCTGCTGACGGCGATTTCCGACCTGGAGGTCGAGCAGCACGAAATCAACGGAAACCTCTGGTACCTGCGCTATCCACTCGAGCCGGGTGTCACCTATCAGCATCCGGTCGCCTTCGACGAAGACGGCAAGGCGACGGAATGGGAAACTCGCGACTACCTGGTCGTTGCCACCACGCGGCCGGAAACGATGCTTGGCGACAGCGGTATTGCCGTCAATCCGGAAGACGCGCGCTACAAGCCGCTCATCGGCAAACACGTCATTCTGCCGATTGTCGGCCGCCGTATCCCCGTTGTCGGTGACGACTATGCCGATCCGACCGCTGGAACGGGCGCCGTCAAGATTACGCCCGCGCACGATTTCAACGATTTCGACGTCGGCAAACGTGCAGGCCTCGCAGCCATCAACATCCTGACCATCGAAGGTCGGATCACCATCAAGGACAATGAGGAGTTCCTCGAGGGCCTCAGCGACCCCGCGGCCCTGCATGGCGCCTGGGATGAGCTTGAGGGCAAGGACCGTTTCGAAGCGCGCAAGATCATCGTTCGGATCTTCGAGGAAGGCGGCCTGCTCGACAAGATTGAGCCGCACAAGCACATGGTCCCGCACGGCGACCGTGGCGGGGTGCCGATCGAGCCGCGCCTGACCGAGCAATGGTATGTCGATGCGAAGACGCTGGCGAAGCCCGCGATCGCATCGGTCAAGGAAGGTCGTACCAACTTCGTCCCGAAGAACTGGGAGAAGACCTATTACGAATGGATGGAGAACATCCAGCCCTGGTGCGTCTCGCGCCAACTCTGGTGGGGACACCAGATCCCGGCCTGGTATGGCCCGGACGGCCAGGTCTTCGTAGAGAAGACCGAGGAAGAGGCGCTGCACGCCGCGATCCAGCACTATCTGGCGCACGAAGGTCCAATGAAGGCCTATGTCGAAGACCTGCTTGAAAACTTCAAGCCGGGCGAGATCCTGACCCGTGACGAAGACGTGCTGGACACCTGGTTCTCGTCGGCGCTCTGGCCGTTCTCGACGCTCGGCTGGCCGAACGAAACGCCGGAACTCGAAAAATACTATCAGACCGATGTTTTGGTCACCGGCTTCGACATCATCTTCTTCTGGGTCGCCCGCATGATGATGATGGGTCTGCATTTCATGAAGGATGCGGACGGTACGCCGGTCGAGCCGTTCCACACCGTCTATGTCCACGCGCTCGTTCGCGACAAGAATGGGCAGAAGATGTCGAAGTCCAAGGGCAACGTCATCGACCCCTTGGAACTGATGGACGAATACGGTGCCGACGCGCTGCGCTTTACCCTGGCGATCATGGCCGCCCAGGGGCGCGACGTGAAGCTCGACACCGCTCGCATTGCCGGCTACCGCAATTTCGGAACGAAGCTCTGGAACGCCACGCGTTTTGCCCAGATGAACGGCGTCACCAATAGTGACGGCTTCATCCCCGAGGCATCGTCGCTGACGATCAATCGCTGGATCCTGACCGAGCTCTCACGGACGATCCGCGATGTCACCGAAGCGCTCGAAGGCTTCCGGTTCAACGAGGCCGCTGGCAGTCTCTATCGGTTCGTCTGGAACCAGTTCTGCGACTGGTACCTCGAACTGCTGAAGCCGGTCTTCAGCGGCGAGGATGAAGCGGCAAAACGCGAATCCCAAGCTTGTGTCGCCTATGTTCTCGATGGGATCTACAAGCTGCTGCACCCCTTCATGCCCTTCATGACCGAAGAGCTCTGGGATCAGACGGCGGGCGAGGGGCGTGAGCGCGCGGGCCTGCTCTGCCACGCGGAATGGCCGTCTGCCTCCTACGCCGACGATGCCGCAGCTGACGAGATCAACTGGCTGATCGATCTGGTTTCCGGCATCCGTTCGGTCCGTTCGGAAATGAACGTCCCGCCGGCAGCGACCGCACCACTCATCGTGGTCGCAGCCAACGCACTGACGCGCGAGCGGCTAGAGCGGCATGCTTCGGCCATCGGTCGCCTGGCGCGCGTCGAGCATATCGACCATGTGGCGGTGGCGCCGGGCGGCAGCGCGCAGATCGTCGTTGCGGAGGCAACGTTCTGCCTGCCGCTTGGCAACCTGATCGATCTCTCGGCCGAAAAATCGCGTCTGGAAAAAGCGATCTCCAAGGTCGAAGTCGAGCGGGAACGTATCCTCAGCAAGCTGGCCAACGAGAAGTTCGTCGCCAATGCAAAGCCGGAGCTGGTCGAAGCCGAGCGTGAACGTCTCGTTGAACTGGATCTGCAGAAGGACTCCCTCGGCATCGCCTTGGCGCGGGTTGCAGAAGCCGGGTGAGGGTACTGCAAGCTCTGATCTTGTGTCATCCGCGGCGGAAACGTCGCGGATTTCGCATTTTCTGGCGAGATCGCTAGAGGTGTCGCCAAGCCGATTCGTTCGGCCAAAACAGTGGCTTTCTGACGCACCGACCTGGGAGTTAGAGCCCCGCTTTCAAACCCAAATTCGCGTTTTTTCCTGCAAAAACCAATGCTGTTGTTGTTGAGTAACACTTTCGGGTTATGCTGGTAAAATATCCTAACATTAGTCGATGAATACCCGTAGTGCGCAAAAATATTTCAAATTGTTTGGATTGTGTTCAGATGATGAGAATCTTACGTAAATTTTATGGCGCACATGAGCACAATACCCCTGGAAAGCGGCATTTGCGATTTCACACGATCGTGAGAATACTTTTCGCACAGGCGACGTGAGGTGGATTGTCGCAGATTGAAATGCAGGGGGAGGAGCTTAATGGCTCATGAGAATTTGAAGCGGGGCGTCTTTGCGTTGGCGGCCGGAATTCTGGTTGCATCGGCGGCGCACGCTGGCGGTCTTGAACGCGGCGGTTACAATATCGACCTGCTGTTCGACCCGTCGGACTATGCAGCGGAAGCGACGACAACCTATGTCAACCCGCAGCGCGAACTGAAGAACGTCAGGGATACGAATACGACGTCTGCAGCCTTCCCATTCAACGGAACCGGACCCGGTACTGGCGGTGGCAATCTGAACTCCCGTCCCAATTCTGTCGAAGACACGGAGAGCTATTGGGTGCCGCGTGTGGGCATCAAGGCCCGCTTCGGAGAGGACGTCGACTGCATGGCTGACTATTCGCAGCCATGGGGAGCTCATACAAATCCGGGCGTAAATTGGGCCGGCGCCAACAACAACATTGAGACGAAGGTCGAGAGCGACAACTACGCCGCGACTTGCTCATACAAGTTTGACATGGGGCAGGGCCAGTTCCGCGTCATCGGCGGCGTCTTTTACCAAGAGGTCGGCGGCTTCAAGGAGAGATTGGTACAGGATTTCACGGGTGTGCCGCCGGCATTCGGCGGGTTGCAATCCGGCATCGGCAGGCTGGATCTCCAAGGTGACGGTTGGGGTTGGCGCGCCGGCGTCGGCTACGAAATACCGGAGTACGCGGTACGCGCAAGCTTGGTCTATAACAGTGCCGTTGATCTGGATAATCTGGCGGGTACGATCGATCTGCGCAATGTGCGCGGACCGGCGCCGGTCAACTTCTACGATGTGGCCGGGTTCGCCTCCATGCCGGACTCGCTCGAGCTCAAAGTTCAATCCGGTATTGCACCTGGCTGGGTCGCGTTCGGTTCGGTCAAGTGGACGGACTGGAGCCAGCTTCAGGTTCTCAAGTTCTGCCCGCCTTCCGGCGGTACCCTGGAGCAGCCTTGCACCTCGCTCGACCTGCTCTATCGCGACGGCTGGACGATCTCTGGCGGCGTTGGTCACAAGTTCAATGAACAGTGGAGCGGTGCCGTCAGCCTAACGTGGGATCGTGGCACGAGCCATGGCTATGGCACACAGTCCGACACTTGGGCGCTGGGCACCGGTGTTGCCTATTCGCCCACGAAGAATGTTGAGTTCCGCCTTGCAGGTGCTGTCGGTATCCTGACGAGCGGCAGTTCTGGCGCCGTCAACTTCGACGGCCAGGTCATCGGAGACGATGTTTCCTACGACTATGGCAACGACTTCTTCGGTGCGATTTCGACAGCGATCAAAGTAAAATTCTGATCCTCCATTGATCAGGACGCGCAAGGCCCGGTTTCATCACCGGGCCTTTCTTTTTGCCTTGAGCGACATCTGTTGGTGACTGTTCCGCTCGACGCCAATGTGACGATTCAGCAACACATTTAATGCTAGAGTTTGCTAGGGTCGGACTCAAGGTCAGTATGTCCATTTCCCGCCACAAACAGGGAGCAGCGATGTTAAGGACAAACGTGCGACTTGAGGATCGGGCCCGCAATGTTTGTAACGAAATGACGTCATGTGTCGTCTTGAACGAACTGCCGCACTTCCGCGGAAATGGTTCGGTAAGGCTACACACAATGGAGTTTCATTCTGGACTGAGTGAGCCGGTGTTTTCGGCGGTTTCGGTGAACAAGTGAATGGCAAAGAGTCATTCAGGCGTTTGTGTTTGCAGCGGTGATGAGTTCGGCGTGGCCGGCTGGAACGGAAGAATTAGACTGTGATGCTTGCGGGTGAACTGAAGTCTCTGAAGGTTGCGATGCTCGGCGTGTCGCTGGTGGTCGGCGGCGCTACGGCTGGTCCGGCACGTGCCTTTGATCCGGGCACCGGTGTCAGCAAGGAATCCGGTCCGTTTGCCCTGTTCAAATTCGGCTTCTCCGCCTACAAGAACGGCCGCAAGGACGAAGCGGTCGAAGCCTACCGCTATGCCGCCGAAAAGGGGCATACCGGCTCCCGCTGGGCGCTTGCCAATATGTATGCCTACGGCGACGGCGTCGCCGAAAACGACCTCGAAGCCTTCAAGATTTACAGCGAGATTGCCCAGCAGGGTGTCGAACCTGGCTCCGAGGATACGGGCTACTTTGTCAACGCGCTGATCTCGCTTGCCGGCTACTATCGTCGCGGTATTCCGGACAGCCCCATCAAGTCCGACATGTCGCAGGCACGTCAGCTTTACTTTCAGGCTGCATCGACCTTCGGCGTATCGGAGGCGCAGTTCCAGTTGGCGCGCATGTTGCTTTCGGGCGAGGGCGGCAACGTCAACGTCCAGCAGGCCAAGAAGTGGCTGAACCGCGCACGCAAGAACGGTCATGCCGGCGCCATGGGCGTTTTCGGCAATGTCATTTTCCAGGAAGGTCAGACCATCCGCGGTCTCGCCTACATGACCGCGGCACTCGATCAATGTTCGCCGAAGGATCGGCCATGGCTGCAGTCGATGCAGGAACAGGCATTTTCTCTGGCAACCGAAGATGATCGCCGTAAGGCGATCAACCTGTCGCAGAACATGCACACGCAGGGCGACGACGACTAGGCGCTGCCCTTGGCGTCACCTCCGCTTCAAAGCGGACGTTCGAACGCGAAATAGCCCGCGACCGGTACGTGGTCGGATGGTTTTTCCCAGGCCCGCACGTGCTTCTCGATCGACGTCGAGACCAGCCTGTCCGCCGCTTCCGGCGATAGCATCAGGTGATCGATCCGTATCCCGAAATTCTTCGGCCAGCATCCGGCCTGATAGTCCCAGAATGAGTAGAGCGGAACGTCATCCGTGGTCGAGCGCACTGCGTCAGTCAGGCCGAGATTCCGCAACTGGCGAAAAGCCTGGCGTGTCTCAGGCAGGAACAGCGCATCGTTCTGCCAGACCTTGACGTCCCAGCAGTCGTGTTCCTCGGGGATGACATTGTAGTCGCCGGCAAGAATGAGCGGCTCTTCCAGTTCCAGCCGACGTTGCGCGTAGGCGGAAAGGCGCTCCATCCAGCGCAGTTTGTAAGGGTACTTCTCGCTATCGACCGGGTTGCCATTTGGCAGGTAGAGCGAGCAGACGCGGATGACGCCGCCGGAGACGGAGAAGACGCCTTCGATAAATCGAGCCTGCTCGTCCGCGTCGTCGCCCGGCAGACCGCGGTTGACTTCGTCAGGTTTCAGCTTGGAAAGCAGCGCAACGCCGTTGAAGCCTTTCTGGCCGTGCGTTTCGACGTGATAGCCGAGCGCTTCGATCTCAAGGCGCGGGAAGTTTTCATCGACCGACTTGATCTCCTGCAGGCAGACGATGTCCGGGTTCGATTCTTTCAACCACGCCAGCAGGCCGTCGATTCGCGCCTTGACGCCATTGATGTTCCAGGTGGCAATCTTCATGGCTCGAAACGCCCTTCCATGTCAGTGAATCCTTCCGGACGGCTTCTTGTAACGACTCGGGATTCGTTTGACAAATCCGATACCTGCGGTCTTTTCGCGGAGAAAGGCCCCGTACATCAATAACGGGCAGCGCTTTTCACGCACTTGCCGTATGCGGGCATGCCGTTGAATTGATTCCCACCCGCCGAAGGCTATAGTCCCCCACATGATCGACCTCATCCAGAACTATTGGCCGCATTTCCTCGTTTTCCTGTCTTTCGTCTTGGGCGTGCCGGCGGCCATCCATGCCGCCATGACCAAGGACGATGTTCGGGCGGCAGCCGGTTGGGTCGGCGTCGTGCTGCTGTCACCGATTGTTGGGGCGGTCGTCTATGGTGTTGCCGGCATTAACCGCATCCGCCGCTCGTCCATCGGCATGCAACGCTCGTTGCTGCGCGGCCGCGGCCCCGATCAGTTCGGGCGCTTCGATGTATCCGATGCCGAGATTGGCACGCGTTTCGGCCAACGATTCTCGGCAATGAAAATCCTCGGTGACCGGGTGTCGCGGCATGCGATGTCCACAGGCAACCGCATAAGCATGCTCGAGGGCGGGGATGCGGCCTATACCGCCATGCTGCATGAGATCACCCACGCGCGCCGCAGCATCCTGCTTGAAAGTTACATCTTCGATCGAGACGCGCTCGGCTTGCGCTTCGCCGATGCATTGATAGCGGCGCGTGGGCGAGGGGTCGAGGTACGGGTGCTGATCGATGCGGTGGGCGCACGCTACTCCGTACCGAGCATCGTCGGTTATCTCAAGGCTGCGAGCGTGCCCACGGCCGTCTTCAACGGCAACATCATCATGGGGCTCAGATTGCCCTATGCCAATCTGCGCACGCACCGGAAGATCCTGGTCGTCGATGGCAAGGTCGCCTTTGCCGGCGGCATGAACATCCGCGCCGGCTTCACCACCGAAATCGCCGGTCCCGAAGCGGCCTATGACACCCATTTCCGCATCACCGGGCCTGTCGTTGCCGACATCTTCCAGGTTTCTGCCGAGGATTGGCAGTTTTCGACGGGTGAACTTCTGGCAAGTGACACGTGGAAAATCGAGCCGACCTCGCCGGCGGCAAAGGCGCCCGGCATTCTGATGCGCGCTGTACCGTCGGGGCCCGACAAAACGAATGAAACCAATCACAAGATGCTGATGGGTGCGTTCTCGGTGGCGCGAAAGAACATTCGACTGATGTCGCCCTATTTTCTTCCTGACCGGGAGTTGATCAGCGCGCTTGTGACGGCCGCCCGCCGTGGCGTAGAGGTGGATATTGTCGTGCCCGCGGTCAACAATCTGCTGCTGGTCGACCGCGCCATGACAGCGCAGTTCGATCAGGTGTTGAAGGGGCATTGCCGCGTCTGGCGCGCAAAGGGTGCCTTCAATCACTCCAAGCTGCTCGCCGTTGATGAGACTTGGGCCTATGTCGGCTCGACGAACCTCGATCCGCGGTCGCTACGCCTCAACTTCGAATTCGATCTCGAAGTGCTCGATGACGGCTTCGCACGCGATGTCAGCAGCCGCATCGCCGCAATCGCGGAGTCTGCGGAAGAGGTGACGCTAAAGGATTTGAATGCCCAGCCTTTAGCTGCGCGCTTGGCAAACCGCCTGCTCTGGCTGGGATCGCCATATCTGTAGCAATGAGCGGCGCACGGGAATGCGCCCGCTTGGGTCAGATGGAAAAACTCGTTCCGCATCCGCAGCTTGCGACAGCATTCGGATTCTTTATCTGAAAGGACTGGCCGAGCAGGTTGTCGATGAAGTCGATCTCCGAGCCACCCATATAGACGAGCGACAAGCTGTCGATCAGGACCTTGGCATCGTCCTTTTCAAGCACGAGGTCGTCGTCGTTCGCATCGTCGACCAGATCAAATTTGTACGAGAAGCCCGAGCAGCCACCGCCCTCGACGGAAACCCGCATGGCATTCTTATGGCCGTCCGAATGCAGAATGGTGGCGATCCGCTTGGCGGCCGCGTCGGAAAGGGTCACTGTTTCCTGTGTCATATTTGCCTCCTGCCGGGGTCAAGAACCGGAGAGATTCGTTTTCATTGCATATTCGGCACTTGGCCGGTTTCGACATGTCTTTTAATGTCGAGCGCCAAACCGTTGCTTTGACTTCCGGAATCGGTCGATGTTTGGTCGACGCTTTCCCGTAGCTTTCACTATAGGTATGAAGGCTTGAATGTCCCGTCAATGGGGCGACCACGCAGGTGTGAAATGACGTTCGACAAAAATGCGCTCGGCTTCGGTTACGGTGAACATGCGCCATTCGCGTCGAATCCCTGGGCGACGCGCGGCAGGCTCTACTCGGAAGCGACAAGCCCGACGCGGTCCGATTTTCAACGTGACCGCGACCGCATCGTGCATACGACCGCCTTTCGCCGGCTAAAACACAAGACGCAGGTCTTCATCGCCGCCGACGGCGACCACTATCGCACCCGCCTGACCCACACGATCGAGGTGGCGCAGATTGCACGCGCGCTGGCGCGAGCGCTGAAGCTGGACGAGGACCTCGCCGAAGGCGTGGCGCTCGTCCATGATTTCGGCCACACGCCGTTCGGGCATACGGGCGAGGATGCGCTGCATGAGATGCTCAAGCCCTATGGCGGCTTCGATCACAACGCCCAATCGTTGCGTATCGTCACCAAACTCGAGCGGCGCTACGCCGAGTTTGACGGCCTGAACCTCACCTGGGAAAGCCTGGAGGGGCTGGTAAAACACAATGGGCCGCTTCTGAGCCTTGACGGGCAGGGCACCCACGGCCCGGTGCCGCAGCCGATCCTGGACTATTGCGCTATTCACGACCTTGAGCTTGCAAGCTTTGCGAGCCTCGAAGCACAGGTGGCGGCGATCGCCGATGATATCGCCTACAACACCCATGATATCGATGACGGTCTGAGGTCCGGCTACCTGACCTTCGAGATGCTGGAGGACGTGCCGTTTCTCGCCCGCCTGATGCGCGAGGTCAGCGATCGTTATCCCGGCCTTGAAGCGAGCCGCTTCACCCATGAGATTATGCGCCGCCAGATCACGGCGATGGTCGAGGACGTGATTGCGGTCGCGCAGACGCGCCTCCGGGATATCAGGCCCGAAAGTGCCATGGATGTCAGGCAGGCTGGTAGGGTCATAGCGACATTCTCGGACGAGATGGGCGAGACCGACAAACAGATCAAGAGACTGCTGATGACGCGGATCTATCGCCATCCCGAGGTGATGCGGGTGCGCGAAGGAGCTGCGTCGATCGTTTGCGATCTCTATCGCGCCTTCATGGCCGACCCTTTGCTGATGCGCGAACATTATTGGATCGACCAGATCCCTGGTATGGCCGAGCCGGCGCGGGCGCGTCATGTCGGCGACTATCTGGCCGGAATGACGGATACCTTCGCCATCAGTGTCCACCGCCGTTTGTTTGACCATACGCCCGATTTGCGGTAGGGACGCCCCGCCCGGAGGCTTTTGGTTCAACCGAACCGGGCCTCCTTTTGAGTTTTGCACCGACCATATTCTGTCGGGAAAAGCGGACGGATCAGATGAATCTCTTCACGGACTTCGAATCAAGAATTAAGGATATTCTCGAAACGCTTGATGTCGTTCGAGAAAAGCGATCCGAACTTGACTTCGCCCGTATCAATGTCGAGCCGCCGCGCGACCCCAGCCATGGCGATGTCGCGACCAATGCCGCGATGGTGCTTGCCAAACCGCTGGGCATGAATCCGCGCGCGCTTGCCGATCTGATCGTCGAGAAGCTCAAGCAGGACCCTGAGGTCACCGATGTTTCCGTTGCCGGTCCAGGCTTCATCAACGTGCGGCTTTCCGTCTCCTACTGGCAGAAGCTGTTGACCGCGATGGTTCGCACCGGTGCGGACTACGGCCGCAGCACGACCGGTGCCGGCCGCAAGGTCAACGTCGAATACGTGTCGGCCAATCCGACCGGGCCAATGCATGTCGGCCATTGCCGCGGTGCCGTCGTCGGCGACGCGCTTGCGAACCTGCTAACCTTTGCCGGCTACGAGGTGACCAAGGAATATTACATCAACGACGCCGGCTCGCAGATCGATGTGTTGGCGCGTTCGGCCTTCCTTCGCTACCGGCAGGCGCTTGGCGAGGAGATCGGCGAGATCCCGTCGGGCCTCTATCCCGGCGATTATCTCGTACCCGTCGGCGAGGCGCTGGCCGACGAGTTCGGCACGAGCCTGCGGCTGATGCCCGAGGACAAGTGGATGCCGCTGGTCAAGGAGCGCACTATTGATGCGATGATGGTCATGATCCGCGAGGATCTTGCCGCCCTGAACGTCACCCATGATGTCTTCTTCTCGGAGCGGACCCTGCATGCCAATGGCGCTGCCAAGATCCGCACCGCGATCAACGACCTGACCTTCAAGGGCCACGTCTACAAGGGCACGCTGCCACCGCCGAAGGGCCAGCTGCCGGAGGACTGGGAAGACCGGGAGCAAACGCTGTTCCGCTCGACCGAGGTCGGCGACGATATCGACCGGCCTTTGATCAAGTCGGATGGCAGTTATACCTACTTCGCTGCCGACGTTGCTTACTTCAAGGACAAGTTTGACCGCGGCTTCGACGAAATGATCTATGTGCTCGGCGCCGACCACGGTGGTTACGTCAAGCGGCTTGAGGCGCTGGCACGCGCGGTGTCTGGCGGTGCGTCGAAGCTGACTGTACTGCTTTGCCAGTTGGTCAAGCTCTATCGCGAGGGTGAGCCGGTCAAGATGTCCAAGCGTTCCGGTGACTTCGTGACGTTGCGCGACGTCGTTGATGAAGTCGGACGCGATCCGGTCCGGTTCATGATGATCTACCGGAAGAACTCCGAGCCGTTGGATTTCGATTTTGCGAAGGTGACAGAGCAGTCCAAGGACAACCCGGTCTTCTACGTGCAGTACGCACATGCGCGTTGCCGGTCTGTCTTCCGTCAGGCTGCGGACGCTTTCCCCGAACTCGACCTGTCCACCGTCGATTTTGCCGGCGCAATCAATGGCCTGATCGTCGATCCGGCGGAGCTGCAGCTGGTCGCCAAGCTCGCAGAATATCCGCGCGTCGTGGAGGCTGCGGCACTGGCGCAAGAGCCGCATCGCATCGCGTTTTACCTTTACGATCTTGCCGCTGCCTTCCATGGACACTGGAACAAAGGTAAAGAGAATCCGGAATTACGTTTTGTTAACGATAAAAATAGAGAATTAAGTACTGCCAGACTCGGGCTGGTGCATGCTGTCGCTTCCGTACTGAAGTCGGGCCTGTCCATTACAGGCACCTCTGCACCGGAAGAAATGCGATAAGTATTGTCACCATTTTCCCACAATGCACTGGCAAGTGAATGCAGGCAATTGTGAGTGGAGAGCATGGCAGACAAACAATTCGCACGAAGCGGGCCGGCTGAATTCGATGTATTGGCAGACGATGATCCGTTGGCCGAACTCGCCCGGATCGTCGGCTACGATGCCCGGCCGGCTGTCCAGCAGTTGCAGGAATTGCAACGCCACCAGGAAGCCGTCCGGCAAGATCCGACGTTCGATCTCGAGGAAGAGCTCCTTCGAGAGTTCGATACCTATGATGCGCCGCGCGCGGCAGATGTTCAGCCGGACAACGATCCAGTTGAAACTGTAGCTGCGCCCGCAGAAGAGCTTCAGCAGGTCGAGCCGGTGCTTGAATTTGCGCCAGCCGAGTTTGCTGTGGCCGAATCGGCGCCAATCGAAGATGCGCCGGCGATTAAACCGGAGTATCAGCCGGTCGAACTCGCAGAGACATGGCCAGAGGCCGCTCTTGAAGAAGTCGACCGCGGCCACGCCGAATTCGTTGCGGTTCCCGAGGCGACGTCCACTTCGATCACTGACGTAACGGGATACGACGTGGTTTCGGAAGCGGTCGAGCCGACCTTCGATCTGGAACGCGAACTCGAGCTCTCGCTCGGTGACGTCGATCTTTCTCCGACGGCCGAGATTGCGCCGATCAAACAGCACGTTGGTGCACCTGAAGAATGGCATGCGCCGGTCGAGGACATTTCGTTCGACGTTCCCGATTTCGCCGATCAACTGGCAACAGAGCAGGCCTCGCTGTCCGTCGAGCCAGCCTTCGAAGTGGCTCCGGCCGCCGAGGCCAGCAACGCCTATGCGTCGGACAATGCCTATTCGTACGAACCGACAGTGATCGAGCAGGTCGCTCCGGTTGCCGTAGAGCCGGCTTTCGAACCGGCTCCGGCTGCCGAGGGCAGCAACGCCTATGCGTCGGACAATGCCTACTCGTACGAACCGGCAGTGATCGAGCAGGTCGCTGCGGTTGCGGCAGAGCCGACAACAGATAACGCCGTCGATGAGCTTCTTGCCGATATCGAGCGGTTTCCGGTACCGGCTGCGACCGGCCTGGTCGCCGCTGCAGTTCACACTCATCCTGCGATTCATGCGCGGGCCGAGCCGGCTGTCGTGGCTGCGCCACCTGTCAAGAAGAGCCCCTATCCCTTCACGCCGACGTTCAGTCGCGCCACCCCGGTCGCTTCGCCCTCGGGTGCCGGCCAGCAGCGCGCCTTTGCTGGTCCGATCGTCTCGTCGATCCCTGCTGCCGCAGCACCTGTAGCCGCCGCACCGGTGGCCGCAGCGGTTGCGCCAGAGGCTGTCGTCGAGCCCGCTCTTCCGGCTACCGAGCCGGAGAACGAGCCGAGCTTCGACATCGAGAACTTCGAAATGGAGCTCTCGGATGTGGCGATGGAAATGGAGCTTCCGGAATTCGACGCTTCTGAGGATATCGCCGCCGCAGTGCAGCAGCCGGTTTTCGCCGCTATCGAGCAGGAGCCGGTACAGCATGAAGAGCCCTTCGTAGCACCGTCGGTCGCAGCTGCGCCCTTAGAAATCGAAGAGCCGCCGGTTGAAAGCGTTCTGCCGTTCGATCCGTCGATGATCGCTGAAGCCGATACCGGCGTCGCACCGATCGCCGATATGGATGTACCGCAACTGCCGGTCATCGAGACAGAAAAGCCGGTCGCTTATCCCGCCGACTACGATCTCGATATCGACGCGGAAATGGCCCAGCTCTTCGGGACGCCGGCACCATCCGTCAGGGAGACGCAGGCTCGCCCCGTCGAGGCTCGTGAACCTGCACGCTCCGCGCCGGCAGCCAAGCCGGCCGCATCGCTCGGCGCAGCACCGATGGATGATTTCGACGAGTTCGAGAAGGCAATGGAAGAAGACTTCCGTCGCTCGATGGTCGAACGTCAGAACACGCCGCGCGAATCCGAGCGCGCTCAGCCTATGTCCGGCCAGGCCGACGCCGGTGTTTATAACGAATACGGCTCCGGTCGCCGCTCGCAGCGCACAATGCTGCTCGCTGCAAGCGTCGCCGGCATCATCATTCTCGGTGGTGCAGGCGTCTACGCCTGGATGGGTGGCAGCGATGCCGTTTCGTCCGGCGAGGGTCCGAAGATCATTCTCGCCGACAAGTCCCCGGTAAAGGTCGTGCCCGAGGAAAAGGGCGGGAAGACCGTGCCGAACCAGGACAAGGCCGTCTATGACCGCGTTGCCGGTGCTCAGGGCACGGGTCCTCGGCAGGAGGCACTCGTCTCCTCGACCGAGGAACCGATGGACGTCGTCCAGCGGACGCTGACACCGGAAAACCTGCCGAATGACGGCAGCGATGAAGCGGATGCTCTGGGTGCTTCACCGAATGCGGACGAGGAGTCTGCCCGCCTTCTGCCTGGTGACGGTGCTGCCGTGCCGGCTGATCAGGAAGAGGACAAGGCTCCCGCAGTCGCGCCGCGAAAAGTACGCACGATGATCGTCAAGCCGGACGGCACGCTCGTCGCCCGCGAAGAGCCGGTTGCTGAACCGGCGACGGAAGTTGCTGGCAACACCCAGCCGGTTCCGGCAACGGCTTCGGGTCAGGTTGCGGCGTCGGGCACTGAGGGCCAGGCGACAGCCACGGGCGCCGGTTCCGAACTTCGCGCAGCCGGCGAGGCACTTGCAGGTGCCGACCAGGTCGCACTTGCTGCCGCGAGCGACGCCACGGTAAACGCCGCTGGCGTTGAGGCACCGCTGCCTCAGACCCGCCCGACCGGGCAGGCTGGCAACGTGGCTGGCGCCGTACCTGAAAGCGCAAGCGCACGTCCGGCGGAAACGCAGGCCGCCGCCAACCCTGCAACGGATACCCAGCAGGTTTCGACGGCATCAGTGCCGGCTGGCACCTACTTCATCCAGGTGGCGTCGCTGCCCTCCGAGGCCGAAGCGAAGAAGTCCTACAACAGCCTTTCGAACAAGTTCGGAAGCGTTATCGGTGGTCGCGGCGTGGATATCCGCAAGGCGGAGATCGCGGGTAAGGGCACCTACTATCGTGTCCGCATCCCGGCCGGTTCGCGCGAAGAGGCCAATGCGCTTTGCTCGCGCTACAAGGGCGCTGGTGGCAGCTGCCTCGTGACCAAGTAGTCACAGCAGCAATATTATCCCCAGAGGGGCGCGGCAGAGATGCCGCGCCCTTTCACGTTTCAGTGACAGTAGTCTGTGCATGACGCGCACCGATAGCTATTCTCGCTTCGCTGTGGGCAAGCCGCGCATTATGCTTTTGGCATGAGCGAATCAAAAGCATTTATCTCCGGCTGCAAGGGTCTTTCTCTTTCGAGCGAAGAGCGCAGCTTCTTTGATGGCGAGCGGCCCTGGGGCTTCATCCTCTTTGGCCGCAACATTGGCGAGGAACAGCAGATTTCCGATCTGGTCGCGGCGCTACGTGACAGTATCGGCAATCCCGCGGCACCCGTGCTGATCGACCAGGAAGGCGGACGTGTTCAGCGCATCCGGCCGCCGCTTGTTCAGCAGTATCCGAATGGTGCGGCGATCGGCGAGATCTACCGCCGCGATGCCGAGGGCGGTTTGCGTGCGGCCTGGTTGATGGGGCGGCTGCATGCGTTCGATCTGATGCGGTTCGGCATCACCGTCGATTGCCTGCCGGTGCTCGACGTGCCGGTTCCCGGCAGTCACGATGTGATCGGCAATCGCGCCTATGGACACGATCCGCAGAGTGTCACGGCGATCGGTCGGGCGATGGCGGAAGGCCTTAAGTCCGGTGGCATGCTGCCGGTAATGAAACATATGCCCGGCCATGGCCGCACTTTCGTCGATTCCCACCACAGCCTGCCGGTGGTCAGCGAAACCTTCGACGAGCTTGCCAAGAGCGATTTCCTGCCCTTCATCGCCATGAAGGACGAGGTCATGGCGATGTCGGCGCACATGGTCTTCACGGCGATCGATCCGGACAATCCGGCAACGACCTCGGCCAAGGTTGTGCGTGAGATCATCCGCGGCCATATCGGTTTCGACGGGTTGTTGATGTCCGACGACGTTTCGATGAATGCGCTGGCCGGCGACATGTCCACCCGCGCGCGCAACATCATCGACGCCGGACTTGATCTCGTCTTGCATTGTCATGGCATAATGGACGAGATGAAGGCTGTAGCGGATGTCGTCCCGGTTCTGGCCGGAGAGACATTGCGCAGGGCAAGGGCCGCAGAGGCCGCCTTCCGCAAGCCTGATAATGCGAACGAGCAGGAACTACGTGCCGAATTCAACAGCCTGTTCGCGACGGTTTGAGGACGGGTACGGCCGGCGGGAAAGGATCAGGCTGTCGTGAGCAACGCGGGTGAAAAGCAAGGCAGGTCCGGGGCGAAAGCGCCGATGGATCCCTTGTGGCAGGACGAGACTGCGGAGCGCGGATTGCACGAAGAGGCGCTGGTCATCGACATCGCCGGCTTCGAGGGCCCGCTCGATCTACTCCTCCATCTTGCTCGCAGCCAGCGGGTCGATCTTGCTCGCATCTCGGTGCTGGCATTGGCCGAACAATACATCGCCTTTGTCGAGCGGGCGCGCAGCATCCGCATCGAACTGGCCGCCGACTATCTCGTCATGGCGGCTTGGCTTGCCTATCTCAAGTCGCGGCTGCTGATCCCGCAGCAGGCGAAGGATGATGGTCCCTCCGGTGAGGAAATGGCATCGGCGCTGGCGTTCCGGCTGAAGCGCCTCGAAGCCATGCGCGAGGCCGCCACCCGGCTGATCAACCGAAACCGCCTCGGCCGCGATGTTTTCGTGCGTGGTGCGCCGGAGCATATCGTCACCGAGCGGAAGTCGGACTATGACGCTTCGCTTTACGATCTGCTGACCGCGTATGCGAGCTTGCGGCAACGGACAGCGATCACGCAAGTGACGATCGAAAAGCGCCACGTCTGGTCGCTCGCCGATGCGCGATTGATCCTGGCACGCATGATCGGCCATCTGGACGATTGGACCGCGCTCGATCACTTCCTGTTGCGTTACATGACGACGCCGAAGGAGCGGGCGACGGCCATCGCCAGTTCCTTTGCCGCCTCGCTGGAAATGGTACGTGAGGGGCGCCTGGAAATCCGCCAGGAAGAAGCGTTCGCGCCGATATATCTGCGGCGTGGGCCGAACCCGATCGATGCGGCGACGCTCGCCGATATGGAGGCAGCCCGTGGCTGAGCCGCAGAAATACCTCCCGGACGTGACAGACGAAGACGGCGAGAACGACGGCCTTGTGTTCGATCCGCGCATGGAGCAGGAAACCGAGCGAATTGCCGAAGCGCTGGTGTTTGCCTCCGCGCAGCCAATCTCCGAGGCTTACATCGCCACCCGCCTGCCGCGCGGTGCCGATGTCCCGCGCATCATGGCGCGATTGAAGGCGCTTTATGCAGGCCGTGGCGTCAATCTGGTGCAGGTGGCCGATCACTGGGCGTTCCGCACGGCCGCCGACCTGTCCTTCGTCGTGCAGACGGATGAGAAGGAGGTTCGCAAGTTGTCGCGCGCCGCGCTAGAGGTTCTGGCGATCATCGCCTACCACCAGCCGGTTACCCGCGCCGAAATTGAAGACATTCGCGGTGTGCAGACATCCAAGGGCACGCTCGATGTGCTGATGGAGGCGGGCTGGGTCCGCTTCCGTGGCCGCCGCCGCACGCCCGGGCGTCCGGTCACCTTCGGAACGACACGCGATTTTCTCGACCACTTCGGCCTGGAGGAACTGCGCGACCTGCCTGGCATCGAGGAGTTGAAGGGAGCGGGGCTTCTCTCCGGCCGCGTTCCGTCCAACCTGCATATTCCCGTGCCCGTCGGCGAAGATGACCTGGCGGAAAACGAGGATCCGATCACCCAGCTCGATCTGGAAGAACTGGGGCTCTTGACTCCGAAGGGCGAAGAGGCCGATTAAAAAACCTGATTGGAGATATCGGCTTTCTCCATCGAGCCTGCACCCGGCATGGTCGCCGCGGTGCCACCGGTGTCAAGGAATACGCAGCATGGTTTCAGATACGCAGGACGGGCCCGTCATGGCAACGCGACGGACGGCGGGCGTATCTTTCGCGGCGAGCCTGACATTCGAGGATATCCACCACAACTACCATTCCAAGGAGACTATCAAGGGCGTCAGCCTGGCGGCCAAGGCCGGCGAGGTCCTTTGCCTGCTCGGCCCCTCCGGTTCCGGCAAGACGACGCTGCTGCGGATCGCCGCCGGCATCGAGATGCAAAGCGCCGGCCGCCTCCTGCTTAACGGCCAGGAGATTTCTGGCCCGTCGGTCTTCTTGCCGCCGGAAAAGCGCGGTGTCGGTCTGATGTTCCAGGACTTTGCGCTGTTTCCGCACATGACGATCCGCGACAATGTTCGCTTTGGGCTGACGGCGCTTCCGAAGAAAGAAGCGCTGATCCAGGCCGACGCAGCCCTGGAACGGGTCGGTCTTTCGCATTACGGAGATCGTTATCCCCATGTGCTTTCGGGTGGCGAGCAGCAGCGTGTGGCGCTCGCCCGTGCGCTCGCGCCGCGGCCTGCTGTGCTGTTGATGGACGAACCGTTCTCCGGGCTCGACTCGCGGCTCAAGGATTCGATCCGCGCCGATACGCTCGCCATCCTCAGAGAGACGCGTGCCACCGCGATCGTCGTCACGCATGATGCCGAGGAAGCGATGCGCATGGCCGACCGGATCGCTCTGCTCAAGGATGGGCGCCTGGTCCAGGTCGGCACCGCCGACGAGCTTTATCGAGAGCCACGGGACCTGTTTGCCGCCGGTTTCTTTTCGGAAATCAACGTGTTCGACGCCCAGGTGCGCAACGGTCGCGTCGATACGCCGCTCGGCGGCGTGGATGCCAGCAAGTACCGCGATGGCCAGCGCCTTTCCGTGGCCGTGCGGCTTTCGGGGCTGCGTGTCGGCAAGGACGAAGGCGACATACAGGCGCGGATCGTCTCGCGCCGTTTCATCGGCGTTGTCGAACTGCTCGAACTGGCTGTGGCGGGCTGCGATGGAACCGTGCGCGCCCGTATCCGCGCGGACCAATTGCCGCAAGGATTGCGCGATGTAATGCTTTCAGTTAACGAGCGGGATATATTGCTGTTTGAAAAAGATGTTCCGACATCTTAGGGTCTGTGGCGAAAAGAGGCTGTGCTGGTGGCGCGCCTGAAAATTGACACGCGAATAGGGCCTAAATCGGGGAAGGCTCAGAGGGAGTAAACGCATGGGTTCCTTTAGTATCTGGCACTGGCTGATCGTTCTGGTCGTGGTGCTGTTGTTGTTCGGTCGCGGCAAGATTCCGGAACTGATGGGCGACGTTGCCAAGGGCATCAAGAGTTTCAAGAAGGGCATGAACGACGACGACGTCGCTTCCGCCGACAAGCCGCTCGACGGCAAGACTGTTGATCACAAGTCTGACGAAGTTCGCTAACGATCGAGCACCGATAGGGCCAGGCTGGGATTACCTCCCGGCCGGCCGCACCACGGGTTTGCAGGACATATCGAATGCTTGATATCGGCTGGACCGAGCTAGTCGTCATTGCCATCGTACTGATCGTTGTTGTCGGACCGAAGGATTTGCCGCCGATGTTGCGCGCCTTTGGCCGCATGACGTCGAAGCTGCGCGGCATGGCGTCGGATTTCCGCCAGCAATTCGATGAGGCGTTGCGTGAGGCGGATCTCGAAGACGTCCGTAAAACGATCAGCGACGCGCAAAGCCTCAATCCGGCAAATGCGCTACGTGACGCGATGAACCCGTTGCGCCAGATCGGCAACGAGATCAAATCCGATCTCCAGAAGGCCGCATCACCAGACAAGGCGCCCGTATCCGCTGCAGAGCCGCCAGTTTCCTCCGTGGAACCGGTTGCCGTTGGCGCGGCCGAGGCAAAGCCAGCCAACAGCATTGCGGCCGCGGCGATTGGTTCTGCCAGCCGGCAAATGCAGCGTGCCGAAGCTTCTGAGCCTGCGGCAAAGCCGAAACGGGTAACGAAGGCCAAGGCAGACGCTACGCCCGCGCCCAAGAAGGCCTCACCGGCGAAGGCGGCAACCGCCAAATCTGCACCCGCCAAGACGGCTGCAAAGAGGCCTTCCAAGGTCGAGGCAGAGCAGCCGAAAGAAAAAACACAAAAGACACGCGCGGCAACGCGCAAGAAAGGTGACGTATGAGCGGCGATATCGAGGACCGGCCGCAGCCGCTGATCGAACATCTGATCGAGCTCAGAAAGCGGCTGATGTGGGCCGTTGGCGCGTTCTTCATCGCCTTTCTCGTCTGCTTCTACTTTGCCAAGGGTCTCTTCAACCTTCTGGTGCTGCCGTTCAAATGGGCGGTCGGTTGGGCCGGGATGGATCAACGCAATGTCGAGCTGATCTACACTGCTCCGCAGGAGTTCTTTTTCACCCAGATCAAGGTGGCGATGTTCGGCGCTCTCGTGATCGCCTTTCCGGTGATCGCGTCGCAGATCTACAAGTTCGTCGCCCCCGGCCTCTACAAGAACGAGCGTGCGGCATTCCTGCCGTTCCTGATTGCCTCGCCGCTCCTGTTCCTGCTCGGTGGCGCGCTCGTCTATTTCTTCTTCACGCCGATGGTCATGTGGTTCTTCCTGGCGATGGAGCAGGGCGGTGACGAGGGGCATGTTGCAATCCAGCTTCTGCCCAAGGTCTCGGAATATCTGAGCCTGATCATGTCGCTGGTCTTTGCTTTCGGCCTCGTGTTCCAGCTGCCGGTGGTCACCACGCTTCTGGCCCGCGTTGGCTTCGTCAGCGCACAGGGACTTGCCGAGAAGCGCAAATACGCGATCGTGATTGCCTTCATTGTCGCGGCCGTCCTGACACCGCCGGACCCAGTCTCCCAGATCGGCCTTGCACTGCCCGCCATCCTTCTCTACGAAATTTCGATCTATACGGCGCGACTCGTCGAGAGACAGCGGGCAGCGGATGCGCTCAAGCGTGAGGCTGCCCAGTCGCAGGAAGAAACTTCCGAAGAGGTTGGCCCCGCAAAGGGCTGAGCATTCGACGGTTCCGCGCCGTGACCTGCAAAACGCGTGGAACGACAATGCTTGATATCAAATGGATCCGTGAGAATGCCGATGTGCTGGATGCCGCCCTGGCGAAGCGGGGCGCGGAACCATCGTCTGCGTCGCTGATCGCCATCGACGAACGTCGCCGCACAATCCTTCAGTCGCTGCAGGACATGCAGTCGCGCCGCAACGCGGCGTCGAAGGATATCGGCGCGGCCATGGCACAGAAGAACAATGAGCTCGCCGAAAAGCTCAAGGCCGAAGTTGCCGAACTGAAGAATTCAATGCCGGCGCTCGAGGAAGAGAGCCGCCAGGTCGAAGCCGAACTGAACGACGCCCTGTCGCGTCTTCCTAATATTCCGCTCGACGACGTCCCTGTTGGTTCGGACGAGGCGGGCAATGTCGTGACACGGGTTATCGGTGCCAAACCCACCTGGAACCACCAGCCGCGCGAGCATTTCGAAGTCGGCGAGGCGCTCGGGCTGATGGATTTTGAGGGAGCCGCGCGCATTGCCGGATCCCGCTTCACCATCCTGAAGGGCCAGCTCGCCCGGCTCGAACGCGCGCTCGGCCAGTTCATGCTCGACCTGCACACCCAAGAGCACGGCTATACCGAAGTACAGCCGCCGCTATTGGTGCGTGACGATGCGATGTACGGCACCGGCCAACTGCCGAAATTTGCCGAAGACCTGTTCCGCACAACCGACGATCGCTGGTTGATCCCGACGGCGGAAGTGCCATTGACCAACATCGTGCGCGAGCAGATCCTCGATGGCGAAAAGCTGCCGTTGCGCTTTACCGCGTTGACCCCGTCCTTTCGTTCGGAGGCCGGTTCTTCGGGCCGCGACACGCGTGGCATGCTGCGCCAGCACCAGTTCAACAAGGTCGAACTCGTGTCGATCACCGATGCCGAGACGTCCGTTGCCGAGCATGAGCGCATGACTGCCTGCGCCGAAGAAGTGCTGAAGCGTCTGGGTCTGCACTACCGCGTGATGACGCTTTGCACCGGCGACATGGGCTTTGGCGCCCGCAAGACCTACGATCTCGAGGTCTGGTTGCCGGGACAGGACACATATCGCGAGATTTCGTCCTGCTCGGTCTGCGGCGATTTCCAGGCGCGGCGCATGAATGCGCGTTACCGCAACAAGGAAGACAAGGGCACAAGGTTCGTTCACTCGCTGAACGGTTCCGGCGTCGCCGTCGGCCGCGCCCTGATCGCCGTTATCGAAAATTACCTGAACGCCGACGGCTCGGTTTCGGTGCCGGATGTATTGCTTCCCTATATGGGCGGCCAGAAACGTATCGAAAAAGCTGCCTGACGGGAAAGAAATCGCAATGCGGATCCTGCTGACAAACGACGATGGCATCCACGCCGAAGGCCTTGCGGTCCTCGAGCGGATAGCCAAGACGCTTTCCGACGATGTCTGGGTGGTGGCGCCCGAGGCCGATCAGAGCGGTCTTGCCCATTCGCTGACGTTGTCGGAACCGCTGCGCTTGCGTCAGATCTCCGAGAAGCGTTTTGCGCTCAGGGGCACGCCGACTGATTGCGTGATCATGGCTGTGCGCAAGGTGCTGGACAGCAAGCCGGATCTCGTCCTATCGGGCGTCAATATCGGCGCCAACATGGCTGACGACGTCACCTATTCCGGCACCGTCGCCGGTGCGATCGAGGGAACGCTGCAGGGCATCCGCTCCATGGCGTTGAGCCAGGCCTACAGCCACGTCGTCGGCGAGGCGGTGGCCTGGGACGTGGTCGAGCGTCACGCGCCTGCGTTGATCCGCAGCCTGCTGGCAGTTGATCTTCCTGATGGTACGTTGCTCAACCTCAACTTCCCGAAGTGCTCCGCCGATGCCGTCGCCGGCACCGAAGTGACTTCGCAAGGCAAGCTCGACTTCGGTCTTTCCATCGACGAGCGTGCCGACGGTCGCGGCTTTCCCTACTTCTGGCTGCGTTTTGGCGAGCGCTTCGGTGATTTTCGCGCCGGTACCGATATCCACGCGCTTCGTGAAAACCGGATCTCGGTGACGCCGCTCAAGCTCGACCTGACCGACTATTCAGTGCAGGACCGTCTGGCACGGGCCTTGAGCGAAGGGACCGTCGCTTGAGCGGACGTGTTTCGGAACAGGAAGGCTTTGCGGCGATGGTCTTGCGGCTGCGCGCCGAAGGCATCAGCAACCAGGGCCTGCTGAACGCGGTCGAGCAGACGCAGCGCGGCCATTTCGCGCCGCCGCAGTTCCAGGCGGACGCTCATTCGCAGCGGACGATCCCACTCGACTGCGGCTCGTTCATGGAAGGCTATGACTTCGCCGTCCGGCTGTTGCACTGCCTTAACCTCAAGTCCGGGCAGCGCATCCTCGAGGTGGGAACCGGCAGCGGCTTTACCGCTGCAGTGATGGGCCGCATCGCCGAGCGCGTGCTGACAATCGACCGCTACCAGACACTCGTCTCCACTGCGCAGAAAAGCCTGGAAAAGTCGGGTGTGCGCAATGTCATCGTCCGCCATGCCGATGGCAGTGCCGGAGTACCGGGCGAGGGCACGTTCGATCGCATCTTGATTACCGCTGCGTTCAACAGCCTGCCGCGCATGTTCTCCGACCATCTCGTGTCCGGCGGAACGCTGGTCGTTCCGATCATGATGAGCGAAACGCATTGTCGCATCGTTCGTGTCAGCCGCACCGGCAGCCGCTTCGATCGTGAGGATCTGTTCGACGCGCCTTACCTTCCGATCGTTCCGCAACTGGCGTCTTACCTCTAGGTTAGCAACCCACTTGCGTGATCTGTGCTGTCCCGCTACGGCTTGGAGCCCAACCATGCACATTCATGTGGGGGAATTGGAGCATGGCGCGGCTCGTCAGAGCCGTGCTCACGGATCGTGACGTCTCAGGACACTACAGCGCCGCGCGTCTTATTAGACGCGCAAAGGTCGCTGTAGCACTTTGAATTGCTGCATGTTTTTATCCTTAAATCGAATGCGATTTAAGAAAACATGCAGTAGGCATGGCGGCTCTTTTAAAAGTGCGACGCAGAGATCCTCGTCGTGGCCACGTGATGAGGGCGGGCGGATCGCCCCGACGACCGTCTATTGGTTAACAAAATCCTAATCTCTCCAGTTTCGCGCAAGCTTCGCGCCATACGCCTTCGGCTGCACGAAAGGTTTGGCCTTGCGAGTCGCTGAATTTCTATGCGGTTCGGAAAGGCGATCTGGTCGTGCGGTTGACGGAGACGGCACATGCAGATTGCGAACAGGCTGACGGCCGCGGCATCAGGCGATGGACTGGGCAACCTTGCCGGCCGTGCGGCGGGGCAATCCGGCGCAGGCGGTAAGGATGAAAATGCCGCTCAGGCGATGCAGGCCACGTTCTTCGATCCGACGCCGCGGATTTCGCTTTCCGCCGATGCGCTGCTTTATCTCAGTCAGAACAGAAGATCCTCCGACGGCCAACCGGCCCTGACGCGCGACGAGTGGAACAACCGCCTGTCGCCGCAATTGGCCTTGCGGGAATACCAGGCGTTCGGAAAGTTCCTGGAGACCGGTGATCACAGTGGCTACTACAAGGGCTTCATCGAGTACTATGATGGCCTGCGGTCCGAGGACCAGCATAGCCTGCGCTATTTCGGGACGCGTGAGGCGGCTGTCGCCGGGCTACGCTCGCTCGAATACGATCAGGCAAGCGGCCTTGATGGAGAGACGACGTTCCAGACGCTGGTGAGCGTGCTTCTCGAGGAAGACAAGACTGCGCAGTCGGAAGCTCCCGCAGCGCCGGCTGGACGCCAGATTTTTGCCTGGGATCTGACAAGCATTAGCTATGAGGGCGAGCCAACCGAGCGGCGTGCCGTCTCCGAGATCGAACGCCTCTATTCCGAACTGATCTAAGTTTGCAGCGCCGCTAAGGCGAGCCTTTGCACCGGTCTATGGTTAGCATTCTGTCAAACTAGGTCTTTGGTGGTGTCGCCCTTAACCGTGCGGTAACTCTAATACGCTTTAATCATCCCACATCGAGTTGCGTTCGGAGTGGGTAAGCGTCATGCGTCAGTTTGTATCTCCCAAGGTTGGAAAGTCCACGATCCGCCTGTGTGCAGCAGTTTTGCTGGCAGGCGTTGCCACAGGGTGCAGCTCCGACGCCAGCCGTTTCGACGGCTTGTTTTCGCGATCGGACACGCTGACGACCAGCTCAATTCAGAGAAATACCACGCCGGTACCGCGCGGCGATGTCGACAGCGGCCAGATGGCTGTTGTCTCTCCGGCCGATACGCGCAACTCGGCTCTCGGGCAGCCTTATCCCGCGGCGAACGGTGGCTACGATCCGGTCAATACGGCGTCGACGCCGGTCTCCAGCGCCCGCGCCGCCTCGACGCCGATGAGCGTGCAGCGTTCGACCCTCGCCGATCCGACGGCGGCCTCCAGCCAGCGTATTGATCCGCAACCGTTCCCAGCCGCACGCCAGGTCGAGCAGGTCTCCACGGCCACGCGTCAGGCATTGCCCGCTGCCGTCAACGATACTGCGAGCAAGAGCGGCTGGACGACGCAGAATGCTCCCTCGATCATGGTTCGCCAGGGCGACAGTGTGTCCATTCTCTCCAAGCGTTTCGGTGTTCCTGAAAAGGAAATCCTGAAGGCCAACGGATTGAAGACCGCTGGACAGGTCGAGCCCGGTCAGCGCCTGGTGATCCCGACCTTCGGTGTTGCGAGCAGTGCCGCGAAGGCTGCCGCGTCCAACACGATGACCGATCTGGATGGCAGCAAGCGCCAGCCATCGCCCTTGCCGACCGATCAGCGCGATGTCGCAATCCTGCCCGGTCAGTCGCAGTCCCGCGATAAGAGTGCAGGCAAGACGGATGTTGCTGCAGGCAAGGTCGCTTCGACGGGCGAGGGCAGCGGCAACGGCTCGTACACCGTCAAGCCGGGTGATTCCCTCAATCGTATCGCCAAGGCAACGGGTGTTTCGGTCGGCGCCCTCAAGCAGGCCAACGGCCTGACGGCAGAATCGATCCGTGTCGGCCAGACGTTGAAGGTGCCGGGCGCAGCGACCGACCAGGTGAAGACGGCATCGGTTCCGCCCAAGAAAGCCGAAGGTCAGGTCGCCGCGCTCGACAAGAGCAAGCCCGCCGAGTACCAGCCTCCCGTTGCCAAGCAGAGCGTGTCCGAAGTCGCCAGCAAGACCCCTGACGTTGACGAGGAATCGCCGAAGTCGACGGGTATCAGCAAGTATCGCTGGCCGGTACGCGGCGCGGTCGTTGCCGGCTACGGCGCCAATGTCGATGGCAACCGCAACGACGGCATCAACATCTCCGTGCCCGAGGGCACGCCGATCAAGGCAGCTGAAAATGGTGTGGTCATCTACTCCGGCAGCAGCCTGAAGGAACTGGGCAACGCCGTTCTCATCCGTCACGACGACGGCACGGTCACCGTCTACGGCAATGCTTCCGAACTGAAAGTCCAGCGCGGCCAGAAGGTGCAGCGCGGCCAGACGCTAGCGGCATCCGGTATGACCGGCCGCGCAAGCCAGCCGCAAGTCCACTTCGAAGTGCGCAAGAACGCCAGCGCCGTGAACCCGGCCACGTTCCTGGAATAGGCGGCTTAGCCTTCCAGCCGGTGGCGCAGGCGACCGGCCAGATCCTGAATGAACTGCCAGGCGACGCGGCCGGACCTTGCTCCCCGCGTCGTCGACCATTCCAGCGCATCGGCGTGCAGAATATCCTTGTCCACCGCAAGGCCGTAGTGAGCCGCATAGCCGTCGATCATCGCCAGATAATCTTCCTGGCTGCATTTGTGGAAGCCGAGCCACAGTCCGAAGCGATCCGACAATGATACTTTCTCTTCGACTGCTTCCGATGGGTTGATGGCGGTCGATTGCTCGTTTTCCATCATGTGCCGCGGCAGAAGATGACGCCGGTTGGACGTGGCGTAGAGCAATACGTTGGTCGGACGCCCCTCGACGCCACCGTCGAGCACGGCTTTGAGCGACTTGTAGGACGTGTCGTCATGGTCGAAGGAAAGGTCGTCGCAGAAAACGATCACCGGCACCGGCGCGGATTTCAGGATTTCCATCAGCGCCGGTAGCGTCGCGATATCCTCGCGGTGAACCTCCACCAGCTTCACGGCGATGCCCGTATCGCGTGCGACCTGTGCGTGAACCGATTTGACCAGCGAGGATTTCCCCATGCCGCGCGCGCCCCACAGAAGCACGTTGTTTGCCGGATAACCTTCGGTAAAGCGCAACGTGTTGTCGACCAGGATATCACGCACGTGGTCGACGCCGGTGATCAGCGACAGTTCGATCCGGTTCGGTCTTTTGACCGGCTGCAAGTGGTGGCTTGCCGGCGCCCAGACGAAGCACTCTGCCGCGTCCCAATCGTTGGCAGCGGCAGCGGGGCCGGCGATGCGTTCGATCGCCGCGGAAAGCTTCTGCATTTCCTTGATGAGAACGTCGATCTTTGTTTCACTCATCGGTCCATCTCCGCTTGCTGAATCAGTCACTTGGCTTCGGTTTAACCGGGTAGCACGCAGGTTTGCGCTGGAAAAGGCCGCACTGGGTGGGAGAGGGGGTTCTCCTCTTGCCCAAATTATGTCAGAGGCACTGGAACGGATACGGGTGCCGTCGCTTTGCATTGCGGCTGCGCGCCCTTATATTCCGGCCGATTTGGCGCGGAGGAACCGCCGCATATTTTGAACTCAAGGAGTGATCGATGTTCATTACCGAAGCTTTTGCGCAGACAGCCGGCGCCCCGTCGACCGGCGGCGCGGACATCCTTATGTCCATTCTGCCCTTCCTGCTGATCTTTGTTGTTATGTATTTCCTCATCATTCGCCCGCAGCGTGCACAGATGAAGCGCCGCGACGAGCTGCTGAAGAACATCCGTCGCGGTGACCAGGTCGTGACCGGCGGCGGCATCGTCGGCAAGGTGACGAAGGTGGTCGACGATAGCGAGCTGGAAGTCGAAATTGCCGAAGGCATCAAGATTCGCGTCGTTCGCAGCGGCGTATCGGAAGTTCGCGTCAAGGGCGAACCCGTAAAGGAATAATCGAAGTCCAGCCACAACCGGATGTGTCCGGGAAACGGAGCGTTTGAGGCATGTCCAATCTGAAGCCGTTGAAGAGCGCTCTTGTTTGGCTGGCAGTGCTTTTGGGTGTCGCGCTCGCGATGCCGAACTTCCTGACGAAGGAACAGGCGGATGCGCTGCCTTCGTGGCTTCCGCACCGTCAGGTGGCGTTGGGGCTCGACCTCCAGGGTGGCTCGCATTTCATGCTGCAGGCCTCGCGCGAGGACATTCTCGCCGAGCGGCTTGAAGCGGTGACAAATGATGTCGGCAAAGCGCTGCGCGATGCCGACATTGCCTATTTCGGCCTGTCGGGCGAAGGTCAGTTGATCTCGCTGCGGGTTCGTGACCGAGCCAAGTTGCCGACAGCGCGTGCGGCGCTTGCTCCGCTCATGGCACCGGTGGAAACTGGTGGTCTGGTCAGCGACGAAGTTACCGAACTTGCCTTCGACAGCGCCGAGGCAGACGACTTGATCCGCCTTCGCCTGAGCGACGAAGGCATCGACTACAGGATGTCGCAGGCTCTGGCACAGACCATGGACGTCGTTCGGCGCCGGATTGCCGAAGTCGGGGTGGCAGACCCCCTGATCCAGCGCCGGGGTGATGATCGGCTTATCGTCCAGGTGCCGGGTCTGGCGGATCCGCAGCGCCTGAAGGACCTGCTTAGCCAGCGCGCCCGCGTTTCCTTCCAGATGCTGAATGTCGCCGTGCCCGTTGAGCAGGCTGTTGAAGCGCAGCCGCCGGCCGGCAGCGAAGTTCTTTATTCCTTCGACGATCCGCCGATACCCTATCTCGTCGAGAAGACCCGGCTGCTGTCGGGCGAAGACTTCACCGCCGCGCAGCCGGATATCGACGCGACAAGTGCCGAGGCGTCGGTCGCGATCAAGCTGACACCGGCGGCAACCGGCCGTGTTGCCGCACTTCAGGCAAAGGGCGCCGACCAGAAAGTCGCGATCATTCTCGACGACCAGGTCGTCGCTGCGCCGACACTTGCGGCTGCCGTCAAGGGCGATACGGCAATCATTACCGCCGATCTGCCGGAGGAGGGTGCCACCGATCTCGCAGCCCTCGTCAGAACCGGGCCACTACCGGCGACGTTGACTGTCGTCGAGGAGCGGACCGTCGGGCCGGGCGTGGGCGATGACGCGATCGGTGACGGCCTCAAGGCCGGCTTCATCGCTGCCGTTGCAGTCGCTGTTTCGATGATTTTCTTCTACGGCGTCTTCGGCATCTTCGCCGTCGCGGCTCTGGCCGTGAATCTCATTTTGATCATCGCCGCACTTTCACTCACCGGTGCGACGCTGACATTGCCGGGTATTGCCGCAATCATTCTGACCATCGGCGTGGCTGTCGATTCCAACGTTTTGATCTATGAGCGCATCCGCGAGGAAGCGCGCGGTGGTCAACCGCTGGTCCAATCGGTCAACAAGGGCTTTGCGCGCGCGTTCAGCAGCCTTTTCGATGCCAATCTAACGATGCTGATTGCCGGTGCGATCCTTTTCTACCTTGGGTCTGGTCCCGTGCGCGGCTTCGCCGTCACGCTTGCGATCGGCAGCTTCACGACCTTGTTTACCGCCTACACGATCACCCGCAGGATCGCCAAGGCCTGGCTGCGCGGCTGGAAGGCGCAGCATCTGCCGAAGGGTATTCGTACGGGACGCTTCAGCGATCTCGACATCCGCTTCATGGCGATCCGCAACCCGGTCTTCATCGTCATGGCCGCCTTGTCGGTTGCTTCCGTACTGCTGCTCGCAAGTCTCGGTCTCAATCTGGGGGTCGACTTCAAGGGTGGCTCGATCATCGAACTCGAAAGCAAGGCCGGCAATGTCGATATCGCCGATCTGCGCGTGCGGCTCGATGAGTTGAACCTCGGCGAAGTTCAGGTACAGCATCTGGGTTCTGGTAACGATGTCCTGGTGCGCGTGCCGTCACAGGAAGCCGGCGACAACGCCGAGCAGACCGCGATCGGCGTCATCCGGGCAGAGCTCAGCGACGAATATGCGTTCAAGCGCGTCGAAGTCGTCGGTCCGGTTGTCTCGGGCGAATTGACGCGCGCCGGCACTATTGGGCTTGCGGTCTCCTTTGCTGCGATCCTGCTTTACGTGTGGCTGCGCTTCGAATGGCGTTTCGCGCTCGGCGCCATCATCGCAACCCTGCACGACGTGCTGCTGACGATCGGCTTCCTGGTGATAACCGGCATCGAGTTCAATCTCGGCAGCATCGCCGCCGTTCTGACCATCGTCGGTTACTCCCTGAACGATACGGTCGTCATCTATGATCGTATCCGGGAGAACCTCGGCCGCTACAAGAAGATGCCGCTGTCGGTGTTGATCGACGCCTCGATCAACCAGACGCTGTCGCGCACGATCCTGACGGCGCTGACGACGGTGCTGGCGCTGGCGGCGCTCTACCTCTTCGGTGGCGGTCTTATCCGCTCTTTCAGCGTTACCCTCTTGTTTGGCGTCATCGTCGGCACGATCTCTTCGATCTATATCGCTGGTCCGATCCTCATTCTCTTCCGCAAGCGGACGGACCATTTCCAGGGCGGGGAGAATTCCTCCGGCCCGGGCGCCGGAGCGGCGCAAACGGCAAAGGGTTCAGTCTGAAATGCCCAAGGGTATCGAGATCCGCGAAGCGCATTTTCCGGGGCGCGCCCCGATCGATGCCTATGGCAATGGCGGCTTCCGCTTTGCCGATATGTCGCACCGCGGCTCCGTGCTGATGCTGCCATCGGGCGTCTATGCGTGGGACGTTGTTGAAGGCGATCCGTTGTTGGTCGAGAAGTTCCAGCGCGTGCTGGACGAAGCGAGTGACATCGAGGTGCTGTTGGTCGGCACCGGCCTCGATATCCGGCAACTGCCGGCCGAGCTGAAAACGGCCCTGCGTGCATTGAACATCTCGTCCGATCCGATGAGCACGGGAGCAGCTGTCAGAACCTACAACGTGATGCTGGCCGAAGCGCGTGCGGTCGCCGTCGCGCTGATTGCCGTCTGATCGCGGCCAGGGGAAGACTTGCGTGCAAGACATTGATGCCCAGATCCTGACCGACCTCAGGGACACGGATCGCGACCGTTACCTCGCCTGTCTGCTGGCGCCGGTGGCCAGCCAGCCGTCACTCGCTCCGCTCTATGCCTTCAACGCCGAGCTCGCCCGCATTCGCGAACTCGTGCACGAGCCCATCCCCGGTGAAATCCGAATGCAATGGTGGCGGGAGCTGTTGGAGAACGAAGCGGCGACGGGCGAGGGGCATCCGCTCGCGCGGGCGTTGCTCGCGTGCATTCGTAAGCATCGGCTTCCGATCGCTGTATTTCAGAACATGATCGATGCACGGATCTTCGACCTCTACGATGATCCGATGGAGGACAGGGCGGCGTTCGAAGGTTACGCCGGCGAGACCGCCTCGGCGCTCATTCAGCTGTCGTCGCTCGTCCTCGATCCGCAGAACGCCGCAAGGTCTGCGGAGGCAGCCGGTCATGCCGGCGTCGCGCAGACCGTCGCAGGCCTGCTTCTGCTCCTGCCGCAACATTCCCGCCGCGGCCAGGTCTATCTGCCGGCCGAGCTTCTGCGAGCAACCGGGCTTGACCGCGAAGCGCTGCTCGCCGGAGAAGACGGGCAAGCAATCGGGCGGGCGATCCGGGCCTTCGCCGGTTTCGGCCGCGATCATCTGGCCAAGGCGCGCGCCCGGCTCGACACGATCTCACCCGACAATTTCGCCGCCTTCGTTCCCCTGGCCCTCGCCGAGCCGATCTTCAATCGCGCGGATGCTGTCGGCGCAGAGTTGCTGCGCAATCCGATAAGGCCGGCGCAATGGCGGCGGCAGTGGTGGATGTGGTGGGCGAGCAGGCGCAAGCGGTTTTGAAGCCGGCCGCGCAAATGTGTTCAATGGCTTTGCTATAACGACCTGCACAAAAACCAGAGCTTGAAGCGAAGTCAAACGTTAGCGAAAGATGGCGGCGCGCTTTGGTGCCGAGACCTGCGCGGCATGTTGTAGGCCAGCTAGCCACGGCACGAGGCTGGTCAAATTGGCGCAAGGCTCGCATCGTATAAACACACCCTATCGACTCATTACCGACTTAGGGGGCCTGTCTGATGCTCTGGCTGCTTTTCATCATCATCGCCATTCTCGCCGGCGCCTTCTACATGTGGATGAACGCACGGGCCGAGCGGGATTGGGACGATCCGGATGCTGGCTCGGCAATGGTCGAGTTCGGGCGCGCCTTTCCGGACGAAGCGATCCGTGCACTTCATTCGACGGCGGACCGCAAGGCAATTTTTCTGCGGCTGCATGACGGCAAGGCTGGTTTCATCCAGTCGCACGGCACGCATTATGTCTGCCACGTCATTCAGCCGGGAAAAGTCCGGGTCAACAGTTCGGACAGCGGCCGCGGTCTGATTGTCCATTTCCCTGATTTCGCCTATCTCGACAACGCGTTCGAATTTCACAACGCTGCCGAGGCGGCCGAGGTATCGTTGTGGCTGTTGGGCAGTTTCAGCCCGAAGTCCGAGTTTACGGCAGACGAGGCAAATGTGCCGTCTTCGGCGCAGGCGAGCGAATAGCCGGCGCTCCGCTAGCAAACGCTGCGGGCATTCATGACATCAGTTTAGTTCTGTAAAAGGAAAGCCCTCGCAAACCGGAGTGGATCCGGTTTGCGAGGAAATGTTTGGCTCTCAGGCGCATCCGTTCAGCCAGGCGGCGCAGTCGCCGAGCGCTCGGGCGGCCGTGGCCTGTTTCTTCGCTGCGGCCTTTTCCTTGCCGCGGAAGCGCTTGGCGCCTTCGGGCTTGATGATGGCGCCGGGTTCCAGCGGCGGGAACAGGCCGAAGTTGACGTTCATTGGCTGGAACGAACGTTTGCCCGGCTCGTCGTCGGAAACGATGTGACCGCCGGTGATGTGGTTGAGCAGCGCGCCGAAGGCCGTCGTTGCCGGCGGTGCAGCCAAAGTTTCACCCTTGCGTTCCGCCGCGGCGAACCTGCCGGCCAGCAAGCCGATGCTTGCGCTCTCGACATAACCCTCGCAGCCAGTGATCTGACCGGCAAAGCGCAGGCCTGGCCGCGACTTGAGAGTTAGTGTGCCGTCGAGCAGGGTCGGCGAGTTGATATAGGTGTTGCGGTGCAGGCCGCCGAGGCGCGCGAACTCGGCGTTCTCGAGACCGGGGATCATCCGGAAGACTTCCGCCTGCGCGCCATACTTCAGCTTCGTCTGGAAACCGACCATGTTGTAGAGCGTGCCGAGCGCATTGTCCTGACGAAGCTGGACGACGGCATAGGCCTTGACCGTCGGATTGTGGGCGTTGGTGAGCCCCATCGGTTTCATCGGTCCGTAGCGAAGCGTCTCGCGTCCGCGCTCCGCCATCACCTCGATCGGCAGGCAGCCATCGAAGTAAGGCGTGCCTTCCCACTCCTTGAAGCCGGTCTTGTCGCCGGCCACGAGTGCGTCGATGAAGGCGTTGTACTGCTCTTCGTTCATCGGGCAGTTGATATAGTCCTTGCCCGTACCGCCGGGGCCGACCTTGTCATAGCGTGATTGGTACCAGCAGATGTCCATGTCGATCGTCTCGGTATAGACGATCGGCGCGATGGCGTCGAAGAAGGCAAGCGCATCAGCGCCCGTTTCCTGGCGGATCGATTCGGCGAGATCAGGCGCTGTCAGCGGACCGGTTGCAATTACTGCAAGGTCCCATTCCTTCGGCGGCAGGCCGCGGATTTCTTCGCGTACCACGGTGATCAGCGGATGGCCGTCGATCGCCGCGGTGACGGCGTCGGAGAAGCCGTCGCGGTCGACGGCAAGCGCGCCGCCGGCCGGAACCTGGTTGGCATCGGCCGCCTTCATGATCAGCGAGCCTGCAAGGCGCATTTCGGCGTGGAGTACGCCGACGGCATTGCTGGTCGCATCATCGGAGCGGAACGAGTTGGAACAGACGAGTTCGGCAAGGCCGT
The DNA here is from genome assembly GCF_014851895.1 of Ensifer sp. ENS11. NCBI lineage: Bacteria > Pseudomonadati > Pseudomonadota > Alphaproteobacteria > Hyphomicrobiales > Rhizobiaceae > Ensifer > Ensifer sp. ENS11. The sequence goes on along the minus strand of NZ_JACVAN010000015.1, from coordinate 120,108 downwards.
CCGTCTTATGTGCATCGGTGCCGCGGACGCCGCGCATCTCGTGCAGCACGACCGGAACGCCGGCCTCGGCGATCTGCCAGGCCGCTTCGGAGCCGGCAAGGCCGCCGCCGATGACATGAATGGGAGAGTGGGAGGAGGTGTCTTTGCTCATGGTCGGCTTCCTACCATGCTCGTCCTGTCGTTCCAACCGTCGTTGCGCCGGGAACAAACGAAAACGGCGCCTGAAGGCGCCGTCTTGGAAGTCTGGTCGTTCGTTCCGATTAACGGAAGGAACGCGATGCGATGTTGCGGATATCGTAGCGGGTGATGCCGATGTCATTGAGAGCGTGGTTCGACAGGTTGCCGAGCTCGCTAACGGTGCGGCGGTAGTTAATCCAGCTTTTTGCGATACGAATCGGGTTCATGACTTTTTCCTCAAGATCGGTTTGTCGCGACAGCCATCTGTCTGCGTCGTTGAGGTTCTTATACGCTTGTCTAATTGGAAGGTGGAGTGCAAAGAAAATGCAGCTGCTATGCATTTGTGCAGTGCATCGCCAAATTGCTGGGCAACATTTGCACCCGCTCGAAAACGCGCCATCACTTAAAGATTGATTAAAGTGCGTGCGCGGCCCGTTAAGGATTTGTAATCGCGCTATTTTCTGCGCGGATGCCCGACGGTGTCGCCGCGGTTCCCAGCTTCAATCCAGGCACGATTGCTTGGCTATAAGCAGAACTCGATCGGTGACGCGCTTTCGCAATTGCGAAGGTGATTTTGCGGCAGCATTTCGACAACGAAAAACGCCCCCCGGAATGAACCGGAGGGCGTTGGTAATGTCCGGCGCGCTGCGCGAAGCAGCGCTCCTGGAATTACTTGATGGCCTGACGTGCAACGTACTGGATGTCGCCGCGGCCGATGCCGAGGTCGCTCAGTTCCCGGTCGCTCATGCGGCCGAGTTCGTTGCAGGTCTGACGATACTTGCGCCAATTGTTGAAAGAGCGTGCGAGGTTCATGATCCTATCCTTTCTAGGGTCGTGTGCCAGCGCTTATCTCTCGGCTGGCCGTCATCTGATGACCCGAAATATAATCGATTTTAGCAGAAGTTACAGAGATAATGCTGCATCGCACCCATGCAGATATTGCAAGTCTCATTGTGGCCGGGATGTCGACGCCATACCACCAATGTGCTGCCGGATGCCGACAGAACCGTAAGAGACTGCAGAGAGAAGAGGATGGCTGAATCAAACAACGCCCGCTGGGGGAGGAGATCCAGCGAGCGTCGTTTTATTCTGATCGGCAACTGGGAGGAGGAGTGCTGCCAATCCAAATCGAGGGGCGCTGGGAGGAGGAGTGCGCCGCCCCGATCGATGAGTTGAAGGTACTTCAGTCTGCCGAATTTGGGTAGATCAGTTGCCTCATGGCACCTATGCATGCGGCGCATACCTCGATGTGAAGTCGACAGATATCTGCGCAAATATTGTGCAATTGCTTCGCTTGGTCGCGATGGATGAAAAACGGGGGGGCTGAAAAGAAATAACGCCCGCTGGGGGAGGAGGTCCAGCGAGCGTCATTGAAGGTGATTGGCAACTGGGAGGAGGAGTGTTGCCAATCGTATCGGAGGGGCGCTGGGAGGAGGAGTGCGCCGCTCCGAATTCCATCGAACTTTCGTCCGGGTCTTTCCCGGCACTCCGGGGCGGTTGACCATTGCCGCTAGCGTCCGCTTGGCTGTTTGCCTTCGTTCGCTTCTGATGATTTGAATATAGGGTGTTTAAATCGATTTGTGCAGTGCAATATCCGCATGGAAGATATGCGCATTGCGCAAGCCGTCAGATCCTGGCGGACCAACGTCTGGTCCGAGCGATCGAATGGTTGTGTTTTTCCGCCATTGCGTGATTAGGTAAGCGCCTCGGTTTTTGTCTTCAAGGGCAGGGCCGCCGAAGGAGGTGGGGCAGCATGTATCGCGGTCGTCTGGAAAAGGACTTCAAGCATTGGGTTGGCATGGGGCTTCTGCCGGAGGCTTCCGCGCGACAGATGCTTGCGGAGTATGATGGTCGCGAATCCACCTTTCGGGCGGGGCGTGTTCTGCTGGTGCTCGCCGCCCTGCTGCTGTCGGCCTCCGTCCTGCTGCTTGTCGCGGCCAATTGGGAAGCACTGCCGCGTCTTGCCCGCCTGATCGGTATTGTCGCCTTGATCTGGGGCTTTCATCTTGCCGGTGCGTTGCTTCTCCGGCGAGGCAATGGCGGCCTGGCCGCGGCGGCTCTGGTGCTGGCGGCGATGTCGTTTGGTGCCGGCATTGCCCTGGTCGGGCAGATGTATCATCTCTCGGGTGATGCAGCCGATGCGATCCTGCTCTGGATCGCCGGCGCTTGCGTGACGGCGCTCGCCTTTCGATCGGCGGCTGTCACAACAGTGTGCGGCGGGCTGGCCTGGGCCTATTTCCTGACGTTGCTGTCGGAGGGCGGTTTTGGCGATATCGTCGAATGGCAGACCTGGCTCGTCCCGGCGCTCGCCATCCTCGTGGTCATTCTGGTGCGTGTGACGGATGCAGGTCGCGCGCGGCACCTCGCCTATCTTCTCGTCACGGGATGGCTGATTTGGCTCTATATCGAGAACTCGTCCTTGGGTTTTGCCGGCACGCTGGCAGGCGGCGGCATTGTCGCCTTCCTTGCGGCAGCCATGCCGGGCTCGCCGCTTCGCCCCATCGCGCTTGAAGCCGGCTCCGCGCCCGCATTCTATTCCTTCGCCTTGGCACTCATCGGTTTCTCGGTGCTGCAGTTTGAAGCTGACGGTTTGACCAGTGAAGTGGCCGCCGGCGCGGCCGTGCTCATCGTCGCTCTGCTTGGGATCGCACTTGCCGGCGCGCAGAACGGGGCAGTGCGTTACCTCGGTTATGCGGCGTTTGCTGGTGAACTTCTCTATCTCGCATTCGAGACGCTGGGCTCAATGCTCGGAACCTCGGGCTTCTTCCTGATTTCCGGCCTGCTGGTGGCGGCGATCGCCTGGCTGGTGATCCGGATCGAAGGGCGCCTGATGCGGACGCGACGCGAGGAGGTTTCGCCATGACTGGTCTCTCGCCAAAGCGTCGCTGGTTGCCGCCGCTCATCGCCGCGCTGATTGCCGCCGTCCTTCAGACGGCAGCGCTTGGCTACATGGTCGAAAGCCGGGCTTCGATCCTGCGCAACGGCAAGGAAGTCCTGCTGAAGACCGTGCCGGTTGATCCGAGGGATCTGCTGCGCGGCGACTACGTCATCCTGAGCTATGACATTTCCTGGCTGCCGCCGGCACTTTTCAAGGACGGATTGCCGACGGCGCCGGCGGAAGCGACGGTTTTCGTGCGTCTGGCAAAACAACCGGACGGCTTCTGGGGTGCGGCGCAAGCGTCCTTCAAGCCCCTTGCGCCGACGGATGACAGTGTCGTGCTTCAATCGCAACCGTTCACCTATTACCCTTCGTCGAGTGAAAACCCGTCATCGATAAACGTCGCATATGGCATCGAGCGATTCTATGTTCCGGAGGGCGAGGGCCGGGTGCTGGAGCAAGCGCGCAATGCCGAGGCGCTTTCGGTCAATGTTCGCGTCAATAATGCGGGGCGCGCACAGATAAGGCAGATCGCCGTCGAAGGCACGCCTGTCTACGAAGAGACGCTCTATTGACCGCTTGCTGCGGGATCGGATCGATCTGTCGTGGGTAACCGCATTTTCCCTTTGATCCCGCGAAAACGAGTGATATAGAGACGCCGCGCTCGGGAAAGCCCTGAACCTCAGCATGCCCATTCTATCTGCGGTATTTCCGTTGGTTGGTCTTGCGGGAATACGATCAGGCGGTGCGATTGTCTGAACGCGGGTATGGTGAAATTGGTAGACACGCCAGATTTAGGTTCTGGTGCCGCAAGGCGTGGGAGTTCAAGTCTCTCTACCCGCACCAAGACAAGCATCGCGCCAAAAGTCCGGATTCTGCTATGATGAAGGGGGCTGGAGTGCCATTTTGCTTGCAAAACGGTTACGGAACTGCGTAAAGCCACTCCCGGCAAATGGATCGGCTCACGTGCTCGCCAGACCTTTCTAAGGGGAAGAGCACAGTCAACGTGAAATGAAGGTTTGAACATGCAGGTTATCGAAACGCTCGCTCAAGGGCTGAAGCGCGAACTCAAGGTCGTTATCCCGGCCAAGGACATGGAAGCTCGGATGAACGAGCGTCTGGCCGAAGTGAAGGACCGTGTGAAGATCAACGGCTTCCGGCCGGGCAAGGTGCCGTTCGCGCATCTGAAGAAGGTCTATGGCAAGTCGATCATGGCAGATCTCGTCAACGAGATCGTCCGCGAAAAGCCGACCGAGATCCTTTCGGGCCGTGGCGAGAAGTCGGCGACCCAGCCGGAAATCGCGATGACCGAGGACGAGTCCGAAGCCGACAAGATCCTCAACGCTGAGGCTGACCTCGAGTTCACCGTCGCTTACGAAATCATCCCGGCGATCGAACTCAAGGACGTCAGCGGCATCAAGGTGACGCGCGAAGTCGTCGAGATCGCCGAAGACGAAGTCAACGAGCAGATCCTGCGTATCGCTGAAAGCGCTCGCACCTACGAATCGAAGAAGGGCAAGGCCGCCAACGGCGACCGCGTCACCATCGACTACCTCGGCAAGGTTGACGGCGAAGCCTTCGACGGCGGCAAGGACGAAGACGCAGAACTCGTTCTCGGCTCCAACCGCTTCATCCCGGGCTTCGAAGAGCAGCTCGTCGGCGTCAAGGCTGGCGACGAGAAGACCATCACCGTGACGTTCCCGGCCGATTACCCGGCAGCGAACCTCGCTGGCAAGGAAGCCACCTTCGACATCACCGTCAAGGACGTTGCTTCGGCCCAGGACATCGAAATCAACGACGAACTGGCCACCAAGCTCGGCCTCGAATCGGCTGACAAGCTGAAGGAAATCGTTCGCGGCCAGATCGAGAGCCAGTACGGCTCGCTGACCCGCCAGAAGGTGAAGCGTCAGATCCTCGACCAGCTCGACGAACTCTACCAGTTCGATACGCCGGAGCGCCTCGTCGAAGCCGAATTCGAAAACATCTGGCGTCAGATCAACACCGATCTGCAGCAGGCCGGCAAGACCTTCGCTGACGAAGAAACCACCGAAGAAGAAGCACGCGCCGAATACCGCAAGCTCGCTGAGCGTCGCGTTCGCCTCGGCCTCGTTCTCTCGGAAATCGGCGAAAAGGCCGGCGTTCAGGTCAGCGACGACGAACTGCAGCGTTCGCTGTTCGAACAGCTCCGCCAGTTCCCGGGCCAGGAAAAGCAGATCCTCGACTACTTCAAGAACACGCCTGGTGCCGCCGCTTCGCTGCGCGCTCCGCTGTTCGAAGAAAAGGTTGTCGATCACCTGCTCTCCGAGATCTCGGTAACCGACAAGACGGTTTCCAAGGAAGAGCTGACGGCTGACGACGAAGAAACCGAAGGCAAGGCTGCCAAGAAGGCTCCGGCCAAGAAGAAGGCCGCTGCCAAGGCTGACGCCGCTGAAGGCGAAGAAGCCGCTGCTCCGAAGAAGAAGGCTCCGGCCAAGAAAAAGGCTGCTGACGACAGCGCCGAGTAATCACTTCTTCGATTGCTTACAAATTGAGGCCCTGCCGTTTACGGCGGGGCCTTTTCTGTTGGGGAAATGTTTGTCGTGCGTGGTGGGTGCACAGAGACGTTTTGCTTTACCGAAGATCGAGCAGCAACGCCCGGTGATCCGAGACTTCCGGTTGTTCGACAACGTCGAAGCTGATGACATCGACATCCGGCGTGGCCAGCATGTAATCGGCGTAACGCCCTGATTTGCCGTAGTGCGATGTGCGTGTATCCGTGTGACCTCGACCGGTGACGAGATCGGACAGGCCGAGACTGCCGAGCGCCGCAAAGGTTGCGCTTTCAGGCAGGACATTGAAATCGCCGCAGACGACGAGCCTTTCGTTTCCGGGCCAAATGCGGCCGATAAGTTGTACCAGCGCATCCGCCTGCGCCTGCCGCTCCGGCGTGTCGCCCTTGCCGTTCGTGGTCCGCAGGCCGTGCATCTGCGCGATGGTTATGGAAAAGCCATGCTCATAGTTGAAGAGGCGGAGGCAGTGGGCATTTCGGGCGCGCGGATGTTCGCCCCAACCGTCGGGCGAAAACTCGCCATGGACGAAATCGAGCGCCTGGCCGATGACGGGAAAGGATTTGCGCACGAATGTCGCCAATCCGAATTCGGAATGGACCATACGATCGCCATCGGAAAGCTCGCCTCTCGACGTCGGGCAGAAATACCCGTCATGATCAGGCAGGGCTGCGCAGATCTCGTCGAAGAGATTGGCGCGCTGCGGCAGCTCGACATCGCGATCGCGGTAAAGGAGCCACTCTGACCTCGTCTCCGGAGAGCGCACGACCTCCTGCAGACACAGGATGTCTGCGTTGACTTCGACAAGATACGGTATCAGCGGCGCATGCAGCTTGCCGCCCCAGGCATTCAGGGAGAGGATGCGTAGTGCCATGCTCAATCGCTCGCCAAAACACGGCCCGACGATGCGCAGCATATTCGGGCCGTATGCGTGAAAACGAAGCCCAGGCCGATCACTTGATGCCGTTCTCAAGTGGCCGGATTTGGCGACGTCAGGGCGGCGAGGCTATCTGATTCGCGGCGGTTTGTTCGGGGCCGACCTGGCCGGCCTCGCGGCATTTTAAGCCGTCGGCTTGATCTCGCCCATGCGGTTCCAGGCGTCGAGGCCGGCAATCTTGTAGGCTTCGGCAAGCGTCGGATAGTTGAACGTGTTCTCGACAAAGTACTCGACGGTGCCCTTGAGGTTCAGCACGGCCTGGCCGATATGAACCAGCTCGGTCGCGCCTTCACCGAGGATGTGCACGCCGAGCAGGCGGCGCGTCTTTAGCGAAAAGATCATCTTCAAAAGACCGGAGTCGAGCCCCATGATGTGGCCGCGCGAGGTTTCGCGAAAGCGCGCAATGCCGCATTCATAGGCAATGCCGCGCTCCTTGACCTCCTCTTCTGAAAGGCCGCAGGTGGAGATTTCCGGAACGGCATAGATGCCGTAAGGGAAGTATTTTTGCGGCTCCATGGCGATGGCGCCGACTGCGACGCGAGCAGCAATGCGTCCCTGTTCCATCGAAGTCGAGGCAAGGCTCGGGAAGCCGACCACGTCGCCGGCGGCGTAGATGTTGGGCACTGAGGTCTGGAAGGTTTCGGGATTGACCTTGAGCCGACCGCGGCTGTCGGCTTCGAGCCCGGCGGCCGGAAGATTGAGCGTGTCGGTCGCGCCCATGCGGCCGGCGGCAAAGAGCACCATGTCGGTCACGATCCTGCGGCCGTTGTCGAGCGTCAGCAGAACCTTACCATCGTCGAGCCGTTCGACCTTTTCCGCCTTCTGCCCGAGATGGAGTTTCATGTTGCGGTCGCGCAATTGATAGGTGAAGTCCTCGACAATCTCCTTGTCGATGAAGTCGAGCATCGTCGTCTTCGGGTCGATCACCGTCACTTGCGTGTCTAGCGCACTGAATATCGTCGCATATTCGATGCCGACGACGCCGGCGCCGATCACCACGAGCGAGCGCGGCAACTGCGAGATATCGAGCAGCTCGTCGCTGTCGAGCACGGTCTTGCCGTCGAAGGGCATGTAGTCCGGACGGAATGGCTTCGTGCCGACGGCAAGCATGATGCTGGTCGCCGAAACGAGCAAAGTCTCGCCGTCGTCCTTGACCACTTCAAGCGTGGTCTGATCGACGAAACTTGCCTTGCCGCGCATCTGCTGCACGCGGTTGCGGGCAAACTGGTGTTCGAGAACCTCAACCTCATGATTGAGGGTGATGATCAGTCGCTGGCGCAGATCCTCGGCGCTGATCTCCTCCTTGACGCGGTAAGAGCGGCCGTAAAAGCCGCGTTCGCGCCAACCCGAGAGATTGAGCGCCGTTTCGCGCAGGGTCTTCGACGGGATCGTGCCCGTGTGCACGGAAACGCCGCCGACGCGTTTGCCCTGTTCGATGACGAGAACCTTCTTGCCGAGCTTGGCGGCCTGGATGGCGCCACGGCGGCCGGCGGGTCCGCTTCCGACGACGATGAGATCGAACTGGTTCATGGGCATTTCCGTAAAAAAGGAAGAATCGTTGTGCGCTGCGAAAAGTCTCGCTCGCATGCGTCTATATCGTCAATCGCACAGTTTGATGAAGTGGTTTTCGTCTTTGAAACCTGTTGGGTGCGAATATGACGAAATACGCGTATGCTCGATGACCCAATAGCATACCGGTGCATGGAATTCATGCGGGCATGGGAGGTCTTCTATGGCGTTCGACCTGATGAACGAGCCAAGCTCGGACTATTCGCGCACCACGGAACCGCCGCATGGGGAGGACAGGCAGGGCGTGATCGCCGCTGCGGTCTACGAAAACGGCGTGCGCATCCAGGACATTCAGGTGGAAGATGCGAGCAAATGGCGAAACCGCCCGAATGCCGTCATCTGGATCGGTCTCCATGAACCGGATGCTGCGTTGCTTCGCCAGGTGCAGCGCGAGTTCGATCTGCATGACCTGGCGATCGAAGACGCCTGCAAGGCGCATCAACGTCCTAAACTTGAGATCTATGGCGATTCGATTTTCGTCGTTGCCCGCACCGCTCATATGGTCGGAGTCGAAATCGCGTTCGGCGAAACGCATCTCTTCGTCGGGCGCGGCTACGTCGTCTCGGTTCGCCACGGCGCCTCGACCTCCTATATGGCCGTGCGGCAGCGATGCGAAGCGTCACCCGCTGCCCTTGCTCATGGTGAGAACTATATCCTGTATTCGATCCTCGATTTCATCGTCGACAATTACATGCCGGTAATCGAGGCCATTCACGAGGAAGTCGAACGGCTCGAGGATCGTCTGCTTCGCCAACGGCTGGAGAAGGCGGATATCGAACGGCTCTATCTGCTCCGGCGCAACCTGCTCAGGCTTCGCAATGCCGCCGTGCCGCTGGTCGATGTCTGCCGGCGGCACGAGCATATCGATCTGCCCGGCATGGAGGCGGCACTGCAACCGCTGTTTCGCGATGTGACCGACCATGTCCGCCGCGTGCAGGAAGATATCGATGCGTTGCGCGAGGTTCTGGCCTTCACCTTTGAAGCCAGCTTGATGATCGGCCAATCCGAGCAGACGGAGATCTCCCGCAAGCTTGCCTCCTGGGCAGCTATCCTTGCAGTGCCGACGGCAATTGCCGGTATCTACGGGATGAACTTCGACGACATGCCGGAGCTTAAATTCCGCTACGGTTATTTCGTGGTGCTGGCCGTGATCATCGGGCTCTGCCTGACGCTGTATCGCTTCTTCCGCCGCGCCCGATGGCTTTGATTGCAAAGCCCGGCGGCTAGAGCATTTCCAGGAAAAGTGCGAAGCGGTTTTCCATCAGGAAATGCGTAAAAAAGCGTTTGTGCGATTCCGTCCAAATCGGAAACGCTCTAGAAGAGGCGCAGCCCCTTCAGGCTTACATGGCCGTCCTTGCCGATGATGATGTGATCGTGCACCGCAATGCCGAGCGGCTTGGCTGTCTCGACGATCAGCTTGGTCATGTCGATATCCGCCCGCGACGGCGTGGGGTCGCCTGAGGGGTGATTATGCGCAAGGATGATCGCGGTTGCCGACAATTCGAGTGCGCGCTTGACGACCTCGCGCGGATAGACAGGCGTGTGGTCGATCGTGCCCGTCTGCTGGACCTCGTCGGCAATCAACGCATTACGCTTGTCGAGGAATAATATCCGGAATTGCTCCTTGGTCTCATAGGCCATAGCCGCGTGGCAATATTCGATCACCGCCGACCAGGACGAGAGAATGTGCTTCTTGCGCAGGTCACTCTTCAGCGTTCGGTGCCCGATCGTCGAGACGAGCTTCAGGTCGAGCGCGACCGATTCGCCAACACCCTTGACCTCCTGCAGCAACGGGAGCGGTGCGCCGAATACACCGGCAAGCGTGCCAAAGCGCGTCAGCAGCGCCTTGGCAATCGGCTTGGTATCCTTGCGCGGGATAAGCCGGAACAGCAGCATTTCGAGGAGTTCGTAGTCGGCAAGCGCGGCGTCGCCGTGCTCGCGATACCGTGTTCGCAGCCGATCACGGTGGCCAAGATAGTGCGCCTCGACCGCCTGAGCTGCCGCGTCTGAGACATGCGCGTCCTGCGGCTGCAGATCCGCAAAAAACGACCGTTCGTCCGCCGGCTGCGTCGCATCGCCTGCGGATGAGCGGGAGTTTTTCTTCATGCGGCGCCCATGGCGGCCATGTCAGGCTTGAAGAGGCCGGCCGGCGAGAGCGTGAAGATCTCGCAGCCATCAGCCGTGACGCCGACCGTATGCTCGTACTGCGCCGAGAGAGAACGGTCGCGTGTTACCGCCGTCCAGCCATCGGCAAGCACCTTCACGTGCGGGCGACCGAGATTGATCATCGGCTCGATGGTGAAGATCATGCCTTCGCGCAGTTCCGGCCCCTCGTTGGCGCGGCCGTAATGCAGGATGTTGGGAGCGTCGTGGAAAAGCCGGCCGACGCCGTGTCCGCAGAAGTCGCGTACGACCGAGCACCGTTCGGCTTCGGCATAGGCCTGGATGGCTTCGCCGATCGCGCCGGTGCGGGCGCCAGGACGCACGGCGGCAATGCCGCGCATCAGGCACTCATGCGTCACGTCGAGAAGCCGCTCGGCGGCACGTTTGATCTCGCCGACCGGATACATGCGGCTGGAATCGCCGTGCCAGCCATCGATCACATAGGTCACGTCGATATTGACGATATCGCCGTCGCGAAGCGGCTTGTCGTTCGGAATACCGTGGCAGACAACGTGGTTGATCGAGGTGCAGGACGACTTGGTATAGCCGCGGTAGTTCAGCGTTGCCGGAAGCGCGCCGTTGTCCATGCCGAACTCGAAGACGAAGCGGTCGATCTCCTCGGTCGTCACCCCGGGCCGAACGCGCGACACCAGTTCGTCGAGGCAACGCGCCGTCACCTGACAGGCCTTGCGCATACCTTCGAACCCCTCCGGTCCGTAGAGGCGGATGACGCCGGTGTTCTTATAGGGCGCGGCCCCTGCCTCGATGTAAGTCACCATTCCAGAACTTTCAGTTGTTTCCTGTCGAATTTCATAATCCAGCAGGGGCAGCCTCGTCCACTGCCGTGCACCTTGAGGGACTGATATAGGGCGCAGCGCACAGTATTTCGCAGCCGCGATCTTCCGCTAAGCAGATCGGCAAGCCTAACGCGGATCAATGCCTGCGCCTATCCGTAGAATGTTGCAGGTTGCTAAGGGTTGGCGATGCCGTGCGTGCCAAATCGGTAACTCAGGCGAAGTTGCGAATAGCGCTGGCACCTGCCTCATCGATTGCGATCAAGCCGATCGGTGCTATCTCGGAGGGCGATACCAGGCATTTCACCGCATAGGCCTCGACACCTCTGGTCATGGCACGATCGAAGGCAGCGGCATATACAGGGTCGTAGTCGCGGCAGATCTGCAGGTGATCGCAATCGCTGCGCTGCACTAGGTAGACCATGATCGCGCGATGGCCGGCTTCGACCATGTCTCCCAGTTCTTCGAGGTGCTTGGCGCCACGTGCAGTCGGGCTGTCGGGAAACTCGGCCACGCCAGGGTTGCGACTGAAATGCACATTCTTCACCTCGACATAGGCAAGACCGCGCAGGCTGTCGCTCAAGAGAATGTCGATTCGCGAATTGCGCCCGTATTTCTGCTCGCGGGCGAGGTTCTCGTAGAGATGAAGGTCGGCGACAAGTCCGAGCCGAATGGCCTCTTCCGCCAGACGGTTGGGCAGGCCGGTGTTGATGCCGACCAGCGTACCATCCGCCTCGACGATTTCGAGCATCTGCCGGTACTTGCGCGTCGGGCTATCATGCTCCGACATCCAGATGCGCGAACCCGGCGTCGTCAGTCCGCGCATCGACCCGGTGTTGGGGCATGAGCCGGTCAATGCCGTACCATCGGCGAGGAGAGCGTCGAATAGAAAGCGTTTGTAGCGCTGCACGAGCGTGGCGGGCACGAGTGGCCGATCGAAAATCAAGATCTGTTCACACTTTGGTCAGGCGCGGGCGCGCACATAGGAGCCGGGCGCCTCTTCCAGCGTGTTGAGCGTGCCGCCGGGCTTGCGCGCGGGCACGCGCTTCTTGTCCAGCTTTTCGATCCACTGATGCCAGTGCGGCCACCAGGACCCGGGGGTCTCCGTGGCCGTTTTGACCCAATCGTCGAACTCTCCCTTGGGAGGACCGCCGGTCCAGAACTGGTACTTGCCCTTGTCCGGTGGGTTCACGACGCCGGCGATGTGGCCCGAGCCGGAAAGCACGTATGTGACCTTGCCACCGAAGGAGGAACTGCCGAGGAAAACGGAGCGCGGCGGAGCGATATGGTCTTCCTTGGTTGCCAGGTTGTAGATCGGGATCTTGACGTCACCCAGCGATACCTGCTTGCCGGCCAGCATCATCTCGCCCTTCGACAGACGGTTTTCCAGGTAGCAGTTGCGCAGGTAGAACGAATGGTTGGCCGCCGGCATCCGGGTCGAATCGGAATTCCAGTAGAGCAGGTCGAAGGGCAGGGGCTCCTGCCCCTTGAGGTAGTTGTTGACGAAGTAGGGCCAGATCAGTTCGGAGGCGCGCAGCATGTTGAACGCGGTCGCCATTTTCGAGCCGTCGAGATAGCCGGCCACCCGCATGTTGGCTTCCATCTGGCTGATCTGGTCTTCGTCGACGAAGACCATGAGATCACCGGCGTGAGTGAAGTCGACCTGGGTGGTAAACAGCGTTGCCGAGCGGATGCGCTCGTCGCCCTCTGCGGCATGGAGCGCCAGTGTTGCGGCCAATAGCGTTCCACCGACGCAATAGCCGATGGCATTCACGTCCCGTTCGCCGGTCGCCTGTTCGACGGTGTCGAGCGCAAAGCCGATGCCTTCGCGGGCATAGGCTTCCCAATCCTTGGCCGCATGCCGCTCGTCCGGATTGACCCAGGAGATGACGAACACCGTGTGTCCCTGATCGACCGCCCACTTGATGTAGGATTTCTGCGGGTTGAGGTCGAGCACGTAGAACTTGTTGATCCAGGGCGGGCAGATCAACAGCGGACGCTTGAGCACCGTTTCCGTCGAGGCCTCGTACTGGATCACCTGGCAGACGTCGCTCTGCGCGACCACCTTGCCGGGGGTGATCGCGATGTTTTCGCCGATCGCGAATTTGCTGGTATCGGTCTGGCGCATCCTGAGATCGCCGCGACCGGCCACCACGTCCTCGGCAAACATTTGCATGCCCTTGACGAGATTGGCGCCGCTCGTCGCAACCGTTTCCCGGTAGAGCTGAGGGTTGGTGGTGACGAAATTGGTCGGAGAGAGCGCACTCGAAATCTGCCTGACGTAAAAGGCAGCCTTGTGTTTGGTGTGGTCGTCCAGCCCTTCCGCGTCGCGCACCATCTTGTCAGCCCAGTCCGACGTGATGAAATAGGCCTGCCGGACGAAATCGAAGAACGGGTTTTTTACCCAGTCCTCGTCGGCGAAGCGCTTGTCGGTGCGCTGCAAGCTCACGGGATCGGTGGCGACAACATCACCGGACATGCGATGCAAGGTTCGAGACCACATCTCGAAGAAACTGCCCATCAGATGGGTCTGGGCTTCGAGCGTCCGGCGTGGATCGGAAAGCCAATACTCGGAAACCCTGGAGAGGGTTTTGACCATGTCGGTGACAGGTTCGGAGAAGACGTCGGATTTTTCGCCGGTTTCGCGCGGCGCAAGCCAGGCTGAGGCCGCCTTGCCGAGCTGCTCCATTGCGCGGGCAAGGTTGACCGCGAGGCCTTCGGGATCCTTGACGATGTAGGGTTCAACGGACTTCGGGTCGAAGCCAGCAAAGCCGTCCTTGCCTTCGGCATTCCTGTCTGCTGTCACCCGGTTTCCTCCACAGCATCTTGTTTGTTTTGTATTTTTACATTCTGCCCGAAAATGATTACAAGGGCTAGCGCATCGTCGCGCCACGAAAACAGAGGTCTTTGCCAGTATGCTCGCCGTCGGAAAACAGCGCTCCATCACCTGGGTTGCCGGGATCATTCTCCTCGGCACGCTTGCGGGCTGCAACAGCCAGAAGACCGATTTCGAAAATTATCCCTCCGTCTACGGTCAGAAGCCTGCGGCAACGCAGCAGATGACCAATCAGGAAGCCGCCGATATGCAGGCGCGGCTGTCCGCGCTCGGTGCCGCGCGCAAATCCGGCTCCATCTCCGAAGCGGAGTATCAGCGTCGCATGAAGGAAATGCGAAAGCTTGCCGAAGACCACGGCTCCGACACGTTGAAACAGATCACGAATTAGCACTTGCGTTTCAGGTGATTTGGACGCAAAGCGTTCAATGGCCGCAATGACGGCCGTTCACCAAAGCGCATGTTTTCGCGACGGCCAACCGCTGGCGGATACGTGCGCCAAACGAGGTTTGGAGATGGAAGAGTTTCACAAAGTCCGGCGTTTGCCGCCTTATGTTTTCGAACAGGTCAACCGTTTGAAAGCAAGCGCGCGAGCGGCCGGTGCTGACATCATCGACCTCGGCATGGGCAATCCGGATCTTCCCACTCCGCAGTCGATTGTCGACAAGCTCTGCGAGGCCGTTCAGGACCCGCGCACGCATCGTTATTCGTCGTCGAAGGGCATTCCCGGGCTGCGTCGTGCCCAGGCCGCCTATTACGCCCGCCGCTTCGGCGTCAAACTGAACCCGGACACGCAGGTCGTCGCCACCCTTGGCTCCAAGGAAGGCTTTGCCAACATGGCTCAGGCGATCACCGCGCCGGGCGACGTGATCCTGTGCCCTAATCCGACCTATCCGATCCATGCCTTCGGCTTTCTGATGGCCGGTGGCGTCATCCGCTCGATCTCGGTCGAGCCGGACGACACATTCTTCGGGCCGCTGGAGCGCGCCGTTCGCCATTCGATCCCGAAGCCGCTGGCGCTGATCCTCAATTACCCGTCGAACCCGACGGCGCAGGTTGCGACGCTCGATTTCTATAAGGAAGTCGTGGCATTCGCGAAGAAGCACGACATCATCGTCTTGTCGGATCTGGCCTATTCGGAAATCTACTTCAACGATGCGCCGCCACCATCCGTGCTCGAGGTGCCGGGCGCGATCGACATCGCGGTCGAGTTCACCTCGATGTCGAAGACGTTTTCCATGCCCGGTTGGCGCATGGGCTTTGCCGTCGGCAACGAGCGGTTGATCGCGGCGCTGACGCGCGTGAAGTCTTATCTCGACTATGGTGCGTTCACGCCGATCCAGGTTGCCGCCACCCAGGCACTTAACGGTGACGGCAGCGACATCGCCGAGGTCCGCAACATCTACAAGCGCCGTCGCGACGTGATGGTCGAAAGCTTCGGCAAGGCCGGCTTCGACGTGCCGCCGCCGGCAGCCACGATGTTTGCCTGGGCCAAGATCCCGGAGAAGTTCCGTCATCTCGGATCGCTCGAATTCTCAAAGCTGCTTGTAGAGAAGGCCGATGTGGCCGTAGCGCCGGGCATCGGCTTCGGCGAGCAGGGTGACGACTATGTGCGTCTGGCGCTCGTCGAAAACGAGCACCGCATTCGTCAGGCGGCACGCAATATCAAGAAGTTCCTGTCCACGGCTGACGAGACGATGCACAACGTCATCTCGCTCAACGCGCATCGGTAAAAGACGGGGGCGTGCCAGGCGCGCGCCCCTACCGCAACGGCCCCGCCGTTCTGGCGGGGACCCTCACATGTTAGGAAATGGCTATGGCAGATGCCCTCAAAATTGGCATTGCGGGCTTGGGTACCGTCGGTGCCTCGCTCGTGCGAATCCTCCAGGATCGTCACGAGATGCTGGCAACGACATGTGGCAGGGCAATCGAAATTACAGCCGTAACGGCGCGTGACCGCTCCAGGGATCGTGGAGTCGATCTGTCGAAGACCACCTGGTTCGACGATGCCGTCTCGCTCGCTGCCAATGCCGATATCGATGTCTTCATCGAATTGATGGGCGGTTCCGGCGACCCGGCCTATGCTGCGGTCAAGACGGCGCTCGGCCGTGGTATCCATGTCGTCACCGCCAACAAGGCGTTGCTGGCAGCACATGGCATCGAGCTTGCGGCCATTGCCGAGAACAACGGCGCGCTGCTCAACTACGAAGCTGCCGTTGCTGGCGGCATTCCCGTCATCAAGGCGCTGCGCGAATCCATGACCGGCAACACGATCTCGCGCGTCTACGGGATCATGAACGGCACCTGCAACTACATCCTGACGAAGATGGAGAAGGAGGGTCTGTCCTTCGAGGCCTGCCTGAAGGAAGCCCAGAGGCTCGGCTATGCTGAGGCCGACCCGGCCTTCGACATCGAAGGCAACGATACCGCCCACAAGCTATCGATCCTGACGAGCCTTGCCTTCGGCACGGCGATTGCGGCCGACGACATCTATCTCGAAGGCATCACCAATATCTCCATCGACGATATCAATGCCGCGGCCGATCTCGGATACCGGATCAAGCTTCTCGGGGTCGCCCAGCGCACCGAAAGCGGCATCGAGCAGCGCGTACATCCAACGATGGTTCCCTATGATTCGGTGATCGCTCAGGTCGATGGCGTCACCAATGCGGTCGCGATCGAATCCGATATTCTCGGCGAGCTGCTGATGGTCGGTCCGGGTGCCGGCGGCAACGCGACGGCGTCGGCCGTTCTCGGCGACGTCGCCGATATCGCCAAGAGCCGCCCTGGCGCCCAGCATGTGCCCGCATTTGGTCGTCCGACCAATGCGCTGCTGCCTTACAAGCGCGCGCAGATCCAGAGCCACGAAGGCGGCTACTTCATCCGCCTGAAGGTCGTCGATCGCACAGGCGTCTTTGCGAGCATTGCTTCGCGCATGGCCGAAAACGGCATTTCGCTGGAATCGATCATGCAGCATTCCAAGCACCCGAAGGAATCGGACGAGCCGCAGACGATCATTTTGGTGACGCACGCGACCGCCGAGCATTCGGTGCGCGATGCGATCGTCGCGATCAAGAGCGAGGGCTATCTGGTCGGCGAGCCGCAGGTGATCCGCATCGAGCGGCCGAAGGCAGCCTAGCTCAAGGTGCAAAGCTGTTGAGAACGGGCCCCATCGACCATTGGCGTCGGTGGGGCCTTTTTCATGCCGGGTTTTGCGTGCGCGCATTGTTCGCTAATAACGAAGAGATTGAGGCAGGTGGACAGCATGGAAGAACCGGTAGACCCGATACAGCGAGCTTTTCTGGGCGTCGAGCGATCGATCAGCGGTCAGCGCTGGGTCTCTCGTCTCGACCAGGCCGGGCAGAACCGCGCGCTGGCGATCAGCCAGGTTCATGGCTATTCCGATCTCATTGGACGCGTGCTGGCCGGCCGTGGCGTTTCGCTCGACGATGCCGCGACCTTCCTCGACCCGACGCTTCGCTCGCTGATGCCGGACCCCGACACCTTGACCGACTGCTGCAAAGCGGCAGAGCGCCTGTCGCTGGCAATATCCAGGCGCGAGAAGGTAGTGGTCTTCGGCGACTACGACGTCGATGGCGCTGCATCCTCGGCGCTGATGGCGCGCTTCCTCGAACATTTCGGGCTCGAGGTCGAGATCTACATCCCCGATCGCATCTTTGAAGGCTATGGCCCCAACCCACAGGCGATCGAACAGTTGATCGATAACGGGGCCAGGCTCATCGTCACCGTCGACTGTGGCTCGACCAGCCATGAATCGCTCGCTGTCGCGGCCCAACGCGGTATCGACGTCGTCGTCATCGACCATCACCAGGTCGGCTCGACGTTGCCGCCATGCCATGCACTGGTCAATCCCAACCGCGAGGACGATCTCTCCGGCCAGGGGCACCTTTGCGCTGCCGGCGTCGTCTATCTCGTTCTCGTCAATGCCGTGCGTGTGCTGCGCGCCGCTGGTGATGCGCGCGTTGGGACTTTCGATCTACTGGCGCAACTCGATCTCGTGGCACTCGCAACCGTTTGTGATGTGGTGCCGCTGAAGGGGCTCAATCGCGCCTATGTGGTCAAGGGGCTGATTGCAGCCCGGCATATGGGCAATGTCGGGCTGGCCGCGCTGTTGCGCAAGGCGGCGATCGGCGGTCCCGTGACGCCATATCATCTCGGCTTTCTGGTCGGGCCACGCATCAATGCGGGCGGGCGCATCGGGGACGCGGCGCTTGGCAGCCGCCTGTTGACGATGGACGATAGTGCTGCGGCTGAAACGATTGCGGCACGGCTCGACGAGCTCAACCGCGAGCGGCAGGCGATGGAAGCGGCGATGTTGGCCGAGGCCGAGGCCGAGGTTCTGGCTGAGTACGGCACGGGCGAGGGCGCCTCCGTCATTGTGACGGCGCGGGAGAACTGGCACCCCGGTATCGTCGGGCTGATCGCGGCGAGAATAAAAGAGAAATTCCGTCGCCCGACCTTTGCCATTGCCTTCGATCCGAATGGTCGCGGCACCGGATCGGGTCGGTCGATTGCTGGTTTCGACATGGGAAAGATGGTTCGTGCCGCCGTCGACGGCGGATTGTTGGTGAAAGGCGGCGGCCACGCCATGGCCGCAGGCCTGACGGTCGAGCGGGCAAAGCTCGGCCGGTTGCGCCAATTCTTTGAGGAGAAGGCTGAAGCAGCCGTGCGGGACCTCGTTGCGGTGCAGACGCTGAAGGTGGACGGCGCGCTCGGCGCGTCTGGCGCAACGCTGGAACTGATCGATCTGCTGGAGCAGGCCGGCCCCTACGGCTCCGCCCATCCGCAGCCGGTCTTCGCCTTCCCCCTGCATCGGCTGCGCGACTGCCGCCAGGTTGGAGCCAACCACATCAAGGTGACCCTCGAAGGGCAAGACGGCAGCCGCCTCGAAGGTATCGCCTTTCGGGCCGTGGAGACGCCGCTCGGCGACTTCCTGTTCGCCAGCCGTGGCGCATCCATTCATGTTGCGGGTTCGGTTTCGGCCGATCTTTGGCAAGGCCAGCGGCGCGTGCAGTTGCGTGTAAGCGACGCTGCCAAGGCAATGTAGCCGGCAGCCTGAATCTATATTCCGTCAAGCTCTGCGGTGCCGCTTGGAATGCATGACTATCTGCCGGGATCGAGTCCAGTCATCTCCTGTGAACCTGCGTCAGAGACGGGGCAGAAGTACTCCGCGCCACGGGACGGAGCATGACTATTTTTGGTCCTGCGAAGACGTGCAGGCCGAACATCAACAATGTCGAGGGGAAGGTCACAGTGGCACGCCCTAGGGGAGTCGAACCCCTCTTCCCAGAATGAAAATCTGGTGTCCTAACCGATAGACGAAGGGCGCACTTGCTGTGTGGGCGTCTTATAGTCAGCGCTTTTGCCGGCTGCAAGCGCTAATGTCAGGATTTTTGAGGTTTTTCTGGGGAAAATGCAGGAAAAATCAACGGCTAAGAACATGGCGCAGATGCCTGAAGCCGAGGGGCATGGGTCGATGCAATCGGCGCCAAAACGGAAACGAATGTGCTGGGGAGGGGATCACAGTGGCACGCCCTAGGGGAGTCGAACCCCTCTTCCCAGAATGAAAATCTGGTGTCCTAACCGATAGACGAAGGGCGCACTTGCTGTGTGGGCGCCTTATAGGCAGCGCCTTTGCAGACTGCAAGCGTGAATCTGAAAATTCGTGTGCTTTTCCCGTGAAAAAGAAACGGAAAAATCTGCACCCGTTCGGCGTGCATGTGCGCATCGCATATTCGAGCGCACGCTGAATTCTCGGCAAGAAACTGCCGATCACCAATAACAAAATCATCTGAAGGGGAGGGTCACAGTGGCACGCCCTAGGGGAGTCGAACCCCTCTTCCCAGAATGAAAATCTGGTGTCCTAACCGATAGACGAAGGGCGCACTTGCTGTGTGGGCGTCTTATAGTCAGGCGATTTGATTACCGCAAGCGGCAATTTTCATTTTTCTGTAAAAAATGCAAAAGCCGGAAAAGATGGACGGATCCTGCGGATTAGCTCATGGAAACAAGGGCTTGCCTTCAGCCCTTGCCGCGGCGGCAGCGCCAGTTCCAATCGCGCTGGGCGCCGATGTCGATATGAACCGATTCCGTGTGGCAGTAGGTTCCAACGCCACCGCGCCCGGGAATGCTGCGCAGGAAATCTGCCAACTCCCACTTGCTGACGCCCTTCACCTGGATGTCTGCCGCCTCGCAGCGCGTATGGAGGGATTGCTTTGCGCGGTTGACCTTGATCGGGCGCAGGCCCGAAGTCACCATCACTTGGCGGCCGTAATGCGTTTCAACCTGTTTGAGCATCTGCATCAGTTCCGGCTTGAAGCAGCCGGCCTCGACCTTTTCGGTCTGCAGGATAAGGCCGCTTGGTGCCAGACGGGCCAAGCCGGAAAGGGAGGCGACCTGAACCGGTGCGTCCTCTTCGTCCGCCGCGTGGTCTTCATGCGCCACGCTGAACAGCGGGCTCATCTTGACGCCGGGCAGGCCCTGATAGGCGAGCGAGGCCATCTGCGGCTGGCTGGCGTTGCTGGTGGTGATGGTTTTTTTCTCAGCCGGCTGCGCTGCGCGCGCCGTTTCCTGCTGCTGTTTCTCCTTGCGTTTTCCCGCAAACAGGCTCGCAAGCGTCCAGGTCTTCGGTACTTCCTTGGAGCCGCTTTCGCTGGCCTTGGCGTTCGGCGTGGCCGTGGCGGCCTGGGTCGCCACGTCTGTTGCCGCCTGCGCCTGCTCAACAGCTTGTACGGGCTGAAGCACGCGCGATGTCTTGCCGCCGAGGGCGGCTTGCGCGCTCAAGGGCAGCGGTACCGAGGCGGGAAGAGTAGCGCCTTCCGGGGCGGCATAGGCCATCACTGCTGTATCGGACGGGGCGCCGGAAGTCTCATTCGATGCGCCTTGCTGCGGCTGGATGATCGGCTGGGGTTGCGGCTGAGGCTGAGGCTGGATTTGCCCCTGTCCTTGGCTGCCGCTGAAGAGGCTGTTCGTCGTTGCGTTCATGCTCGGCTGGGCAGCGCCTGTGGCCGGGACGGAGCCCGTCGCCTGCGGCTGTGCGCCCGCCATCGCCGCTTGACCGGCCGCGGCCGGAGCCTGGCCATAGATGCTCGATGAGGCCGCACGCAGGCCCGTGCTCTGCATGGTCAGCGGCCCACCCTGTTGCGCGGGGGCCTGACCCGGCGCGAGAGCGCTATTGCCTTGGGCTGCCTGCGGGTTGCTGCCAACCGCCGACACTTGAGCGTCGCGAACGGTCGCGCCGGTCTGGGGCGAATCGGCGACCTGCAGAGCGTCTTGCGCTTCCTCTACCTTCAACGCATTTGCTGCTTCGCTATCAGCGACGGCAGACACGCAGCCGCTCAACGCGAACAGCGAAACGGATATCGCGGCTGCGCGGCTGAAAGTTGCCAGCAGCGCTCCCCTTGTTTCCCGATGTTGCAACGTCCTATCCCCGCTCTCCGTGCATGATCGGCGAGATCGTCGCCTTTCCATGCATTAAGTCTCAGTTCCGAAACATCGCCCAGAACAAACAAACACGAATTTCGCGCGGCGACCAATCGGATCGCCGCGGGAAGGATTAGGCCAAATACAGTTAGGGGCGTCGCCACGAGACATCGCGGATAGAACCCCGTATCAACGTTTCGCGCGGAAAGTTACTGAACGATACGTGATTTGTAAACTGGCGCTAACCTTGAGCCCACATGCGCCAAGCATGCGAAGGCCCGGTGTCGATGCCGGGCCCCGGATCATTCGTCAATTCAACGGATCCGCGACTCGACTGTGCCAAGCCGAAACTCCCGGCTGCAGACGTCAATCATCGGCGGCCAGAATTGCGCGAGGCTTACCAGGCGCCGGTGTTGGCCATGGACGCCCAGGGCTCCTGCGCCGCCAGGTTCTCGCCCTTCTGCAGGATCTCGATCGAAATACCGTCGGGTGAGCGCACAAAGGCCATGTGCCCATCGCGTGGCGGGCGGTTAATGGTTACGCCGTTGTCCATCAGGTGCTGGCAGAAGCCATAAATGTCATCCACCTCATAGGCCAGGTGACCGAAGTTGCGACCGCCTGTATAATCTTCGCTGTCCCAATTGTAGGTGAGTTCGAGGCACGGCGAGAGTTCGCCCTTTGCCCGGTCGAGATCGCCTGGGGCGGCCAGGAAGACAAGCGTGAAGCGGCCCTTCTCGTTCTCGTAGCGACGGATTTCGCTGAGGCCGAAAAGCGTGCAATAGAAGTTCAAGGCCTCGTCCAGATTTTTGACGCGAACCATCGTGTGCAGATAACGCATTGCAATGTCCCTGTTTCGAAGAAGATGGCGTATACTTATCTGCCAGCAAGCCAGAGGCAAGGCTGCGTCCCTACATTGGATCCAGGCCAAAATACGCCGAGGGTCTTGCGCACCAGCGGCGGGACGATGTTATTCTGGTCAATAAGAATCAGTTAACCGTAGTCGGTAGTCGCGCGTAAACGAGGGGCTGGGAGAGAATGGCGGATAGGACATCTTCAAAAGACGTCATGCATGATGACGACTTTGGCAGCGACGCCCTCGACCTCGTCGAAATCACCGGCGTGATCAAATGGTTCGATGTCGCCAAGGGGTTTGGCTTCATCGTGCCTGATAACGGCATGCAGGATGTGCTGGTGCACGTGACCTGCCTGCGGCGCGACGGCTATCAGACGGTGCTCGAAGGGGCCCGCGTCGTGGCTCTCATCCAGAAGCGCGACCGTGGCTACCAGGCCTTCCGCATTCTGTCGATGGATCAGTCGACGGCCATTCATCCCTCGCAACTGCCGCCGATCAGAACCCACGTGCAGGTAACGCCGACGAGCGGCCTCGAACGTGTCTTGGTCAAGTGGTTCAACCGGACCAAGGGCTTCGGCTTCTTGACGCGCGGCGAGGGCACGGAGGATATCTTCGTTCATATGGAAACGTTGCGCCGTTTCGGTCTGACGGAACTGCGCCCCGGCCAAGTGGTTCTCGTGCGCTTCGGCGACGGTGAAAAGGGCTTGATGGCGGCCGAGATCCATCCCGATGGCCCAACACCGACAAGCCGTTCGCACTGATGTCGATGGCTCGAACCTTTTCTGCAAGAAGCGCCGCCACGGCGCTTTTTTTGTCGGCGCTACTGTTTGCAGCCTTTGCGCTAGCGGAAGCGCAATTCACCAGCGACCGGATGCGGCTGGTGACGGCCGACAACAAGATCCATGAGTTCACGGTCGAGCTTGCCATCGATGCCGATCAGCGGGAGCAGGGGCTGATGTTTCGGCGCTCAATGGCACCCGATCACGGAATGTTGTTCGATTTCGGTGATACCCGTCGGGTGATGATGTGGATGAAGAACACCTATCTGGCGCTCGACATGCTGTTCATCGACAAGAGCGGTACTGTGCGGACGATCCATCAGGATGCCGTGCCGTTTTCCGAGGCGATCATCGATTCGCGTGAGCCGGTGGCCTATGTGCTGGAACTCAATGCCGGAACCGTCAAACGGCTCGGCATCAAGCCGGGTGATCGGCTGGAAGGCGCTCGTATCGTCGGTAACTGATGATGCAGGGCACGGTGTCCGACGTGGCCCGGTTAACGGTTTCCAACCAGCTGATTTAAAAGCGCAATTCATTATTCTTGCACTGCAGCGAGCCTTTTCGGCAGACGCGCCCTACATAAGTTGGTAGTCTTTCTATCGGACCAACAGGAGGCATCTGTGATGATCAGGCATGTGCTTGTTGCAATCATTGCTGCGGCCGCCTTCGCGCCCGCGGCATCGGCCGCCGATCTGACCGAAAACCTCGAGCCGGCGCCCCTCGTGGAAGCAGCGCCTACCTTTGTCTGGACCGGCGGTTATGTCGGTCTACAGGGTGGCGGCGGCTGGCTTAATGGCGATTTCAGTACGCCGGGCGGAAGCGCTTCACAGGATTTCAATGGCGGCCTTCTCGGTGCCTTCGCCGGCTTCAACTACCAACAAGGCGATTGGGTCTACGGTATCGAAGGCGATGTCAGCTATAACTGGAACGACAAGACCTTCGATATCTTCGGCGCCTCTCCGGAAGCCGGAACCGATGTATCCGGTTCCGTCCGCGGCCGTCTGGGTTACGTCGTCAACGACAAGGCACTTGTCTATGCGACCAGCGGCTGGGCGATTACGCGCGGCTTTGTCGATGTGCCTGGGGCTTCCAAGGAAAAGGAAACCTTCAATGGCTGGACGATCGGTGCCGGTGTCGACTACGCCTTCACCGACAGCCTGTTCGGTCGGGCCGAATATCGCTACAACGACTATGGCGACAAGGATGTCGGCGGCTACAACGTCGATTTCGACCAGCATCAATTCACCGTCGGCATCGGCGTAAAGTTCTAAAGATTGTGAATGCGAGGAGAGGGCGCCGATGGCACGGAGCCCTCTTTGCTGTCGTCATCGTGCTCTTCACGCTTTGATCGGGGCCGAGACCCCAGCCAATCTTCGGCTAAGGCCCGGCGCTGCTGAGGATTGCATTACGATCGGCTTCGCCTGCAAGATCGATGGTGATGCGCATTTCATCCTTCACCGGTCGCCGTAGAGCGTTCTTGCCCGATGGTGCTGTGGAGAGGCGGCCTGCCTCTTCAAGTATGGCGATACGCTTGCGTGATAGGCCGAGTTCCATGGATAGCAACCGCTCCGTTCGCAGCGATGTTTTCATCGCCAGGTCAAGAACGATCTCCAGAGGCGGGGATGATTCGGCGGCCGGGTTCAGAATCGTCTTTTGCACATGAACCTCGGAAAACTCCTCGATCTGCCCCGCATCCCGGCGCAACCCGTCGAGATCGAAAGAGACCTTCTCGATCCAGGCTTCGTCATTGGTCTGAAGCGCGTTGAGCGTGTGCGGATCGATATCGCGGATGTGGCGGCGTTCGAAGATGGGGCGGTTCCAGGTGCTGTCGCAACTGCAGCAGCGATAGATCAGCCAGGCATCCAGCCGCCGACCATTGGCATTGAGCCGTGTCTTGCCGCTCGGCTCGAATGGACGTGCTGCTCGGCAACGGTTGCAGGCGAGCCAGGGACGCGGCGCGATTTTGGGTTTGATGGTCCACTGGACCAGGTATGTGTGAGACATGTCGTCTGGTTCTTCCGATTGGAAGTCCATCAAGACGACGGTTTGAGCACCCGTTCAGGGGACGCGGTCTGGCAGCGTTGTTGGTGATGGTTCGATCCGCACAAGCAATTGTGCGGCGACAGGTCGGCAATGCCATTCCGGTCTCGAACCGTCACCTCGACGAACGCATTGAGTTGCGATCCGACAGCGACGATCGCTATCGGGCGTACGTGGTGAAACAAGCGAGACCGGGGTTTACAAAGGCAAAGCGGAACTCCAGGAAAAGGCAGCGCAATTTGTTGCGCAACCGTCCTAGCCGAATATTGTTGCTACGGGAAGTAGTAGTATTTGTGATAGTCGCGTTTTTGGATTTGTCGTGGCGTGTGAGGACGAGTTTCTCTGATTGAGTTTTTCTATGTGCCGTCGGACACCGGATGACCCAGTCGGGAAGGCCGGGCTGTCGTGCCGGCATAGAAATTCTTGTTAAGAGGTACTAGGCGCTCAAAGTTCGAAGAACGCGTTGACTCGTATCCATATATCCAATAGGTTGGATATATGGATAACTTGGAAGCCATCACTGCGCTGGGCGCACTCGCACAGAGCACTCGTCTGGACACGTTCCGGCTGCTCGTCAAACATGAGCCTGACGGGCTGCCCGTTGGCGAGTTGGCGAAGATCGTCGACGTGCCGCAAAACACCATGTCTGCGCATCTCAAAACGCTGACACAGGCTGGCTTGATCTCCGGTGAGCGCCACAGCCGTTCAATCATCTACCGTGCAAAGCTCGATGTGTTCCGCGAACTGACACTGTTCCTGATCAAGGACTGCTGTGGCGGCAATGCGGAGATTTGCACCCCTTTGATTGCCGAACTCATGCCGTGCTGCCCACCCGTGGGAGTGAGCGCATGACTGGCTTTATTTTTCTAAAGTCGGACCAACACCACTAGGGACAACTCCAATGTCTGAACGTGTTTATAACGTGCTCTTCTTGTGCACGGGCAAGTCCGCTCGCTCTATTCTTGCCGAGTCCATCCTCAACGCCGAGGGCAAGGGCAGCTTCCGCGCCTACTCCGCGGGCAGCAATCCAAAGGGCGAGGTCAATCCTCACGCCATCAGGGAGCTAGACGCACTCGGTTATCCGTCCACGGGGTTTTCCTCGAAAAGCTGGGACGTCTTCGCTGAGCCAGGCGCACCGCAGATGGACTTCATCTTCACCGTCTGCGACAGCGCAGCAGGCGAAGCGTGCCCTGTGTGGATTGGCCATCCCATGACCGCACATTGGGGTGTCGAAGACCCGGCAGTCGTCGAAGGGACAGAAGTCGAGGTGCAAAAGGCCTTCGCTCAAGCTGCAAGGTTCGTCAAGAACCGCATATCGGCGTTTCTCAGCCTGCCGCATTCCTCCATCGACAAGCTCGCCCTCGAACAGCACCTGCGCCAGATCGGCAGGATGGAAGGCTCCACGCAGCCTCAGGAAAAGGCAAGCTGATGTCGACGTTTGAACGTTACCTTACCGTCTGGGTGTTTCTCTGCATTGTTGTCGGCATCGCGCTTGGTCATCTGATGCCAGGCGTCTTCCTGGTCGTCGGGGCAGCGGAAATCGCCAAGGTGAACATCCCCGTCGCCGTCCTGATATGGTTGATGGTTATCCCCATGCTGCTGAGGATCGACTTCGGATCATTGTCTAAGGTCGGCAGCTACTGGCGCGGGATCGGCGTCACCCTGTTCATCAACTGGGCGGTCAAGCCGTTCTCAATGGCGCTGCTCGGTTGGCTGTTCGTAGGCTACCTGTTTCGTTCGTGGCTGCCCGAAGACCAGATCGACTCCTATATCGCGGGCCTGATCATTCTCGCCGCAGCGCCGTGCACGGCCATGGTCTTCGTCTGGTCGAACCTGACAAAGGGTGAGCCGCATTTCACGCTTTCCCAGGTCGCACTCAACGACGCCATCATGATTGTCGCGTTCGCGCCGATTGTCGGCCTACTCCTCGGACTGTCGGCAATCACGGTCCCTTGGGACACGCTGACGATCTCGGTCGCGCTCTACATCCTGATCCCTGTGGCGATCTCGCAGGTCCTTCGCAAGATGTTGATGGCCGACGGCACGACGAGGGCTCTCGATGGGCTTCTCACCAAGCTGCAGCCTCTGTCGCTCTTGGCGCTTCTGGCAACCTTGGTCCTGCTGTTCGGCTTCCAGGGTGAACAGATTACCGCCCAGCCGACGATTATCGCACTGCTTGCAGTTCCGATCCTGATTCAGGTCTACTTCAATTCCGGCCTGGCATACCTTTTGAACCGGATGACTGGCGAACAGCATTGCGTTGCGGGACCGTCCGCACTGATTGGGGCATCAAACTTCTTCGAACTCGCGGTCGCGGCGGCCATCAGCCTGTTCGGCTTCCAGTCGGGTGCTGCGCTGGCAACCGTCGTTGGGGCCCTCATCGAGGTCCCGGTGATGCTGTCCGTCGTCTGGATCGTGAACCGCTCGAAGGGCTGGTACGAAGCAGGCACTGCCGTCGCCAAGAACACCATCGTCGAAAAAGCCGTTGCCGAAAGGGCATGATCATGGACGTCACTATCTATCACAACCCGGCCTGCGGCACGTCGCGCAACACGCTGGAAATGATCCGCAACGCGGGTATCGAGCCGACTGTCATCGACTACGTGAACACGCCTCCAACACGCGACCGGCTCGCGCAGACGATCACCGATGCGGGGCTTACGGTCCGTGAGGCGATCCGCGAGAAAGGCACGCCCTATGCGGAACTGGGCCTCGATAATCCGGAGCTGACCGATGATCAGTTGCTCGATGCCATGCTGAAGGACCCGATCCTGATCAACCGTCCGTTCGTCATCACGCCGATGGGTACCCGTCTTTCCCGTCCGTCCGAACTCGTCCTCGATATCCTTCCAGACACTCACAAGGGTGCGTTCACGAAGGAGGATGGCGAGCGCGTCCTCGATGAGAAGGGACGGCGCATTGTCTGAAACACTTCCTGCCGCCGCCAGTGAACACTTGTGTATGCTCGATCTCGATGCGCTGCATCCCGCGTTCTCGACACGCAAGCCGCGCATCCTGATCCTGTACGGTTCACTCCGGGAAATCTCCTACAGCCGTCTTCTGGCACACGAAGCTCGCCGCCTGCTGGAGCGCTTCGGCTGCGAGGTACAGGTGTTCGATCCCAAGGGCTTACCACTCCCCGATGAAGCGCCGATCAGCCATCCCAAGGTGAAAGAACTGCGCGACCTTTCCGAGTGGTCCGAGGGCCAGGTCTGGGTCAGCCCGGAGCGACATGGCGCGATGACCGGCATCATGAAGGCCCAGATTGACTGGATCCCGCTTTCCCTCGGCTCCGTTCGACCGACTCAGGGCAAGACGCTGGCGGTCATGGAAGTGTCCGGCGGCAGCCAGTCGTTCAATGCGGTCAACCAGATGCGCATTCTCGGTCGCTGGATGCGGATGATCACGATCCCGAACCAGTCTTCATTTGCCAAGGCCTACCAGGAGTTTGACGGCGATGGCCGGATGAGGCCGTCGTCCTACTACGACCGCGTCGTCGACGTCTGCGAAGAGCTGGTGAAGTTTACGTGGCTTACCCGAGATGCGTCGTCGTACCTCACTGACCGCTACAGTGAGCGGAAAGAGGATGCGGAGAAGCTGGAGAAGCGGGTTCAGCTCAAGGCCATCTGAACAAACGCCTTGTTCGAAGCTCCACCAGGGGATGAAGACCTATCAGGAGGCGGAGCAACACGATCCTGTTCTATTTTGCCTGTCTTCTTGGACCGGCGGGCAAGGTACGTCACCGTAGGAGCAGAACACACAACAGTCACCAGCTTTTGGCCGGAGCATCGTGCCACATCCGATACATTCATAGAAAAACTGGCAAGCGTCGACGGGCATCGTTTCCGTTGCCGTTTGCCCGCAGTGCGGACAGGTAAGGGTCGATTGAAGCTGCACCATCGTTCCTTGCTTTAGTAGACAGGGTGATTCTACTTGGCACGGCACGTGAGCCCAACAACTAAAAACATCATGCCCGGTGCGGGCGGTACGAGCACCCAGATTGACGGTATACTTCTACGCGCACCGTATTTCCACAAATGCCGAAATACTCTTTGACCGGAGGCGGTTTTCGCCATAGCTTATTTCCATGATTATCGAAAAAGCAGCATCGCAGCTCGAAGCGATTGGCAACGTTACCCGCCTTCAGATTTACCGTGCGCTTGTGCGTGCCGGTGAAGATGGCCTGCCGGTCGGGAAGCTGCAGGAGAAGCTGGAAATTCCGGCATCGACCCTTTCACACCACCTCAAGCGGCTCGTCGATACAGGCCTTGTTATCCAGGATCGTCAGGCGACGACACTGATTTGTACCGCGAACTACAAGCACATGAACGCGCTGATTGGCTACCTTGCCGATGAGTGCTGCGCCGACGCAGCTTGCTCAAAGCAGACCGACGAAACCGTAGCCTGAGGGCTTTTTTTCGCACTCTAATTTCGAAACTTCCAGAAATACGAAAGGATATGCAGATGGCTTTAGATAGTAACCTTCCTGTGGCAGTGATTGGTGCTGGTCCTGTTGGCCTCGCAGCTGCCGCGAGACTGGTCGAGGCAGGCATCACACCGCTTATCCTGGAACGGGGGGCTTCCGTCGGCTCAGCACTTGTTGACTGGGGCCATGTCCGCGTGTTCTCACCCTGGAAATACAACATCGACGATGCCGCGCGGCGATTGCTCGATGACCACGGCTGGAGCGCTCCACGAGCAGATGGTGTGCCGACGGGTCGGGAGATCGTTCAAAACTATCTGCTTCCACTATCTGCTATCCCTCAGATCGCTGACAACCTGAAACTCAGTGCTACGGTCAAGGCGATTACGCGTGCGGGGTTTGACAAGGTCTCATCAAATGGTCGTGAGGCTGCGCCCTTCGTGGTCCGCTACAACGATGCAACGGGTGAGCACGACGTCCAGGCACAGGCCGTTATCGACGCATCCGGCACATGGACGCAACCGAACCCGATGGGGATCAACGGGCTGCCTGTTGTTGGTGAAATTGCCTCCGGCAGGCTCTCCTATGGCATTCCAGATGTTGCCGGGACCAGGCGGGCTGACTTCGTTGGCAAGCGAACATTGGTCGTCGGAAGTGGTCACTCCGCAATCAATGTCGCCTTGGCCTTATTGGAACTTCAGGAAAGTGATCCTGCGACTGAAATCTTCTGGGCGCTCCGTCACCATGGTGTAGCTCGCCTTCTTGGCGGCGGTCTCAATGACCAGCTACCCGAGCGCGGTGCCCTCGGGTTGGCTGCGAAGAAGGCCATGGACGAGGGTCGCCTCAAAATGCTGACGTCCTTTGCTGCCAGAAGTGTGAAATCAGAAGGCGAAGGGGTGGTGGTCGAAGCCGTGTCAAATGGAGAGCCTATCACACTGGCGCTCGACCATGTGGTGGTCACGACTGGTTTCCGGCCTGACCTATCGTTTCTTCGAGAACTCCGCATTGATCTCGATCCTGCCGTGGAGGCCCCGCCAGCCCTGGCTCCACTGATCGATCCGAACCTTCATTCCTGCGGTACCGTCCCGCCCCACAGCGTCGATGAATTGGCCCATCCGGAGAAGGATTTCTACATCGTCGGCTCGAAGTCCTATGGCCGCGCTCCAACATTCCTGATGAAGACCGGCTACGAACAGGTTCGTTCCGTGGTCGCCGAGCTTGCAGGGGATCATCTCGCCGCCAGACGGGTCGAACTTGTCCTTCCCGAGACAGGAGTGTGCTCTGTCGACCTCGCAGTGAATGCCACATCATCCGGATGCTGTGGGGGACCTGCGCCCTTAGAAACGGATGCCTGTTGTGTCGCCGACGCGACCGCCAAATCCGAGGGAAAGTCCGGATGTGGTTGCTCGGCGTCGGTCGTTGAAGAAGAGCGAGCGTGATCATGGAAAGACGGAAGCTTCCTACATGGGCGCTGGCGGGCCTCGGCGCATCACAAATTATCGGATACGGCACGCTCTATTATGCCTTCAGCATCCTGGTGCCAGAAATCGCCGAAGACATCGGCAAATCGCAGCAATGGGTCTTCGGAGCCTTTTCGGTGGCTCTGCTCGTTGGCAGCCTTGCCGCACCCCTCTCAGGCTACCTTGCCGACCGGATCGGTGCGGGGCGATTGATGGCGGCAGGATCGCTGTTAGCCTCCGCGACACTCGTCTTGATGGCGGTATCCACCGGGCCAATCACCTTCGCTGTCGCACTGGCGCTGACCGAAATCGTCTCTGTCGCTGTCCTCTATGCCACTGCCTTCACGGCTATCGTTCAGACTGGAGGACACAAAGCCCAGAAGTCGATTGTTCACCTGACACTGATCGCTGGTTTCGCCTCTTCGCTGTTCTGGCCGCTGACATCCTGGCTGCATGGTTTTCTGTCTTGGAGAGAAGTCTACCTGCTCTTTGCCGCGTTGAACCTCCTCGTCTGTCTTCCAGTGCATTTGGCGCTGGCGCGGCTGACGACGACTGCGGTGTTCGCTTCCAGGGGTACCGTCGCGGCCGTTGGCGAACACCGGCCACTTGCGAA
Source organism: Ensifer sp. ENS11 (assembly GCF_014851895.1). Lineage (NCBI taxonomy): Bacteria > Pseudomonadati > Pseudomonadota > Alphaproteobacteria > Hyphomicrobiales > Rhizobiaceae > Ensifer > Ensifer sp. ENS11. Next base: position 88,600 of record NZ_JACVAN010000015.1, on the reverse strand, counting down.
CGGAACGCTTGTATTCTCCCTCATGCTGCTTGGCTTTGCCATCGAAGGCTATGCGCTGTCGGCGATCCTGGTTCATATGGTTCCGCTCACACAGGCGCTCGGGTTTGGTGCCGCAGGTCTCCTGGTAGCCTCGCTGTTCGGTCCGGCTCAGGTCGCAAGTCGCTTGATCAACCTGCTCTTCGGCCGTGAACTGTCGCAGAAATGGCTGGCTGTTATCGCGACCGGGCTCCTGCCAATCGGTTTGACGATCCTCCTGATGACGACACCGTGGGTGCCCGGAGCGGTAATGTTCGCTATCTGCTTCGGATTAGGCTCCGGTCTGACAAGCATTGTCGGCGGGACATTGCCGCTCGAACTGTTCGGACCAAAGGGATACGGCAGTCGTCTCGGCTGGGCCACGTCGGCCAAACAGATGATGTCGGCGATTGCGCCGCTCGCCATGTCCATGTCGATGGCCGGGATCGGCGTCGTGCCGTCCATCTGGATGACTGTGGCTATTGGCATAGCCGGGGTGGTGGCATTCTTAGCCATCGTTGCAGTCGTGCAGGGTCCTGCCGGACTGCCCCGACCGGCTTAACGCTTCACGTTCGTTCTTTCGTCACGGTTTGCCGCTGATACTGGACGACCTCATGCCCAGTCAGCCTAAGGTCGTCCAGGGAGCAATTGGGTCGTGCGTCGGTCGCCTTTATTCGGCCGCTTCGTCTAGAGCATTTCCAGGAAAAGTGCGAAGCGGGTTTTCCGTCAGGATATGCGTAAAAACAAAGAGATAGAGCGTTTGTGCGGTTCCGCATAAATCGGAAACGCTCTAGGATCGCCGATCCAGGCTTCAAGTCGACCGACTGCGTGTCGAAACCGACTGCCTGGTGGAACGGTTGCAGCGATCAAGCGTTATTCTTACCAGGCAGCGTAAGCCCGCAGGCAGAGGCTGCCTGGTATCTCGTCAGGTGGGACTGAATCCCGACCGGAGATAGGAGCAGCGCCATGAGAATTTCTACGAAAATGTCATGCGTCGCATTTGTCGTCACCTTGGCCGGGAACACCGCACCGGCTTTTGCCGACAACTACTATTACGAGCCTGCACCCGGCGGCGTCTATGTTGATCCCATGCCGACGGGCAATGTGTATGTGGAGCCGATGCCGATGTACGGCGCTTACGGTTACTACCGTCCGCCGGCCCGGACGTTGGGTGACGAACGCGAACGCTATACGAATGAGTTCATGGGGCCCGGTGAAGGTGATTACTACCAGGGGATCGCGCACCCGCCACCAGTTCCCTGAGCGCCCGATCGTTCAGCATGAGGAAACGAGCAGCTGCGGCTCAGCGCCAGCCGAGAGTCGGTGCGACGCGATGTAGGGTCGCCTCGATAACGTGTGCGCTGTAGTCGACGCCCAGCTGATTGGGACGGCCGTGTCGGCCTCATCGATTGTCTCGCCTGGCGGCGCGCCAGCTTAGCCCTATGCCGACAGCATGCGGCGAGGTGAGAACAGTTGGCGCACAGTCTTTGGTCGCACCCAATTTCAGGTAAGACCAAGAGTATCAACTAGATGGAAAAGTGGTGGCGACCCCTGCAGGATTCGAACCTGCGACAACCTGCTTAGAAGGCAGGTGCTCTATCCAACTGAGCTAAGGGGCCGTTCCGGGCAGGGCCCGTCGAAAACGGCAGGACCTCAATGGGTCCAGGGCTGCATCCGGCTGAAACGGAAATTGTCCGGGTAGGATACAGTCTTGCGCGTCGCCTCTTTCGGCGCGATCACGCGGTATTCGATGCCGTTGCGTTCAGCGTAGGCGATTGCCTGTTCCGCACTTTCGAAAGTCAGTCGCAGTTGCTGCAACGTGTCGCCGGAGCTGGTGTAGCCCATGATCGGATCGATGGTGCGCGGCTTTTCCTGATCGAACTCCAGCAACCACAGATTCGTCTTGGCTTTACCAGACTGCATGGCGGTCTTTGCTGGACGATAGATCTTTGCGGACATTGTCTCGAACGGCTCCGTTATTTCGCTGGTGGAGCATTTTGCGGCCCCGACATGCGTCTTCCCATAGCGCAGAATGATTTAAAACGGAATGACTTTCAGACGGATAAATCTGGCTTTTCGTCCGTATTTTGTCAGTGCAAGGTGAGTGGTCGATTTACCATGAGGTGGCAATGGCATCACCGCATCCTGCGATCCGGGGCACAAAATGCCCGATATGCCCACATATTGGCGGCAACCAACATCGAGGGCAACTAATAACATAAGATTTTCAAGGGATTTCGTTGGTCGGAGTGGAGAGATTCGAACTCCCGACCCTCTGGTCCCAAACCAGATGCGCTACCAGGCTGCGCTACACTCCGTGCCAACGGCGCCGGAGATACACGCTTCACCCACGCCCTGCAACATGAAATTTCACGTTGACCGACACGGGAGGCCAAATGTGATGCGATGAGAGGGCGCCTTGGCGGCCAATATGCCGGAATTTCAGGCTCTGGTGCCGATTTCTCATTTTCATTTAGTACTCCCTAAACTCCATGCGATAGAGGCGCAGCGACAAACAAACACGCCGAGCCGGATCGATGACCGCCCAACTTGACCTCGCAACTGTGCTGCTGCTTCACAAATCGTCGTTTCTGGTCGGTGCGTTGTGCTTTCTTTATCTCCGGTGGCAGTCACCCCGGAACGAGGGGCTCGGCATTCTGGCAGCCGGGTTTCTTTTTCTCGCTCTGGCCTCGACGCTCTCAGGGTATGGCGAGCAGAAGCTGCTACCCGCTATTCTATGGACGCTTTCCAGTTTTACACTTGGTCTTGGCGGCTACGCCCTGTTCTGGATCGGTTTGCGCCGGCTGAGCGGCCAAAGGCGCCACCGGGCGGATTGGTTGGCGCTTGCCATTCCTTTGACCGGCGCGATTGCCGGCCTGATCACGCACTTCCACGTCATCAATTCTATACGCGCAAGTGCATTCAATACCGGTGCCTTCCTGTTTCTCGCCGCGTCCGCCTTTGCAGTCGTCGCAGATCGGAAAAGCGAGCCGCTGCCGGTCAGGACCATCTTCGCGGCTTCACTCGCAATCGGCGCCACGCTCTGCCTTGCCGTCGTGGTTGGCCTGCTCAAGCCGGATATCCTGCCGATCACCACGACCTACGCCTTCTTCCTGCTGATCATCAGCCACTTCGCCATTGCGCTCTTTGCACTGGTGCTGGTCAAGGAGCGGGCGGAGGCGGCATTGCGGCGAACGGCCGACACGGACATGCTGACCGGTGTGGGAAACCGTCGGTGGTTCCTGTCGCAACTGCCGCGTTTCGGCTGGAAGGGCGACGCCCTTGCAGTCATGGATCTCGATTTCTTCAAACGCATCAATGATCGCTACGGCCATCAGGCGGGCGACCAGGTGCTGATCGCCTTTGCCGAACTGGTGCGGGCAAACCTGCGCGCGACCGATTGTTTCGCAAGGCTCGGCGGCGTTCGGGCTCTACCTTCCGAAAACGAACGAGGTGCAGGCGCGAGCGATCGTCGAGCGGTTGCGGCTTGCCACCGAACAATTGCACATCCATTGCGACGGCCAGCGCATTGCCGTCAGTGTCAGCATCGGGTTTGTCGTCGGACAGGATGCGAAAAGCAGCTGGGAAGAGCTCTTCAGTATGGCAGATGCCGCACTCTATCAGGCCAAGGATGCTGGCCGTAACTGCATAGTCGCCTATGCCCCGCCACCGGCTTCGTTCGCAATTGGCATACCAATCGCACGGACAGGTTGAGTTTGACGCGAGGCAGTCGATGATCCGGCTGTCCGCCCTTGCGCGTCGCTATTTCGGGAGCCGGCACATCGCTGGCCTTTTGTCTCCTTAAGAACCTTGGATAAAAAAACGGGCCGGTCGGATCTAGGTCCGGCCGGCCCGTTCCGGCAATATCGCGGAAAGGGGAACGTCTCTGCGCGGGGCTGCAGCACCGCGCGAAGGGAGATCGATTGCCACCTGATAATGCCTGAATGCGGTCCGCCCAATTGACATTTTACGCCAGAAATTTGACATTTCTCGCATGTCTGGCACTGAGAAAATACAATCTATGATCGATGTCGTGGTGGTCGTGCTGCCGGAATCGTCGATCATGTCGCTGGCCTCCGTGCTGGATCCGATGCGCGCTGCCAACCGCGTCTCGGGCCGCCAGGTCTTTCGTTGGCGGTTGCTTTCGGCCGACGGTGAGCCGGTCATCCTGACATGCGGTATACCGATCGCGGTCGACGGCACGTTCTCGCTGCCGCTTGAAGGCGATGTCCTGCTGGCGATCGGTGGCTTCAATCTCGATCGGCATGTCGGGCGCCGGTTCATCGCCACGCTTCAGGAATGCGCCCGCCATTTTGGCATTGTGGCCGGCATCGAATCGGGCTGCTGGCTGCTCGGCCGCAGCGGTCTGCTCAACGGCCGCAAGGCAACCGCCCACTGGGAGGAGCTGGAGGATTTCAGCCAGGCATTTCCAGCATTGACGGTGCTGGGGGATCGGTTCGTCACCGATGGAAAGTTCTGGACCTCCGGTGGTGCGTCACCGACCTTCGACATGATGCTGCACCTCATCACCCAGCGCCTCGGCTCGGCGCTGGCGCTCGATGTCGCCAGCATCTTCGTCTACGACCAGACCCACAGCGCGACGGACATCCAGCCCGTGGTGTCTCTCGGGCGGATCGAGACCCGCGATCCCGGTTTGGCTGAGGCGATCCGCCTGATGGAGCGAACGCTCGAACGGCCGCTGACGGTGTCGGCGCTTGCACGCCGGCTGTCCATTTCGCAGCGGAAGCTGGAACTGCTGTTTACAAAGGGATTATCGACCAGCCCCGGCGCCTATTACCTGCGCCTGCGCCTGCAGGTGGCGCATCGACTGGTGCGCGATTCGGGCAGCCCGATCCGCGAGATCGCGCTGCGCTGTGGCTTCGACAGCCTGTCGGCTTTTTCCCGCGCCTATAGCCGCGAATATGGGACGAGCCCGCTGAAGATGCGTAGCAGGCACCGCGGCGCGGGTGCGACGTCGGAAGGTGGCGAGGGGATCTGAAGGTTGTGAGCGCACCGAACCTTTGCCAGCCATTATTATGTTTGGCGGTCGCGCTATCGGACGCCTGGGCTGCTGCTATTGGCAGCGTGCTTCGAAGCGGCGGCCATAGCGATCCCGATAGATACAATAGCCGTCACGCTCCCGGGAACGACCAATCAGGTTGCCCATAATGCCGCCGGCCACAGCGCCGATAGCCGCGCCGCCCCAGCTGTCGCTCACCACGCCTCCGATGATTGCGCCGGTTCCTGCACCGATTGCAGTCCCTCGCTCTGTCTGAGTGCAGGACGCGAGGGTACCAATCATTCCAACCGCAATGACAAGCTTTCTCATGCTTTCATCCCTTTGCTCGATATCAACCCGGGGCCTGGTGCACGTCTTTGCATCCACGGCGTGAGGTTCAGCATCTACGCAATGCTTGCAATTGTCGATAGTGCCGATTCTCAAAGGCGGCCGGCGCGCTGCTTGGCCTCTCATCCGCGCGGCCGCTGGGAAAGCTCCAACTACGCCGGCAAGAAAGTTGCATTTCTGACCAATGCACCGATCCCGCCTGTCGGCGGACGTACAGCCAGTTCAGAAGATCCACGAGGTTGTCGACTTTCCTGCCCGCTACCGAATGCCAATGGCTGGCACGGTCACCACCTGCGTCTGTACAAGCAGCGCCGGCCGGTACGGTGACCTGTGTTTCTGGCGAAGCATTCCCATATCTTAGCAACGCGGAAGGCAAGGGCGTTCCAGTTAGGGCACGGCGATTTTGAGGGATTTCGATGTACGGTGGCGACTCACTAAGGAGCAGCGATCAAGTGATTTTTAGCTAAGCGCTTGAATTTAAGTGGTGAGCGCGCAGGGATTCGAACCCTGGACCTACTGATTAAAAGTCAGTTGCTCTACCGGCTGAGCTACGCGCTCCCTGGCCGCGGCGGTGAAGCCCGGCGGAAGTGGGCGGACATATGCACTTGAGCTTCCCGCCGGTCAACCCAAAAATTACGGCTTTCGTGAAGAAATGGTGCATGGCGCAATGATCGCCAAAAGGTGATTGGTATCGTCACGGTCATGCGGCTAAGGAATGGCCCAAATACCGCATGCCGGAGTTCTTGCCGTTGTCGATTGCCGATATTTCGATCTGGACCGCCATTCTCGCTGGCGCTCTGTCCTTTCTTTCGCCCTGTGTTCTGCCGCTTGTCCCGCCCTATCTCTGCTATATGGCCGGGGTGTCGGTCGACCAGTTCCGCAGCGGCGAGGTGGTTTCTGCCCGCAGCACCCGGCGCGCCGTTCTGCCGGCGGCGCTTCTGTTTACGCTCGGCTTTGCGACCGTGTTCGTGTCGCTCGGTGCCGGCGCATCCTCGATCGGCCTGCTGTTGCGCCAGCACATGGATCTCCTGTCGCGTATCGGCGGCGTGGTGATCATCATCATGGGCCTGCATTTCCTTGGCGTGTTCAAGATCGGCCTGCTTGCCCGCGAGGCGCGGTTTCAAGGCGGCGGCAAGCCGGCGACGCTGTCGGGCGCCTATATCATGGGCCTTGCCTTCGCCTTTGGCTGGACGCCGTGTATTGGTCCGGTGCTCGGCACGATTCTCGGCGTTGCAGCTGCGCGCGATACGGTCACGGACGGCGCCATGCTTCTGGCCGTCTATTCGCTCGGGCTTGCGATCCCGTTCTGGATCGCCGCCGGTTTTTCCGGTGCGTTCATGCGCTTTCTCCTGCGGTTCCGTCGCCATCTCGGTCTCGTCGAAAAGCTGATGGGCGCGCTTCTGGTGCTGGCCGGCCTTGCCTTCCTCTTCGGCTTCATCAGCTCCGTCGCCATCTGGTTCCAGCAGACCTTCCCGATTCTGATGAAAATCGGCTAGGTCATCAGCGGGTCAATGGACGGGGTTGGCCCTAGCCAAGTGCGCCTCAACCTATTGGAATCGATCGGGTTGATGATATTGGGTTGAACAGGCCCGATTGCGTGAGGGGCGTGTGCATCGTGCCCAACGCGTGGGTACCGCGACAGCGACCGGGTTATGAGCGGGGATTACGTGCCCGCTCAATGTGTCGCATGAGCATGGTCGGGGAGAGGCATGACGGAAATTGCTGGCCTGGTATTGCCGTTCTTCGGGTTGATCTTTCTCGGCTATCTCACCGCCCGCTTCGTCGAGCATCCAGGCGAAGCGATGGGGTGGCTGAACACCTTCATCATCTATCTCGCCTTGCCGGCGCTGTTCTTCAAGCTGGTGTCGCGAACGCCGATCGAGCAACTGACACGAGCAGATTTTATCCTGACGAGCGTCGGTGCGACCTATGTGGTCTTTTCGCTGATCTTCATCATCGGGCTCTACGTCCGGCGCAATACCGTTGGCGAAGCGACGATCCAGGGTTTTGCCGCGGCCTATGGCAATATCGGCTATATGGGGCCGGGCCTCGCCTTGCTGGCGCTGGGTGACGCGGCGGCGGTGCCGGTCGCACTGATTTTCTGCTTCGAGAATGCGGCGCACTTTACCGTGGCGCCGGCGATGATGGCGCTTTCCGGTGGGCGAAAGGAAAAGCCTGCGGTTCTGGCCCTTGGCATCGCCCGCAAGATCATCCTGCATCCGTTCATTCTGTCGACCCTTGCCGGCGTCATCGCGGCGTTTTTCGCGGTCCAGCCTCCGCTGCCGGCGCAGCGGTTGATCGACTATCTGGCGCAGGCCGCCGCTCCTTGCGCGTTGTTTGCGATGGGTGTGACGCTGGCGCTCCGGCCGATCAAACGCATCCCGGTCGAGATCGGCTATATCGTGCCGGCCAAGCTTATCCTGCATCCGGTGCTGGTGTTCACGGCGCTCGGCCTGACGGGCAACTATGATCCGGTGTGGGTGCAGACGGCCGTGCTGCTGGCGGCGCTGCCGACAGCGACCAATGTCTTTGTCATCGGCCACCAATATGGCGTCTGGCAGGAGCGGGCCTCTGCGACGATCCTGATCACGACGCTGCTTTCGGTCGCAACCGTGACCGGGCTGCTCTATCTGATCCGCTCAGGCGCTCTTCCGGCCGATCTTTTCCCGTAAGCTGTCCTTCAACGCGTGAAACGCGCTGCCGGGGTGCACGCCTTCGCGCATCAGCAGGCTGCGCAGCGGTCCGGCAGCCGAGAGGATGTGCAGGCCGACGGCGCGCAGCGCCTGAACCGGCAGGAAACTCGACAGCAGCGATCGGTTCAACAGATCGACGCTCGCCGTGCGGCTAACGATATCGAGGCGGCGCCGACTGTCGAACCGGTCGCCGATGTCGCCCGCGAGATTGTCGTCCGTCTTTGCGCCGATCAGATCGACCAGCGTCATCGCGTCGCGAAGGCTCAAGTTGAGACCCTGGGCGCCGATTGGCGGAAAGGCGTGCGCCGCTTCGCCGACGAGCGCGACCCGGCCCTTGCCGAAGCGATGAGCGCTCATGCCCGACAGCGGGAAGGACTGTGGGCTGCCTTCGACCGTGACCTTGCCGAGGATCGACTGCATCCGGTCTTCGACGGCGCGCGAGAGTGCGGCGAGATCGAGCGCCAGCGTGGCTGCGGCATCGTCGGGCTTGCGCACCCAGACGAGGCTCGAGCGGTTGCCGGGCAGGGGCACCTGGGTGAAGGGCCCGCTCTCGGTGTGAAACTCCGTCGAGGTGTCCTGGTGGGAAAGCTCGTGCGAAAAGTTGAGGACGACGGCCGTCTGCGGATAGGACCAGGTGCTGACCGAAATCTTGGCGGCTTCCCGCACCGGCGACCGACGGCCGTCGGCACCGACGACCAGATCGGCGGTGATGTCGCGCCCGTCATCGAGCGAGATCCGCACCTTGTCGCCGGAGAGGTCGAAATCGGACGCTGACATCGTCATGCGATCGAGCGTCTCCGTCTCGGATGCCCGCTCCCGCAGAATGTCGAGGAAGGGGGCGTTCGGAATGTTGTAGCCGAAGGCCGCAAGGCCGACTTCCGACGCGCGGAAGTTCACTGTCGGCGCGCGCAGCAGGCGGTTTGTCCCATCCAGAATGCGCATCGTTGATAGCGGCGCCGTCAGCGGCTGCACCTTCTCCCAGAGGTTCAATTTCTTCAGATAGTCGATCGACTGGTCCATCAACGCGGTCGTCCGTCCGTCTGATGATGCCGGTTCCGGTCCGATCAGCGCGACGCGGTAGCCGCTCTCCGCGAGAGCGATCGCTGCCAGAGAACCCGCGAGGCCAGCGCCGACGACGGCGATGTCGTAATGATCCATGATGGAAAGAACCCTTTCGCTCGCGCCATCAAGCGCCTGCTGCTTTCATCTCATCTTACTTCTAGTCTTGGGCAGAGGCGAAATAAATGGGTTGAATCAGCGCAGAAGCAATTTGAAAGTGTCCACAGAACAATCTTCGCCGGACAAAGTCGTGCTTGAATTTTGCTGGCGATGCGTTGCAAAGGGTGCATATTACGCGCAATGCGCCGCCACAGCGGTTGAGGCAGAGAGTAAAACTCTGTCTGGGGAAATGCAGAAGGGGATAGGCGGCGTCCGCAGATGAAGTTTTTCAACTACAAACGAGTCCCCTACGCCGAGATCCGCGCCTTCTCCGTGCACATATTGACCGCCTCCGGGTCATTCCTCGCTTTTCTTGGCGTCGTCGCCGCGGCCGAACACCGCTTCGTCGATATGTTCTGGTGGCTCGGCCTGGCCTTGCTGGTGGATGGCATCGATGGTCCGATCGCCCGCAAGGTGCGGGTCAAGGAAGTGCTTCCCAATTGGTCGGGCGACACGCTCGACAACGTCATCGACTATGTGACTTACGTGCTCCTGCCGGCGTTTGCGCTCTACCAGAGCGGCATGATCGGCGAGCCATGGTCCTTCGTTGCGGCCGGCGCCATCGTTGTCTCAAGCGCGATCTACTATGCCGACATGGGCATGAAGACCGACGAATACTTTTTCTCGGGCTTTCCCGTCGTCTGGAACATGGTCGTCTTTACGCTGTTCGTCATCCAGGCGAGCGAGCTGACCGCCTCGATCGTCGTCTTCGTATCGGTAGTGTTGACCTTCCTGCCGATCAACTTCCTGCATCCGGTGCGCGTCCAGCGGTTAAGACCGCTCAACCTCGGTGTCTTTTTCCTCTGGTCGGCGCTCAGCATGTACGCCCTGCTTCTGCATTTCGTGACACCGGCCTGGGTGGTGACCGGTGTTCTTGCAACAGGCATCTATCTCTACGTGATTGGTTTCGTCCTGCAGATCCTCCCCAAGCTCGGCCGGACCTAGGAGCTCTTCGATGGCACAGGCAATTGTCGTACGCGAACTCGGTGGACCTGAAGTCCTGAAGCTGGAGGGCGTTACGCTCTCGCCGCCGGGGCCGGGTGAGGTGCAGATCCGCCAGGTGGCTGTCGGGTTGAATTTCATCGACGTCTATTTCCGCACCGGGCTCTACAAGTCCGCCTCGGGCCTGCCCTTTGTCCCGGGCAAGGAAGGTGCGGGGATCGTGACGGCTGTCGGTGATGGCGTCAGCCTCTTCGGTGTTGGCGACCGGGTGGCCTACGCCTCGTCGGATGGCGCCTATGCCAGCGAGCGAAACGTCGAAGCCTCGCAACTGGTCAAGGTGCCGGACGGCATCTCGCTTGAGACGGCGGCGGCGATGATGCTGAAAGGTATGACCGCGCAATATCTGCTCAATCAGACATTCCAGGTTGGGCCTGAAACGACGCTGCTCTTCCATGCTGCTGCCGGCGGCGTCGGCTTGATTGCCGGCCAATGGGCAAAGGCTCTGGGTGCAACCGTCATTGGTACGGCCGGATCGCAGGACAAGATCGATCTGGCGCTTGCCCATGGCTATGACCACGTCATCAACTACCGCACGGACGATTTCGTTGCCCGGGTCAAGGAACTGACCGACGGCAAGGGTGTTGATGTCGTTTATGATTCGGTCGGCAAGGACACCTATCCGGCCTCGCTCGATTGCCTGAAATCGCGCGGCCTCTGGGTGAGCTTCGGCAATTCGTCCGGTCCTGTCGATGCCTTCAGCATCGGCATTCTGGCACAGAAGGGTTCGCTGTTTGCGACGCGTCCGACACTCTTCGGGTATGTGCAGACGCGGCCTGCGCTTGAAGCGTGTGCAAATTCCCTCTTTGATATTGTGCAAAGCAACAAAGTGCGTATCAATATCAATCAGACTTATCCGCTTGCCGACGCCGGTCGCGCGCATACGGATCTTGAGACAAGAAAAACGAGTGGAACAACACTGCTGATTCCTTGATCGAAGCCTTAAGGCGGACGGGGATCGACAGAGGGGAAAAGAGGGCAGCGTGCCTGTTGAGGGAGCAACTGCGAACGGTCCGTTGTTGACTGTGAGCAACCTGACGAAATTGTTTGGCTCGTTTGCGGCCTGCAATGAAATCAACCTGCAGATAGACCAGGGCGAAATCCACGCCCTTCTCGGCGAAAACGGTGCCGGAAAATCGACGCTGGTGAAAATGCTGTTCGGCGTTCTCGCGCCGACGGTAGGCGAGATCGTGTGGCAAGGGCGCAGCGTGCGCATCGCCAGCCCGGCCGCGGCCCGCAAGCTCGGCATCGGCATGGTTTTCCAGCACTTTTCGCTGTTCGAGGCGCTGACGGTAGCGGAAAACATAGCGCTGTCGATGGACGGCAACATTTCGCTGGCCGAGGTCGCGGAGGAAGCTTCACGCCTGTCGCACGCCTATGGCCTGCCGCTCGATCCGAAGGCGCATGTGGCCGACCTTTCCGTCGGCGAACGCCAGCGCATCGAGATCGTCCGCGCCCTCTTGCAGAACCCGCGTCTGATCATTCTTGACGAACCGACATCGGTGCTGACGCCGCAGGAGGCCGATCGACTGTTCGAGACGCTCAACAAGCTCAAGGCGGAGGGACGTTCGGTTCTCTATATCAGCCACCGGCTGGAGGAAGTGCAGCGCATCTGCGACCGCGCCACCGTGCTGCGCCACGGCAAGGTCACGGGCGCCTGTGACCCCAAGGTGGAAACGCCGGCGTCGCTGGCGCGTATGATGGTCGGAAGCGACGTTGCGGCGGTGACCGCCGAGGGCACCAGCACCAAGGGCGAGGTGCAGCTGGAAGCGCGCCACCTTTCCGTTTCCGCACGCACGCCGTTTGCCGTTTCGCTGAAGAACATCTGTCTCAAGGTGCGTGCCGGCGAAGTGCTGGCGATCGCCGGTGTGGCCGGCAACGGCCAGGGCGAACTCTTCGACGCGCTGTCCGGCGAGTATCCGGTTGCAGACGATGCTGCGGTGCAGATCAGGCAAAGGCCGGTCGGCAACAGGAACATCAACGCGCGACGGCTGATGGGCGCCGGCTTCGTTCCGGAAGAGCGCCATGGCCACGCTGCGGTTTCGGCGATGCCGCTCTCGGACAATCTCGTGCTGGCCAGAAGCCGGTCCGACGCCAGGGCCTTCCTCGGCGGCGGCTTTCTCAAGATCATCCGCCGGGACGCGGTGACCACGGCGACCATGCGCATCTCCGAAGCGATGGACGTGCGCAAGAGCGGGGAAGATCCTCCGGCCGGATCGCTTTCCGGCGGAAATTTGCAGAAATTCATCGTCGGTCGCGAGCTCGACCGCCAGCCCGCCGTCCTGGTCGTCAACCAGCCGACCTGGGGCGTCGACGCGGGCGCTGCGAGCCGGATCCGTCAAGCGCTTGTCGATCTCGCCAAGGCGGGCTCCGCGGTGCTGGTGATCAGCCAGGACCTTGACGAGATCTTCGAGGTGGCGACCGAGATCGCGGTGATCAGTGAAGGACGGCTTTCCGATCCATATCCGGCGCGCGAGCTTTCGCGCGAGAAGATCGGCCTGCTGATGGGTGGCATGTACGGCAAGACGGAAGACACGGGGGCTGTGCATGCGCATTGAACTGGAAAAGCGCGCCAAGATATCGGCGCTGTTCTCGATCCTGTCCCCATTCATCGCCTTTCTACTGACGATCATCTTCGGCGGCATCATGTTTGCACTACTGGGCAAGAACCCGGTCATGGCGCTCTACAGCTTCTTCGTCGAGCCGCTGAGCGAGGTCTGGTCGCTGCACGAACTGGCGATCAAGGCCGCGCCGCTGATCCTGATCGCCGTCGGCCTTTCGGTCTGTTTCCGCTCGAACAACTGGAACATCGGCGCCGAGGGGCAGTTCATCATGGGAGCGATCGCCGGCTCGATCCTGCCGGTGGTGTTTTACGAGTGGCAGTCGCCGCTCGTGCTGCCGCTGATGATGCTGATGGGCATGCTCGGTGGCGCGCTGTTTGCCGCCATTCCCGCCTTCCTCAAGGCGCACATGAACACCAACGAGATCCTGACGAGCTTGATGCTGGTCTACGTCGCCCAGCTCTTTCTCGACTGGATCGTGCGCGGCCCCTGGCGCAATCCGCAGGGCATGAACTTCCCGGAGACGCGCAGCTTTGCGGCTGACGCCATCCTGCCGGAACTGATCGCGTCGGGGCGCACCCACTGGGGTTTTGCCTTCGCCATCATCGCGGCGATCCTCGTCTGGTTCATGATGCGTTATACGCTGAAGGGCTTCGAGATCGCGGTTCTCGGTCAGTCGGAGCGGGCAGGACGCTTTGCCGGTTTCTCGTCGGGGCGGATGATCTGGTTTTCGATGCTGCTCTCGGGTGCGCTTGCCGGTCTGGCCGGGATCTCCGAGGTCAGCGGCGCGATCCAGCAGCTGCGCCCGGTGATTTCGCCCGGCTATGGCTTCACCGCGATCATCGTCGCGTTTCTCGGGCGGCTCAATCCGCTCGGCATCATCGCCGCCGGCCTCGTTCTGGCGCTGACCTATCTCGGCGGCGAAGCGGCGCAGCTCTCGATTGGCGTGTCGGACAAGGTCACGCGCGTCTTCCAGGGCCTGCTGCTGTTCTTCGTGCTCTCCTGCGACACGCTCATTCATTATCGCATCCGGCTGGTCTGGTATCGGTTTGCCGAGACAAACACGGACGGGAGCCGTTGATGGGGATCGTCGAAGCCATACTGTTGAGCGTCATCACCGCCGCAACACCGCTTGTCATTGCCGCCCTCGGCGAACTGGTGACGGAGCGCTCTGGCGTGCTCAATCTCGGTGTTGAGGGCATGCTGGTCATGGGCGCCGTCTGCGCCTTTGCCGCAACCCGGATCACCGGGTCGCCCTACCTCGGGATTCTGGCCGGGGTCGTCTGCGGCGCTGTGTTCTCACAGCTCTTCGCATTCCTGACGTTGACGCTGGTTGCCAACCAGGTGGCGACCGGCCTGGCGTTGACGCTGCTTGGTCTTGGCGTTTCCGGTATGCTCGGAGAGAGCTTTCTCGGCATGCAGGGCATCAAGCTGCAACCCATCGTCATCCCGGTGCTGGCTGATATTCCGGTCCTCGGGCCGCTGTTGTTCCGGCAGGACATCATCTTCTATCTGTCGATTGCCCTGGTCGCGGGCGTTCACTGGTTCCTGTTCAGGAGCCGCGCGGGTTTGAAGCTGCGCGCGGTCGGCGACAGCCATGCCTCCGCCCATGCCCTTGGCGTCAACGTCATCAGGACGCGCTATCTCGCGGTGATGTTCGGCGGTGCCTGCGCGGGCCTTGCCGGCGCGCAGTTGTCGCTGGTCTACACTCCGCAATGGGTGGAAAACATGTCTGCCGGCCGTGGCTGGATCGCGCTTGCGCTGGTGGTGTTTTCGTCCTGGCGTCCGTGGCGTCTCGTTGCCGGCGGCTATCTGTTCGGTGCCGTTTCCATCAGCCAGCTTCATGCGCAGGCCTTCGGCATCGGCATTCCGTCGCAATTCCTGTCGTCGCTTCCCTATCTCGCGACGATCGTCGTGCTCATCCTCATTTCACATAACCGGCGCACGACCCTGATCAATACGCCGGCATCGCTCGGTAAGCCGTTTGTGCCAGATCGGTGACAATAACAACCCAGACGGACGTTTCTCAAACCGACAGAGGTCAAGAAAATGAAAAAACTACTGCTCGCTCTCGCAAGTACCGCTGCCGTCATCGGCTTTGCCAGCGCCGCTGCCGCTCAGGACAAGGCGAAGGTCTGCTTCGTCTATGTCGGTTCCAAGACCGACGGCGGCTGGACCCAGGCACACGATATCGGTCGCCTGGAACTGGAAAAGAAGCTCGGTGACAAGATCGAGACGCAATTCCTCGAAAGTGTGCCGGAAGGCCCGGATGCCGAGCGCGCGATCGAGCGCATGGCACGTTCCGGCTGCGGCCTGATTTTCACGACGTCCTTCGGCTTTATGGATGCGACGATCAAGATCGCCCAGAAGTTCCCGGACGTGAAGTTCGAGCACGCCACCGGCTACAAGACCGCCCCGAATGTGGCGACCTATAACAGCCGCTTCTACGAGGGCCGCTACATCCAGGGCGTGATCGCTGCCAAGATGTCCGAGAAGGGGGTTGCCGGTTACATCGCCTCGTTCCCGATCCCCGAAGTGGTGATGGGCATCAACGCTTTCGTCGTCGGCGCGCGCTCGGTCAACCCGGACTTCAAGATCAAGGTCGTATGGGCCAACACCTGGTTTGACCCGGGCAAGGAAGCCGATGCCGCCAAGGCGCTCGTCGACCAGGGCGTCGATATCCTGACCCAGCACACCGATACGACGGCGCCGATGCAGGTGGCCGCAGAACGCGGCATCAAGGCCTTTGGCCAGGCATCCGACATGATCGCTGCCGGCCCGAAGACCCAGCTGACCGCGATCGTCGACACCTGGGGCGCCTACTACATCAAGCGCACCGAGGCTTTCCTCGACGGCAAATGGGAAACAACGTCGAGCTGGGACGGCCTGAAGGACGGCATCCTGACTATGGCGCCCTACACCAACATGCCTGACGACGTGAAGAAGCTGGCCGAAGAAGCGGAAGCCAAGATCAAGTCGGGCGAGCTGAAGCCGTTCACCGGTCCGCTGAAGAAGCAGGATGGCAGCGAGTGGCTGGCCGCAGGCGCATCGTCGGATGACGGCACACTGCTCGGCATGAACTTCTACGTCGAAGGCGTCGACGACCAGCTGCCGAAGTAAGCACAACGGAAGAACGCAGAAAATGTTCAAACCCCGCCGTTACGGCGGGGTTTGTCGTTATCGATATATTGGGCCGAGGCTTGGTGGCGCATTATTGCGGCATGACCCAATCAGCCGAGATTGATGCAATCAACGGTCGTGCGGGCCGGTTTCAACCATAGTGCAGCTTGGCGGCATTTCGTGTAATGCTTGAGGAATCGGTTGGCCATTCCTGGGCCTGCTCATCCTGTTCGTGGGGATGGGTGGACCGGCGAGATATGGCATTTTGAGGCGCTGCATTTGGCGCTGTCAGGCAAGGGAGTGCCTGGAGGAGGTGGGTTGAACAGGAGCTTGCTGGAGACTGTCCTTTCCGGGACGCGGAAGCGCACCAGTCATGCGCATGTGGTCGACCAGCTTGGCAAGGCGATCGTTTCAGGCGAGTTCCCGATCGGGTCGATCCTGCCCGGCGATCCGGAGCTTGCAGCGCGCTTTAAGGTGTCGCGCACGGTTCTTCGCGAAGCGATGAAGACGCTTGCCGCAAAGGGTCTGGTCGTGCCACGGGCTCGCATTGGCACGCGCGTCACGCCCAGAAATGATTGGAACCTCTTCGACAACGACATCCTGACCTGGCATTTTGAATGTGGTGTGGACGAGGAGTTCCTCTACCACCTCTCCGAAGTGCGTCTCGCCTTCGAGCCGCACGCTGCGGCTCTTGCTGCGCGCAACGCTTCTGAGGCCGAGATCAGCCGCATGATGCGCCTCGCGGTCGCCATGGGTGAGGCCGGCCATACTGCCGAGAGCCTCGCCTTTGCCGATCTGAAATTCCATCTGTCGATTGCGGAAGCTTCGGGCAACCCGTTCATGCGGACGGTCGGTGGGCTGATCGAGGCGGCGCTGGTCGGCATTTTCAAACTGAGTTCACCCGTCGAAGAAAAGGGCGGCGTCGACGAGGTCGCCCGCAATCACATCCGCATCGTCGAGGAAATCGGCAGGCGCGACGAAGCGGGCGCGCGCGCAGCGATGGAAAATGTCATCAAGATCGGGCGCGAGCGCGTGCGCGGCGCCCTCAGGTCGGGCGAAAACTGAGCCACCTTCGTCGGACGTGTCCGAGTTTCGGTCCGCTCTCGCCTCGCGAAATACGGGCGAAGCGCATTTGGTGACACGGATTTCGAGAACTGCGCTTGCTCGGATCGCCTGCTGGCCTTATCTGGTGAACGGTCGCTCTCGATTGGGCGACTTTTCGTCAACGGTGACTTGGAGACCATGTCCGAATTTTTTGTCATTTTCGTCCTGCTTTTGATCAACGCATTTTTTGCTCTTTCGGAAATGGCAATCGTCTCGGCAAGCAAGCCATTGCTTCGCCAGATGGCAAGACAGGGAAATCTCCGCGCCGAAGCGGCACTGAAGCTGGCGGAAGACCCCGGCAAGTTTCTTTCCACCGTTCAGGTTGGCATCACGCTGGTCGGCACGCTCGCCGGCGCCTATGGTGGCGCGACGATCGCGGCCAAGTTCGCCCCCTTCTTCGACAGCATCGCCTGGATCAGCCCCTACGGTCATCCGGTGGCGGTGGCGATCGTGGTAACGCTCATCACCTTCCTCTCCGTCGTTATCGGCGAGTTGATCCCCAAGCAGCTGGCGTTGAAGAACTCCGAGGGCTTCGCGATGTTCGTGGCGCGGCCGATGACGCTTCTTTCGCGCATCGTGGCGCCGGTCGTCTATCTCTTCGAGACCTCGGCCGCGTTGATGATGCGGCTGCTGGGCATACGTCCGGATGATCCGGACCATGTTACCGAAGAGGAAGTGCACGCGATCATGGCGGAAGGCGTCGAGAGCGGCGCGATCGAAAAGTCGGAGCACGAGATGCTTCGTCGCATCATCCGCCTCGGTGACCGCAACGTGAAATCGATCATGACGCATCGTACCGAAATGAGCTTCATCGATATCAACGACAGCCTGGAGACCATCGGCGAGAAGATCCGCCAATACGGCCACTCCCGTTATCCCGTGGTCGACGGGCCGAGCGGCGATGTGCTTGGCGCGGTTCTGGCGAAGGAAATCCTCAATGCCCCGACGTCCGTTCCGCTCGACGTTCGCAAGTATGTGCGCGAGATCCATACCTTGCCGGAAACCGCGTCCTGCCTGAAGGCGCTCGATGCTTTCAAGTCGTCGAGTATCAACATGGCGATGATCGTCGACGAATACGGCAGCACCGAAGGCATCATCACCATCGCCGATATTCTAGAGGCGATCGTCGGCGTGCTGCCGTCGAACTATGACGATCTCGAGCACGCACTGATCCGCCAGCGCGAGGATGGAACCTACCTGGTCGACGGACGCACGCCGATCGATGAGATCCACCTGACCATCGGTATCGAAGGCATCGATGCCGACGGAAATTTTGAAACGATCGCGGGCTTTCTCGTTCAGCAGTTGCGCAAGACGCCGGAAGAGGGCGACATCGCGATCGCCCACGGTTACCGTTTCGAGGTCATCGATATGGATTCCCGCCGCATCGACAAGATCCTCGTCAGCCGTTGCGAGAACACTGCCGCCTGAAACCTTGCTGGGGACGCGACGCTGCCTACAGGGCCGCGCGTCTTACTAGGCGCGCAAAGGTCGCTGTAGCACTTTGAATTGCGTCATGTTTTATCCTTAAATCGAATACGATTTAGGAAACATGCAGTAGGCGTCGCTGATCGCCCCCTCTGCCACCGTCGCAGCAGCAACGATGATCGTTCCGGAAAGCAAATAACCGTAGAAAAGCAAAAGGTCGGGCAATACCCGACCTTTCCCTCAAATCATCACGGCGCCTGCTAGTACATCCGTAGTCATCCGCCTTGAGCGATGATTGAATGATCCTGTTATTAATGGGTCTCCATGTCGGGCATATGACAATGGAACAGCAAATATTCTTTGTTTCTGCTGACGCCGGGTCCGGTCGACCAAAAGGGGTGCCTGTTTTATCCCGATGATTTCGCCGGAAGCTATCTGAGCCGGACGATTTCGCAGGGTGTACCGGCGGGCGCCTCTTCAGCGTTCGGCGCGCGAACGATCAGACAATCGGACTGCGCGAACACCTTCATCATCGACGAGTCCTGCCGCGGGAAGGGGTGGGCGACGAGCGAACCGTCCGCATCGCTCGAAAGCCGTGCACGCACATAATCCTGGCGCTTGTCGTTGGCAGGCAGCGGCGAGGCGAGGCAGGCCGTCGTCAGCCGATCTCTATCAGGTAGTCTCGCCAGTTTGCGGACCAGCGGCTCAAGGAACAAGAGTGCACAGACGAGGCTCGATACAGGATTGCCAGGCAGGCCGAGCACCGCCATGTCGCCGAGCTGTCCGACCATGAGTGGTTTTCCGGGCCGCATGGCGATCCGCCAGAAATCGAGCGTCATCCCGCTCGCAAGCAATGTCGACTGCACAAGGTCATGATCGCCGACCGAGGCGCCACCGAGCGTCACGAGCACATCGGCTCTCGCTGCCCTTGCACGCTCGACGGCCGCCGAGATCGCCTGGCGGTTGTCCGGGACGATGCCGAGGTCGAGGATGTCGGCACCGTTGTCACGCGCAATGGCAGCAACACCGAATGTGTTGGAGGCAATGATCTGGTCAGCACCGGGTATGCTTCCGGGTGTCAGCAGTTCATCGCCGGTTGCAAGGATCGCGACCGTCGGTTTCTTGAGCACTGGCAGCACCGCATGGTTCATGCCGGCGGCGACCGTCAGGCGACCGGCATCCAGAACGTCTCCCGCGCGCAGCACCGTTTCGCCGGCTGCAAAATCCTGGCCGGAAAGTCTGATATGCCGCCCTTTGCCCGGCGCGAACGAGGTGCGGATCTTGTTGTCGGCAAGCCGTTCGGTGTCTTCTTGGATGATGACGGTATCGGCGCCCGCGGGAAGCGGGGCTCCGGTAAAGATGCGGACAGCCTGCCCGGACTTTACCTCGCCATCGAAGCCATGCCCGGCCGCGGACTGGCCGATGACCGTAAGTTCGGCACCGATGGCGTGGACATCCTCATGGCGAACCGCATAGCCATCCATCGCTGAATTGTCGAAGGCGGGATGGGTGACGCGTGCAGTTACATCTTGCGCCAGCACACGGTCGAGGCCTTCATGCAGGCTCACATGTTCGATTGCGTGGCGGGGTCTGGCGCTGCCGAGGATCCTGTTGAGCGCGTCTTCAACGGAAAGCAACGACATCGTCGGTCAGTCTCCCTGGCGCCGATAATCGCCGGAGCGTCCACCGGATTTGCTGACGAGCTGGATGCCGCCGATTTCCATTTCTCGATCCGCAGCCTTCGCCATGTCGTAGATCGTCAGGCAGGCGATGCTGACGGCCGTCAGCGCTTCCATCTCGACGCCGGTCTTGCCGGTCAGTTTGGCAAGCGCTTCGACCCGCAAGCCCGGCAATGCTGGATCGGGTGTGATGTCGACCGACACCTTGGTCAGCATCAACGGATGACAAAGGGGGATCAGATTCGACGTCTGCTTGGCGGCCATGATGCCGGCCAGCCGCGCCGTACCGATAACGTCGCCCTTCTTGGCATCGCCCTCCAGGATCAGCGCAAGTGTCTCCGGACGCATGCGGACATGACCCTCCGCAGTGGCGATGCGGACGGTTTCGGTCTTGGCGCCGACGTCGACCATGTTCGCTTCGCCGCTGTTGTCGAGATGCGTGAGTGTGGTCTTGCCCATCACTCGGCCGCCAGCACGCTTTCGGAGCCGGTGAGGAGCACACGTGTTGCCGTCTCGACATCGCTCTTGCGCATCAGGCTCTCGCCGACCAGGAAAGTGGTGATGCCGCTCCTTTCCAGACGCTGGCAATCGTCATGGGTAAAGATACCGCTCTCGCCGACGAGCAGCCGATCAGACGGAACCATCGACGCCAGTTGCTCGGATACGGCGAGATCGACGTCGAATGTTCTCAGGTTGCGATTGTTGATGCCAACAAGTGGCGAGGCAAGCTTGAGCGCCCGCTCCATCTCTTCAGCGTCATGCACTTCGATCAGTACATCCATTCCGAGAGAAAAGGCAGAATCTTCCAGACGCCGGGCATCGTCGTCGCTGAGCGATGCCATGATCAGCAGGATGCAGTCTGCACCCCAGGCGCGGGCCTCGAACACCTGGTAGGTGTCGAACATGAAGTCCTTGCGCAAAGCCGGAAGCACGCAGGCTGCGCGGGCCGCCTCAAGAAACGCCGGCGCGCCCTGGAAGCTCGGTCCATCCGTCAGCACGGAAAGACAGGCCGCACCGCCGGCCTCGTAGGCCTTGGCCAGCGCCGGTGGATCGAAGTCGGGTCGAATCAGGCCTTTCGACGGGCTCGCCTTCTTGATCTCGGCGATCAGGCCGAAGCGGCCTTGCTGTTGGCGCGCTGCCAACGCCGCATGGAAACCGCGCGGAGCGGATTGATCGGCGATGCGAGCCTTCAGCTCATCGATTGACGTTTGCGATTTGGCCGCAGCGATCTCGTCGCGCTTGTAGGCTTCGATCTTGCGCAGGATATCGGTCATGGCGCGGTTCCTTGTCTCAAGCAGCGTTGTCTCAGGCAGCGTTCGAAACGCTGATCAGGCGCTGCAGTGCCGCCTTGGCGCCACCGCTGGAAAGCGACTGGCGGGCGAGCGTCATGCCCTGACCAAGATCTGCGGCCTTGCCGGCAATCATCAGCGATGCAGCCGCATTGGCAAGCGAAATGTCCCGGTAGGCGTTTTCTGCACCGTCGAGGACGGCCAAGAGCGCAACGGCATTGTGTGCGCCATCGCCGCCCTTCAGGGCGTCGAGGGTGACCGTTGGCAGGCCGAAATCTTCAGGCGTCAAGGTGAAAGCGGTGATCTTGCCGTTATCGAGAGCGGCGACCTGCGTCGTGCCGGTCGTCGTGATCTCGTCGAGGCCTTCGCCATGCACGACCCAGACATTCTCGGAGCCGAGGTCGCGCAATACTTCCGCCAGCGGCTGGACCCACTGCGGTGCGTAGACGCCGACAAGTTGCCGCTTGACGCCGGCAGGATTGGATAGCGGGCCGAGCAGGTTGAAGATCGTGCGGGTGCCGAGCTCGACACGCGTCGGGCCGACGTGGCGCATGGCGGAATGGTGCTGCTGGGCGAACATGAAGCCGACACCGGCTTCCCTGATGCAGCGTGAAATCGCCTCGGGGCCGATATCGAGCTTGACGCCGAGGCAGGACAGGGCATCGGCCGTGCCGGACTTGGAGCTCAGCGCACGGTTGCCATGCTTGGCGACCGGGACACCCGCGCCCGCAACGATCAGCGAGGCGAGTGTCGAGATATTGTAGGTACCGGCGCCATCACCGCCGGTCCCGACGATGTCGACAGCATCGGCCGGCGCGTCGACGGGGAGCATGCGGCCGCGCATGGCGGCAACGGCGCCGACGATCTCGTCGACAGTTTCGCCACGGACGCGCAGGGCCATCAGGAAGCCGCCGATCTGCGATGGCGTGGCCGCACCCGACATGATGATCTCGAAAGCCGCTCGTGCGTCTTCGCGGTTGAGAGCCTCGCCGGCGGCGACTTTGGCGACGAACGGTTTCAGATCACTCATCGGTTGCTTTCCTTGCCGCTTATCTCTGTGCCAAAGCCGTTTCGGCAAGCGTCTGATTGATCGAAACACCGTAGGCCGACTGCAGGGTCGATACCATTTGGTCGAGAATGTCGTCGCCGCTGGCACGGGCCATGGCCTGGATCTGACGGCTGTCGTCTTCCAGGGCATCGGTCGGGCCGTTGTTCTCGATCGAGGTGACCCGCAGCAGGATCTGACCATCGCCACCGATACCGGCGGCATTGGCGACGTGGCCGTCCGGGCCGCTGAAGGCAGCAGCGACGGCGGCCGGGCTCAGCGCCGCATCAGACGTCGACCGGGTCAATCCCGTCTTTGTTTCGACGGCAAGGCCAAGCTCGGTTGCGATATCGGCGAGCGTCGCGCCTTTTTCGATCCGCTGCTTCAGTTCGGTCGCCTTGGTGGCGAGAGCCGTGCGCTGCTGTTCTGCAGTCCAGTCTGCGGCGACTTCGTCACGTGCTTCGTCGAGCGTGCGGTCGCGAGCCGGAACCACTTCGTCGAGGTCGAACCAGACGTAGCCGTCGCGGCCGATGTTAACAGGCAGGGTTTCTCCGCCTACTTCAGCCTTGAAGGCGTCCGGCAGCAGAGCCTTCGGCTCCGGCAGGCCGGCGACTTCATCGCCATTCATGTCCTTGCCGGTCGCATCGATGCCGTCGACGGTCGCGACCTTCAGCTTGAGCAGTTCGGCGATGTCCTTGAGCGAAGCACCGGTCGCGCGCTCGTCCTCGATCTTGTCATGAAGGCCGATGATCTCGTTCTGCGCGTTGGAGAGGGCAATCTCCTTGCGGAGTTCTTCCTTGACCTCGTCGAAGCTGCGAACCGTCTCCGGGCGGATGTTCGTCACGCGCAGGATCACCGGTCCGAAGGCACCATCGATCACGGGCGACGTGCCGCCATCGGCAGCAATCGCAAACGCGGCTTCGCCGATCTTTGCGTCCGGAGCGCTTGCGGTGGTGAAGTCACCCAGCAGAACGTCGGCAGACGTCTTGCCTTCGGCTTTCACGATGTCGTCGTAGGACGTGCCGGCTGCGAGCTTGGCTGCCGCGGCGTCTGCCGCCTCACGCGAGGAGAAGGCGAGCTGTTCGATCGTGCGCGTCGCCTCGGTGCGGAAGCTGTCCTTGCGCTTGTCGTAGTCGGCACGAACGTCCGCATCGACCACCGCCGTCGCATCGGCAAGATCCTCGGGTGCAAGCTTCAGGTAGGTGATCTTGCGGTATTCCGGCGCGCGGTAGTTTGCCTTGCGGCTGTCGTACCAGGGGGCGAGAACGTCGTCGCCCGGTGCCTTTACCGGATCGATGTTGGCGTTCGACAGCAGGACGTAGTCGATCGAGCGCTTTTCGTGGCGATAGGAGCCGATCGCGTCGCTCAGCACCTTTGGCGCGATATAACCGTCAGACAGGGCATCGACGATCTGCGAGCGCACGGCGACCTGGCTGCGGTTGTTGATGTAATCCTGTTCGCGAAGGCCGGCATTGCGCAGCACGCTCGAGAACGTCAGGCGGTCGAACTGACCGTTGACGCTGTGGAAAGCCGGGTCTTCGGCGATGAGCTTGGCCAGCCGGTCTTCCGAAAGGCCAAGGTTCATATCGCCGGCTAGCTGATCGAGGGCAGCACCCGCGACGAGCTGGGAATAAACCTGCTGCTCGATGCCGAATGCCTTGGCCTGCTGCGGCGTCAGGCGCGTGCCGAGCTGGCGGGAAACGAGCGCAAGTTGGCGCTCGTAGGCGAGCCGGAAGTCCGGAGCCTTGACCTTGACGTCACCGACGACGACCACGGCATCCGACTGGTTCGCGATCATCGATGTCGATGCGCCCCACACCATGAAAGACAGCACGAGAATGACGAGCAGGCCTTTGACGACCCAGGTCTGGGCGGCTTTTCTCAGGAATTCGAGCATGGGGCAGAAACCTCGTTGCAGTGCGGTGGCTGTGAGCCAAACGAGTTCGTTCCTTAAAACAAACGAAACAGGAAATGAAGGGCGCAATGCCGCAAATTGCGCGCCAGCCGAAGATCGCGGGCAATCATGTGATTCGCAGGGACTTCGGGCCGCTGACGAATTTGAGAGCCGAGATCGCTGTCTGCGACGTCGATGGCCATCGACGGGAAGACGTTGCTGACAAAACGGATGTCGGATTTATTAGCCGGCAACAGAAATTTGACCGAAAAAACGACGAATTTGCCGGTGTTGGATTGAGATCGAAAACACTTAGGAACTATGGTTGCGCGTATCGGGGCGAGGCGATTCATGCGGCCCTGCGGAAAGACATGCCATGCAATCGACAATCGTGATGGTCAACCTGTTCGGAGCGGTAGCACTGCTGCTGTTCGGCCTTTCCCTGGTCAAGGAAGGGGTCACGCGCGCCTTCGGGGCGAAGCTGCGGGCTGGCCTCGCACAGGGAACGAGCGGCCCGACCCGATCGTTCCTGACCGGTCTCGTCGCCACGATTGCTCTGCAAAGCTCGACTGCGACGGCATTGATGACCTCATCCTTCGTGGAAAAGGGGCTCATTCGCTCGCGCATGGCGCAGATCGTGTTGCTTGGCGCCAATGTCGGCACGGCGATCACCGCCTGGATCGTCGCCACCGGCATCGAATGGCTGTCGCCGATGATCATTCTGGTGGGCGTCGTGCTGCATCGCGTCAGCCGCTCGAACGCCCGGCAGGGTCTTGGTGCGGCCTTTGTCGGGATTGGCCTGATGTTGCTGTCGCTGCATCTGCTTGGCCTGGCGACCGAGCCGATGCGCGAATCCGAGGCGCTGGCCGCGTTTCTCGGCATGCTCGATAGCGCCTGGCCTGTGGCATTGATCATCTCCGCGGGCCTTGCCTTCGCCTCGTCCTCCAGCCTTGCCGTGGTGATGCTGGTGCTTTCCCTTTCTACGGCCGGCATTCTCTCCGTCGGCTTGACGGTTGCGCTGGTGCTCGGCGCCAATCTTGGCGGGGCGATCCCGCCTGTCATGGCGACGCTGTCTTCGGCGCCGTCAGCACGACGGGTCACGCTCGGCAATCTCGTGGTCCGCGCCATCGGATGTCTGATCGCGCTGCCTCTGACCGGTGTCAGCGTCGAGCTCTTGCAAAGCCTGCCTTTGCCGAAGCAGAACCTGCCGGTGGACATCCACCTGGCATTCAATCTAGCCGTGGCGATCCTTGCCTGGCCGTTTGCCGGCCTGCTGTCGCGGCTGATGATCCGCTTCATCCCCGATAACGAAACGGACGAAACCGGGCCGCGCTACCTCGACGAGAACGTGCTCCATACGCCGGTCATGGCGCTTTCAGGCGCGACGCGTGAAGTGCTGCGGGTCGGCGACCTGATCGAGATGATGCTGATCCGCGCCCAGACCGCCTTCAACAACAACGATCTGTCCGAGATCCGCGATGTCGGCAAGTTCGAAAAGCAGGTCGATCTGCTGCAGCAGGAAGTGAAGATTTTCCTATCGCGCCTGGGGCGCGATGGCCTGAGCCCGGAAGATGGCCGCCGCTCGATCGTTATCATCGACTACGCCATCAACCTCGAGCATATGGGCGATATCATCGAGAAGGGGCTCTGTGAGCAAATCGGCAAGAAGGTCAACAACGGCCTGAAATTCTCCGAGGACGGCTATCAGGAGCTGAAGAGCCTCTTCAACCTGACGATCGACAATCTCAGGGTTGCTCAGACCATTTTCGTCACCCGCAACGCCGATCTCGCCCGGCAATTGATCGAGGTAAAGGTCAATGTCCGCCACATGGAGAAGCGGTCGGCCGAACGGCATATCGAGCGGCTGCGGGACGGACTGCTGGAAAGTCTTCAGACCAGCTCGCTGCATCTCGACATGCTGCGTGATTTGAAGCGCATCAACGCCCATATAGCCTCGGTCGCCTATCCCATCCTGGAGGAAAGCGGGCTTCTGACCGAGAGCAGACTGAGGCCGCAGGCGTGATCGTTATGAACCGGCGGCCGTTTCGCCGGGGCGCAGGCCGTTGCGGACGAATGCGTCGTAGCATGGCGTCAGCGTGATGCGCGTGTGGCCAGCCTCGAGGCTCGGCAGGTAGAGCGACAGCAGCGTCCTGTTGACGTTTGTGCTCGGGCAGGTCGGCACGAGTGCGATGTCCACGGCAGCGACTGCCGCGCGCACCTCCAAGTCCGGTGGCGGGATTGCGCGGAACGGATCTGCGCCGATGGCGACGCGTTTCGGCGCGTGGCGATCCATCAGCCACGGAAACGGATTGGCGAAATCGATATTGAGGATCGTGTCGAAGCGAACGCCATTGGCGTGCTCATAGGTACGCAATGCATCGATGGCATCATCGACATTCGTCAGCCAGCCGGTCTGGAAGTCGAAATCGCTGTAAAGCAGGAATGACGGCAATTCGCCCATGTCGGCCAGTGCCTCAAAGGCGCCTGGCTCGGCAAGATAGGTGTCTCGCATCCGTTCGGCCCGCAGCGAGAGGATCGGGCGGACATTGACAGCCCCCATGGTTTTCAGATTGCGGCTCTCGATCCGGATATTGTTGACGGCGCCGATCCACGCGCGCGCGCTCTTCTGGACGACAGTTGTCATAGGTGGCAGCGCCGCCGCGATGGCGAGGATAAAAACCGCAATGGTCTGCCGCCTGGATGAGCCATTCGCGACACAATCGAGTGTGATCTTGAGAAGCAGCGGGTAGAGGAAGATGAAGGCCTGGCTGCCGGTGTTCTGGCTCTCAAACAGGATGCCGGCAACGACAAAGGCACCGAGCCACAAGAAATTCTGATCGAAGACTTTGCGAATGGCAGCGATCGAAGGCCGTCGGCAAGCGTCCCGCATTGACATGGAATAGGCCGGCAACGCGGAAAAGAAGAGGGCGAGGCAGAGAATGCCTGCGGGCAGAAGCAGTCCGGCGTTGAGCGATGCAGCCTGAAGCAGGCGCGCCAACAGGATCCCGTCATTGACGTCGACCAAAGCCAGAATGTCGGCGACATAGGCCGATACCGCGCCGAGCGACAGTTCGATAGCGGCAAGAATGCCGAAGAAGATCAGGGCCGCGGTGACCGCCGAGCGCAGGCCGAGCCGTCCGGCCGCGAATGCCATCAAGCACAGGATGACACCGGCGATTGCGCCGGTGATCTTCACGAAAAAAAGTGCGATCATCGCTCCCGCGGCAACAACAGCGAGGGTACGTGGATTGCGGACATAGATCAGCGCCGCTGCGAGCACGTAAAGCAGTTGGCAGACCTGACGGTTGTAGATGCCGAAGCCGTCGGATCCCGGATAGGGGTAGAAGTCGCCGGTGTTGAACGGGAGAATGGAAAAGAGAAGGAACGGCAACAGGATGGTGTAGGCCAGCGCGCGCGAACGCTTTTGGATGTCGAGCACCACCAGGCCGATCAATGGCCCGGTGACGATGAGAAGGCACCAGCTGGCCAGCAGCAAGGGATGGCCGTTCGGGAAAACCGACAGCAAGATTGCAAAGAGATAGTAGCCGAGCGCCCCGACCGGTGCGAAGAAGTCGACCGAGGGGATCTGCGCGTCAGCAAGGCGATTGGCGGCGTCGAGATAAAGATAATGATCCCAGAACATCGGGCCGATCGGCTGCGGGATCGTGACCGTGAGAAGCAGCGACAGGAGGATGAGCGCCAGAACGAGCGCTGCAAGCGGCGACCGGATTGCAGCCCGAGCAATGTTGAACGGCTTTGCCGCTGCGTCGAGATCGGTGCTGGCATGCATTACTGCTTCTCTCCCCGGGGGAGCGAGGCACGCGCATGGGTTGCCGAGGCAGGCTCCGCTTCTCCTTATGCCATCATCGGGTTTTAAGCGGGTTAACGTGACGTGATTGTGTGAATTATGCTTCCCGCAATATGTTGCTGATAGGAAGGGGCCGAATCGGGCGACCGGATCTGGTTCTCAAGAAAAAGACCAAGGAGATCATTGGATGGAACGGAGTTGCCTGGCGATTGTTCTGGCTGCGGGTGAAAGCACGCGGATGAAATCGTCGATGTCGAAGGTGCTGCATCCGGTGGCCGGCCGGCCGATGATCGCCCATGTGGTTGCCGCCCTGTCGAGTGCATCGATCTCCGACGTCGCTCTCGTCGTCGGGCGCGACGCCGAAACTGTTTCAGGTGCTGCCGGCATCGACGGCGTATCGATCGCTTCGTTCCTGCAAAAGGAGCGGCTCGGAACGGGACATGCGGTTTTGGCGGCGCGCGAGGCGATATCAAAGGGGTTTGATGACATCCTGGTGGTTTTTGGCGATACGCCGCTGATCACGCCTGAGCCTCTCAAGGCGGCGCGCGACGGCCTGGCCGCCGGCAACGATGTGGTGGTCATCGGCTTTGAGGCCGCCGATCCTTCGGGCTATGGCCGGCTGATCGTCGAGGACGGCGCGCTGATCGCGATCCGCGAGCACAAGGACGCAACCGAAGAAGAACGCCGCATCACCTATTGCAATGGCGGCCTGATGGCGATCGATGGGCACAAGGCGCTCGATCTGCTCGATCGTATTGGCAATGCCAACGTCAAGGGCGAGTACTACCTGACCGACCTCGTCGAGATCGTGCGGGCGATCGGCGGCCGCGCCATCGCCGTCGAGGCGCCAGAGGAAGAGCTGACCGGCTGCAACACCCGGGCGGAACTCGCCTATATCGAGCGGCTCTGGCAGCAGCGCCGCCGGCATGAGCTGATGCTGTCCGGTGTGTCGATGATCGCGCCGGAGACCGTTTTCCTCGCCTGGGACACGGAACTGCAGCAGGACGTGCTGATCGAGCCGAATGTCGTGTTTGGCCCGGGCGTTCGCGTCGAGAGCGGCGCCATCATCCATGCGTTCTCGCATATCGAGGGAGCGACGGTGCGCGCCGGCGCAACGGTCGGACCCTATGCACGTCTGCGCCCCGGGGCTGATCTCGGCGAAAAGTCGAAGGTCGGCAATTTCTGCGAGGTCAAGAAGGCGGAAATCGGCGCCGGCGCCAAGGTCAACCATCTGACCTATATCGGCGATGCCTTCGTCGGGGCCGGGTCCAACATCGGTGCAGGCACGATCACCTGCAATTATGATGGCGTGAACAAGCACGAGACCCGCATCGGCGAGAATGCCTTCGTCGGCTCGAATTCCTCGCTGGTTGCACCGGTGACGATCGGTGACGGAGCGCTGGTTGCTTCCGGCAGTGTCATCACCGAGGATGTGCCGGCCGATGCCGTGGCCTTCGGCCGCGCACGACAGGAGATCAAGCCGGGCAGGGCGCGTATCCTGCGCGAACGCTACGAGGCACAGAAGGCCGCGAAAAAGGCGGCCAAGGCAGCCGAGTAGGTTCGCGTTAAATACTGAAACCGAAAGTGAAATCGGGGGCGGATTGCCTCGTCCGGCAAATGCGTTACCAAGGCAACGCGCCGGGCGGGACTTCCGCGCTGTCGATTGGGGCGTCGAAACGGCGCGGGACGAATTTGGAGACGACTATGTGCGGAATTGTTGGCATCGTTGGAAACCAGCCGGTCTCGGAGCGACTTGTCGATGCGTTGAAGCGCCTGGAGTACCGTGGCTACGATTCGGCCGGCGTTGCGACCATCAATGCCGGTACGCTTGAGCGCCGCCGGGCGGAAGGCAAGCTGGTCAATCTGGAGGCCCGGCTGCGCGAGGAGCCGCTGGCCGGCATGATCGGCATCGCCCACACCCGCTGGGCGACGCACGGCGCCCCGACCGAGCGCAATGCCCATCCGCATTTCACCGATGGCGTTGCCGTGGTCCACAACGGCATCATCGAGAACTTCTCCGAGCTGAAGGACGAACTGATCGCCGACGGTGCGACATTCGAGACGCAGACCGACACGGAAGTCGTGGCGCATCTTCTGGCAAAGTTCCGTCGCGACGGCCTCGGCCGGCGTGAAGCCATGCATGCGATGCTAAAGCGTGTAACAGGTGCCTATGCGCTTGCCATTCTGTTTCAGGACGACCCGTCTACCATCATGGCGGCCCGCAACGGCCCGCCGCTGGCGATCGGCCACGGCAAGGGCGAGATGTTCCTGGGTTCCGACGCCATCGCGCTCTCGCCGTTTACCAATGAGATCACCTATCTGATCGATGGCGACTGGGCCGTGATCGGCGCCAACGGCGCCCATATCTTCGATCTCGCCGGCAATGCCGTCGACCGCCCGCGGCAGGTCTCGATGGCTGCCGCCTACATGATCGACAAGGGCAACCACCGGCACTTCATGGAAAAGGAAATCTATGAGCAGCCGGAGGTGATCTCGCATGCGCTCGGCCACTATATCGATTTTGCCGCAAACCGGGTGAAGGCCACAACGGCTTCAATCGATTTTGCCGGTGTACCAAGTTTGGCGATCTCCGCCTGTGGCACCGCCTATCTCGCCGGCCTCGTCGGCAAATACTGGTTCGAGCGTTACGCCCGCCTGCCGGTCGAAATCGACGTCGCCTCCGAGTTCCGCTACCGGGAAATCCCGCTGTCGCCGCAGTCGGCCGCGCTGTTCATCTCGCAGTCCGGCGAAACCGCCGATACGTTGGCATCGCTTCGGTACTGCAAGGACCATGGCCTGACGATCGGCGCGGTCGTCAACACCCGCGAATCGACCATTGCGCGCGAATCCGATGCCGTGTTCCCGATCCTGGCCGGTCCTGAGATCGGTGTTGCCTCGACCAAGGCCTTTACCTGCCAGCTGGCGGTGCTCGCCGCCCTTTCGATCGGCGCCGGCCGCGCCCGTGGCACTGTCTCGGCCGATGAAGAACAGACACTCGTTCGCCACCTCGCGGAAATGCCGCGCATCATGGGCCAGGTGCTGAACGCCATCCAGCCAAAGATCGAGATGCTGTCGCGCGAACTGTCGAAGTGCCGCGACGTGCTCTATCTCGGTCGCGGCACCAGCTTCCCGCTGGCGATGGAAGGCGCGCTGAAGCTCAAGGAAATCTCCTATATCCACGCCGAGGGGTATGCCGCCGGTGAATTGAAGCATGGTCCGATCGCGCTCATCGACGAAAACATGCCTGTTATCGTCATCGCCCCGCACGACCGCTTCTATGAAAAGACCGTGTCGAACATGCAGGAGGTGGCAGCCCGCGGTGGACGCATCATCCTGATCACCGACGAAAAGGGGGCGGCCGCCTCGAAGCTCGAGACGATGGCGACGATCGTTCTGCCGAATGTCGACGAGATCATTGCGCCGATGATCTTCTCGCTGCCGATCCAGCTGCTCGCCTATCACACGGCCGTGTTCATGGGCACCGACGTCGACCAGCCGCGCAACCTGGCAAAATCGGTGACGGTCGAATGATCATCATACGGCCGGAGCGAGCGGGCGACGAACAGGCGATCCACGACGTGACGGCCGCCGCATTCGAGGGGCACCCGCACAGCGACCAGAGCGAACCCTTCATCATCGAACGCCTTCGGGGCGAGGGCGCGTTGATGCTCTCGCTCGTCGCCGAAGAGGAAGGTCAGATCGTCGGCCACGTTGCCTTCTCGCCGGTGACCCTTACGCCGCCGGCAGCAGGCTGGTTTGGGCTTGGCCCGGTGGCCGTCATGCGGGAGCGCCAGGCAAACGGGATTGGCAGTCGGCTCATCCGCGAAGGGCTAGCGATGCTTGCCGCTGACGGCGCCTTGGGCTGTGTGGTCGTGGGCGATCCCGACTATTACCAAAAGTTCAGATTCCGACACGAATCTTCACTTGTATTCCCAGGTTGTGCGCCGCAATACTTCATGGCGCTGGCCTTCTCCGGCGCGGTACCGACAGGTACGGTTGCCTATCATCCGGCTTTCGGCACTGAGTGAGGTTTAAACGGAAGAG
This sequence comes from Ensifer sp. ENS11, assembly GCF_014851895.1. Lineage (NCBI taxonomy): Bacteria > Pseudomonadati > Pseudomonadota > Alphaproteobacteria > Hyphomicrobiales > Rhizobiaceae > Ensifer > Ensifer sp. ENS11. Next base: position 56,356 of record NZ_JACVAN010000015.1, on the reverse strand, counting down.
GCATGGGCGAAAATTCGAAGAGCGGCTATATTGCGACCCGGTTGCGGAACTATTTCCTGACGGGGCTGATTATCTGCGCGCCGCTGGCCATCACCGTCTGGTTGGTGCGCACCTTCATCGAGTGGGCCGATGGATGGGTGAAGCCCTACCTGCCGAATTTCTATAATCCGGATACCTATTCGCCTGTGGCTATTCCCGGATTCGGGCTTCTGGTCGCACTCATCGTCATCACCTTGGTGGGCTTCCTCACAGCCAATCTGGTCGGTCGCTCGATCGTTGCCTTCGGCGAATCGCTCGTCAGCCGGACGCCGCTCGTTCGCACCATCTACAAGTCGTTGAAGCAGATCTTCCAGACGGTGCTGCAGGAGCAGTCGTCCTCGTTCAAGAAGGCGGGCTTGATCGAATATCCGAGCCCCGGCCTCTGGTCGCTGGTCTTCATCGCCACGGATGTCAAAGGCGAAGTCGCCGCCAAATTCTCCGAGCGTGGCATGGATATGGTGACCGTGTTCCTGCCACCGACACCGATCCCGACCGCTGGCTTCCTTTTGTTCGTACCCCGCGACAAGATCATTCCGCTTGAAATGAGCGCCGAGGATGCGGCCAAGCTCTTGATTTCTGGCGGTCTCGTCGCACCGGACTACAAGCCGCTCGCCAACGCTCCACCGCTCCAGATCGCCCAGCAGAAGAGCGCCTGAGGCTTCAGCCGGCGCGCAGGAAGCGGATCGCTTCGTCGCGGCGGTGGAGATAGAGCAGGGTTCGAAGCGCCTCCCCACGGGGCGATGTAAGATCAGGATCCCGCTCGATCAGATAGGCCGCGTCCTTGCGGGCGATTTCGAGCAGATCGCCATGCGCTTCGAGGCTGGCGATACGAAAGCCGGGCGTGCCGGATTGGCGCGTTCCCAGCAGTTCGCCTTCGCCGCGCAGCTTCAGATCTTCCTCGGCGATCAGAAAGCCATCTTCGCTGTCGCGCAGGATCGAAAGCCTTGCCCGGCCGGTTTCACCCAGCGGGCTCTTGTAGAGCAGGATACAGGTCGATGCTTCGTCGCCACGGCCGACGCGGCCGCGCAACTGATGCAATTGCGCCAGGCCGAAGCGTTCCGCATGTTCAATCACCATGATGGTGGCATCCGGCACGTCGACGCCGACTTCAACGACGGTCGTGGCCACGAGCAGGCGGATTTCACCGTTCTTGAAGGCGAGCATGACGGTGTCTTTTTCCGCGCCGTTCATCCGGCCGTGCACGAGACCGACATCCCGGCCGAAGCGCTTGGAGAGACCCTGATAACGTTCATCCGCTGACATGACGTCGATCGCTTCGGATTCTTCGACGAGTGGGCAGATCCAATAGGCTTTCTTGCCCTCCTTGAGGGCTGCAGCGAGGCGGTCGACGATCTCGTCGGTCCGCTCGGTCGGGATGGTAACCGTCTGAATGGGTTTTCGACCCGCCGGCTTCTCCGTCAGCTTGGAGACATCCATGTCGCCGAAGGCCGCTAGCACCAACGTGCGGGGGATCGGCGTGGCCGTCATCACCAGCATATGGGGTGAGATGCCTTTGGCGGTCAGGCGCAGGCGCTGGTGGACGCCGAAGCGGTGCTGTTCGTCGACGACCGCAAGCGTCAGCCGGTCGTAGTTGACCGTATCCTGGAACAGGGCGTGTGTGCCGACCACGATCCGCGTCTCGCCGGAGGCAATGCGCTCCAGGATCGCGTCGCGCTCCTTGCCTTTGGTGCGTCCCGTCAGAACATCCATCGTAATGCCTGCGGGTGCAGCCATTTTCGACAGCGTCGCGAAATGCTGCCGGGCGAGGATTTCCGTCGGAGCCATCAACACGGCCTGGCCGCCCGATTCGACCGCCGCCAGCATCGCCATCAGTGCAACCATGGTCTTGCCGGAGCCGACGTCGCCCTGCAGCAGCCGCAACATCCGGTCGTTTCCGGCCATGTCCTTGAGGATATCGTCAATCGCAGTCGATTGGCTCGTGGTCAGCGAGAAGGGCAGTGCGGCGGTGACAGGGCCTGACAGCTTGCCTGTCGCATGCACCGGCGTCCCGGTAACCTTGCGCAGGCGCTGGCGAACAAGGGCCAGGGAGAGTTGGCCGGCCAGGAATTCGTCATAGGCGAGCCGTCGGCGCGCCGGCGCCTGCGGGTCGATATCGGTGGCGTCGCGAGGTTCATGCAGAGCGCGGAAGCTGTCGGCGGCACTTTGAAAGCCCTGCTTGTCCGCAAGCGCACCGTCGATCCACTCGGGCATGTCAGGCACGCGGGCGACGGCCGCCTCGATCGACTTGCGCAAGATGCGGGCGGAGAGACCGGCCGTCAGGCCATAAACCGGTTCGACCAGCGGCAGGTTGTCCGCCTCGCTGGCCTTTACCATATAGTCCGGGTGAACCATCGACGGCCGCCCATTGAACCAGTCGACCTTGCCGCTGACAATCACGGTTTCGTCGACCGGCAGCGATTTTTCCAGCCAGTTGCCTTTGACGCGGAAAAAGGTGAGCGCCAGTTCACCGGTGTCGTCATGCAGGAAGATACGGTAGGGCAGGTTTTGCTTGCCCGGCGGTGGAGGCTGATGGCGATCGACGCGGCCGGTGATCGTGACGACGACGCCTTGCGGCGCATTGGCGATTCCTGGCTGCTGCCGTCGATCGATCAGCGAGTGCGGCGCATGGAAAACCAGGTCGACGACGCGGCAGTCTTCGATGCTTTCGCGGCCGAGAAGTCGGGCATATAGCTCGCCGATCTTCGGGCCGATGCCGGGTAGGGTGTTGAGCGGTGAAAAGAGCGGGTCGAGCAGGGCAGGGCGCATGGCAATGAAATTGCGACGACAATTCGGGGTTTTGCAAGGCTGACAATCATCTATTCAGCGTTTATAGAGCCCAATGACGACAAACCGTACCTCCGCGGACGGCAGGAAGGAATCTCCATGACTGGCATTTCACGCACCAGCGCCGATCTCGATCCGCGTCGCCGCCGGATCCTGTTTCGTGCCTGGCATCGCGGCATACGCGAAATGGACCTGATCCTCGGGCAGTTTGCAGAAGCCGAGCTTTCCGCCTTGTCCGACATTGAACTGGACGAGCTTGAGATCATCATGGGCGAGGAAGACAACGATCTCGTTAGGTGGATCATCGGCGAAAAGCCGGTGCCCGAACGCTACCAGACGCCGATGTTTACGCGCATCGCGGCCTACCGCCCCAATTTCGAGCGGCTCCCCGAAGAGATGAAGTAGATCGATGCTGGCTGGCCTTGACCCGAAGAAGATTGTCGCCGCGACCCGTGAAGTCACGATTGGCCCGGTTCCATCCGGCGCCGAAGCGCTGGTGCTTGCCGATCTGGCCCGCGCCGGTGCGCCGATCGCCTACATTCTTTCCGATGGCCAGCGCATAGCCGACCTGGAGCAGGTCCTCGGGTTCGTTGCCCCCGATATACCGGTCCTGACCCTGCCTGGGTGGGACTGCCTTCCCTATGACCGGGTATCTCCGAGTGCCGATACCTCGGCGCGCAGGCTTGCGGCCCTCAGCGCTCTGATCGCCCACCGCAAGAAGCCGCATGCGGCGATCGTGCTGGTGACGGTCAATGCCGCGCTGCAGAAGATTTCGCCGCAGGATGTGATCGAAAGCCTCGCTTTCTCCGCGCGTCCCGGCAACCAGGTGCGCATGGACGATGTCGCGGCGCGTCTGGAACGCAACGGCTTCGAGCGCGTGGCGACCGTTCGCGAAGTCGGCGAATATGCCGTGCGCGGCGGCATTCTCGACGTCTTCGTTCCCGGCAGTGGCGATCCGCTGCGGCTCGATTTCTTCGGCGACACGCTCGAAACCATCCGCTCCTTCGATCCGGCCAGCCAGCGCACGACCGGCCAGGTCCGCTCCCTCGACCTCAACCCGATGAGCGAGGTGTCGCTGACGCCGGAAACCATTAGCCATTTCCGCAAGCAATATCTGTCGCTCTTCGGTGCCACGACCCGCGATGATGCGCTCTACCAGGCCGTTTCCGAGGGGCGTCGTTACGCCGGCATGGAGCATTGGCTGCCGCTCTTCTACGATCGCCTCGAGACCGTCTTCGATTATCTCGAAGGCTTTCGCATCGTCACCGACCATGTGGCGCGGGAAGCCGCAGCCGAACGGTCGAAGCTCATTCTCGACTACTACGATGCCCGCCACACGGCAGCGTCGCCGGGCAGGTCGCTGGCCACTCAGGGCACGCCCTACAAGCCGGTGCCGCCTGAGTTCCTCTATCTGAACGCGGAAGGATTTACGGCGGCGCTAGTCGAGCGCAGCGCCGTCCGGCTCACGCCCTTCAACGAGCAGGAAGGCGAGGTCCGCCAGGTCGTCACCGTCGATGCGCGGCAAGGTGCGCGCTGGGCAAAGAGCGCCGGCGAAGGCGAGGCGGAGAGCGATCGCGTCAACGTCTTCGACCAGGCGGTGAAATACATCGCTGAGAAGCGCTCCAAAGGCTTCAAGGTCGTCGTATCAGGCTGGAGCGAGGGGTCTCTCGACCGCCTGCTGCAGGTTCTCGTGGAACATGGCCTTGGCAATATTCGCCAGATCAAGGCGCTGGCCGACGTCAACACGCTGAAGTCAGGCGAAGCCGCAGCGGCGGTCCTCAGCCTTGAAGCGGGTTTTGAAACGGGTGATCTCGTTGTTATCGGCGAGCAGGACATTCTCGGCGATCGCATGGTCCGCCGCTCCAAGCGGCGCAAGCGCGGTGCCGACTTCATTGCCGAGGTCGCGGGCCTTGATGAAGGCAGCTACGTGGTGCACGCCGAACACGGTATCGGCCGTTTCGTCGGACTGCGCACGATCGAAGCGGTCGGCGCGCCGCACGATTGCCTCGAACTCCTCTATGCCGACAACGCCAAGCTCTTTCTCCCGGTCGAAAACATCGAGCTCCTGTCCCGCTACGGGTCCGAAGGGACCGATGCGATTCTCGACAAGCTCGGTGGCGTCGCTTGGCAGGCTCGCAAGGCGAAGCTCAAGAAGCGTCTGCTCGATATGGCGGGCGGTCTCATCCGCATCGCCGCCGAGCGCCACACCCGGCATGCGCACGTGCTGGTGGCCCAGGATGGAGCCTATGACGAATTCGTCGCGCGCTTCCCCTATGACGAAACCGAGGACCAGCTGAGTTCGATCGATGCCGTGCGCGAGGATCTTGGCAGCGGGCGGCCGATGGACCGCCTTGTCTGCGGCGACGTCGGCTTTGGCAAGACGGAGGTTGCGCTGCGGGCGGCCTTCATCGCGGCAATGAATGGGGTTCAAGTTGCTGTCGTCGTGCCGACGACGCTGCTTGCGCGGCAGCATTTCAAGACATTCACCGAACGTTTTCGCGGCCTGCCGATCCGCATCCAGCAGGCGTCGCGCCTTGTTGGCTCCAAGGAACTGGCGCTGACCAAGAAGGAAGTAGCTGATGGCAAGACCGATGTCGTGGTCGGCACCCATGCCCTGCTCGGAACGACGGTCAATTTCGCCAACCTTGGCTTGCTGATCATCGACGAGGAGCAGCATTTCGGCGTCAAGCACAAGGAACGGCTGAAGGAGCTGAAGTCGGACGTGCATGTGCTGACGCTGTCGGCGACACCGATCCCGCGCACGCTGCAACTGGCATTGACCGGGGTGCGCGAACTGTCGCTCATTACCACGGCGCCTGTCGACCGCATGGCGGTGCGCACCTTCATTTCGCCGTTCGACGCGCTGGTGATCCGTGAGACCTTGATGCGCGAGCATTATCGCGGCGGCCAGAGCTTCTATGTCTGCCCACGCCTCAGCGATCTCTCGGAGATCCATGACTTCCTGAAATCCGATGTACCGGAGCTGAAGGTCGCCGTCGCCCACGGCCAGATGCCGGCAACCGAACTCGAAGACATCATGAACGCCTTCTATGAAGGGCAGTATGACGTTCTGCTGTCGACGACCATCGTCGAATCCGGCCTCGATGTGCCAACGGCCAATACCTTGATCGTGCATCGTGCCGACATGTTCGGCCTGGCGCAGCTCTACCAGCTTCGCGGCCGCGTCGGTCGTTCGAAGGTGCGCGCCTTCGCGCTGTTCACGCTACCGGTCAACAAGACGCTGACGGCAACGGCCGAGCGGCGGTTGAAGGTGTTGCAGTCGCTGGACACGCTCGGCGCCGGCTTCCAGCTGGCAAGCCACGACCTCGACATTCGCGGCGCCGGCAACCTGCTCGGCGAAGAACAGTCCGGCCATATCAAGGAAGTTGGCTTCGAACTCTATCAGCAGATGCTCGAGGAAGCGGTCGCTGAGCTCAAGGGTGAGGAAGAGGTCCACGATACCGGCTGGTCGCCGCAAATCTCTGTTGGCACGCCGGTGATGATCCCGGAACATTATGTGCCGGATCTGCATCTGCGGCTTGGCCTTTACCGCCGCCTTGGCGAACTGACGGACCTCAAGGAGATCGACGGTTTCGGCGCGGAGATGATCGACCGCTTCGGCCCGCTGCCGATCGAGGTGCAGCACCTCCTGAAGATCGTCTATATCAAGTCGCTCTGCCGCACGGCCAATGTCGAAAAGCTCGATGCCGGCCCGAAGGGCGTCGTCGTGCAGCTCCGCAACAAGGAATTCCCGAACCCGGCAGCGCTGGTCGGCTACATCGCCAAGCAGGGCACGCTGGCGAAGATCAGGCCGGATCACAGCATCTTCTTCCAGCGCGAGCTGGTTACGCCGGAAAAGCGCCTCTCGGGCGCGGCGATGGTGATGACGCAGCTCGCAGGGTTGGCGAAACAGGTTTAATCGCCTTCGCGCCGCTGTTCCTTTGGCGGCGCGAGAGGACTTGCCATTGCTTTAGCTTTTCTGCGTACTTCCTTGAATCGCTTCCGATTTAAGGGAATCAAGCGGTAGCCTTCATCTGCGCGATTTCGCGAAGCGCGTTGCTGAGCACTTCGACCGATTGCGCACCCATGACGGCATATTGCCCGTCGAGGATGAAGCAGGGGACGCCGGTGACGCCCATCTCGCGTGCCATGCCGATCTCTTCTTTGACTGCATCCTTGTCGGCATCCGAGTTGAGGAGCGCTGCGATAACGGGCCGGTCGAGGCCGGCCTCAGCGGCGATATCGAGCAGAACAGCCTGATCGCCGACATTGCGGCCGTCCTCGAAGTTCGCCTTGAAGAGCAGGCTGACGACGGCCGATTGCGCCACTTCGCCATTGGTCGCCGCCCAGCGAATGAGCCGGTGCGCGTCGAGCGTATTGGGGCTGATCTTCACCGCATCGAAATCGAAGGCGATGCCATCGGCATTGCCGAGTGCTTTCAACGTCTCATGCGCCTTGTCGACCGCTGCCTGGCCACCGAGCTTGGCGGCAAGATGCTGCTTGTGATCGACGCCTTCAGGCGGAAGGTCGGGATTGAGCTGATAGGGACGCCACTGCACTGCGACCTGCAACTCCGAGGCGACATCGGCGATCGCCTGGTCGAGCCTAGCCTTGCCGAGATAGCACCACGGGCAGACGACGTCGGAGACGATATCGATGCTGACGGTTTGCATGATGTGAGATGCCTTTCCTCTTGGACAAAGCTGCGAGATAAGCCGGTTCCATCGGGCTTTCAATGCGTTCCTGCTGCATGTTTTATCCTTAAATCGCATTCGATTTAAGGATAAAACATGCAGCAATTCAAAGTGCCGCAGCGACCCTGGCGCGTCTGAGAAGACGCGCGGCGCTGTAGAGGGAAGCGACCCTTTTATTGGGCGTTCGCGTCCCACCAGGCGGGCAACTGGTAGCCATAGAGCGGCACGGTGGCCGGCCGGGCAATATGCTTGCGCCGTGCAACCCACTGGGCATCCAAGTGGTAGAGCGGCACGAGGTAGGAATTGTTGACCAGCAACCTGTCATGGGCACGAACGGCCGCGGTGAAATCTTCTGTCGTTCTGGCCTGCAGGATGTTCTCGACCATCCGGTCGACGTCCTTGTCGGCAACGCCGGCAAAGTTGTCGCTTCCTTGGCGATCGCGCGACTGCGAGGTCCAGCGCCCCACCTGCTCGATGCCCGGCGAGAGCGTGGACGGGAAGGACTTGATAATGACGTCGTAGTCGAACGACTGGCTGCGTTGCTGATACTGCGAATCGTCGACCGTGCGCACGGAGGCCTTGATGCCGAGCGGCGCCAGGAAGCGCTGGTAGGCAAGGGCGATCTTCTCCTGGCCGGCATTCTGGCTCATGATTTCGAAGGCAAGCGGTGCGCCCTTGGCGTCGACCATCTTGCCGTCCTTGATCTGATAGCCGGCCTCGCGCAGCAGCGAGACGGCAACGCGCAGCACATTGCGGTCGCGGCCGGAGGCATCCGTCACCGGCAGGCGGTAGGTGCCGTCGAGGATCGCCGGGTTGATCTGTTCGCGCGCATCGCCGATCAGCCCGAGTTCGCGGTCATCGGCTGCCGCGCCTAGGAACGAAAGCGTCGAGTTCTGCCAGTAGCTCTGGGTGCGGGTGTATGCGCTGTCGAACAGGTTCTTGTTGACCCACTCGAAGTCGAAGACGAGCGCCAAGCCTTGGCGGAGCTTGAGGTTGTCGAACATCGGCTTGCGGGTGTTGAAGACGATGCCCAGCATGCCCGAAGGCGTCTTCGGTGTGAACGTCTCCTTGACGACATCGCCAGAGCGCACGGCCGGAAAATCGTAGCCGCGCGCCCATTTTGTGGCGCTGCCTTCCGGGTAGATGTCGATTTCGCCCTTCTTGAAGGCTTCGAAGAGGGAATTTTCCTGCAGGAAATACTCGACGGAGATCTCGTCGTAATTGTCGAATCCGACCTTGGAAGGAAGGTTCTTGGCCCAATAATCCGGGTTGCGGCGATAGACGATCCGTTCGCCCGGCTTGACTTCAGCAACGCGATAGGGGCCCGAGCCAAGCGGGGCCTTGAGCGTTGTCTGGTCGAAGGTCGCCACATCGGTTGCATGTTTCGGCAGAACCGGAGAAAGCCCGAGCAGCAGCGGCAGCTCGCGGTCAGCATCTTCGGTGAAGGTGAAGCGGACGCTGAGGTCGCCGACCTTCTCTAGTTTCGCCACCTTCGCCATTCGGTTGCTGAAGGGAACGCGGCCCTTGTCGCGCATCAGTTCGAAGGTGAAGATGACATCATCAGCCGTTACGGGCTGCCCGTCCGCCCAGCGGGCATCCGGGTTGATGTTAAATTGAATGAACGTCCGGTCGTCGTCCCATTCCACCGTCTGGGCGAGCAAGCCGTACATCGTGAACGGCTCGTCGCGGGAGCGTTGCATCAGCGATTCGTAGACGAGATTGCCGTATTCTGGATCCCACATGCCGCGCGCTGTCGTGCGCATGCTCTTCAGGATGAAGGGATTGACGCTGTCGAAGGTCCCGACCACGCCGTAGGAAATCTTGCCGCCCTTCTTTACATCGGGGTTGACGTAGGGGAAACTTTTGAAGTCCGCGGGCAGGGCAGGCTCGCCGTGCATTGAGATGGCATGCACGGGAGCGGCCGTCGCGGCGCCACCGAATGCGGTTGCGGCCAGCAGGATGGCCAGACCGGAAAGAATTGTGCGCAACGTTATCTCCAGTGAAGTGGCATTAGGCCGATTCCCGGCACGTTACCAATGCCGGTCGACAATTCCAACCGAAGCTATACGCAAATTCCGGCGGGCAAGAGGTCAAAAAAAAGCAAGAAACACTGGATAAACCGCACGAGCCAATGTAACAGGTGTTTCCGGAAACGGGGTCATGCATTTGCCTTATTTGGCCAACAGGACAACGGCGGCTGACGATACTCACCTGCGGAACGAATTGTTCCGTTACCGGATTTCAGGAGACGGAATCACAATGATCTTCAAGTCGAACTTCACCAAACGTGCGGGACTGGCAACGCTGGCGCTTTCTGTAGCAGCTGCGGGCGTTCCGGGCGTTGCATCTGCCCAGCAGGCAGGTGGCAAGCCCCCGCAGGGTTGGTTCAAGGTCTGCACCAAGCAGGAAGACAACGATGTCTGCATCGTTCAGAATCTGCTGACAGCAAACAACGGTCAGCTCGTCACCGCAGTTGGCCTCATCACCGTAACCGGCAAGGTCAACCGCAAGGTCCTGCAGATTTCGGTGCCGTCAGCGCGACTGATCCCGACCGGCGTCCAGATGCAGATCGACGGCGGCAAGCCGGTGAAGCTCGACTACGCCATCTGCATGCCCGACAAGTGCGTGGCTGAAGCCCCGCTGTCCGACCAGCTGATCGCAAGCCTGAAGAAGGGCAACGAGGTGGTCTTCACCTCCGTCAACTTCCAGCGCGCACCGAACCCGATCAAGATGGGTCTCGAAGGCTTTACCGGCATTTTCGACGGCGAGCCGATCGAACAGTCGCAGCTCGAAGAGCGCCAGCGCCTGCTGCAGGAAGAAATGCAGAAGAAGGCTGAAGACGCGCGCAAGAAGCTTGAAGACGCCCAGAAGGCGGCCAAGCAGAACTAAGCGCTTCGGCCCACGCCAGGAATAAAGAAACGCCCGGACGAAATCCGGGCGTTTTTCATTTGGGCGAGGCGGCAGTATCGGCCGCTAGTGGCGGAACGTCACCTTGGGCTTGTAATGCCCGATGTCATCCTTCTCGAACAGGGCGTCGACCTGAGCGTGGCGTATCGGCCGATCGCTCTCGTCGGAAACCAGGTTCTGTTCGGACACGTAGGCGACATACTCGCTGTCGTCGTTTTCGGCGAACAGGTGGTAGAAGGGTTGATCCTTGCTTGGGCGGATCTCCTGCGGGATGGCATTCCACCATTCCTCGGTGTTTGCGTATTCCGGGTCGACGTCGAAGACGACGCCGCGGAACGGGAAAACCCGATGGCGAACCACCTGTCCGATCTCGAATTTCGCGTTTCTCTGTTTCATGACGCAACACATCCTTTCAAGGGATTATCTGGGTTGCCAAACCCAAAACATCAATAGGGTGCCATGCACGGCTTCGTGTACGTCTTCCCTGCCTTCTTACACCTCCGCGGCAGGTTGCCCCTAAAAAACAAGCCGACGGGGTCCCTTGAACCCCGCCGGCTTGCCACGTCGTTTCGGGCCGGGTGCGGCATCCGCCGTCCGACCCGTCGGTCTTAGACCGAGTAGTACATGTCGTACTCAACCGGGTGCGGGGTCATTTCGTAACGCATGACTTCCTGCATCTTCAGTTCGATGAAGGAATCGATCTGATCGTCGTCGAAGACGCCGCCGGCGGTCAGGTACTTGCGATCCTTGTCGAGGCTTTCGAGCGCTTCGCGCAGCGAGCCGCAAACGGTCGGGATCTTCTTCAGTTCCTTCGGCGGCAGGTCATAGAGGTCCTTGTCCATGGCCTTGCCCGGATGCAGCTTGTTCTTGATGCCGTCGAGGCCGGCCATCAGCATCGCTGCGAAGGCGAGGTAGGGGTTGGCGGTCGGATCCGGGAAGCGGACTTCGACGCGCTTGGCCTTCGGGTTGGTGCCGAACGGAATGCGGCACGATGCCGAGCGGTTGCGGGCGGAATAGGCAAGCAGAACCGGGGCTTCGTAGCCGGGGACGAGACGCTTGTAGGAATTCGTCGACGGGTTGGTGAAGGCGTTCAGCGATTTTGCATGCTTGATGATGCCGCCGATGAAGTAGAGGCAGCTTTCCGACAGGCCGGCATATTCGTCGCCTGCGAAGGTCGGCTTGCCGTCCTTCCAGATCGACAGGTGCACGTGCATGCCCGAGCCGTTGTCGCCGAAGATCGGCTTCGGCATGAAGGTTGCGGTCTTGCCATAGGCGTTTGCGACCTGATGCACGACGTACTTGTAGATCTGCATCTTGTCGGCGTTGCGAACCAGAGCATCGAACTTGACGCCGAGTTCGTGCTGCGCAGCGGCCACCTCATGGTGATGCTTTTCGACGGTGACGCCCATTTCGGACAGAACCGTCAGCATTTCGGAGCGCATGTCCTGGCAGCTGTCGATCGGCGGGACCGGGAAATAGCCGCCCTTGACGCGCGGACGGTGGCCGAGGTTGCCGGTCTCGTAGTCGGTGTCGTCGTTGGACGGCAGTTCCGAGGAGTCGAGCTTGAAGCCGGTGTTATAAGGATCGGCCTTGTACTTGACGTCGTCGAAGACGAAGAATTCGGCTTCCGGGCCAACGAAGACGGTGTCGCCGATACCGGAGGCCTTCAGGTAGGCTTCGGCCTTCTTTGCCGTGCCGCGCGGGTCGCGGTTGTAGGCTTCGCCCGAAACCGGATCGAGAATGTCGCAGATGATGACCATCGTCGACTGCGCGAAGAACGGGTCCATATGCGCTGTTTCCGGATCGGGCATCAGCACCATGTCGGACTCGTTGATGGCCTTCCAGCCGCCAATCGAGGAACCGTCGAACATGACGCCGTCGGCGAACATGTCTTCGTCGACGCAGACGACATCCATCGTTACATGCTGCAGCTTGCCCTTGGGGTCGGTAAAGCGCAGGTCGACGAACTTGACGTCGTTGTCCTTGATTTGCTTCAGAATATCGCTTGCAGTCGTCATTGTCAGTAATTCCCTGTGTGAGATGACGAGGTTTGAAAAGTGCAGGGCCGAGTGGCCCCTGAGGATCAGATGGCGTCGAGGCCGGTTTCGCCGGTACGAATTCGGATGACTTCCTCAATGTTGGAAACGAAAATCTTTCCGTCGCCAATCCGGCCGGTTTGTGCAGCATTGCGGATTGCCTCGATGACAGCCTCCGCGTTTTCGTCCGCCAGCACCACTTCGACCTTTACCTTCGGCAGGAAGTCCACGACGTATTCGGCGCCGCGATACAGCTCCGTGTGACCCTTCTGTCGACCGAAGCCCTTTGCTTCCGTGACGGTAATGCCCTGCAGGCCGACTTCCTGAAGGGCTTCCTTCACTTCGTCGAGCTTGAAGGGTTTTATGATCGCTTCGATCTTTTTCATGAGAAAATGTCTCTCCGCTTCTCCCTTTAAAGCAGGATCATGCCCGCTCGCCGCTCAATATGCACGTTGCATGCCAGTTTTTCTGCAAAATGATTGCCGAGTGGCAAAATTTCTTTTGGGTGACGAGCGGTGGCTGCTTTCCATGCCTTTGCCGCCAGGAGGTCTGCCTATTTTTATAAGTTTTCCACCGGTGTCCTCGGATTTGCGACGATGGTCTGGTCGTGGAAGGCATCAAAGCACGTTATTTAAGCAATAAATATGTGCAGATGCATCAAAGATGAGCAGATAGCATTTTGTGCGTGCCACTTGCCGTTGGCCGGCGCAGAGCGTTAAGTCTGAGGCATGCACTCTTCGCTTCATGACGTGTTGATTACGCCGGCCGAAATGGCGGCTATAGACCTGGCAGCCGCGCAATCGGGGATCGACAGCTTCCTGCTGATGCGCAGCGCCGGGTTGGCAGTGGCTGCCGCAGTGCTCAGGTTGTTTCCGCAGGCACAACGCTATGTCGTGCTGTGCGGCCCCGGCAACAATGGTGGCGACGGCTATGTCGCGGCATCAGCGCTTGCCGAGTGCGGTGCGAACGTTGCCGTTTTCGCCTTCGGCGACCCGGCCGCCGCCCTTTCTGGCGATGCGGACCGTGCACGGCAACTGTGGGATGGCGCGATAGATCCGCTTGCTTCGCTCGTGCCGCATCTTGGAGATGTTGTCGTCGATGCACTCTTCGGCGCAGGGCTCTCGCGCGATCTGCCGGAACAGGTGGTGCAAGTAATTGAAAGGATCAACGCTAAGGGCGTGCCCGTCATTGCCGTCGACCTGCCGAGCGGCGTTGACGGTCGAACCGGGCAAATCCGGGGGGCGGCATTCGCGGCAAGCCACACGATCACCTTCATGGCGAGGAAGCCGGGTCATCTGCTGCTTCCCGGCCGCTCCCTGTCCGGCGCGCTTGACGTAGTCGATATCGGCATACCGGCTCGCATCGTGCAGGCGCAAGGCGGCGGCTGGCGCCTCAACACGCCGGCGCTCTGGTCAGATCAGGCGTCAAGGTTTGACGCGTCGACCCACAAGTTCCGCCGTGGCCATCTGGTTGTCTTCTCGGGAGGAGCTCAGGCGACTGGTGCCGCGCGGCTGTCGGCAGCGGCCGGTCTTGCCGCCGGGGCCGGTCTGGTGACGGTGGCGTCACCGAAATCGGCTCTTGATATCAATGCGGCACAACTGACGGCGGTGATGCTGAGGGAGATCGATGATCGGCAGGACCTGGAGCATTGGTTGCGGGACACAAGGCTCGGCGGTTTTGTTCTCGGGCCCGGGTTCGGCGTTGGCGACCGAGCGTGCGACTTTGCGCTACAACTTTGCGACCGCGCGCTGGTTCTCGATGCGGACGGCATCACGTCGTTTCAGGAGCGCAGGTCAGAATTGTTCGAGCGGCTGGCGGTTGCGGCCGGCAGGGTGGTGATGACTCCGCATGAGGGCGAGTTTGCCAGGCTCTTCCCCGAGATCGCTCGCGACGAAAAGCTGTCGAAGATCGAGAAGGCCCAGGCGGCGGCGCGGATCAGCCACGCCACAATTGTCTACAAGGGAGCCGATACCGTCATCGCGGGGGCGGATGGGAAGGTTGCCGTGAACGCCAACGCCCCGCCGTCACTGGCAACGGCGGGATCCGGCGATGTTCTCGCAGGCATTGTCGGTGCGCATCTGGCGCAGGGCATGCCGGCCTTCGAGGCTGCCGCGGCCGGTGTCTGGCGCCATGGTGCTGCCGGTGCGCGTGCCGGACCGGGGTTGACGGCCGAAACCTTGGTGACGTCGATCCCGCCGCTTGGCTGAAGCGTTCGGCGTTGTAAAAAAAAGCCCTCGGTTCGCTGGCGCGAGCCGAGGGCGTACATGTTGGCATTAGCTGATTATTAGCCGCGCGTTCCCTTGGCGATCGGCTCCTGATAGGTGAAGCCCAGATCCCACGGAAAGTAGATCCAGGTGTCCTGGCTCACTTCGGTCACGAACGTGTCAACCATCGGCCGGCCCTTGGGCTTGGCGTAAACGGCGGCAAAATGTGCCTTCGGCAGCATGGCTCGAACTTCGGCTGCCGTCTTGCCGGTATCGGTCAGGTCGTCGATGATCAGCACGCCTTCGCCGCCATCCTTGGCAATCTCAGGCGCGATGCCCTTCAGCACCTTCATCTGTCCCTGCGTGTCGTAGTCGTGGTAGGAAGCGATGCACACCGTCTCGATCATGCGGATATTGAGCTCACGGCAGATAATGGCCGCCGGCACGAGTCCGCCGCGCGTGATGCAGACCATGGCACGCCATTCCTGCCCCTGGTCGGCCAGCCGCCAGGCAAGCGCGCGCGCGTCGCGGTGGAACTGATCCCAGGAAACGGGGAAGGCTTTATCGGGCAGGGACATTTCTGGGCTCCGGCTTGTCTGGACGAGGTAAAGGCGAAGCATCCGGCAGATCGGGCAGGCGCTGACGCTTCATCCTGATTTGCCGACATGCAATAGCGGCAATGACGGCCGGTGCGCAAGAGCTTCGCATCCTTCCACATCTGCCGGCTCCTCCCGCCGGCCGTCAGACTTTGGCGCGGGAGGCGGTGATCGTATCGATCATTGCCTGCACATCGGCAGCGGCCGCCGACAAAGCCTGCGGATCGCGCGCCCGCACGACGATGTCGGTGGAGAAGACCTTGCCGTCGAATTTGGGGTAGGAGCCGATGCTCGTCTCCGGATGGTTCTTCTGCACTTCGGTCAGCGGCGTGCCGATGTCGCCTTCCCCATAGGGCGAGCGGACCGATTGCGAGAGCAACGGCGTACCGGTCTGCAGATCCGGCATGATCGCGTCGAGCATCGCCTGGAACACCTGTGGCACGCCGGCCATCACGTGCACGTTGCCAATGGCAAAGCCCGGTGCGGTGGAGACCGGGTTGGGGATCAATCGGGAACCCTCCGGCATGCGCGCCATGCGCTTGCGCGCGTCCGAGAATTCCATGCCGCGGCGTTCGTACATCGCGCCGAGCAGTGTCATGGCTCGTTCGTCATAGATGCAGTCTACAGCGAAAGCCTTCGAGACCGCGTCGGCCGTGATGTCGTCATGGGTCGGCCCGATCCCACCAGACGTAAAGACGTAGTCATAGCGCTCGCGCACGGCGTTGATGGCGTCGACGATCGAGGCTTCCTCGTCGGGAACGATGCGGACCTCGCGCAGATCGATCCCGACCATCGTCATCATGTCGGCGAGATGGCCGATGTTCTTGTCCTTGGTCCTGCCGGACAGCAGCTCGTCGCCAATGGCGACCATGGCGGCAGTAACGATCTTAGGGCTGCTCATTGGCGATCCTGCTTATGTGAGATGATTGTTCAGTAGCATCAGGTGATTGCTCGAGAATTGAGGACGCTCTGTTGACCGTACGGCTCCTGGCAACCGGACGCATTTTGATAAATCCTGCAGGCGACGGTAATCAAGCGGAATTGCCTGAATCCAAAGGAGCATTTATGGCCAAGGTTCTCGTTCTCTACTATTCGGCATATGGACACATCGAAACGATGGCCAACGCGGTTGCGGAAGGCGCCAAATCGGCAGGTGCCGACGTCGTCGTCAAGCGCGTTCCCGAACTGGTCTCGGAAGACGTTGCCAAGGCATCGTACTACAAGGTGGATCAGGCCGCACCGATCGCAACTATCGACGAACTGGCGGACTATGACGCCATCATCTTTGGCGCCGGCACACGCTACGGCACCGTTGCCTCGCAGATGCGCAACTTCATCGACCAGACCGGGTCTCTCTGGGCGCAGGGGCAAGCTGGTCGGCAAGGTAGGCTCGGCCTTCACGTCATCGGCAACGCAGCATGGCGGCCAGGAAACAACCATTCTCGGCTTCATTCCGACCCTGATGCACCACGGCATGGTCGTCGTCGGCCTTCCCTATGCCTTCCAGGGACAGATGGGTCTTGAAGAGATCAAGGGCGGTTCGCCCTACGGCGCTTCGACCATCACCGGCGCTGACGGCGCGCGCCAGCCTTCGGCGGTCGAGCTCGATGCCGCTCGCTATCAGGGTGCGCATGTCGCCAAGATTGCGACGAAGCTGTCAGCCTAAGCCACGGAAAAGACTTGAAAGATCACAAGGAAAGCGGCCCCCGCAAAGGGCCGCTTTTTCGTTGTTGCACGGCCTGTCACATTCTGATTCGCGAAAGTGGCCTATCGGCCTATTCCTGTGTTAATATCCGCCCCGTTCGGCATGAGAATGCCATTGACGAGGAGGAATATTGGGCCGGGCGGTAACGGCCCGCGAAAGGCGGGATTGCCTTTCGGAGTGCAGGGAGAGAAGCATGGCGCGCATCACGTACTCCATCGTTCCCCACGACGGCGGTTGGGCCTACAAGGCAGCCGACGCTTTTTCGGAACCCTTTCCCAGCCGAGAAATGGCGCTGGCGGCCGCCAAGGCCGCAGCGGCTGAACAGCAGGTCGGCGGCGACGACGAGGATATCAGTTTCCAGGACGAAAAAGGCGACTGGCACTTCGAGCATACCGATGGCGGTGACCGACCCGAGGCAACCGTCGAAGACGGTTGACAGACTTTTCGGACAATTTGATCGGTCCGTTCCACGTAAGCTTCTGCAAGAGTATTGCGTCCACTGCATCTGCATAGCGGAGGATTTTCAATGCAACACTACAGCGTTCAGATCTTCACCTGGACCGCCCGCAATGGCGTGCAACAGGTAGGGTCGGCAATTGAAGTCGATGCACTCAACCCTAAGGCGGCAGCGGTTTCCCTGCTTGGCCTGCGGTTAGAGGACAAGGGAGCCTGCACGAAACTGGCGGTCAGGGTCTGGCACGATGATGCTCAGCGGGCCGAATGCGATTGCTTCTACTACCACTAAGCGGCACACCAACTAAAGGCGGACTTACGTAGGGCCATCGGGTGAGCGGGTAGGCGCGCTGTGTTGCGCGTGAAGCACTTTCCGCAACAGCCATCTGGTGCGGGCGGCGGGGATCGAACCCGCACAGCCGAGGCCGAGAGATTTTAAGTCTCTTGCGTCTACCAGTTTCGCCACGCCCGCACTGGGCGTTTTCAGTACCTTGGGCGTTATCGTTTTGGAAGGGCTAACAGCGGATTTTTCGTTGCCCAGTTCATGTGCCCGTGTTGCCCTCACTGGTTTGAAACAACGCCCGCGGAACGCGCGCCGGTGTTCGATGCGCTACATAGGGTTTCGGGCCAGGGCAAATACGCCAAGGGCGTGCGCCCGACCATGGGTGAAAATATCCGGAAATCAGGGCGACCGAGGCCGCCCTTTCCTAAAATTCAGTTGCCGTTGTAAAAAGACTTACCGTTACTCGATGCAGCCCCACGTTTATCCTGTGCCTTTTTTTCCGAGGCTGGAGGTCCATCACGACTTATAGCGTTCATGCGATTCCGGCCATAGGCCAGTTCAAGACCGATGTGGGTCTTGACGGCTGTCTGCTTTTCGACAGGCGCGGACGACACAGCGGCGAAGGCCGAGCCGGCAAACGCGAGCGATGCCACTGCGGCAATGATGATCTTCATTGATAGTCTCCTTGGTTCGAACCCGGCGCACTACGGTTAGCAAACGGGGAACCTTGGCGTAGATCGGCAGGGAGATCAGTGACATACGGCAGATGCCGTATTTCGACCGCGGTCGAGGTGGCGAAACCTAGGAATGGTTACGGCAAGCTTTAGGAGATGTG
Organism: Ensifer sp. ENS11; assembly: GCF_014851895.1. Lineage (NCBI taxonomy): Bacteria > Pseudomonadati > Pseudomonadota > Alphaproteobacteria > Hyphomicrobiales > Rhizobiaceae > Ensifer > Ensifer sp. ENS11. The sequence goes on along the minus strand of NZ_JACVAN010000015.1, from coordinate 37,820 downwards.
CGCCGGGGCGTGTTGCAGACCTGCGGCGTCAGTTTAGAAGTTCGTGGCGATGCTGTGGCTGTAAATCCGGCCCTCTTCAGCCTTCTTGGCCGCAAGAGGTACCACGACGATGAAGGCGACGAGAGCGAGAATGAAAGCCGGTCCGGGAAGCGCCACCACAGATTTCCTCGATTTATGATCGTCCCCACTATTTGGGAGTTAGGCTTAATTGAAGCTGAACGGCAGCTGTCGAATGGCTGTCGAGAAACGAAAAATGGCGTCTTCAGAAGTCTTTATTGTTGCGGATCGTCCGAAGGCGAAGCGGTTCTGCATCCAAACTTGATTGTCGCGTTCTTGCTGGCCGATAGCGTGAGCCTCACGGTGAGTTTGGAGCAGCCGGACGACCTCAGCCGCTGCCGGCGCTTTCACCAATTGTTCCTCCCTCAAATGGGTTATTGGGGAAGGGTAGGCCGGGTTCGTACTGTGGATGTTCGCGCCTCGTTCGGCATGTTTTAGGCGTCGCTTTATATTGGGCGCGACCAATTTGCCTTTGAAGCCGGTAGTGCCGATCCACCGGAGGGCGACCTACTTTCCTTAAATCGTATTCGATTTAAGGAAACCTGCAGTAATTCAAAGTGCTACAGCGACCTTGCGCGTCTAATAAGACGCGCGTCGCTTTAGGTACATTTGTAACAGGGGTAAGCCGGGCTCTATGCCGGGGCGCAAGGTTACTCCCGGACGGGAATGCCCGCTTCGCGCGCAGCATCGATGAAGGCTTTGCGGGCGGCCTCTGCCGGTTGCTTGCCCTCGATCACGGCAGCACACGTATCGAGTGCCAGTGTCAGCAGCGCGCTGTCTTCGAGCGGCCAGTCCTCGATCATCGCCCAGGACGCTTCGGTCGTGTTCGTAATGGTCGTGTATTTCTCCGGTCCCTCCAGGGCCAAAGCTACGGGCTTTTCCCAATTTTCGGCCATGTCGATCACCTCGATTTCGATTGATGGCGGCACATAACACAGATCTGGCCGATTCCGCGAGCGGTGCGATGGCTGCCAGCGTCTCTGCGATACCCGGTCGTCTGCACGCGCACATACGCTCTGCATTGCAATTTCGGGCCCGCTGCCGGGCCGTGGATCGGGCTATTTCGACGGCCGCAAAGCGGAAGGCGCTTTGGATCGGGCGGAGTTTATGCGTCCTTTTCCTTCTGGCGCAGACAATAGAAGATCGCGCCAGCAAGCAGTGCTCCAAGGCTATAGGCGAAGAATGCCTGGAAATACGGGCCGCCTGACGCGAAAATGTAGATCGGCGGTGCGATGAACAGCATTATTGCCAAGCCGACAAGGCGAGATGCAAAGACGCCCGTGGAGGAAAGCTTCCTGACAATCCACCCGATCAGCATGCTGGTGAACGCCATGGCGACAGTGGCCCCGAATAGCTCCGCCAAACTGTTTCTCCCTCAACGTGCCTTTCGGTTTCCCGCAGCTTTCTCCGATTCGTTCGGATTTCATAGCTCTTTTCGGGTCGCCCTAAAGCGCAGGACCACAAGCCTCGTCATCGCAACTTACGATGTCAAAGCCGCTCTGGTCCAGGCGAGAGCCCTACTGCATGGTTCCTTAAATCCTATTCGATTTAAGGATAAAAACAGGCAGCAATTCAAAGGGCTACAGCGACCTTAGCGCGTCTTATTTAGACGCGCGGCGCTGTCGTCGGGCAACGTTTGCAGTGCATCCGACAGACCACCGAGATCGGCGATCTCGCGGAAGCGCGGATGGCTGTCGGGTTTGTCGTGATGCTCGAATGCCCAGGTGAGGGCATGCGGCACATAGATGCCCCAACTGCCGGCCTCGAGGGCAGGGACGATGTCGGACTTCAACGAGTTGCCGACCATCAGGCTTTTCGCCGGGCCGTCGCCGTGGCGTGTGAAGATGCGATCGTATGTGGCGGCCGTTTTGTCGCTGACGATTTCGACGGCGTTGAAGTAATCGCCCAATCCAGAGGCGGCGAGCTTGCGCTCCTGGTCGAAGAGGTCGCCCTTGGTAATCATCACCAACCGGAAGGTGCCATGAAGCGTCTCGAGCGTTTCCTTGACATGTGGCAGCGGCTCGACCGGGTGGACCAGCATCTCGCGTCCGGCCGCAAGGATTTCTGCGATCACCGATGACGGGACGCGCCCGTCCGTCACGTCGACAGCGGTCTCCACCATCGACAGCACGAAGCCCTTGATGCCAAAACCGTACAGGCCGAGGTTGCGCTTTTCGGCGGCCAGCAGCCGTGCGGGCAGGCTTTCCGTGTCGGCATGGTCCTTGAGCAGTTCGGCGAAGCGCGCCTCGGTCAGGCGATAGAACTGTTCGTTTTGCCAAAGCGTATCATCGGCATCGAAGCCGATCGTCGTAATCATGTCAGGCATTGTCTCACGGTCCGGCTATCTTGAACGGCTGATCGATCGTCGCTGTCTTGCCGCTGTTGATATCGTTGAAATGGAAGCGCAGCACGTAGTCACCGACCGGAGCCCCGGAAACGTCGATCGTCAGGGTCGAATAGATCTCCTGGTTCTTGAGGTAACCGGTGAAGGTGAAGTCGCCAAATGCCTTCTGCCCGGCAAGGATATCGCCCTTGGGATTGAGGATGTCGAAATCGACGGTGAAGTGCGTTTCCAACTTGCCCTTGGTGGCCGCGTCCTTCCAGGTGAGGCCGACCGGTTCGACGTAGGATACGAGCGCTTCCCCGGTCTTGAAGACGGTCCCGTCCTTGGGCTCGTACATGGCATAGCCAGCCGGTTCCTTGGTGATGAAGACGGCCTTGCCGATGGAGAACGGCAGGGTTTGCGAAAAATCACCGACCGCTTGCCGCAGGAGTTCCCGTGCTTTGGCCGGGTCGCCGGAGGTCGCCAATTGTTCCGCCTTGGTCGCGGCGTCGACGAGCGGCCCGGCCTTTGCCTCGACGCTTATGCAGAGCATGCTTGCGGCGGTTAGCACCGCCAGCAGTGACCGATGTTTCGCCATGACGTTCCCCTTTGTCCCTTGGATGCGACTTTCGGCATTTGCCGCATCGAGTCAAGACGATAGGGCCGGCGCGGCAATGGTCAATGTTTCCAGAAGATCGGCGTCAGAATCACCAGAACGGTCAGCACTTCCAGACGACCCAGCAACATCATCAGCGACAGGAGATAAAGCTCCGGGTCCTGGAGTGTCGAGAAGTTGCCCGCCGGGCCAATGAGACTGCCGAGGCCGGGACCGACATTGGAAAGGCAGGTGATGACCGCTGAGGTCGCGGTTATGAAATCATAGCCGAGCGCGCCCATGCCGAGGCTGCCCAGCACCCACAGCAGGATATAGGTGGTGAAGAACAGGAAGATCGCGCGCTGCGTATCGGCATCAACAGTGTTGTTACCGTAACGTACGGCATAGATCGCATTGGGGTAGATGAGCTTGTTGAGGCCCGAGCGGATGGCGTTGAAGAGCACCACGAAGCGATAGGCCTTGATGCCGCCGGCAGTCGATCCGGAACAGCCGCCCATGAAGGTTGCGATGAAAGCGACCATCACCACGAAGGGACCCCACAGGCTGTAGTCCTCGCTCGCATAGCCGCTGGTCGAAAGGATCGAGGTGATGTTGAAGAAGGAATGTGCAAGCGCCAGGTGAAACTCGACGCCACTGACGAGGCGATGATAGATCGCCACGGCGATCGAGAAGGCCGAGAGATAGCCGAGGAAGACGATGATCTGCGGGTCGCGAAGCGCGTCGAGGCGGCCGCGCACGACAAGCACGATCAGGATCGAGAACGGCAGGCTGCAGAGCGCCATGAAGAAGGTCGCCGTCCAGAGCAGCGGGATACTGCCGAAATAGCCGAATGACGCATCATGCGTCGAGAAACCGCCCGTCGCCACCGTCGACATCGCATGATTGATCGCGTCGAACCGGTTCATGCCCGTCATGTTGTACCCGATCGTGCAGAGAACCGTGATCGAGATATAGATGAGAAGGAATGCGCGGCTGAAGCTTGCGACGCGAGCGAACGGCTTGTCGCTCGTATCGGAGGATTCCATCTTGAAGAACGACATGCCGCCAACCCGGAGATAGGGGATGATGAACAGGCCAAGGACGACGATGCCGATGCCGCCGAGCCAGCACAAGAGCGAGCGCCAGACGAGCAGTCCCGGCGGCGCATCGTCGAGCCCGACGATGACGGTCGATCCGGTTGTCGTGATGGCGGAGACGGATTCGAACAGCGCCTGCGCGAAGTCGAGCTTCAATGAAGACAGCCACAGCGGGATGGCGCCGACGACTGAAAATACCGCCCAGAGCAGGTTGACCAGCAGAAAGCCGAACTTCTTCGAAAACGGCGGCGGTCCCATGCGCGTCGCCATGAACGTCGCTGCCGAAAGGCCGCCGATCATGAAGGCGGATACAGCAAAGATCTGCCAATCGCGATGGCCGTAATAGAGGTCGACCATCGCCGGCACGAGCATCGCCACCGACAGGTAGAGGCCGAGGATCGCTGCGATGTGCACAGCATGCCGGATCAGGGTTGCGTTCAAACGTTCGATTTCCTGGAAATGAAACTACGTGATCTGGCGAGGCGCGAAGCGGTTACATTGTCCACCGCCGGTCGATTCGAGTCAAAGCGATGGCCTCGAGCGCTGCAATGTGCAATAGCGGCTGCCATCGGCAAACTCAATGGATGACCTCACGTGACGAAGCAGGATGTTGACAACGCAACCACGGCGATGCGTGATATTTTTCCGGCCACGCCGCTGCAATTGAACGAACATCTGAGCGCCAGGTACGGCGCCAACATCTTCCTCAAGCGCGAGGACCTTTCGCCGGTTCGCTCCTACAAGATCAGAGGCGCGTTCAATTTCTTCCGCAAGGTGCTTGGTGCCGGCGCGACGGGCAAGACCTTCGTGTGCGCCTCGGCAGGCAACCACGCGCAGGGCTTCGCCTTCGTCTGCCGGCATTTCAGTGTTCCTGGCGTCGTCTTCATGCCGGTGACCACGCCGCAGCAGAAGATTGACAAGACCCGCATGTTCGGCGGCGAGTTCATCACGATCCGCCTTGTCGGCGACATCTTCGACCAATGCTACAAGGCTGCGCGCGAGCATGTGGAAACGATCGATGGCGTCATGGTGCCGCCGTTCGATCATCTCGACATCATCGAAGGGCAGGCGACTGTTGCCGCTGAAATCGCCGAGCAATTGCCCGAGGGCGTCAGGCCCGATCTCGTCGTGCTTCCGGTCGGTGGCGGTGGCCTGTCGGCCGGCGTCACCGGCTATCTGAAGGATGATGTCGCCGCCGACCATTTCGTCTTCTGCGAACCATCAGGCGCGCCGAGCCTCCGGCAGAGCCTCGAGACCGGCAGTCTTGTCACGCTCGACCAAGTCGACAACTTCGTCGATGGCGCAGCTGTCGGGCGGATCGGCGATCTGAATTTTGCGGCTCTTCGCCGCTTCTCTGCCGACCAGGTCATGCTGCTTCCGGAAAACGCGATCTGCATGACGATCATCGACATGTTGAATGTCGAGGGCGTTGTGCTCGAGCCCGCAGGCGCATTGTCGATCACGGCGCTGGACGCGATCGGTCGCGAAAAGCTTGAAGGCAAGACCGTCATCGCCGTCGTCTCCGGCGGCAACTTCGACTTCGAGCGTCTTCCTGACGTCAAGGAGCGGGCGATGCGGCATGCGGGGCTCAAGAAGTATTTCATCCTGCGCATGGCGCAGCGCCCTGGTGCCTTGCGCGACTTCCTCAACCTGCTCGGCGACGAGGACGATATCTCGCGCTTCGAATATTTGAAGAAGTCCGCGCGCAATTTCGGTTCGATCCTCATCGGCATAGAGACCAAGCACGCGGAGAATTTCCCGATCCTGAAGTCGCGGTTCGACGCTGCCGGCCTGCGGTATCAGGACATCACCGAGAACGAGATCCTGTCCAATCTGATCATCTGACGGCTGGTGGGCGGAGACGTAATGGCAGAGGGTCGACATCGACACTTTGGCTTTGACAGCTTTCGCCGTCGCGTCTAAGTCTTGCTCATGGCATCATTTTTCTCAAAACTGTTCGGCCGCTCCGGCTCCACCGAAAACGAGGCTCAAGGCGCATCGGGAAAAACCGAAGCCTATGCAGAGTGCACGATCCGCGCGACACCGATGCGCGAAGGCTCGCAGTTCCGTCTGGCTGGCAGCATCGAGAAGACGATCGCCGAAGGCGACGTGCGGGTGCGCAGCTTCATCCGGGCCGATCTGTTCACGTCCGAACAAGACGCGATCGATGCCGCTTTCCGCAAGGGCCGCCAGATCATCGACCAGACCGGACCGTCGTTGTTTTCTGACGACGCCCCGTCGCGGCAAGTCTGATTGTTGGCGGCAAGCCGCGACGTCCGATTTATAAAAATATTGCAGTGACTTGGCGTCAAGAGCTCGTGTCCATCGTAAGCGCAAGCGGCTCACTCACGTCCAGATTGATGGCTGCTTCAGCATCCGCATTGCCGCTTTTGGCATTTGCTGGTAGCGGCACTTCCGTTCTCCACGCCAGGGGACGTACCCCCGCCTTGCGGGGGCACTCGGCATCACAGCTTGATGCGGAAACGGGCGAATCCTTCTGCGGCTTCACCCGCATCCTCGATCGTCACGCCTTTGACCTGCGACAGGAACTGCCTTGCCTTCGGGCCGCTGTCGAACGTGACGCTGGTGTTCGCGAGTGGCGCGAAGGTCCAGTTGGCATCGGCCGCCGGATTTATGGTTCCCTGGTCAATGATGTAGCGAACCACTACGTCGCGGTTGGTGTCGGGTGCCACGAAGACCACCTTGTCGGCAGCGATATCAGGGAAATGGCCGCCGCCACCGGCGCGGTAGTTGTTCGTCGCGACGACAAATTTCTGCGCCGGGTCAATCGGTTGTCCATTGAAGTTCAGGTTCTTGATACGATTGGCTGACGGGTTGATGGCATTGCCGTCCTTGTCGAACTTCGGCGGCTCGGACAGGTCGATCTGGTAAGTGACGCCGTCGATGACATCGAAGTTGTAGGACGGAAAGTCACCGTTGATCAGGGCTGCATCCGAGGCTCCAGCCTTCACCTGGTTGAAGATGCCTGCGGACATTTCCAGCCAGTTGCGCACCTGCTCGCCGGTGATGACGACGGCCTGGACCGTGTTGGGGTAGAGATAGAGATCGGCGACGTTCTTGATGGCGATGTCGCCGGCCGGAACGTCGGTGTAGTAGTCGGCGCCGCCGCGACCGCCGGCCTTGAATGGAGCCGCAGCGGAGAGCACAGGCAGATCCTTGTGCTCCGTATCCTTCAGCATGTCCTTGATGTACCAGGTCTGCGCCTGGCTGACGATCTGGACAGACGGATCGTCGGCGACCAGGGCGAAGTAGGAATAGAGCGGCACCGCGCTTTTGCCGACCGGCGTGCGAACATAGGCAAGTGTTGCCTCGTGTTCCTTTTGTGCCGCCGCCAGCACTTCCGGCTTTTCGGCGACCTCGGCGATCACCTTCTTGTCCTCGCGCCGGTAGATCGGCCGCGCTTCGCTGGTGGAGCTGATGACGCGCCAGGCGCCGCCTTCGCGTTCGATCAGCAGATCGATCAGGCCGAGATGCGAACCCCAGAACCCGCCCATGACGCCGGGCTTGCCCGAAATCAGCCCCTTGGCATTGTCGACGCCGGCGATTTTGGCGAACTTCGGACCGGGGAAATCGAGATGGCTATGCCCGGTCACGATGGCGTCGATGCCTTCGACCGCGGCCAGCGGAACCGATGCGTTTTCGAGGTTTTCGGCGTAGTCCTGCTGACCGATGCCGGAGTGGGAAAGCGCGATGACGATATCGGCACCTTCCTCGCGCATCTGCGGAACCCAGGCTTGGGCCGCCGTGACGATATCGCGGGCATTGGCCTTGCCCTCAAGGTGCTTTGCGTCCCAGGACATGATCTGCGGAGGCACGAAACCGATGAGCCCGACCCGGATCGCATGCTCGGCGCCGGCACCGTCCTTCACCTTGCGGTCGAGAATGACGTAGGGCTTGAGGAACAGCTGGTCCTGTCGGGCATCGGCGGCGAGCGCGCCCTTGGTCAGGTTGGCGCAGACCAGCGGGAAGTTGGCGCCGTTCAGCACCTTGAACATGAAATCAAGGCCATAGTTGAATTCGTGGTTGCCGAGCGTGCCGCAATCGTAGCCAAGCACGTTCATTGCAGCGATAACAGGATGGATGTCACCATCCTTCATGCCACGCTGATAGGCGATGTAGTCGCCCATCGGGTTTCCCTGCAGGAAGTCGCCGTTATCGACGAGGATCGAGTTGGTTGCCTCCGCCCGGATGGCGTCGACGATCGAGGCCGTGCGTGCTAGCCCCAGCGTGTCGTTCGGCTTGTCGCCGTAGTAGTCGTAGGGAAAGACGTGAACGTGCAGGTCGGTCGTTTCCATGATGCGCAGATGCGCCTGGTTGGCGGCAGCACGTGCGGAGAAGGGGTGAAGCATTACCAGCGCCGAGGCGGCGGCGACGCCGGACAGAAGCGAGCGGCGCGAGAGGTGGAACGGGGATGTCGTCGATTGCATGCTTGCCCTCCATTGATGAATGCCATTGCGTGTGCAATCCGCGGTTTCTGATTTGACATGCGAACCACGGTGGGTTGGTCGCGACTATGCCGGAAAGGCAACACTTCGCAAAGCAGTTGATTCTCGCATTGCAATTCCGGTCCGTCTGCAACCGAGCTAAAGTTTTCTTTAAGCTTTCCACCTAACGGTTTGTCTGGCGAAACCGGAACCTTTTCAACAGCATGCCCAACGCCAATCTCATTATTTTCGTCGGCGAAGCACTGGTCTACGTCACGGCGATGATCTGGTTGTTGCAGCTTCGTGCCCGGCTGGGTCTCGGCGTTTTTGTCGCGGCCCTGGGCGTGATGCATTTCATCGAAACCTATCTGGCGGCGGTCTTTTACGTGCAATTGCCGTTCGGGATCGTCTCTCCGGGATCGGTCGTGCTTTTCTCCGGCAAGCTGATGATCATCCTCTTGCTTTACGTGAAGGAGGATGCCGCGACCGTCCGTCAGCCGATCTATGGTCTGCTCGCGGGAAACTTGCTCACGGTCATCCTCAGCCTGCTGCTGCGCCAGCACGAGACTGTTTCGATTGTTCCGGGCCGTTCGGCCGACATCGCCTTCATCGATGAAATGGGCGGGCTGATGGTGTGGGGGACGTTGGTTCTCTACCTCGATACGCTCCTGATCATCCTGCTCTACGAGCGTCTCGGCAAATGGTTGCGCCGCTTCGTAACCGTCCGCTTCCTGATCTGCGGTGTCGTGATCCTGAGCTTCGATCAATTGGCATTTTACGCGGCTCTGCACTGGCTGAACGATGCGCCTATGGAGGTGCTGTGGGGCGGATGGATCGCGAAAATGCTGGCCGCGACTTTCTACGCCATCGCTATCGGCCTCTATCTCAATGTTTCGCGCCATCCGTTCCTGGCGATGTCGGACCGGCCTCTCGGCGACATCTTCAACGATCTGACTTTCCGCGAACGCTATGAAGACCTGCTTTCACGGTCCGGCCAGGACACGCTGACGGGATGTCTCGACCGCAGCCGCTTCGATATCGAAGGGCCGCAGATGCTGCGCGCTGCCGTAGCCTCAAAAGCTGCGGTCAGTCTGTTGATCATCGACGTCGATCACTTCAAGGGCGTCAACGATCGCTTCGGCCACCAGGAGGGTGACCGCATCCTGCAGAAGCTTGTGGAAGTGATGAAAGCACGCTTGCGCCAGGGAGATCGGCTCTTTCGTTATGGCGGTGAAGAGTTCGTCGTGCTGTGCCCGGGATTGTCGCATGCCGATGCGCTGAGGCATGCCGAGACCATCCGGCTAGCGGTGTCCGCTGGTGTTTTCACCCCCGATGGCAAAGCCGTGACCGTCAGCATCGGATTGTCGTCCACGCCTGACGATGGTGTCGCGATTGCGCATCTGCTGTCTGAGGCTGATCTCAGGCTCTATTCAGCGAAAGCGCGTGGTCGCGATTGCGTCGTCGGCCGCTAACGCTATCGCAGCTCGTTATATGCCGACGTTCGGCCGGTCGATCACTTCCCGCAAGGAAAAGCTCGAGTTGATCTTGACCACATGGGGCAGGGCGGAAAGCCAGTCTCGGTGGATGCGTTCGTAGTCCTGCAGGTCCTTGGCCGCGACCCGCAGAATGTAGTCGTATTCGCCCGACATCAGGTAACAGACGAGAACATTGGGGCAGAGCTTTACCGCTGCCTCGAACTCGGCCAGCGTCTTGGCGAACTGCCCGGACAGGGAAATATGCACGATCACCATGATCTGGTAGTCGAGCGCCTTGTGGGCGAGGCGGGCGTGGTAGCCGCTGATGGTGCCTGATTTCTCCAGGATATCGACCCGGCGCGAACAGGCCGATGGCGACAGCCCTACCTTGGCCGCCAGATCGGCGTTCGAAATCCTGCCGTTCTGCTGAAGAATGCGCAGAATCGCATGATCGATGGCATCAAGTTCACTCATTCGCGATTTCCACCAATAGCTCGGACAATGACGCAATATTCTTCGAAATTGATGCCTCCGCGGAGACATCTTTGCAAGGACATTCGTTTCGCCGCGTGTTTTGCTGAGGGCGTGTCAATGAGGCAAAATTGCCCACAACAGGAGAGGAACGCGCGATGCGTGTCGGTTGCCCGAAGGAAATCAAAAACCATGAATACCGAGTCGGCCTGACCCCCGGGTCGGTACGTGAATATGTCGCTCACGGCCACGAGGTTATCATTGAAACCAAGGCAGGAGCGGGGATCGGCGCGGATGACGATACCTACCGTGCCGCTGGCGCGAAGATAGTCGCGACGGCAAAGGATGTGTTCGAAAAATCGGACATGATCGTCAAGGTCAAGGAGCCGCAGCCTTCCGAATGGGCACAGCTGCGCGAGGGCCAAATTCTCTATACCTACCTGCATCTCGCGCCGGATCCGGAACAGACCAAGGGTCTGCTCAATTCGGGCGTCACGGCCATCGCCTATGAAACCGTCACGGACGAGCGCGGCGGCTTGCCGCTTCTGGCGCCGATGTCGGAAGTCGCGGGTCGCCTGGCCATTCAGGCCGGTGCGACATCGCTGCAGAAGGCCAACGGTGGCCGCGGCATTCTGCTCGGCGGTGTGCCCGGTGTGCTTCCCGCCAAGGTCGCGATTATCGGCGGCGGCGTCGTCGGCCTCCATGCCGCCAGAATGGCAGCTGGACTTGGCGCTGATGTCAGCATCCTCGATCGCTCTATTCCTCGTCTGCGCCAGCTCGACGACATCTTCGGCGGTCGTATACACACGCGCTACTCCACCATCGATGCCCTCGAGGATGAGGTTTTCTCTGCCGATCTGGTCATCGGAGCCGTTCTCATTCCAGGCGCTGCCGCACCTAAGCTTGTGACGCGGGAAATGCTGACCGGGATGAAGAAGGGTGCCGTCATCGTCGATGTCGCCATCGACCAGGGCGGCTGCTTCGAGACATCGCACGCGACCACCCATTCGGACCCGACTTACGAGGTCGACGGGATCGTCCACTATTGCGTCGCGAATATGCCTGGCGCCGTCCCGGTGACTTCAGCCCATGCGCTCAACAACGCCACGCTGCACTACGGTCTGCAACTGGCTGATCGTGGTCTGAAGGCAGTCGCGGAAGATCGGCACCTGCGTGCCGGTCTCAACGTTCACCGCGGACGGGTGACCAACGCCCCCGTTGCCGAGGCACTCGGTTACGACGCCTACGCGCCGGAAGCGGTGCTCAACGTCGCCTGAACCCTAACGAAGTCGGTCCGGCCATGGCCGGACCGACGCTTCAGGGGCGCTCTATCCTGCATTGATAACAATTGTTCTTGGCCGATCGGACATGCACACTTGCGACCTCAGGCATGGAGAGCAGAGCTTCAGCGCGAGATTCGAGCTGCTCGGCGGGAACCACGCCGCCGGTCCCATAGATGATGCGCTCATTGCTGCCGTAGCCGCGCAGCAGATAGTCTTTGCTCGACGTCAGGATGGGCGGCCGAACTTCGTCGCTATATGCCGGGCATTCGTCGGCATGCATGAAAACCGGACCGGTCTCGGCATAGGGCTGCAGCGACGTAAAAGGCCGCAGCGCGAAGATCAGATAGGTGTCGCCGGCATCGACGTTGCCAAGGCAATGCCGACAGGGAACGCCGTCGCCATCGGATATCTGGCGTTCCGGCGGGTTGCCATAAGCATCGTTGCCACCCTGTCTTAGGCGCTCGGCCTGATCGGTGGACATCGGTATGTAGCGCAGGGCCATCGTGCATCTCCAGATCAATAGGGATCATTTGATGCGCACTGTGCCCCGCCTGGTGCGGCGGCGACACCCGAAACTTGCGGCCGTGCGGACGTCAGAGATTCTTAGCGAAGGCCAGCAGTTCTTCGTCCGTCAGCGGCTCGATGGTCGCTTCGCGGGTGGCGACGGGCGAGAAGCCGAATTGCTGATAGAGCTGGAGCGCCCGTGGGTGGTCGAGATTGTTGGTCGTGACCGTAACCTTGCTCGGGTTCAAGGTCCACGCAGCAAACAGCGTTTGCAGCAGGAACCATTTGCCGAGGCCAAGCCCGAGCGCGTGCTCCATCAAGCCGAAATGCGTCAGCTCGACGACGTTGTCATCGGCCTGGTGAAGCTCGAAGAAGCCGGCAGGTGCGCCGTTGACATAGAGCACGGTAACGCTCGTGCGTTTGTCGGCGAGTAGCGCAGCCAGCTTTTCGTCGCTCATGCGGATACGATCGGCCCAGTGCCAGCGTTTGCCAACCCGCAGATAGAGGAACCGATAGTAATTCAGCGGGATGTCGGACACGCGCAGGATTGCCGTCTGGATGTTGACCGGCATCGGCAAGCTCTGCTTGGGCGGTGCCGTCATTTCCAGTTCGGTGACGTGGGCAGTCAGTGAGGCGAGCTTGGGAGGGCGCATGATGTCACTCGCTGCCGGTCACAACGGAGGTATCCGCGCGGCCACCCCATTCGGACCAGGAGCCGTCGTAAAGCGTATTGTCGGTGTGGCCGAGGGATTGCAGCGCCAGCGTGATGATGGCTGCCGTGACGCCTGAGCCGCAGGTTGTCACCACGGGCTTGGAAAGGTCGACGCCCGCCTCGGCAAATGTCTTGCGCAGCGTGTCGAGATCTTTGAACTTGCCGTTCTCGGAAAAGGTGGTGGAAGGCAGGCTGTGCGCGCCCGGCATGTGGCCGGAGCGCATTCCGGCACGCGGCTCTGGCTCTTCGCCGAGGAAGCGCCCGGCGCCCCGCGCATCGGCAATTTGGACCTTGCCTGATTGCACGATGTCCTTCATGCGCTCAAGCGAGGTTACCGCCGAAGGCGTGAAAGTAACGTTGAACGTGACGGGCGTGGGCGAGGGAACGTCCGTCGTCACCGGGCGTCCGTCCTTCTTCCAGCCGTCCATGCCGCCATCGAGCACATAGACGTCCTTTGCGCCCATGATGCGCAGCATCCACCACACGCGCGGCGCGGTCATGATGCCCGGGCCGTCATAGACGACGATCGTATCGGTCTCGCTGACACCGAGCGCACCAACGGCCGTGGCGAAGGCTTCCGGCGTCGGCAGCGTATGCGGCAGTCCGCTCGTGTGATCGGCTATCGCATCCTGGTCGAAGAACACGGCACCGGGAATGTGGCCCACGTCGTACTCCGCTTTCGGGTCTCTGTTCTGGGCTGGCAGATACCAGGCGGCATCGAGAATGCGAATGGTGGGATTGTTGAGCCGCTGCTGCAACCAGTCCGGAGAAACGACGTAAGCGCTTTTGTTGTTGGTCATGGTCGTATCTCCTGTTCAGATTGTCTGGCGGTCGTCTGCCGTGCCGAAGCGGATGCGGAAACGGCGGTTTTCCTTGCCCTTCTTCTCGATCTTGGCGATGTGGATCGCGCCGACTTCCTGGGTTTCCGACACATGTGTACCGCCGCAGGGCTGGCTGTCGATCGCCGAGTTTTCACCGATGCAGACAAGGCTGACGCGACCAAGCCCGACGGGCGGGCGTACATTCTTGGATTTGACGATACCGGGGTTGGCTGCGAGTTCCTCGTCGGTGATCCACTGCAGATAGACCGGGTGGTTCTCGTCGACGAGCTTCCTCAGCGCTGCCGTCACCTCGTCCTTATCGATCGTTTCGCTCATGTCGAAATCGACCCGGCTTTCATCTTCGCCTACGGCTGCGCCCGTGATCGGGAAGGGACAAACGACGGAGAGCAGATGGCAAGCCGTGTGCATGCGCATCAGCCGGTAGCGGCGCGGCCAGTCGATATGCACGACCAGCTTCTCGCCGATATCAGGCGCTGGCTGTCCTTCCGCCGGGACATGGATGATGATGTCCTTCGTCGCGCCATGACGGGCAACGGCAACGTCGATGCGGCTGCCGTCGCTGCGCTCCAGGAAGCCGCTATCGCCCGGCTGTCCGCCTGACGTGGCGTAGAAGCAGGTCTGATCAAGCTCGATCCCGCCATCCTCCAGAATTCCGGTGACACTTGCTTCGCAAGTCGAGAGATAGAAATCTTCGCGGAAGAGGGCAGTCACGGTCTTTGTCATCGCAAATCTTATCCGACTGATTCGTATGGAACGGTGATGCTTGAGGGGCCCTTCAACCAGGCCGGAACAGGCAGGCCCTTCGAGGCCAGGAAGTCCGGGTTGAAGAGTTTCGATTGATAGCGGTTACCATAGTCGCAAAGGATCGTCACGATCGTATGTCCCGGACCGAGCTCCTTGGCGAGCCGGACGGCGCCGGCAATATTGATGCCCGTTGATCCGCCGACGCAAATGCCTTCGCGTTCGATCAGGTCGAAGACCAGCGGCACGGCCTCGGCATCGGAGATCTGGTAGGAAAAGTCTGGACTGAAGCCTTCGAGGTTGGCGGTGATGCGGCCCTGGCCGATGCCCTCGGTGATGGAGCTTCCGCTCGCCTTCAACTCCCCGTGCGCGTAGTAATTGTAGAGCGCCGCACCATCAGGGTCGGCAAGGCCGATCTTGATCGCAGGGTTCTTGGCGCGCAGGCCCTCTGCAACGCCCGCAAGCGTACCGCCGGAGCCGACAGAGCAGATGAAGCCGTCGACCTTGCCGTCCGTATCGCGCCAGATTTCAGGCGCCGTGGTGGCGACATGGGCGTCACGATTGGCGACATTGTCGAACTGGTTTGCCCAGATGGCGCCGTTCGGTTCGGTCTTTGCGAGTTCAGCGGCCAGGCGACCGGAGATCTTCACGTAGTTGTTCGGGTTCTTGTACGGCACAGCCGGCACTTCGACGAGCTCTGCTCCAAGAAGACGCAGCGCATCCTTCTTTTCCTGGCTCTGGGTTTCCGGAATGACGATGACGGTCCGATAGCCGAGTGCCTGCCCGACGAGGGCAAGGCCAATGCCGGTATTGCCGGCAGTCCCTTCGACGATCACGCCCCCCGGCTTCAACTGCCCGGCCTTCTCCGCCTCCCGGATGATCCAGAGCGCGGCGCGATCCTTCACCGACTGTCCCGGATTGAGAAACTCCGCCTTGCCGAGGATCGTGCAGCCGGTTGCCTCGGATACGGATTTCAGCCGGATCAGGGGCGTGTTGCCGATTGCTTCAAGAACGGACGGAAGAATGGCCATTTGCAGAACCTCGTGCTTGAGAACGGCCGCTGAAGCGAGCCGCGTTACCGAAGAAAAACGCCGAGTGGCCGGCGAACGTTGAGAACGACACCGGATCGCCGAAATATTGGCGTGTTTTCGGCTCAGCCTGTTTCCCAGGCAAGAAATAGCGTTTCACCGCTGCCCTGTCCCGAACAAAAAACGTCTTCGAGGGGAAAGCTTAGGGTCGAGGCCGCTCTGGGTGCGCGCCGGATATTGGAGGGGGATTGGTCTGGGCCGGGCGTGTCATTCGCCGGCCCCTTGAGTTGAGCGTGCACCGGGCGGGTGCGTGCCGAGGTATGGGCAATGAGTATGCACAAGACGAATTCCGAGCATGGGTTGGCATGGGTAACGGGAGCGAGTTCGGGAATAGGCCGAGCGCTGGCATTGCGGCTGGTGCGAGACGGCTATTCGGTGGTCGTCACCTCCAGAAATCACGAAAAACTGGTGGCCCTGCAACAGGAAGCTGCCGCCGACGGCCGCATCATCGTTCTCGATGGCGATGTCACCGACCCTCAGGATATGGAACGTGTGTTGGCATCGATCGAATATGATCACGGCGACCTGTCTCTGGCCGTGTTCAATGCGGGGGTGACAATCCCGGTGAGGGGCGACGATCTGCATCGCGACGCTTTTGAGCGGAGCTTTGCGGTCAATGTGAACGGTGTCGTCAATTGTCTGCTGCCGGCAGTGGCCCACATGAAGGCAAGGGGGCAGGGCCACATCGCCATCGTGTCGGGGGCTGCAGGTTATGGCGGTTTGCCGGGCAACGCCGCCCATGGCGCCACGAAGGCGGCCCTGATCAATCTGGCCGAGAGCTTGAAGCTCGATCTGGACCGGATCGGCATTCGCCTGCAGTTGATCAATCCGGGGCCTGTCGACACGACCGGTTCGCCGCGGCTTGGATTTGCAAGGTCCGGCATGGTCAGTGCAGACGAGGCCGCTCAGCACGTCGTCGAGGGCCTGAAGTCGAAGCATTTCGAAGTCAGCTTCCCGAAGCGCTCTATCACTATCGCAAAGTTGTCACGCCTGCTGCCATATGGTGCCTACTTCGCGCTCGTTGACCGGCTGACCCGGCAAGGCGCGACGCCGCCAAAAGCGACGAACACCCGCACGAGCGCCAAGGGGCGGCCACATCAGGCCGTGTGAAGCACCAGTACTGCGCCGAAGATCAGGGCGAGGCCGACCCAGCCGATCGGCTTGAGCTTCTGGCCGAAGAGCAGGCGGCCGCAAATGGCCGTGCCGAAAATCCCGGTCGCGCCGAGAACCGCGTAGGCGATCGCAAGTTCCATGCCCTTGACCGCTTCGGCAAGGAAGGCAAAGGCGGCGAGCACGAGAACGATGGAAAGCGCGCCCCAGCCGCGGCGCGCGAAGCCATTCGATTTGGTCGAAGCGAGATTGGCAGCGATGTCGAGGATGCCGGCGATGACGGCAAAGACGAAATAGAGACTAGGTGCGCTCATCGATGGCTCCCTCCGTGGCCGGAGCGTCCTCTTCGCGGTGTTCGCCTGCATTGACGAGCAGGATACCGGCCACCGCCATCGACAGGCCCAGCATTTCCCGGCCGGTCAGCACATGGCCGAACACGAACACCGAAACGAGCGTAATGATCGCGACCCCGGACCCCTCCCAGATGGCATAGGCAACGCCGACGGAAATGGTCTTCACGGCCTTTGCCAGGAAGACGTAGGAAAGCGCAATGGAGACATACATCACTACGTGGCCGAGATAGGAGCCATTGGCGGATGCGGCCTTCATCGCCGTCAGGCCCGCCACCTCAGTCGCGATGGCGAGCGCCAGGAAAAACCATGCAAGCCGCATGAGGAACCTTCAAGAAAAGATCTGGATCGGTTGCCTCATAGGCGTTGTCGGACGATCGGTAAAGCCTACTGCATGTTTCCTTAAATCCTATTCGATTTAAGGATAAAAACTTGCAGCCATTCAAAGTGCTACAGCGACCTTTGCGCGTCTAATAAGACGCGCGGCGCTGTAGCGGCGGCGAGCCTCATTCGAAGACGATCTGACGGACATCGATGTTGCGGGCGCGGAAACCGGCTTCGCAGTAGTAGAAATAGAACTCCCACAGGCGCTTGAAGCGCAGATCGAAACCGAGCGGCTCGATCCGGCTCCACACCGACCAGAAGCGCTGCCGCCACTCGCCGAGCGTTCGGGCGTAGTCGCCACCGAAGCCGAAATCGTTGATCATTCGCAGACCGACGTTGCGCCCGAGATCGACCAGATGCTCGCGCGTCGGCAGCATGCCGCCGGGGAAAACGTACTTTTGGATGAAGTCCGGATTGGAGCGGTACTCCTCGTAGGCTTCCGGCTTGATCGTGATGATCTGCAGGCCGGCCTTGCCGCCGGGTTTCAGGCAGCGCTTCAGCTGCGAGAAATAGGTCGACCAGAATTTTTCCCCGACCGCCTCGAACATTTCGATCGAGACGATTCGGTCATAGAGGCCCTTCTCCTCGCGATAGTCCTGGAATTTCAGCTCGACGCGGTCGGCGACGCCGGCCCTGTGCATGCGTTCCCGGGCAAACGCGAGTTGTTCGCGACTGATGGTCAGGCCGGTGACCTTGCAGCCGATCTCGGTCGCCGCAAATTCTGCAAAACCGCCCCAGCCGCAGCCGATCTCAAGCACATGGTCACCGGGCCGTAGATTCGTCGCCTCGGCCAGTGCCCGGTATTTGGCAGTCTGGGCCGACTGCAGATCGTTGGCGCCGCTAGCGTAAAGTGCCGACGAATAGGTCATGCTCGGATCGAGCCATTCACGGTAGAAGGCGTTGCCGAGGTCGTAGTGGGCAGAGATATTGCGCTGTGCGCCCGTCCTGGTGTTGGCATTGCGCCAGTGGAGGAATTTTTCCACCAGCCGCATCAACCCGCGCGCCCGGTTAGGGAATCTGTTGCCGATGTCTGCGTTGACAAGGAAAAGCTCGAGAAAGGCGCCGACATCGGGGCTGTCCCAATCGCCGTCTATATAACTTTCCGCGGCGCCGATGGTGCCACCGGTGATTGCCCGGTGCGGAAGATTCCAGTTGTGAAGTGTCACGGCGGCGCATGGCCCCGGCACCTTTCCCTTGACCAGCAGCCGCCGACCGTTGGGCAAAGCGAGCGCCAGCGCGCCGGCCTCAAGGTGAACGAGGCCGCGCAGGACCATCTGGGCCTTGAGCGGAAAGTCCTTCAGCACCTGCGAGAGATTTTCAGTCGAAAGGTGCTCGGCGTTGTCGAATTCGGCAAAGCAGGCTTCTGTATCATGCATAAACCACCCTCCGGCAATCGTTGCATCCGTAACGTGAGCCTAGCGATAATCCTGCGAGAGGCCAACCATGGATTTGTACCGGTGGCGGCGCGGTTGTAGCGATTTTTTAGGTTCTGATTTCCTGAAACGCGGCCAACGCGCGGTCGCGCGCGAAGGCGTGGTCGACGATGGGGGTGGGGTAGGAGACTCCAAGCTCGATGCCGGCGGCAGCCAGTACTGCCGAGGGGGCCGAGAATGGTCGATGGATATAACGCGCCTCGAGATCAGCGAGCTCCGGAACGAAACGCTTCACATAAAGCCCCTCCGGATCGAATTTCTCGCCCTGGAGCACCGGGTTGAAAATGCGGAAGAAAGGCGAGGCATCGGCGCCGGACCCCGCCACCCATTGCCAGCTTGCTGCGTTCGAGGCCGGATCTGCATCGACCAGCGTGTCGCGGAACCACGCCTCTCCGCGTCGCCAGTCGATCAGCAGGTCCTTGATCAGGAAGGAGGCGACGATCATCCTGACGCGATTGTGCATGTAGCCGTGGCGCCAGAGCTGCCGCATGCCGGCGTCGACAATCGGATAGCCGGTCAGGCCCCTTGTCCAGCGGTGGAACTGTTCGTCATTGTCCAGCCAGCGAAAGCCATCAAAACGACGATCGAGGTTTTGACGGCCGAGATCCGGATTGTGAAACAGCAGATTGTAGGAGAACTCGCGCCAGGCGAGTTCCTTGCGGAAAGTGACGACATCGTCCACCGGCGTTTCCGTCAGGCCACGCGTGACCTGCCAGATCTGCGCCGGAGAGATTTCGCCGAAGGCAAGATGCGCAGAGAGCATGGACGTACCTTGCGCTGCAGGGACGTCCCGCTCAGCCTTGTAGCCGGCAAGGGCATGTTCAACGAATTTGTGCAGGCGTTCGGCAGCGGCCTGCTCGCCCGGCGTCCAGATTTCGGCGAACGTCGATGCCCAGTCCGGCCGCGTCGGCAAGAGCTTCCACCGTTCAAGCTCCTCGGATGCCGGCCACCTCACAGGCGCTCTGATCATTTCCGGCGTCTCAATCGGCGCCGCCGGCTCGCCGCTGGCCTCAAGCGCACGCCAGAACGGCGTGAACACGCGATAAGGGCCGCCACCCTTCGTGAGGAGCCGTGTCGGCTCATGCAACAGTTGCCCTGCAAAGCTGCTGACGGTGAAGCCGCGTTCAACGAGCGCTTTCTTCAACGGCGCATCGGTTCCTATTCCGCTCGGGTCGTAGCGGCGATTCCAGAACACGGTCGTCGCGCCCGATTCCCGCGCTATCTCGGCGATCACATCCAACGGCGCACCGGTCCGCAGGATAAAGTCGGAGCCGTGTGCCCGCAGCGATGCCCGCAATGCCTGGAGCGAATGGTGCAGCCACCAACGCTGCGCGCCACCAAGCGGCCCATTGCCGCTTTCCTCCGGTTCATTGATGTAGATCGGAATCACCGGTCCACCCGTCTGCGCCGCGGTGGCAAGTGCCTGATTGTCTTGAAGGCGCAAATCTCGACGAAACCAGACCAGAATCGGCGTTGTGGGATTTGCGCTCATGACATTCCCGGGGGCGAGGAAGGAGGAAGGCGTCGCCGGCACCATAGCCGCAAAATGAAAAAGAGCCATTCGGGCGTTACCGCGAATGGCTCTTTAAAAACTGGCTCCCCGGGCCGGATTCGAACCGGCGACCTGTCGATTAACAGTCGAATGCTCTACCGCTGAGCTACCAGGGATCATCTGCGCGGCGTGTCCTGCAGAAGTGAGGCTGCTAATACAAATGCTTTTCCGATTTGCCAAGCTGTTTTTTTAAAAAAAGTGAGAAGTTTTGTTGCGAGCCTGTGGAGAAGCCCCCAATTGTGGGAAAGGCAGCCGGATAGGGAATGATGCATAAAAACAGAAAACAGACGCATTTCGGCATAGACCCGCACACACGGCAGATCGTGCTTGGCAAATGGCGCCTGAGGCTGCCGGAATCACCACTGCTGCGCATGCTGGTTGGCGGGCTGCTGATATTCGGCGGCTTTCTCGGCTTTCTGCCCGTGCTCGGATTCTGGATGGTGCCCTTGGGCTTACTCATCCTCTCGCACGATATTCCTTCAGTACGCCGCCGCCGCCGAAGGTTCGCAGTCTGGTGGGCGCGCCGACGCAACGGGACGGGGTCTTCGAAGGAACGATGATTCTTTCGCGAGGGCGATCCTCGCTTCGACTGGGCGCCACAAGCTCACGCTACACGGAAGCCGAGCCTATTCGGCTCCTTCGTCGGCGACGATGTGGCGGCGGCTCCAATCGAATAAAAGTCATGGACCGCCGCGTCCTCCCGACCGACTTGTGCGCAAACTCCCGCATTCGGGCTGTCGTTGAAAACCATTCGGCAACGGATCGGCAGCATAATGCCGCCCGGATTAAGGATGGGGCGGAATGGCTAAGACCACGACAAGCCGCGGGCGTCGCCGCGGCAGCCGGACAAAGAAAAAGGGCGGAATGCTGCCCTGGTATCTCGCCGCGGTGCTGACAGTCGGCGGCGTTGTTGCGTACGACCACCGTGGACAGTTGCGGGATCTGCCGGGCGTTTCGGATGTGTTCGCATCGGCGCCCAAGTCGACATCCACATCCAGGTCGGACGATCGGCCGAAGGCGCAGGCCCGTGTCGCCATGCCCTCGGCTACGCACAAGACGAAGCCTGTCGACGGACCGATACCCGCAGTCAATGTCGGGTTGGCCGCACCGACACCCGTCGAGCGCCCGATCGCGCAGCCCACGGCCGTCGAGCCCCAGGCGAATCAGTTCTATTTCTGCGGTACCCGCAACGACAATTGCGTCGTCGACGGCGGAACATTCCGCTACCAGGGCGAGGAGATCCGTGTCGCCGACGTCGATGCACCGCGAATCAAGCAGGCGAGTTGCGATAGCGAACGTGCCCGCGGCTTCTACGCCAAGCAGCGATTGCGCGAGTTGCTGAACGCCGGCGAGTTCAGGCTGATCGAGGCCATCGGCAGGAGCGACGACAAGAACAGCGAAAAGCTGCGCGTGGTGATGCGCGACGGCCGCTCTCTCGGCGCCGTGCTCGTATCGGAGGGCTTGGTTCGGCCCTGGAAGGGACAGCCCAAGCCCTGGTGTTAGACGGTGCTCGGCGTCATCAGAGAGAATGATGAGGGCCGGAAGCGTGTAGCCGTCTAAGTTATCCACCGAGCGCGATATCAATACCGATTATCAACCCCAGAGCCGATAGTGCCAGAAAGAACACAACAAGAGAGCTTGCTAGAAGCAGCTTGATGGGATTGGCTCGGAAATCTGCCTTAAGGTTCGGGAAAATTGGCGACATGTCCAATCGGCCGGTCACCGCGAGCTGGAATAGACGCCAGATTGCGACCGCAATGCACATTCCACAGAAAACTACCGTCAGTATGAGCTTGGGTAGATGATCAACTCTGGATTCAACGTCCAATTCCCTGAAGAATCTTGGTGCAAGGTAGCTTTACCGTGAAACGGTGTACAAGGTAGCAGCGCCCCGCGACGTCGGAAGAAGGGTTGGACGGAAGATTCGGGCCGTCTGTCGAAATGGTAAATCCATCCAATTGCCTCGTGTCGGACGCTGCCGTATAGCGCCCGCCGCCTGTCGTCGAAGGGGTTCGCGGCGATCCGTTATGGGGCCGGATCGGTAAGCCTGTGGAAGAGTTGGAGAAAGATGGAATTTCAGAAATGCCTGAGGACGTTTTTCAGAAATCCCCTCTTGCGCTCTTTCTATATTCATTCTAAACGCTCGCCACGACTTGATAATCTCAGTCGATGAGGCCTCGTGGCGGAGTGGTGACGCAGAGGACTGCAAATCCTTGTACCCCGGTTCAATTCCGGGCGAGGCCTCCAAAGCCACTCCTAAGTAGTTGAATTAGTTTCGCTATTTGGACTGCAGGATTTCATCTGCTGCCACACATTCCTCTTTGTGTGGCAATTGGTTCCCGTTATCTCCCTCTTCGACGTTCGATCCAAGCAGCAGATTGCCGATTCCATCCCCATTGCTTCTGGCAACACTCTGCCTCGTCAAGCGCGCCCGTTCGCGTTCCGCGAGTAGATCTTCGACGTCTTGGCGGCGCAACGAACGCCCCCCTCATTCAGGGTGCAGCAGTTTGAACGGCTGCGGCCGGCGTCCTGCCAGCCGCGCCTGTCGTCACTCCGCCGGGATAAACTTGAGCGTTCCTGCGAGCCTTGGGCCGGTCGATCCCTTCGTGTCCATCGGGTGGTTGATGCCGTCGTTCACCGGTAGCTCCTCGAAATCGAATGGGCTTATGCCTTCAAGGCACGCGGCGTTGACGCCGTAGAAATCCGGGTTCGCGCGCGGCTTGTGGAATGTGTAGATGCCGCACTTCGAGCAGAAGTAATGCTCTGCAGCCTTCGTGTTGAACTGATATTTGGTGAGTGCCTCGCCGCCGGAGAGAACCGTGACCCCGTCCTTGGCGGCAGAGACGGCAACCGCGCCCTTCAACTGGCAATAGGAGCAAGTGCAACGGCGGGCGGTGCGGAGGCCGCTCTTCAGTTTCACATTGAAGCGAACCGTTCCGCAGTGGCAGGCTCCGTCAAGGTTCTGAACATCGAGATTCATCCAATCATCCATCTGATTTTGAAGCGCATTTGATGAGCTTTCTTATGAGGTGGGTTGCTTGTGCTCAAGCGCATTCGGGGGCAGTCTCAATCCAGAGGACCGCACTCCCGTTGAGGCCGTTCGTTGTAGGGCCATCAGCCGATTGGGCTCAGGCGCGGGGTACGAGGCGTCTCGTCGCGCATCGGGCACATATTCAGACCAAGTGCCCGATACGTGCGCCAGCACGCTTTCGTGCTCCACGTCGGGGACGTTCCGCGGCCCGAGCCGATGCGTCGCAAGAGCGCTCGGCCAACGGATCGTGCGGAGAAAAAGCCTACGGCCGTTCGCATCCGTCCTGCATCATCCGCGCGAGGAGCGAACAGTCCGCGTCGCACCGTTGCCTTTCTTGGGTACGAACCTAGTTACCCATACCGTACCCAAGCGAGGAATTGCTGAATGAACCGTAATGGGCTCTATCTGATCATTGCCATGCTCGCCGTCGCCGTCATTGGTCTCGGCGCCTATGTCTACCGCGAGGAAACAAAACCGACCGGCGTAGAGATCAAGATTGGCCAGGACGGGGTTTCCGTTCAGGAGAATTGAGCGCCATCGGCCACACGCTCAACAGGTTTGGCAGCGGCGAATGCCGCTGGCGGTCGACGCCCCACGCGAGGTTCAAGGCGAACGCAGATCCGAAGGCGGTCGAAATACCGGCCATCGGTGGCGTAAGCGGCCGCGTGCTCGTTGCGAGCGTCAACGAAAGTGTGACGTAGATAGGGCGGGCGAGCGCGTGATTCAGCCCCTCGCACGATGAAAGCAACAAGTCACCCAGCGCCTGCGCGATTGGCTAAAGCGGTTCTCCGTCAATAGCAGCCCGATTGTCGAAAGTGAAACGCTGTGCGTGCCTGCGCAAAGGACATGCTGCCGGCACGCAGGTACGGTTTTCGGGGGGCAAGGAACATGGGCCAATGCGGCGCGTCCAACACGCGCAGCGAGGCTGCCCGCATCGCAGCCAACCACTGTTTTCAAAGCGCAATTCGACCGGGCTGCGCTTGCCCGCCAGTTTGCGAACGTCCGCAGTCGCCAACGACATGGCCTTGCGAGGACGCGCCCCGAAATGGTGATTCGGTCACTATTGTCAGTGCTGAAAATATTGTCTCTAGACAGAACTGGGAATGAATATCCCAACAGCGCGACCCGTATAGGTAGTGTCAAACAAAGCCAACAATGGAGGAAAAGACATAAAATGAAATATAAGATCGCCCTGACTGCTCTTGCCATTCTTGCCGTAACGACGGCCACCGCAAGCGCTGAGGATCTCGTCTTTCAGCTTAAGAACAAGACGAATGCCGTTTTGACGAACTTCTACACATCGCCGGTCGGTGTTGATCAGTGGGAAGACGACGTCTTCGGGCGGCAGGTGCTTAATCCGGGCGAAAGCATGGAAATTACCATCGCCGACGGACGTGATGTCTGCAAATACGACATGCGCTTTGAATTCGAAGAAGGTTCCGGTCTCGACACGACTGAAGACAAGCAGGATCTCTGCGAGTTGGGCGAGTACTCGATTCACGAGTAAAATCCGTCGAGCGTGAAAAACACTCGATCCGAAAATCTCCGTCTCGCTACCCTATGTGGCGAGACGTTGAAGTAAGAGAGCGGCTGGCCGGCATGAAGGCGGCTAGAGCGTTTCCGGTTTAAACGGAGTCACTAGGCGCTCTATCTATTTGTTTTTACGCATTTCCTGGCGGAAAACCGCTCCGCACTTTTCCTCGAATTGCGCTGGCGTGAGACGGGCTTAGTGGTAGCGGCGGATCAAGCCGACGAGCTTGCCCTGAATCTTGACCCGGTCAGGCCCGAAGATGCGCGTCTCATAGGCCGGGTTGGCGGCCTCTAGAGCAATTGAAGCGCCCTTGCGCCGGAAGCGTTTCAACGTTGCTTCCTCGTCATCGACTAGTGCCACGATGATATCGCCGGGATTGGCCGTGGTGGCATTGCGGATGATCACCGTATCGCCATCGAAAATGCCGGCCTCGATCATCGAATCACCCTTCACTTCAAGGGCGTAGTGCTCGCCGCTGCCGATCATATCGAGCGGCACGGTAATGTCGTGGGTGTTGTTCTGTATCGCCGAGATCGGCACGCCGGCGGCAATGCGGCCCATCACTGGAACCGACACGGAGCTGTTGTCGGCAACCGGCAGCGTTTTCGCCGCGGGGGCAGGGGCGGGCGGTTTGCCAAGGCTACCCTCGATGACGCTCGGCGAAAACCCGCGACGGGGCTGCGCGCTCGCAGCATAGGCTTCCGGCAGTTTGATGACTTCGAGCGCTCGGGCGCGGTTGGGAAGCCGGCGTATGAAGCCGCGTTCCTCGAGCGCTGTGATCAGCCGGTGAATGCCCGACTTGGATGCCAGGTCGAGTGCATCCTTCATCTCATCGAAGGACGGCGGTACACCGGACTCCTTCATTCGTTCATGGATGAAAAGAAGCAATTCCTGTTGCTTGCGGGTCAGCATGGCAAGTCGCTCCAGAGGCGTGAAACAAATCAAGAACAGACACTATCTGTTCCATATGTGTTCCGCAAGTGCCTAAAATTCTGTGAATGTTGGTTCAATCAAGCGCAGATTGACCAACTCGTCGCTGCACGCGCCGCGCGAGGCTGATATGCCTCCTTCCGTTTATGGAATGAGGGTTTAATGACGAAGCTGATTCAAATCTTGCTGACCATCGTTGTCGCCGCGACCGCGATCCTTGGGTTTCGCTGGTATCAATACGTGGATAACAAGCAGAGCCCGTTTGACGAAGTTGGTATCGCGTTGAATGCGGCGATGCCCGGGCCGCTCAATCAATGGGGTTGTGACCGGCTGAAGCTGACATTTGGCAACGGACACCCGCCGCACGGTTGCGCCGCGGCCGATGGGACGCAGTGGAAATAGCCTGCCATCAAGGGATCAGCAGAAATATCGATGGGCGATCTGCTAGAGGAGGCCTGAATCAGGCCGGCTGCGTCGCGGAGCAGGCGTCCTCGAATTCCTTGACGGTTTCCGCGGAGTTGTCCTCCGGCAGCACAGCGTCGGCCGCTTCGGTCGCGACCGGCGTGTCGCCTTGATAGACGAAGGACTGGATGTAGTAGGCGATCGTTCCCTTCCAAACGTTCCGGCCGTCTATCTGCTGGCAGGGCACGGCCGTTTCGAAGTCGGCTTGCAGGTCGTCGACCGTGGCAGCGCTGAGGGCGATGTTAGGCGATGCGATAATCGAGGCGATAAGCAAGGCTGCAAGCACGGTGAACGTCCACTAGATCAGAGGTGGCGGCGATGGTTTGGTTAACGATGTGAACCGTGCTTTCGTTCCGAAGTCCAGCAAGCATGCCGGGCACTGTGCCGTGTTCAACAGTTCTTTGCGAAAGGCGAGCACTGGTGCTCAAGCTGTGGCAATGAAGGCACAAAGATTGGCGTGAGGTGCGTTGGCGTTTTCGATTTTCCGGCGCCCGCCTCAAAGCGTGGCGCTGGCAGCTGATCAACAATACCCGCCGCAAATGCTTCCGATGATGTTGGACGCCGTAATGGAGTGCGAGTGGCCAGCGGCATCCGCCTGTAGCGATCTTCGCATCTCCAGCCAAATACATACGACGTTCAAACGCGCTACGAAACCGGCATCTGACCGCGGGTGCTCGACCAGTCGCGCCGGGATGTCGCGGAGACGTTGCGCACCCCAGTTCGACTGGCCACTGACGGATATCTCTCTCGTGTCGTTAGTTCGAGAGGTTAAAGCCGACCGTCTTACTTCTTGTCTTTCTTGCCCAGGGAGAAACTGCTGCCGGCCAGCTTCACCTGTGAGCCTTCCGTCACAACGGCGGCTTTGACAGTCTTGTCCTTCTTTGGCTTTCTAACCTCGCGGTTACTTCGCACTTGACCTTTTGCCATGATCGTCTCCTTGGAAGGTGTGCCGGGGAACCCTGCATGGGCGCCGAATGCCGGCAAACCAGCCTGCATTGATACCGCCGTAAGTCAATGACGGTGCCGGTGGATCACTGTTTTGCCGGCGTTGCGTCGCGCATTCGTGCCCGGTGTCCGGGCACTGCGATGATAACGTCGCTTCGGTCACTTACCGTTGCGCCCCTGGGATGCTGTCGCAGGCCCTATGACGGCAGCAACTTCGGTTATCTTGTTCGCCGGAAATCCGGCGCGTTCCGAATGTTCGCGAATGACGTCGGCGCTTGATGCCTCGTGGACGCAGTAAATCTTGTCGCCGGCGACATAACTGGTGATCCATGTATATGGTACGCCAAGATCGGCGACGACAGCATTGGATTTTGCCGATAATGCGCAAAGGTCGTCCTGGTTGAGCTTGTCGGCCCCTGGGACGTCGCGTTCAATGATGTAGGTGGGCATCGTTCAGTTCCTCGGTTGTTGGAGGACTGAATATCAAGAATATCTAATATAATTGAAGTCAATACTTTCCACCGGTGATGCGGCGATTCACGACGATTTCCCTGGAAGTATAGGATCAAGCAGCGGAAGGGGCTCCACCGGGACTGGCGTCCGATCAAACGATGGGCGCCTGTATCGCCCCGCGATCACAATATCTCGCGGCCAATAGCTCTATGCGACTGAAATCGCGCGGCCGGGGATGGGAGCGCGCGATGCGCTCCGTCCGACACGCGTATACTAGCGCAAGTTAGTAGCTGAGCCGGAAACCGCCGGGACTCGCCGCAGACGGATCGGGTACAGGTGTTGGACCTTGCCACTGCGCATAGGTCGTGTTGCTGCCGCCGGTGCTTGCGCATCCGGCAAGCGCAAGAAGCGCGAGAAAAGCGGCTGTCGTCAAATATTTAAGAGGCATGGTTTTCTCTAGTTCTGGGAGATCGCCCAGGGCTCGATGGGCCGGAATCAGACTTTCCCTCAAATTATCTGGGATGGCAAGCGGGTCGAGCCACCGCCTTGCAAGCGCCGTCAATGCTGCGGCTATGATCGGG
The DNA here is from genome assembly GCF_014851895.1 of Ensifer sp. ENS11. Taxonomy (NCBI): domain Bacteria; kingdom Pseudomonadati; phylum Pseudomonadota; class Alphaproteobacteria; order Hyphomicrobiales; family Rhizobiaceae; genus Ensifer; species Ensifer sp. ENS11. The sequence goes on along the minus strand of NZ_JACVAN010000015.1, from coordinate 9,425 downwards.
GAATACTCGCAAAACTTGTATGCGTTCGCCGCCAAAGCATTCACTTGGCGACCGAGCGCAATAATGGGTGGCGAAAAATGAGACAGCCATGGCGGAGGAGGTGGGATTCGAACCCACGGTGCGCTTTCACGCACGCCGGTTTTCAAGACCGGTGCCTTAAACCGCTCGGCCACTCCTCCGGGCAGGGCGTTATTGCGCGAAGCCTTGCTGCTTTGCAAGATTTAACATGCGTGGGCGGAAAGATTTTCTTGGCGCATCCGCTGCCCATTTTGTCCGGGTAACCATTCGTAAACCATAACTGGAGATTTCGAGCCGTCAGCCATTCGTCGGTTCGCAATTTTGCCTTGTTGCTGTCATGATTAATCGACTGTTCCGTTTCGGGACGCCGAGATTTCCGCTGGGGGCACGAGTGGAAGGTTTCGAGTACGGCTTATTCGAATGATGTTGTGGGACAGATGACATCCAGTAAAAATGCGGCATATCTGATCAAGGGACTGCGCCTTGCGGCGGTCCCTGTGCTTTGCGCAACGCTTGCGGCTTGCGGATCGACGTCCAGTATCAAGAAGAGCAAGTCGAGAAGCAAAGAATACTTTGCTGAGTCCGTTTATGGCGTGAAGGCGAGCCCCCGTGTCGCTACCGGCAAGAATATTCCGAAGGGCGGCGGCCGCTTTCAGGTCGGCAAAGCCTATCAGGTCAAGGGCAAGTGGTACCAGCCGAAGGAAGATTTCGGTTACAACAAGACCGGTGTCGCGTCCTGGTACGGCTCGGCCTTTCATGGTCGCCTGACGGCCAATGGCGAAGTCTACGACAAGCTTCATCTGTCCGCCGCGCATCCGACCTTTCCGCTGCCGAGCTATGCGCGTGTCACCAACACCGAAAACGGCACTTCCGTCATCGTTCGTGTGAACGATCGCGGTCCCTATGAATATGGCCGCATCATCGACGTTTCGTCGAAGACAGCCGATTTGCTCGATATCAAGCAGAAGGGCAGTGCCAAGGTTCGGGTGCAATATGTCGGCCGCGCACCGCTTGAAGGCAACGACATGCCCTATCTCATGGCGTCCTATGTCACGAAGGGCGACCGCAGTCCGGGCGTCATGCCGGAGGGCCAGATCGCAACCGGCGTGATGGTCGCCTCGAATGAGCCGATGCGCAACCAGTTGGGAACGCTGGTCATTCCGCCGAAATCGTCCCTTGATACCGCCGGTACGGTAACGGCGTTGGCTGCACCTGTCCCGCAATTTGCAGCACCGCCGTCGCTGAGCGAGTTCGTCATGCTTCCGGAAATCGGGCCGATCCCGCGCGAGCGACCGGAATACATTCCGATGCCTGACGGCAACATGGCCTATGCGGCCGCCTATGTGGAAGTGCGGGTAAGCGATGCGGAATCGCCGTTTGAAGCGATCATGGTCGAGACCAATCCGCTTACGCCTGAATCCATCGTTGCCCATGCGAAGCGCCAAGGCAGAACCGGTTCGCTCAGGTAACCTGGGGCGTTGTACCATTCTGATGACGCTGCTATGCCCAATGGGAAACCGGAGTTTCCCATGCGCTTGATGATGCTTACGGTCACGTTCGGCCTTGCGGCGTTGCTCGCGAGTGCGGCAGCGGCTCAGACGCCGCCGGTGGCGTTTGACACCAAGGCAAAGCAGATCCTGCTGGTGGATGCCGAAACCGGCACCGTTCTGTTTTCCCGCGCCGAGAACGAACCGGTTCCGCCCGCCTCTCTTGCCAAGTTGATGACGATGGAAGTGGTGGCCGAGGCCATCGCCAAGGGTGAGCTTTCGGCCGAAACGGCCTTCGACGTTTCCGAACACGCGTGGCGCACGGGCGGCGCCCCATCCGGCACTTCGACGATGTTTGCTGCGCTGAAGTCGCGCATTCGCGTGGCCGATCTGTTGCAAGGGGTGGCCGTTCAGCTTGCCAATGATGCCTGCATCATCCTCGGAGAGGGGATGGCCGGTAGCGAAACCGCCTTTGCCGAAAAGATGACGGCCCGCGCTCGCGAACTCGGCATGCCTATCGCCACGTTCGGTAACGCCACAGGTCTGCCGGATCCCCAGAACCGGATCACTATGACCGAACTGGTGACGCTGACCCGTCATCTGCACGAGGCGCACCCCGATCTCTATCGGCTCTACGCCCAGCCTGAGTTCGAGTGGAACAAGATCCTTCAGCGCAACAAGAACCCGTTGATCGCGGCCAAACTCGGGGTCGATGGTGTCGCCACGGGTTTTGCCGAAGGCTACGGTTTTTCGCTGGCCGCATCGATGCAGCGTGGCGACCGGCGTGTCTATCTCGCGATGGGCGGGCTCGATACCGATAAGGAGCGTACGGAGGAAAGCCGCAAGGTGCTTGACTGGGCGATGACGGCGTTCGAAAAGCGGCGAATTTTTGCTGATGGCGAGGCGATCGGCGAGGCCAGTATCTACGGCGGTGCGGCCTCCCATGTCGCGCTTGTCGCTGGTGGGCCGGTTGATGTGCTGCTGCCGGTCAACAACCCGGAACGCCTGACGGCCCGTGTCGTCTACAAATGGCCGTTGCGCGCTCCCGTGGAAGCCGGCGCCGAGGTCGGTGTCGTCCGACTGTGGAACGGCGAAAAGCTGCTACGCGAGGTTCCGGTCAAGACGGCGGGAGCAGTGGGCCAAGGGACACTGGCGAGCCGCGCGCTCGACGCTCTGCAGGAACTCTTCTTCTTCTGGCTGTAACAAAACCGGTTCTGGCGGTTTCATCGGGTGGGCCAATCGGCTAAACAGAGCCAAATCGCATGCCGATATAGGAAAGCATTGTGCCGCTGGCAAAAGGTCTGTTTGTAACATTCGAGGGCGGGGAAGGGGCCGGCAAATCGACCCAGTTGCGCCTGCTCGCCGATTCTCTGCGCGCGCTCGGCCACAAGGTGCTGACGACGCGCGAGCCGGGCGGATCGGTCGGGGCCGAAGCGGTGCGCCATGTGCTGCTTTCGGGGGCGGCCGAAGCCTTCGGCGTCCGAATGGAAGCCATTCTGTTTGCTGCGGCGCGCAGCGATCATGTCGAAGAGGTCATCCGGCCGGCGCTGACTGGGGGAACGATCGTGCTTTGCGACCGTTTCATGGACTCGTCGCGCGTCTACCAGGGCATCACCGGCAATCTGGAGCCGGCCTTTGTCGAGACGCTGGAGCGGGTTGCCATCAATGGCGTAGTCCCGGACCGGACCGTGATTTTCGATCTGCCGGCGACTATCGGTCTCGAGCGCGCCCAACGCCGCGCCGGCGATGACAGCCCGGATCGTTTCGAGAAGGAAGAGCTTGAGACGCATGAAAAGCGCCGCGAAGCCTTCCTCGATATCGCACGGGCGGATCCGGACAGGTGCCGGGTTATCGATGCGACGCAATCCGCCGAGGCGATTGCCGCAGAGGTGCTCGGCCTGCTAGAGAGCTTGCTTGCGAACGCTGAAGTCTCCGGGCCTTCGAATGCGGGGTCCGCACCATGACGTCGGAAGCGCCAGGTGTACTTGAAGGGGCAATCGCGCCGGTCCAGAACGACCGGCTGTTTGGTCATGAGCAGGCGGAAGCGTTTCTGGCCCAGAGCTACCGTTCGGGCAAGGGACACCACGCCATTCTGATCGAAGGGCCGGAGGGTATCGGTAAGGCGACGCTTGCGTTTCGCTTCGCCAGCCACATCCTCAATCACCCGGATCCCGCGACTGCGCCCGAAAGGCTTGAGGATCCCGACCCGGCCTCGATCGTCGGCCGGCAATTGGCCTCCGGCGCATCGCACAATCTTCTGCATCTGACGCGGCCGGTCGACGAGAAGACGGGCAGGGTCAAGGGTGCCATCACCGTCGACGAGGTGCGAAGGGCCGGCAAGTTCTTTTCGCAGACATCCGGCACCGGCAACTGGCGCATCGTCATCATCGACCCGGCCGACGATCTCAACCGGAACGCCGCCAACGCCATCCTGAAAATTCTCGAGGAACCGCCGCGTCGGTCGCTGTTCCTGGTGCTGACCCACGCGCCGGGTAAGCTATTACCAACCATCCGTTCGCGCTGCCTGCCGCTGCGGCTGAAGCCGTTGGAGCCTTTGGCGCTGCGCCAGGCGCTCGGTCATCTCGGCTTCGATCTTGAGAGCGAAAATGCCGCGCGCGTTCTGGCCGCTGCCAATGGCAGCGTGGCGGAGGCGCTGAAGCTCATCAACTACGGCGGTCTGGAAATCACCGCGACCTTCGAGGCGATCCTCGCGGGGCAAGGGCCGGGGATCCGCAAGGACATGCACAAACTTGCCGACGTGCTTTCGGCCAAGGACAGCGAAACGATCTTCGATTTCTTCACGTCGCTGCTGACAGGCCGGCTGATGCGCGAAGCCCGCGATGCGGCCGTTGCCGGCGACATCATGCGCGCCGAGCGTTTCGCCCGGCTTTCGGCCACGACCGGGGAACGCCTCACCATCAGCGACGCCTATAATCTCGATCGCAAGCAAACCATTCTTTCGCTGCTGGACGACGTCAAGGCGGCGCTATAGCTGGACCTGAAACTTCCATTTGCGCTTGATCGCAGCGACCAGATCCAGGTCGTGATGGTGGGCGAAAAGCAGCACGTGACCCAGCAGATCTGCGGCCTCGTCCGCCATATCGGTCTGGATCTCGTCCTCTGATTTTCCATGCCGCCTGCCGCGGCCGGTGTACTTGTTCCAGGCCTGGGTCAGTTCGCCGATTTCCTCCTGCATCTTGAGCATGAACCAATCTGCATCCCGCTCGATGCCGTTGTCTTCGGCGTAGTGGGCCGATGCCGCTTCGAATTGACGTTCAAGCTGGCGCAACATGACGATCCCTTCGCGTTTGTTTCCTATTTGTTCTATTGTTTCGTTTGCGTCCACACAAGCGGGAATGGATGTCGATCAGCGGCTTCGGTGCGGGCTTTTCTGCCATCTCCCGGTTCCTTCCGCGCGGCGTATGCGCTAAGAGCGTCGGTAGCTTTATCCGAGATAGATTGAATCCGCTTATGAGAGACACGTCCCCCTTTTACATCACCACCGCGATTTCCTACCCGAACGGCAAGCCGCATATCGGCCACGCCTATGAGTTGATCGCAACGGATGCAATGGCGCGCTACCAGCGCCTGGACGGACGCGACGTATTCTTCCTGACGGGCACGGACGAACACGGCCAGAAGATGCAGCAGACGGCGCGCCGCGAAGGCGTGACGCCTCAGGAACTCGCCGACCGGAACTCCTCGGAATTCCAGAAGATGGCGGTTCTCCTGAACGCGTCGAATGACGACTTCATCCGCACCACCGAGAAGCGCCACCACGAGGCGTCGCAGGACATCTGGAACCGCATGGGCGAGGCGGGCGACCTCTACAAGGATTCCTACGCCGGCTGGTACTCCGTGCGCGACGAAGCCTATTACCAGGAGAACGAGACCGAGCTGCGCGCCGACGGCGTGCGTTACGGTCCGCAGGGCACGCCGGTCGAATGGGTCGAGGAGCAGAGCTACTTCTTCAAGCTGTCGGAGTATCAGGACAAGCTGCTGAAGCACTACGAAGAGAACCCTGACTTCATCGGCCCGGCTGAGCGCCGCAACGAAGTGATCTCCTTCGTGAAGTCAGGCCTCAAGGACCTGTCTGTTTCGCGCACCACCTTCGATTGGGGCATCAAGGTGCCGAACGATCCTGGTCATGTCATGTATGTCTGGGTCGACGCGCTCACCAACTACATCACCGCGACCGGCTATCTCGACAATCCGCAGGGACCGCGGGCGAAATTCTGGCCGGCGAACATCCATATCATCGGCAAGGACATCATCCGCTTTCACGCGGTCTACTGGCCCGCTTTCCTGATGTCGGCCGGCCTGCCGCTGCCCAAGCGCGTCTTCGCCCACGGCTTCCTGCTCAACAAGGGCGAGAAGATGTCGAAGTCGCTCGGCAACGTCGTCGATCCGTTCAATCTCGTCGAGCATTTCGGTCTCGACCAGATCCGCTACTTCTTCCTGCGCGAGGTTTCCTTCGGCCAGGACGGAAGCTACAGCGAGGAGGGGATTGCAACCCGCATCAACTCCGACCTTGCCAATGGCATCGGCAACTTGGCGAGCCGTTCGTTGTCGATGATCGTCAAGAATTGCGATGGCCATATTCCTGTCTGCGGTGCGTTGACCGACGAAGACAAGGCGATGTTGGCGGCCGCCGATGCGCTGCTCGAGATCACCCGCGACGAGATGGGCAAGCAGATGATCCACCGCGCGCTTGCGGCGATCATTGCGGTCGTTTCGGAGACCGATCGCTATTTCGCCGGCCAGGAGCCTTGGGCCCTGAAAAAGACCGATCCGGCGCGTATGGCAACCGTGCTCTACGTCACCGCCGAGGTCGTTCGCCAGATTGCCGTCCTGTTGCAGCCCTTCATGCCGGAATCGTCAGGAAAACTGCTCGACCTGGTGGCAGCCCCAGCCGACAAGCGCGACTTTGCGGCACTCGGCGAGACCGGCCGTCTTGTCTCCGGAACGCCGCTTGAAGCGCCGAAGCCGGTCTTCCCACGCTATGTCGCCCCGGAAGCGTAATAAGGCACGATCAGCATGCTTATCGATACGCATTGCCATCTGGATTTTCCCGACTTCGAGGCTGAGCGCGACGCTATCATCGAGCGCGCGCGCGCAGCAGGCGTCGGCCAGATGATCACGATCTCGACACGCGTGAAGCGGTTCGACACGATCCTTGCGATTGCGGAAGCTTATCCGAACGTCTTCTGTTCCGTCGGCACCCATCCGCACAACGCGGATGAAGAGCTTGATATCACTGCAGACGATCTCATCCGGCTTTCGGCCCACCCGAAGGTGGTGGCGATCGGCGAGGCGGGTCTCGATTATTTCTACGACAACGCGCCGCGCGACGCTCAGGCCGAGGGTCTGCGCCGGCATATCGCTGCGGCGCGCGAAACCGGTTTGCCGCTCGTCATTCATAGCCGTTCGGCAGACGACGACATGGCGGCGATCCTGACCGAAGAGACAGGGAAGGGCGCCTTCCCCTTCCTTCTGCATTGCTTCTCGTCGGGTCCGGATCTGGCGCGAATTGGCGTCGAGCTCGGCGGCTACGTGTCGTTCTCCGGCATCCTGACCTTCCCGAAATCGGAAGAACTGCGCGAGATCGCGAAGACGGTTCCGCATGATCGCATGATTGTTGAGACCGACGCACCTTATCTTGCGCCCAAGCCGTTTCGCGGCAAGCGCAACGAGCCTGCCTATGTGGCGCACACGGCCGATGTTCTGGCCGATACGATCGGTGTGACGAAGGACGAGATTGCAACGCATACGACGGAAAACGCTTTCCGCATCTTCTCCAAGATGCCGAGGCTCTAACGTGGCATTCAGGCGCGCTTTCACCATTCTCGGCTGTGGTTCGTCGCCTGGCGTGCCGCGTATCACCGGGGACTGGGGCGCCTGCGATCCCAAAAATCCGAAGAACCGCCGCATGCGCGCCGCTCTGCTGGTGGAGCAGATCGCGCCGGATGGCGGCAAGACGACTGTGGTCATCGATACCGGTCCGGATTTTCGCGCCCAGATGGTGGCGGCAAATGTCCGCCACATCGACGCGGTGCTCTATACCCATGCCCATGCGGACCATCTGCATGGCATCGATGACTTGCGCGGCTATGTCATTGAAAATAAGAAGAGAGTACCGATCTGGGCGGACGCTTTCACTATGGGCCGGATTCGCGAAGGGTTTCATTACTGCCTGGAATCGCCGCCCGGAAGCGGCTATCCGCCCATCGTCGACGCACATATCATCGCCGACGATCTTTCATCCGTGATCATAACAGGGGCAGGTGGCCCGATCACCTTCCAGCCCTTGATACAGTTTCACGGCAATATCCACTCGCTCGGATTTCGCGTCGGCGATTTCGCCTATTGCAGCGATGTCAGCGACTTTCCGCCGGAAACGATCGCAAACCTTTATGGTCTCGAGCTTCTGGTGCTCGATACCCTCCAGTACAAATTTCATCCGAGCCATCTGTCGCTGGTGCAGTCACTTGGCTGGATCGATCGGCTTCGTCCGAAGAAAGCCGTTCTGACGCATATGCATGTGCCGCTCGACTACGACACCGTCCAAGGTGAAACGCCTGATCATGTCGAGCCGGCTTATGACCTGATGCGTCTCGAATTCGAAGTCGACGTCCCCGTGCTCGGAGACGCCTGAACTTCACGTGTTCGAAATATCTAATATTCAGGCCTATTTCGAAAAATACGGCGCCAGGTTCTTGCGGATGCGCTCCAGCACGGTGCCACCCGAAAGATTCGGAACGAAGGTGCGCCCGGTGATCTTCTCATAGGCTTCGATATAGACAGCTGACGTTTGCTCGACCAGTTCTCTCGGGATTTCCGGGACCGGATCCCTGTAGGGATCGCAGCGCTCGGTGACCCAGGCGCGCACGAAATCCTTGTCGAAGCTTTTCGGCCGCTCGCCGTTTTCAAAGCTCTGCTGATAGCTGTCGGCGATCCAGTATCGACTGCTGTCGGGCGTGTGGATCTCGTCGGCAAGGATGATGGTTCCATCCTTGTCGGTGCCGAACTCGTACTTCGTATCGACAAGGATCAGGCCACGTTCGGCGGCTCGCGCCTGGCCCCGCGCAAACAGCGCCAGCGCATAGCTCCACACGGTATCGAGCTGTTGCTTCGTCAGGAGGCCTTGCTCTAGAATTTCGTCTTCCGACAGCGGTTCATCATGGCCTCCGTCGAAGGCCTTGCTGGTGGGCGTGATGATTGCTTGCGGAAGCTTTTGATTGTCGCGCAGACCGTCGGGCAAACGAATGCCATACATGTCGCGCTCGCCGTTGCGATATTTCGTCAGGATCGACGTGCTGGTGGTGCCGGCGAGATAGCCGCGGACGACGATTTCGACCGGCAGGATGTCGAGCCGCTTGCCGATGACGACATTCGGGTCGGGATAACTGATCACATGGTTCGGGCAGATGTCGGCGGTTTCCTCGAACCAGTAGCGCGCCGTCTGCGTCAGCACGTGACCCTTGTGCGGAATGGACGTCAGGATGATGTCGAAGGCGCTCAGCCGGTCGGTCGCGATGATGATGCGTTCGCCGCCGGGCAGATCATAGTTTTCGCGCACTTTGCCATTGTAGCGGTTTGGCAGTTCTGGAATGAAAGCATCTGAAAGAACGCGCAATTCGCTCATCGCATCGGGCCTTGCAAAACGAGGTTTCGTGGCGAACGAATAAGCAGCCGCGAACGGCTGGGTCAAGCCAAGAGTAGGTGCAATACGCCCGGAAACGGGCATTTCGGCACATCTATATGTTCCATAATCTATCTTATCTGATTTTCTCGTGTAGCCGCAAAGTTGAAGTGTCCTGATCCTGCAAAGTAAGAATGTCACTCTCCCCGGGTTTTGATGACCTGGGAGATTGCGGATGGGATTGATTGCGATGAGCGAGCGTGACCTGCAGCGGATTG
>NZ_JACVAN010000014.1:0-164674 GCF_014851895.1 Ensifer sp. ENS11 | reverse complement strand
ATGATCGAGGCGTGGTTCAAGGCGTCGGAGATGATCGCGTCCTCTTCGCCCAGCAGCGTCTCGAACAGGCCGCCATTGGCGTCGAAACAGGAGGAATAAAGGATCGTGTCTTCCAGGCCGAGGAAGGCGGAGATGCGCGCCTCCAACTGCTTGTGCTCTTCCTGCGTGCCGCAGATGAAGCGCACCGAGGCCATGCCGTAGCCGTAACGGTCGAGCGCCTTTTTGCCGGCCTCAGTCAGTTCCGCATTGTCGGCCAGGCCGAGATAGTTGTTGGCACAGAAGTTCAGCACCCGCTCGCCCGAGGCAACCTCGATCTCGCCCGCCTGTTTCGAGACGATCACCCGCTCCGACTTGTAGAGACCGGATGATTTCAAGCCATCGAGTTCGGAGCGGAGGTGGGAAAGAAAAGCATTGGTCATGGCGGGCCGCTTTCACTGTGAAAAGGACGTTTCGTGCCAGACGAGTACCACGACAGCTTTCCCGTTGCAGCAAATTCCAGCGGCCAGGCCATGCGCAGAGGCAGTAGTGAGGGAAAACGACAGGGCCTTTCGCAACAGACCCGCTGGTCTGAAATTTTATGTCGCGCCCTTGGCGGTGCGAGACATATTGCTTCGGCCACTCCAGCTTTTGAGCGGTCGAAGATCGAAGCTGGCACCCTTTGTCCCATCAAGCACCATCCATTCGCGCCGCCGACGCAGCGCGGCTGGATTCCTGTGACAAGCACAGGAATGAGGGAGGGGACGTAGTTGCAGCCAGCGTATTCAGAATCTGGTCCCCAACAATCGCGGCAATATTATCCCAAGCTCAGGACAATGAGACGGGATCATTGGTCAGAGGGCATGCAGATAGGGCGAGATATCCTCCCAATCCGGGTTCATGCGTTCGATCAGGTTCAACTTCCACTTTCGAGGCCATTTCTTGATCGTTTTCTCCCGAGTTATCGCCGCGGTCAGCAAATCAAACTCCTCAAACCAGACCAGCGTCTTGACGTATCTCGATGTGAAGCCGGGCGTCAGGTCGTTCTGATGTTCGTAAAGCCGGGTGGCGAGATCCTTCGTCACGCCAACATAAAGCGTGCCTTTCGCTTGGACGCGAGGATGTAGACATAGCCCCTCATGAAAGGGAAATTGGCGATATCGCGCTTATTGCACAAGTAAAAATTGTAGTTGGGTGAAAGAATTTCGACCGCCCGCCACGCCCTCATTCCTGTGCTTGTCACAGGAATCCAGCCGCGCCGCGTCGGCGGCGCGACTTAGCTGGTCTGAGGGCGGAACTCCCCCAACTTCGTACTGCACCAGTGCCGAAAAGATACGAGAATCGGGACAAAGCCCAACCGCGAGAGCTAATCGTCGGGCCTCACCCCTCCAAATACCCGTCGATCACGGCCAGAAATGCCTCGCCGTACCGCTCGCGTTTGCTTTCGCCGATGCCGGGGATGTCGAGCAGCTCGTCGAAGCCGCGCGGGCGCTCCTTGGCGAGCGCGATCAGCGTTGCATCCGGGAAGACGACGTAGGGCGGCACGTTCAGGTCCTTGGCGATGGTGAAGCGCTCGGCGCGCAGCAGTTCGAACAGTTCGAGGTCGGAACCGGCAAGGTCGGCGCGCTCGCGCTGGCTGCCCGATTTCGCCTGCCGCGCCGCCTTGCCCGTCTGCGGGCGGTCCTTGCGAAACAGCACCTGGCGCTCGCGCTTGAACACGGCGCGGGCCTCCGCTTCGAGCTTGACTGCGCCGAAGGCCGTGTGATCGACGCTGACGAGACCGGCGGCCAGCAATTGCCGAAACACCGATTGCCAGGTACGCGCCGGCAGATCCTTGCCGGCGCCGAAGACCGGGATGTCGACATGGCCGAAACGCTCGGTCTTTTCGTTGACGGTCCCCATCAGCACGTCGACGACATGGCCGGTGCCGAAGCGCTCGCCGGTGCGGTAGACGGCGGCGAGCGCCTTGATCGCGGCCTCGGTGCCGTCCCAGGTTTCCACGGGCTTCAGGCAGGTATCGCAATGACCGCAACGACCGGGATGCGCCTCGCCGAAATGCGCGAGGATCGCCTGTCGGCGGCAGCCAGCCGTCTCACAGATCGCCAAAAGCGCATTGAGCTTGCCGCGCTCGATGCGCTTGATTTCGTCCGCCACTGCGCCCTCGTCGATCATCCGGCGGCGCTGCAAGACGTCGGCCATGCCATAGGCCATCCAGACCTCGGACGGTTGGCCGTCACGTCCGGCGCGGCCGGTCTCCTGGTAATAGGCCTCGACCGAGCCCGGCAGATCGAGATGGGCGACATAGCGCACATCCGGCTTGTCGATGCCCATGCCGAAGGCGACGGTTGCGACCAGGCAGAGGCTCTCCTCCTTGAGGAACGCGTCCTGATGGGTGTCGCGCAGCGTCCGGTCCATGCCGGCGTGATAGGGCAGCGCTCGAATGCCCTGCCCGTTCAACCATTCCGCAGTGTCCTCGACCTTTGCCCGCGACAGGCAATAGACGATGCCGGACGATCCGCGGAAGCGGGAGACAAAGCGCAGCAACTGCTGGCGCGGCTGGTCGCGCTCGACAATTTCATAGGCGATGTTCGGTCGGTCGAAGCTGGTGGTAAAGACTTCGGCGCCCTGCAGCGACAAGCGCTCGATAATGTCTTCGCGGGTATGCGGATCGGCCGTCGCCGTCAGCGCGATGCGCGGAACGCCGGGATAGCGCTCGGCAAGCAGGCCGAGGGTGCGATATTCCGGCCGGAAATCATGACCCCACTGCGAAACGCAATGGGCCTCGTCGATGGCGAAAAGCGCAATGCGGGCATTGCCGATGAGATCGGCGAAACCATCGGTGACGATGCGCTCGGGCGTGACGTAGAGGAGGTCAAGCGTGCCATCGGCAATCTGCCGGCGCACGGCCACCGCTTCTTCGCGCGTCAGGGACGAATTGAGTGCCGCCGCATTGACGCCGAGCTGCTTCAACGCCTCGACCTGATCGCGCATCAGCGCGATCAGCGGCGAAACGACGACGCCGAGGCCGGGACGGCAGAGTGCAGGGATCTGGAAGCAGAGCGACTTGCCGGCGCCGGTCGGAAACAGAACGACTGCATCGCCTCCGGCGGCCACATGCTCGACCACCTCCTGCTGCCGGCCGCGAAAGGCGGAGTAGCCATAGACGCGTTTGAGCACATCCAAAGGTGCCGGCGCGGCTCCGTCGAAGAGATGGCCGGCGACGCCCTTGGCGCATTGCGCCCTTTGCCCAATCTCCATCATATCTCCTTTACGGGAATCACCTGATCATCATCGCCCCAAGCGACCGCAATGCCATAGCCTTCCGGTCAACGGAATAGAGCAAGGCAAATCGCGGCGGCTGGACGGGCGGCTTCGGACCTGTTAGCTGAACTCGCCGCCGATGCGACCCTTCCGGTCACCGGCAATCTCGTGGATTGAAAAAACTGGAAAGTAACGATGTCTAGCATTCTGGCGGCAAGCGGCGGCGTCAAGCAGTTAATCTGCATCAACTGGGGGACCAAATACGGCGCGCCCTTCATCAACCGCCTCTATGCCATGGCGGCGCGCAACATCACCCCGCCCTTCACCTTCACCTGCTTCACCGACAATCGCGAGGGTCTGCACCCGGAAATTCTCTGCGAGGATCTGCCGCCGCTGGACATTGGAAAAATGCCCGAGAAGACGCCGGGCATCTGGAACAAATCTCGGCTATGGGGCGCCAAGCTGGGCAACCTCAGCGGACCGGTGCTGTTTCTGGACCTCGATATCGTCATCGTCGGGTCGCTCGACGCCTTCTTCGAGGTCGGAGAACCCGACGATGTGATCCTGGCGCGCAACCAGACGACGCCGTTCGAACGGCTCGGCCAGACCTCGCTGTTTCGCTTCCCGGTCGGCAAGCTGGTGCCGCTGCAGCAGAAGTTCCTGGCCGATCCGCAAGCCGTTGCCAATGAATACCGCTTCGAGCAGCGTTTCGTGACGCGCAACGCGCCGGGCGGCGTAAAACTTTTCCCAAGGCGCTGGGTGCTGCATTTCCGGCAGGACTGCCACTGGCCGCTCCCCCTAAACTACTTCTTCGCGCCGCGCCTGCCGACCGATGCACGCGTGGTGCTTTTCCCCCGCAGCCTGCTGCCGCAGCATGCGATCGACGGACAGTATGGCTATCGCGGCCGCGTGGACACGCCGCTCGGGCATATCCGGCGCCTGTTTTCCGGTGACCGGCGTGAAAAGAATCCAATCCGCTACCTGCGCCACTATATCCGCCCAGCTCCCTGGGTGGCCGAACATTGGCGCGAATAGTCGGCATACTGTTGAGACCGGACCGGATTTCGGCGTGGGCGCGCGACTTTTCGGCGGTCACCGGGCCGCCGGTCCCTTCACGCGGCCGGAGAGCACACCGAAGCCTTCGATGATCGCTTCCTGGTTTTCAAGCCGCGTCACTTCGAACTGTACTTCCTGAAGTGTGCGCAGGAGCTGAGGCACGGCCTCGAGGTCTCCCTCCTCGGTCGCATGCGCCAGTTCCCGCTCCAGCTCGCGCCGCTGCCAATGCAACGCCTTGGAGCGCTGGTGCAGCGCCAGCGCCTGCAGGTAACCCTCGCGCGCATCCTCGGGTGCCGCAGCAGCTGTCGCCGTCCACAGCCGGGCATAGCGGATCTGCTGGTCGATGGCCGCGATCAAGGGCGCAAAGCCTTCGGCTTCCAGCTGTTCCACCAGCCCTTCACGCGTCAGGCGCGGGCCGTTGGCGGCAGCCGCATTGAGCACCGCCGCCCAGCAGCGTTGCAGATCGCGGTGGTCGAACTCGATGGTCGAGATCTCGTCGTATTCGTCAAACAGCAGTTGCGGGTGGTTGACGATGGTGAGCGCCAGCACGCTTTCGCGCAACGAGGGCACCGCCTGCTGGCCGCTGACCAGCGACGAGCGCGCCAGCCGGTCCGAGATTGCCGTCGGACCCGAGGTGTTGGGCTGGCGTCCACCCTGCCCGCCGCGTTGGCCGCCGCCCTGGCGGCCGCCGCGCTCGAATTGCCGCCGCTCGCCGCCGCGACCGGGGCTTGAGGCCTGCAGGAAGGCGTGCAGCCGGTCGCGCATGTCCTGGCCATAGTGGCGCCGCACACTTTCGTCGGCAATGACGGCGGTGACCTGCTTCAGCCTCGCTTCAAGTTCGGCGCGTTTTTCCGGCGTATCGAACGAGCCGCCCTGGATTTCACGTTGCCAGACCATCTCGGCCAGCGACCTTGCATTGGCCAGCACCTGGTCGAAGGGCGCCCGCCCCTCTTGCCGCACCAGATCGTCCGGGTCCTTGCCGTCAGGCAGCATGGCAAAGCGCACCGAGCGGCCGGGTTTCAGATGCGGCAGCGCCAGATCGACGCCGCGGTTGGCAGCGCGGATGCCGGCGCCGTCGCCATCGAAGCAGAGCACCGGCTGCGACGTCATCTTCCAGAGCAGATCGAGCTGGTTTTCGGTGAGTGCTGTTCCAAGCGGCGCAACGGCATTCTCGACGCCCGCCTGGTGGAGCGCGATCACGTCCATATAGCCCTCGACCGCGATGATCGTCGCCGTAGCACTTTCGTTTTGCCCGGCATCACCGGGGCGGCTGCCCCCGGACATTGCACGGCGTGCCCGGGCAAAGTTGTAGAGCACGTTGCCCTTGTGGAAGAGCTCGGTCTCATTCGAATTGAGATACTTCGCCGGCGCATCCGGCGACATGGCGCGGCCGCCGAAGGCGATGACCTTTTCGCGCGACGACAGGATCGGAAACATGATGCGGTCACGGAAGCGGTCGTAGGAAACCGGCACTTCGGGACCATGCACCACCAGGCCGCAGGCCTCTATCTGCTCCTTGCCGATGCCCTTGCCGGCCAAAAATTCCTTCAGCGCATTGCGGCTGTCGGGCGCAAAGCCGAGGCGAAAGGTCTCGATGGTGCGGCCGGTCAGCCCGCGCTCGCGCAGATAGGCGCGCGCCTTGGCGCCATTGGCCGTCTGTAGCTGGTCCTCGAAAAACTGGGTCGCCAGCTCCATCACATCGAGCAGGCTGGTGCGTTCCTTTTCGCGCTTCTCGGCCTGCGGGTCGGGCTGCGGCATGGCAACACCGGCCATGTCGGCGATCTGCTGCACCGCCTCGGGGAAGCTCAGGCCTTCGAGATCGGTGAGGAAGCGGAAGTGGTCGCCGGTAACGCCACAGCCGAAGCAATGGTAGCGGCCCTTGCGGTCCTCGCAGTGGAAGCTCGGAGATTTCTCGCCGTGGAACGGGCAGCAGGCCCAGTAGTCGCCGCGCGAGACATTGGTCTTGCGCCGATCCCAGGTGACGCGTTTGGCGATCACGTCCGAAATCGGCACGCGGTCGCGTATCTCGTCAAGAAAGGACTGTGAAAAGCGCATGGGTACCTCTGGTCAATCCTCCATATAGGCGGCGAAACCGCCGGACGCCACAGCGCTGACCGGCCTTGCCCGCAATTCACAGGCTGTAAAAAGGCAATTGCAAACCCCGCTTGCTGTAGGTCATCGGATGATGCGCGTCTAGCGCGAACATGTTTCTACACCCAGGCCGTGCATCGACCCTGACTCCGACCAAGCACAACAGGATGAATTCGCCTCCCGACCTCGGATCCCGCATCATGGCCATCACCGTCGAAGCACTTGCATCCAGCGCCGGCTTCTTCAACGCCGTGCCCAGCGGCATGGGATGGGATGGCCCGCCGGGTCGCAGCAGCCTCTGGCTGTCGCAGGGTTTCATCCGGGAATATTGGGATTATCAGGCGGAGAAGTTCGCGCTGATCGATCAGGCCCATGAAAGGCTCACCGGCAATTTCAATGCCGCAACGGCGCCCGCCGCAGACGAGCGGGCGCAGTCGGTTACTTCAGCAGGTCCTTGACCAGGCCGGAGGCCTTGGCGAAGTCCATCTGGCCGGGATACCGTTCCTTGAGCGCGTTCATGCACTTGCCCATGTCGCGAAGCCCGTGCGCGCCGGTTTCCTGGATCACCGAAGCACAGAGTTCCTTGACCTTATCCTCTGGCAACTGAGCCGGCAGGAACTGGTTGATGATGACGATTTCCTGCCGCTCCTGCTCGGCAAGCTCCGGCCGGCCGCCCTGGTCGTAGATGCGCGCCGATTCCTCGCGCTGCTTGATCATCTTGGCGAGGATCTGCAGGATCTCGTCGTCGCCGACCGGATCCTTGCCCAGGCCACGGTTGGCAATATCACGATCCTTGATCGCAGCCTGGATCAGCCGCACGGTTGAGGTGCGCCGCGTGTCCTTGGCCTTCAGGGCTTCTTTCAGTACCTCAGCGAACTGGTCGCGCATGTCTTTCTCCATGTCGAAGCCGGCCCGCGGTGCTCTTGCCCGGAACCGGTTCGATGCGTCAATGTTGTCGTCGTCTTAAACCAGTGTGGCAGGTGCAATCAAACGGATTACACAACCGCTTGAATTAAAAGGAATTTTATTTCCAGACAATTCACAGCGGCTGGTTGACCGGGCTTTGCGCTTTGGCTATTTTCCCGCACCTGCACGACATTGGCATGTGAGCACTTTTCGCGGGGATTCCGCGCGTCCATGCCTGAGCACATAAAATGGCGATCAGCCGTCGGGCTTTCAAGCCCCGCCTCGCGCCGCAACGGGATAGGAACGATGACCGCGACACCCGCATGGACCACTGAAAAACCCACCGCTTTGCTCGTTCTTGCCGATGGCACCGTCATCGAAGGCAAGGGCATCGGCGCAACCGGCAAGGTGCAGGCGGAAGTCTGCTTCAACACGGCACTGACCGGCTACCAGGAAATCCTGACGGATCCTTCCTACCTCAGCCAGATCGTCACCTTCACCTTCCCGCACATCGGCAATATCGGCGCCAATGACGAGGACATCGAAGACCTGACGCCGGCAGCCCGCCACGGCGCGGTCGGCGTGATCTTCAAGGCCGATATCACCGAGCCGTCGAACTACCGGTCCGTCAAGCACCTCGATGCCTGGCTGAAAGCCCGCGGCATCATCGGCCTCTGCGGCATCGACACCCGGGCACTCACCGCCTGGATCCGCGAAAACGGCATGCCCAACGCCGTCATCGCCCACGATCCCTCAGGCGTCTTCGACATCGAGACGCTGAAGAAGGAAGCCAAGGCTTGGAGCGGGCTTGAAGGCCTCGATCTTGCCAAGGTCGCGACCTCCGGCCAGTCCTCGCAGTGGACCGAGAAGCCCTGGGTCTGGGACGAAGGCTATTCGACGCTCGGCGATGCCGAGGCCGACTACCACGTCGTCGCCCTCGACTACGGCGTCAAGCGCAACATCCTGCGCCTCTTCACCGGCCTCAACGCCCGCGTCACCGTGATGCCGGCAACGACGAGCGCCGAAGAGGTGCTTGCCCAGAAGCCGGACGGCATCTTCCTCTCCAACGGCCCGGGCGACCCGGCGGCAACCGGCGAATACGCCGTGCCTGTCATCCAGGACCTGCTGAAGAGCGATATCCCGGTGTTCGGTATCTGCCTCGGTCACCAGATGCTGGCGCTGGCGCTTGGCGGCAAGACCGAAAAAATGCACCAGGGCCACCATGGCGCCAACCATCCGGTCAAGGATCACACCACGGGCAAGGTCGAGATCGTCTCGATGAACCACGGCTTCGCGGTCGATTCGAAGTCGCTGCCGGAAGGTGTTGAAGAGACTCACATTTCGCTGTTCGACGGCACCAATTGCGGCCTGCGCGTCGCCGGCAAGCCGGTGTTCTCGGTGCAGCATCACCCGGAAGCCTCGCCGGGCCCGCAGGACAGCCACTACCTCTTCCGCCGGTTCATGAACCTCGTGCGCGAGAAAAAGGGCGAACCGGCGCTTGCCGAGCGCTGAGCGCGCGACCGAGACAGCATAGAGGCCCGCTCCAAGCGGGCCTTTTTCATTTGAACCCTAACTTTCTGCCATCCTTAAAACCAGTAGCGGCCGGCATAGACGCAGGTCATGACCGCGCCGGAGAGGATCACGAACAGCCGCACGACTTGGGCCGGCAGCACCCGCACCAGATGACCGCCGGCATAGCCGCCGATCAGCGCGCCCGACAACATCGTCAGCGTCTCAGGCCATTGCACCATGCCCTTCGCGATGAAGATGACGATCGCCGCGAGGCTGACACAGCTGCCGAGCAGGTTCTTCATCACCTTGACCTTGCGGATGTCGCCCGGCTCTTGCAGCGAAAGCACCGCCGTCAGGAGGATGCCGAGCCCCGCACCAAAGAAACCGCCATAGATCGAAGTGGCAAACAGCGCGGCCATTCCTTCGGTCCTTGATGCTTGTCCCTTCCCGCGATGCGTTACGGTCCACTGGCCGATGCGCGGCGCAAACGCAAAGAGCAGCGTGGCAAGGCCGATGAGCCCGGGAACCGGCAGCACGAAGAGGCGATCGGGAAGCGCAAGCAGAACCAGTGCGCCGATGACGCCGCCAACGACGCAGAGGGCGTGCAGGACCAGCATGCGCCGATCGAAGGTCGGCAGCTTCTCGCGATCGGCAATCGCCGCCAGCAGGTGCCCAGGTGCGATGGCAATGGCATTCGAGGCATTGGCAACAACAGGCGGAAGACCCGCGGCAAGCATCGCCGGGAAGGTGATCAGCGTTGCGCCCCCTGCTAGCGCATTGATGATGCCGCCGGCTATGCCGGCGAGAAACAGAAGAGGCGCGATCAGTCCGTCCATGCCATGCCTTTCGCAATGATGCGAAGAGATCTAGCCTGTGGCCGTGACCACGTCTGGAACGTTTGTGACCGCCCGCATGTTTTCGCCATAGGCGCGTGGTGTGGCGCCGAAGACGCGGCGGAAATGACGGCCGAGATGGCTCTGGTCGGCAAAACCATATTTTGCTGCGATGTCGGCCACCGACGTTTCCGATCGCAGATCGCGCCGGGCCGCGTTCAGGCGGTGCATCAGCCGATAGGCGTGCGGCGACATACCGATCAGCCGCGTGAACCGACGACTGAAACCTTCGCGGCTCAGACCATGACGAACGGCGATCTTGCCGACCGTCATGCTGCTTACACCGATATCGCCAAGCCAGAGATCGTCGCTCGCATGTCCCGGCAACCTGCCACCCGCTTGCAATCGTTCCCCAACGCCGCGGAGCAGCGCGAGCGGATCGGCCTCCCCTTCGGAAAGCCCGAGTTCACGAAGCGAGTATACTGTGGGGCCACAGCCTGCATCCGGCAGGGCAGCGTAGAGGTTGAGGCATTGCGCGCCCTCGGGCTCGGCAGCAAGGCTTCGGTGCGGCATACCGGCGGGAATGTGCAGGCACTGCCCCGCCTCGACCCGGAGTATCACGCTTCCCACCTGAAAGGCGCGACAGCCGGAATGCACCGTCGTCAGCTGGCTTTCGGGGTGGAAATGCATGCCAAGTGCCGGTGCAGGCCCGCCAGCCCAGAAGGCGTACTCGACTTCAGGCGACGCCCGGCCCAGCCAATAAGTCCATTGATGGTTCTCGTGCGGGATCATTCGACAACTCGGGCATCCGTTCGGGCGAAGGATAGGTTGGGGCCGCCCGACGCGCAACGGCAGTGATGCACGCCATCTGGCCAATCATTGCAGCTATGCGGCCGACCCTTGCGCGCCGGGCAGATGCTCGGCGATGAAGTCGACCACCGCGCGCACCGACGGCAGTTGCCCCCGCCGATGCGGCATCAGCAGGGTCGTGGTGACGCTGCCCGCTTCCCAATCGGGCAGGACACGAACGAGGCTGCCCTCCTCGATTTCCGCCCGGCAGAGTTTGCGCGGCAGCGCGGTGATGCCGAGGCCGGAAACGGCGGCCGCACGGAGCACATTGGATTCGTCCGCAAGGAAACGCGGCTCCGGACGGACCCGGACGACCACACCCGCATCATTGCGCATCGTCCATCCCTCGGCGGTCAACGACGCCAGAAGTCCGTCATGACGCGAAAGCTCGCTCGGTTCGCGCGGGGCCCCGCGGCTTTCGAGATAGGCCGGTGCCGCCACCAGCCAGATGGCGTCCGTTGCCACCCGCCGCTGCACAAGACCCGAATCGGGCAAGGGCGCGAAGTGATCGCGCACGGCGATGTCGAAGCCTTCCTGGACGACGTCGACGAAACGGTCGGTCGCGTGCACCATCACGCGCATCTTAGGGTATGCGAGCGCCAACGGCGGTAGAAGGCCTGCCAGCGTCATCTGCGCCGTCGGCACTGAGGCGGTGATCCTGACCGTGCCGCTCGGCTCAGCGAGCCGGCCCTTGACGATGGCTTCGGCCGCATCCGCCTCGATCAGCATCGCCGCGGCATGTCGATAGAAGTCCTCGCCGATCTCGGTCACGGTGAAGCGGCGCGACGTGCGGTTGATCAGCCTGACGCCGAGTGTCTTTTCCAGTTCGGCCACGCGCTTGCTCAGCGTCGATTTCGGCATGTTGAGCGCGCGCGCGGCCGGCGCGAACCCCTTGTGATCGACCACATGGGCAAAGACGATGAAGTCGTTGAGATTGCGCATGGCCATTTTCCGATGTCTACAAATGTGGACGATACATCCACATTTGCCCGTCTTCCGCAATATCGTCCATGAATTTATCTCTTCTCCATCGAACTCACATCGAAGGAAAAGATCATGGGTAGCTATCAGGACAAGAAAGCCGTCGTCATCGGCGGCACGCATGGCATGGGCCTGGCGACAGTCGAACGGCTCGTCAACGGCGGCGCGGAAGTACTCTTGACCGGCAACAATGCGGCCAACCTCGCCAAGATCCAGGAGCGCTTCGGGGCGCGTGTCCATGCGGTAAAATCCGACATCTCCGACCTCGGCGAGATCGCCGTGCTCGGGGCGACCGTCGGCCAAAAGCTGGGGTCGATCGATCTGTTGCACGTCAACGCCGGCACGTCGCTGCTCGAACCGTTCGACCAGGTGACGGAGGCCTCCTACGACCGACAGTTCACCATCAACACCAAGGGCGCCTTCTTCACCGTGCAGCGGCTGGCGCCGCTCATCCGCGACGGCGGCTCCATCGTCTTCACCTCTTCTGTCGCCGATGTCGGCGGTCATGCGGGCATGGCTGTCTATAGCGGCAGCAAGGCGGCACTGATCTCGTTTGCCTCCGTCTTTGCCGCCGAACTGTTGCCACGCGGCATCCGCGTCAACTCGGTCAGCCCCGGCTTCATCGACACGCCGACCAAGGGCGTTGCCGGCATCACCGATGCCGAGCGTGCAGAGTTCAAGGCGCTGGGGGACGCGATCACGCCCATGGGCCGCAACGGCACCGCCGACGAAGTGGCCCGCGCCGTGCTGTTCCTCGCCTTCGACGCGACGTTTACCACTGGCGCGAGGCTGACGGTCGATGGCGGTCTCGGCCAGCAATTGTCGCCGGCTGCCTGAAACAAGCCAGAACGGAGAATCGGATGTCCAATTGCATCACCATCATCGGCCTCGGCGCCATGGGCACGGCCCTCGCAAACGCCCTCATCGAAGCAGGCAACGTAACGACGGTCTGGAACCGCACCCAGGCGCGGGCTGACACACTTGTTGCCCGCGGCGCGCGCCGAGCCGAAACGGTGCAGGAAGCCATCGACGTCAGCGACGTGATCGTGCTGTGCCTCACCGATTATACCGCCGCCGAAGCCACGCTTGCCGACGCCGCTCCCTTGCTGGCCGGCAAGACCGTCGTCAACCTCACCGATGGTCGCCCGGACGAGGTCCGGGCGACCGCCGGCCGTCTTGGCGGATACGGTGCGCTCTATCTCGACGGCGGCATCATGGCGACGCCGCCGATGATCGGCTCGTCGCACGCCTTCATTCTCTACAGCGGCAGCGCCGATGCGTTTGAGGGCGCAAAGGAGCAACTGGCTGCCTTTGGCCAGAGCCACTATCTCGGCGAAGATCCTGTTCTCGCCGCGGTCAACGACCTCGCATTGCTGTCGGCGATGTACGGCCTCTTCGGCGGCTATCTGCACGCAACGGCGCTTGCCGGCAGCGTTGGCGTCACGGCAATACAGTTCCTAGCCTTCGTCGAGCCCTGGCTGGCAGCGATGATGACGGCTCTGCCCGACCTTGCCGAGCGGATCGACAGCGGCGACCACGCCCGCGACGTGATGTCGAACCTTGCGATGCAATCGGTGGCGATCACCAATATCGTCGCCGCAAGCCGCAGCCAGGGCATCGATCCGGCGTTCATGGATCCGATCGAAAGACTGGCGCAAAAGCGCCTCGCCGGCGGCTTCGGTGCCGACGAGATCTCCGGCATCATCGAGGGAATGCGGGCAAAATAGGGTTCTGTCGTCCACGGGTGGCAGGCGCCGGCGAAAGCAGCGTCCGCCGCTCGCCTAAACATCGTCATAACCAACCGGCTCGAGCAAAACGGTCCGCGGTCGAAAGGTCGCGGGCCCTCGCTTGCTGTTGACCCGCCGCCGGGCTTCACGCATCCTCGCCGCAACTGGAGGTGACGATGATTACAGGTCCACAGTGCCGCGCCGCCCGGGCTCTGATCGAAATTTCGCGCGAGATGCTGGCGAGCTTTTCAGGCGTCGACGAAGACACGATCCTGAAGTTCGAGCGCAAGCTGGAAAAGCCCGCCGACGCGGTGATCGTGTCGCTGACGCATGCACTCGAAAATGCCGGCGCCATTTTTCTGCCGGAAGGCGAACGCGGCATCGGCGTCTGCCTGAAGTTTACCCGTTCCGAGGCACGTCGCCTCTCCATTCTCGAAAGCGAGGGCGGCGTCGTCGGCGATGACGAGGTTCCGGGGGCTTGAACGAAGGGCAGTTCGACTCTGATTTCAACGCCTTAGCCGCCGCGCTTGAATCAAATTGACCGCCCGTTGAATCCGTTTACGAACAAAAAAGCCCGCCGTTGCCGGCGGGCTTTTCATGAGATGGAATGCCTGAGCTTACTTGCAGGCGCCGCAAAAGCGCTGGATGCGGCGGCATGCTTCTTCCAGCTGCGCTTCCGACGTCGCGTAGGAGATGCGGAAGTTCGGGCCGAGGCCAAAGGCCGAGCCATGCACGACGGCAACGCCTTCGGCTTCGAGCAGCTCGGAGACGAAGTCTTCATCAGTCTCGATGACCTTGCCCGACGGTGCGGTCTTGCCGATCAGGCCGGCGCAGGACGGGTAGACGTAGAAGGCGCCTTCCGGCGTCGGGCACGCAATGCCCTTGGCCTGATTCAGCATCGACACCACGAGATCACGGCGACCTTCGAAGATCTTCTTGTTCTCGGGGATGAAGTCCTGTGTGCCGTTGAGCGCCTCGACGGCAGCCCACTGCGCGATCGAGGTTGCGCCCGAGGTCTGCTGGCCCTGGATCATGTCCATGGCCTTGATCAGCTGCAGCGGGCCGGCGGCGTAGCCGATGCGCCAGCCGGTCATGGCATAGGCCTTGGAGACGCCGTTCATGGTCAGCGTGCGGTCGTAGAGGCCGGGCTCGACTTCGACAGGGGTCGCGAACTTGAAGTCGCCATAGGTCAGGTGCTCGTACATGTCGTCGGTCAGCACCCAGACATGCGGGTGCTTCATCAGGACGTCGGTCAGCGCCTTGAGTTCTGCGTGGCTGTAGGCAGCGCCCGACGGGTTGGACGGCGAGTTGAAGATGAACCACTTGGTCTTCGGCGTGATCGCCTTGTCCAAGTCGGCAGGCTGGAGCTTGAAGTTGTTTTCCTGCGTCGCCGAAACAGTCACCGGCGTGCCGCCGCACAGCGCCACCATCTCCGGGTAGGAAACCCAGTAGGGCGCCGGGATGACGACTTCATCGCCCGCGTTCAGGGTCGCCATGAAGGCGTTGAAAAGAATCTGCTTTCCACCGGTGCCGACGATCGTCTGGGCGGCGGTGTAGTCGAGGTTGTTCTCGCGCTTGAACTTCTTGGCGATCGCTTCGCGCAGTTCCGGAATGCCGGATACCGGCGTGTACTTCGTCTCGCCGCGGTTGATCGCGTCGATCGCAGCCTTCTTGATATTATCAGGCGTGTCGAAATCCGGCTCCCCTGCACCAAGGCCGATCACGTCGCGTCCCTTCGCTTTCAGCTCGCGGGCTTTCTGCGAAACGGCGATGGTGGCGGAAGGCTTTACACGGGAAAGGGCATCGGCAAGGAAGGCCATGATGAAAGGTCCTGATCGTTTCGAGACGCGGTGAGCGCTACGGAACGAAAAAGTCAGGCTCCATAGCGGTTAGGTCTATGTCGAAAGACGCCCGGTCTTGCAAGCGCCAGAGCCTGAAAAACCGCCGGAATGCGGGCAAAATGCGTCACCATGACAAAGTTTCATGAGTGTGATCAGCAATCACGATCGACGCGCTCCGCCTGAGGTGATGGCAGCCCCGGCCAGAACGGTCCGCATACCGACAAGAAACCGGGGCTTCCATCCGATGAAGGCGCGGTCGGTCAGACACGTGCCACGGTCCCGATTTATTCAGAAAAAACAGCGGATTTCGACTTTTTTCGAAAAGCCATATTTTGGCCACAACAACTGTCGCGGAACGCCGCAATTCCGTCCCGCAACAGCCGATTTCCGGGCCTTTCCTTCCATGATCCGAACGCATGGCATGACGGGGGTATGCAATGTTTCTCGACGACGAAATCGCTGAATCACGGACACGGCAAAACGAAGCGCGCTGGGGCATGTATCTGGCGCTCGCAGCGCTCGCCGCCTGCATCGTGATGATCCTCGGCCTGATGACCCAGGCCTCGGCCCAGACAGCAAACGCCAGGCCCGAGCAGATGGCCGGCTATGTCAGGCCCAACGACATGGGCACCGGCGCCCTGCTCTTCCCCTCCAAGGAGCCCGGCTATTTCGTCGAGGCGCCGCGACTGGCGACCGACGTTCAGATCGACGTCAACGGCCCGATCATGCGCACCCGGGTGACGCAACGGTTCCAGAACCCGAGCAAGGGATGGGTCGAAGGCACCTATGTCTTCCCGCTTCCCGATGATTCCGCCGTCGACACGCTGAAGATGCAGATCGGCGACCGCTTCATCGAGGGTCAGATCAAGCCGCGCCAGGCGGCCAAGGAGATCTACGAGCAGGCAAAGGCCGAGGGCAAGAAGGCGGCGCTGCTCGAGCAGCAACGCCCCAACCTCTTCACCAATCAGGTCGCCAATATCGGCCCTGGCGAAACGGTGGTGGTGCAGATCGAATATCAAAGCGGTGTGCGCCAGTCGAACGACGCCTTCACCTTCCGCTTCCCGATGGTGGTCGCCCCTCGCTACAATCCGCAGCCGGTCGTCCAGACCGTCGATCTCGACAGCCGCTCCGGTTATGCCGTCAGCGATCCGGTCCCCGATCGCCAAAAGATCGAGCCGCCGGTGCTTGATCCGCGCGAGAACGCCAGGATCAACCCGGTGACGTTGACGATCAACCTGAAGGCGGGCTTCCCGATCGGCGAAGTGACATCGGCCTTTCACGAGATCGAAACGACCACCCTCGACCAGCTTACTCGCAAGATCACGTTGAAAGCAGGAAGCGTTCCGGCCGACAGGGATTTCGAACTCAGCTGGAAGGCTGTCGCAGGCAAGAGCCCCTATGCTGGCCTCTTCCGCGAGACCGTCGACGGCAAGACCTATCTCCTGTCTTTCGTCACCCCGCCGGTCACTGCGACCGCGACTGACAAACCACTCCGGCGCGAGGTGGTCTTCGTCATCGACAATTCCGGCTCGATGGCCGGCCCGTCGATGGAGCAGGCAAAGGAAAGCCTGGCGCTGGCGATCTCGCGGCTGAAGCCGGAAGACCGGTTCAACGTCATCCGCTTCGACGACACGATGACTGTGCATTTCCCTGGGCTCGTCGAGGCGACACCTGACAAGCGCGAGGACGCGATCTCCTTCGTGCGCGGCCTGACCGCCGACGGCGGCACCGAAATGCTGCCGGCGCTGGAAGCGGCCCTGCGCACGCAGGGACCGGTTGCCGCTGGCGCCCTTCGCCAGGTGGTCTTCCTCACCGATGGCGCCATCGGCAATGAAGGCCAGCTTTTCCAGGAAATCCAGAACAACCGCGGCGACGCGCGCGTCTTCACCGTCGGCATCGGGTCCGCGCCCAACAGCCATTTCATGACCAAGGCGGCTGAGTACGGCCGCGGCACCTTCACGCTGATCGGTTCCGAGAGCCAGGTGGCCGCCCGTATGGGCGAGCTTTTCACCAAGCTCGAGAGCCCTGTTATGACCGACATCTCCGCCACTTTCGAGGGTGCGGCCACGGGCGACATCACCCCGAACCCGATGCCCGATCTCTATCGCGGCGAGCCGGTCGTGCTGACGGCCGAACTCGACGGCGCCGCGCCGGAAGGCAAGCTTCGCATCGTCGGCAAGGCCGGCGACCAGCCCTGGCGCGTCGAGATGGACATCGCCAAGGCGGCAACCGGCGAAGGCGTCGCCAAGCTCTGGGCCCGCCGTAAGATCGACGATCTCGAGGCAAGCGCGGCGACGATCGCCGACCCGGCAACGCTCGACAGGCAGATCGAAACCGTCGCGCTCGCCCATCACCTGGTCTCGCGCGTCACCAGCCTTGTCGCCGTCGATGCGACACCGTCGCGGCCCGCCGGCGAAAACCTGACGGAAACCGCTGTGCCGCTCAACCTGCCGGCCGGCTGGGACTTCGGCAAGGTTTTCGGCGAGAAGTCCGATGCGACAGAAAAGGTCGACGAGCGCGAGGCTTCGGCCGAAAGCCAGACGAAGCTCGCAATGCTGACCGCCGACCGCATGCTGGCGGCACCGACGGCGCGCGCCGCCGGCCTGATTGCCGAAGCCAACAACCAGGTGAACCTGCCGCAGACGGCAACCGAAGCAGACAAGCAGATCCTCATCGGGCTGATGCTGCTCGCCTTTGCCCTTGCTGCCGGCAGCACCTTCGTCTTCTGGCGTGGGCAGATCGCCGCCCTCGTCACATCAGGGGTTCGACGCCATGGCCGCTGACGACGACCTGCCCGGGCCACGCCCGGGCTTCCTCGCCCGTCTTTCGGCGATCGAGACGATCGTGGTCGCGCTCATTGCCCTGTTCGCCCTTGCCGGCCTGATGCTGGTCGGCAAGGGATTTTACATGAAGGCCAAGGCCGAGGTCTCTCAAGTCCTCTTGAAAAAGAGCTTCGAGGCGCAATTGCACGGCGAGGCCAATGGCAGGCCCTGGCCCTGGGCCGACTTCGAAACGACAGCGGAAATCATGGCGCCGCGCATCAACCGCTCGGCGATCGTGCTCAAGGGCGCAAGCGGCCAGGCGCTTGCCTTCGGACCTGCCTGGCTCACAAACACCCCCCTTCCCGGCGACGAAGGCACCTCGGTCATCGCCGCCCACCGCGACACGCATTTCCGCTGGCTGAAGGATGTGTCCGCGGGCGACCTGCTGGTGCTGACCCGCAAGGACGGGCGGCGCTTTCTCTTCCGCGCCGGCGAAGGCCGGGTCGCGCGCTGGGACGAGAGCGGCATCAACGCCTCGGCCAGTGGCCACAAGCTGGCGCTTGCCACCTGCTTCCCTTTCGATGCGATCGAGCCGGGACCGATGCGCTACATCGTGACCGCCGAACTGGTCGGCGAGCAGCATCCGGTGCCGCTGACGACAGGCTCGGTTTCGAAATAAAGCCATTTTGATCCGATTTGACTTGAACGAACCGGGTGACCACTCCAGCTTGGCGTGTGGCGGCATGAACTGATCGGAGATATCGAATGTGGCAGGCGCAGGCATCAAGGCTGGAAACGACCCGGATGGCGGGAACAATTCGCGCGCTGCCGCTCCTCGCCGGCCTTGTTTCGTTTGCCGCCCCGTTTGCTGCCGCAGCACAGGAAACGCGTGAGTTTCCCTCCCAGCATGGCGACGTTCTCGTCGAAACGCTGGCGAGCGGGCTCGAACATCCCTGGTCCGTCGAGGTGCTGCCGGACGGCAGTTACATCGTCAGCGAGCGCGCCGGTCGGCTGCGCATCATCCGCGACGGCAAGGCCTCGGCGCCGCTTTCCGGCGTGCCTGAGGTGGCCGAGCAGGGCCAGGGTGGCCTGCTCGACATCGCCCTTGCCCCCGATTTTGCCACCAGCCGCACGCTCTACCTGACGCTCGCGGCCAGTGGAGACGGCGGTTTCGGAACGGTCCTGGTGCGGGCGGCATTGTCGGCGGATAATTCGGACCTGACCGACGTCAAGGAACTGTTCCGGATGAACAAGCTGACCCGCAACGGCCAGCATTTCGGCTCGCGCATCGCATTCGCGCCTGATGGCAGCCTGTTCTTCGGCATCGGCGACCGCGGCGAGCGCGAGCGCGCCCAGGATCTGCACGATCATGCCGGCGCCATCCTGCACATCAACGCCGACGGCAGCATTCCCGCCGACAACCCCTATCGCGGGGGCACCGAGGGCCTGCCGGAAATCTGGTCCAAGGGGCATCGCAATCCGCAGGGCATCGCCATTGATCCGAAGGACGGCACGCTTCTGACGGCAGAGCACGGCGCGCGCGGCGGCGACGAGGTCAACAACCCGCAATCCGGCCATAACTACGGCTGGCCGGTGATCACCTACGGCAAGGACTATTCCGGCGCCGAGATTGGCGAAGGCACGGCCAAGGACGGCTTCGACCAGCCGATCTACTACTGGGATCCCTCGATTGCGCCAGGCGCGCTCGCGGTCTATCGCGGCAAGATGTTTCCGGAGTGGGATGGCAACCTGCTGGTGGCGGCGCTGAAGTATCAGCTCCTCGCCCGGCTGGAGCGGGACGACACCGGCGCTGTGACCTCCGAGGAACGGCTGTTCGACGGCGAGTTCGGCCGTATCCGCGACATCGTGGTGGCGCCGGACGGCGCACTGCTGATGGTGACGGACGAAGAGGATGGCGCCTTGCTCAGGGTCTCCAAGGCACCGACGCAGTAATACCAACCGGCGCTCGTATAAATCCAAATTCGGGATCAGAGATCGGCGCGAACGTCCTTGCGGAACATAAACTTCAATCCGGACCAGACCGCATCGACGGCGCAGACCTTGGTGTCGACGAGCCCGAGCGGCAGAAAGATCTCGCGCAAGACGTCCTCCGTCAGCGTCGTCGGAACCTTCGATGCGCGCTTCGGCCACGAGATCCACATCATGCCGTCGGCCTTGAGGCTCGCCGCAAGCGGTAGTGCCAGCGCTTCAAGCTTTGCCCTCTCCACGGCGAAGACGTGGATGTAGTCGTGCCGACGTGACGCCGGGCCGTCGACGGCGGTTTCGCACCTGGAGAACCCTGGAAAGCCGGCAATATCGGTCAGATCGTCAGGGACGCCAAGCAACAGCGCTGACTGCCCGCCCCTCATGCCCAGCTTGCGGACAAGCGGCGTTCCCGAATAACCGCTCTCGCCCATCTCCACCGTCCCCATCTCCACCATGCAACCGTCGCCGGCACGCCGCGCAGATCAGCCGGCCGCCGACGATGAGCCTTGCCCGGAAAAATCGCAACTGATAGACGGCGAAGCATCTGAGGAGAGCAATGATGACCCGCGTCCAGGCCAATCTATTCCTGCTGTTTTCCGGCGCCATCTGGGGTGCCGGCTTCGTCGCCCAGTCGACGGCGATGCAGGCGATCGGACCGCTCTGGTTCATCACGCTTCGTTTTGCCATCGCAACCCTGGTCGCGCTGCCGCTCGCCGTCGTTGAAACCAGGCGGGCGCCGCAGCCGTTGACCGGCAGGACCCTTCGCAACTTCGTGTTTGTCGGGCTCGCGCTTTTTGCAGGCGCCGTTACGCAGCAATACGGGTTGCTCACCACCAGCGTCACCAACTCCGGCTTTCTAACCGGGCTTTACGTCGTCTTCGTCCCGGTGCTGACCATCATCTTCCTCCGCCGCAGGCCGCACTGGATCATCTGGCCCGGCGCGCTGATGGCCCTGCTCGGTATCTTCCTTTTGAGTGGTGGCGCTCTGTCGAGCCTGACCGGTGGTGATTATCTGACTGTTGTCTGCGCCCTGTTCTGGGCACTGCAGCTGATGCTTGTCGGCATCTTCGCACCGAGCAGCGGCCGGCCGATGCTGCTGTCGATGACGCAGTTTGCCGTTTGCGCCGTACTCGGCTGCGTCGTCGCTTTGGCGATCGAGCCCCTGAGCATGGAGGCGGTTAAGGGCGCGCTGCCGGAAATCCTCTATGCGGGCATCTTCTCCAGTGGTGTCGCCTTCATCTGCCAGGTCGTCGGCCAGCGCTACACCACGGCACCGCAGGCAGCGATCTTCCTGTCGAGCGAGGCGCTGTTTGCAGCCCTCTTCGGGGTGCTGCTGCTCGGGGAGATCATCACGCCCATCGGCTATGTCGGTTGCGCCATCATCTTTGCCGCCATGCTGGTCGTCGAGATCGTGCCCGAGATCACGAAAGGTGGCCGGAAGGAAGCCGCAGCCTGAGACGAGATAGGCATGCGCGGGGACCTGCAGAACTATAACCCTTGATTTTGGCGGGTACTGAACTGCTGCGTTACTTGTTATTGCCCCGCCCCGCAAAGCTGTTGCTTCACTTTAAAGCGCCGCGATGCAACCTGCCGATTCCCGGTTATTACTTGCAGGATTTCTGCAAAGCGAACCGCCACGGTGCCCGACAGCATCACTTTGGCAAGAAGCTTCAACCATATCAGTCGCTTGACAAATGAATGGACCTGTTTGGCAGCCATCGCGGCGTCGCCGATTGCGGCGAAAAACGGCGCAAAGCACTCAACTTCTCGGCACATTCGTTCAAAAAGCTGTGATTTCAACAGCTTGCGATGCACCTTCAATATCACCTGAAAAATCGGCGACTGACCGAATTTTGAGCAATGGCAAGACGCAATACCACTTCTAAAAAGTTTTGCTTGCCAATTCAAAATAAACCCATCAATCTTACTCTGTTCGGGCAATCTACGAGCATGGGAAGATCTTGAAATAAAAGCGGGCCGGAGACGCAAAAACTCCGGGTGGCCAGACTGGGGGGGACGCGAGTTTGCAACCTTTCCGATGGCTGGCTGCGGTAACAGGAACCTTTCCTCAAATATCGAGAACTGCCTGCCCAACGCCCAATCGGGCAAACTGCAATGCTACCCGTCCGTCAAACGGGTGGAGAGAAAAGGACCTGACGCATGGCCGAAACTGGCACTGTTAAATTCTTCAACACCGACAAGGGCTTTGGTTTCATCAAGCCTGACAACGGTGGTGCAGATATCTTCGTACACATCTCCGCTGTCCAGGCTTCCGGCCTGAACGGCCTGTCGGAAAATCAGAAGGTAAGCTTCGACACCGAACCGGATCGCCGCGGCAAAGGCCCGAAGGCGGTCAACCTGCAGATCTCCGGCTAACACCGGTTCTGCTGAAAGATTCAAGTTGAAGCCCGGCAGCGATGCCGGGTTTTTTTGTTCAGGCCCCGTTCAGTTTGGCGTGGTTAACACTCTTTCATCATGAAGGCCGGAAACGCTCCGGACCATGCACAGGATTGAAGCCATGAACAAGTTCATCAAAGCGACGGTTCTCTCGGTCATCGCCGCCGCCTCGGTTCTCCCGACCCTCAGCACGGCTGAGGCTGGTGATTGGAACCGCCGCAGGCACTATGACAACGGTGACGCCGTTGCACTCGGCGCTCTTGGCCTGGCGACCGGCGTGATCATCGGCGGCGCGATTGCTTCGCAGCCGCGTTACAGCGAGCGCGTCTATGTCGACCCGGAGCCCGATTATTACGAGCCGCGCCCGGTCTATCGTCCGCGCCCTGTCTATCGCGCGCGTCCGGTTGTCGTCGACAACTATGGCGGCGGCTACGGCGGCGGCGGCTACGGTTCGCTCGAGCCCTGGACCCCGTCCTGGTATCGTTATTGCTCGCAGCGCTACCGCTCGTTCAACCCGGACAACGGTACGTTCCGCGGCTACGACGGCCGCAGCTACTTCTGCGACGCAGGCTGATTGAAAAGCCGCGATGCGATAAACAAAAAGCGCATGCCTTTTCCCGGGGCATGCGCTTTTTCATTACGGCCTATATTCCCGAACCGGGGCCCGCGTCTTTTCGGGGTCAGAGACCACGCAGATAGGGGTTGGTGCGCCGCTCTTCACCAATCTGTCCACCGGGGCCATGGCCGCAAATGAAGCCGACCTGATCGCCGAGCGGCAGGATCTTGTCGCGGATGGAATCGAGCAATTGCTGATGATTGCCGCCGGGAAGATCGGTGCGACCGATCGAGCCGTGGAACAGCACGTCGCCGACATGGGCAAAATTCTGCACCCGGTTGAAATAGACCACGTGGCCAGGCGCATGGCCGGGGCAATGCAGCACTTCAAACACATGATTGCCGAAGGAGACGGTATCGCCGTCCTCCAGCCATTGGTCGGGTACGACGTTCTCGACCTTCATCGCCAGGCCGAATTTCTCGGCCTGCTCTTCCAGCCGCGACAACAGCGGCAGATCGTCCTTGTGCGGGCCGATGATCGAAAGCCCGAGCGCTTCCTTCAGTTCCTTGGCACCGCCGGCATGGTCGATGTGGCCGTGCGTCAGCCAGATCGCCTTCAGCGTGATGCCGTTCTCCTGGATCGTCTGGAGGATCACATCGACGTCGCCGCCGGGATCGACGATCACGCCTTCCTTGGTTTCAGCATCGAAGAGAACCGTGCAGTTCTGCTGGAAATGAGTAACCGGGATGATGCCCGCCTGTAGCATGCCGTCTGCGCCTCACTTAGATGTCGTTGGCACACCTATAGCGCCAAACGGCATCAGACACAGCGCGAATTAAAGCATGTCGCACAAAAGTGTTCAGCAGTTTTGCGATGACGACATGCGCAAAAACAAGAGCTTAAAGCGCAGCAAGCGAATCCTTGAGCGCCGCGCGTCATATTAGATGCGCAAAGGTCGCGGTAGCACTTAAATGACTGCATGCTGCCTTAAATCGAATACGATCTAAGGAAACATGCAGTGGAGATCGCGACGCGCTTTAACGCAGGCTGGCAATTTCCGCTGATGGAGACTGAGGTGCGGGGAGCTGCACGGTGGTAAGCAGCAAGGCCGAGACAAGCAGTTCGGCCGCAACGACGATTGCCACCACCGGGCGCAAGCCGTTGATGGCAGGATTTACCGGATTAACAGCTGAATTCGACAATGAACCTCCCTCTCCTGCCCGTGCTCACCTTCTTTGCGCGGGCATATCGCTGATCGTTCCCTCGGGCGCCTGCCCGACATCGACAGGAAAAATACTTTGATCGCGAAACGGTTCCCTCGGCGTAACGCCGGGTTGAACTGCGACAGGGTTAGTATGTCGCATCTTCACATTTCGTGACGTTACCGCGGGAACATCCCCACCATCGCTGCGTTTGCTCATCAGGGATAACGAAGGAGCATGATGATGAAGAACCTTACCAGCACCCTGTTGCGAACTGCCGCGGCTGCGGGTTTCGTACTCGTAGCTGGCACCTCGGCAGCCTTCGCAGCCATGACCGCCACAACCGTCACTGACCTCAATGTCCGCGCTGGCCCGGGCCCGCAATATCCCACCGTTGGCCTGGCAACACGCGGCAGCACCGCAGTCCTTGATGGCTGCATCGAAGGCAGCAAGTGGTGCCGTGTCGACGTCAACGGCCTTCGTGGCTGGGTCTATGCCCAATATCTGACCACCGATCTCGGCGGCGCTGCTGTCGTCGTTCAGGATCGACGCGCCGACCTGGCGGTTCCCGTCGTGACCTATGAGGCGCAGGCCGGCGATCCGCCAATGCCTGCACCCGGTGACGAGTTGCTCGGCCCTGTCGAAGAGGTCGATCCGATCGCGCCGCCGGATACGGTGCGCACCTATATCACCACCAACCCGGGCGAAACCGTCTATCTCGACGGCGAAGTCGTGGTCGGCGCCGAGCTGCCGCAGACAGTCGAAGTGCGCCGCGTGCCGGACTATAGCTACGACTATGTCAGCATCAACGGCCAGCCGGTTCTGGTCGAGCCGACAACACGCCGCATCGTCTACGTCTATCGCTAAACGAAACACGCCTCCACGTGGGCGAATACACAACCAACTCCAGCGGCTTGGCCGCTGGAGTTTTCGTTTGCACTGCAGCGAATCACCAGTCTTTTTTAGCCACGGGCGGCTGAAACGATCCTCGAACACTGCAGTAATTCTGTCATTTTTCGGCTTTCGAAGCTCGAAAAGCGCGGTTTCCGGCATGAAACAGCAACATTTTAGCGAGTAACGCCTTCACAGAAGGCAGCCGTGACTTCCCCAAATTGACAAGAGTCTAAATTCGGCCTCAACCTGTCCTTGCCGGATCATCGGCATTTGGCGGCTCGTCTTCGACGGGCCTGGATACGGAGGGATCAATGGAAGCATTAATGCCAATCATTACCCAATTGATCGCGGGGGCGGCCGGCGGCAACGCGGCCAGCGCAGTGTTGAAGCAAGGGGCATTCAGTGTCGTCGCACGCACGATCGTCGGCGCTATCGGCGGCCTCGGCGGGGGGTTCCTGATCCAGATGCTCGGTGGCGAAGCGGCCGCAACTGGTCTTGCGATGCAGGCACTCGGCGGCCTCGTCGGCGGCGGTGTGTTGAGCGGCATCGTCGGGCAATTCCTCGGAAAACAAGCCTGACGCCTTCCGAACGATATCCGTAGCAAGACAAAAGGCGGCCCTGGGCCGCCTTTTCTGCATTCAGGGATAATCCGGTTACTCGGCTGCCGCTGCAACCGGATAGACTTCCTTCATGTAGTCGTTCATCAGCGTTTCGCAGATGGTTGCCGGCGTGAAGCGATGGGGGCCGATCTCGGAAACAGGCGTGACCTCGGCGGCAGAGCCGGTCAGGAAGCACTCGCTGAAACCGGACAGTTCTTCCGGCATGATCGCCCGTTCGACCACTTGGTAGCCGCGGCGCTTCGCCAGCTCGATCACCGTGCGGCGGGTGATGCCGTCGAGGAAGCAATCCGGCACCGGCGTATGGATGACGCCATCCCTAACGAAGAAGATGTTGGCGCCGGTCGCTTCAGCCACCTGGCCGCGGTAGTCGAGCATCATCGCGTCGGCATAGCCCTTGGCTTCCGCCGCATGCTTGGAGATCGTACAGATCATGTAGAGGCCGGCAGCTTTCGATTTCGACGGCGCCGTCTTCGGATCCGGGCGGCGCCATTCGGCGATATCGAGACGAATGCCCTTCAGCTTTTCGGCCGGGTTGAAATAGCTGCCCCACTGCCAGATGGCGATCGCCACGTTGATGCGGTTGCTCTGGGCCGAAACGCCCATCATCTCGCTGCCGCGCCAGGCGATCGGCCGGACATAGGCTTCGGAGAAGCCCTGACGTTTCAGAAGTTCGACGCTCGCCGCGTCCAGTTCTTCGACGGAATAGGGAATCTTGAAGCCGAGGATTTCGGCGGAGTTGTGAAGGCGCTGGTTGTGTTCGGTCAGCTTGAAAATGCGGCCGCCATAGGCGCGCTCACCCTCGAATACGGCACTTGCATAGTGCAGGCCGTGGGTCAGCACGTGGATCTTGGCGTCCTTCCACGCGACGAACTCGCCGTTGAACCAGATTTCGCCGTCCAACTGATCAAAAGGAACCGCTGCCATGATGTCGTCCTCTGGCGCTTGTGCGCCATTCTTGCTGTTGATTATCTTCCCGCTTTCAGTTTATCGGCAAACTGATTGTGGGAAAATTCAATTTCGAGATTTTGGATTTGCGATCAGTGCGGCGCGGCATATCCTCCTGAGGTATTACCGCCGCCAAATGTCTCGCTTACCGAGCATGGACGCTACCAACGCGGTAAAAATATGTCAATAAAGCTGACATATTTTTCCGATTGTTTCGTAAGTTGCAACTTGGCTGAAAGGAAATGACCGCGTGGCCGGCCAATCCAAAGAAAACACCCGATATGTGGGCGACACGGTCGCGCACGACGATGATACGATCGACTTCGAAATCATCGAGCTGCTTTTCTTCGCCTATCGCGACTTCACCTCCGATCCGGATGCGATCCTGGAAAAGAGCGGCTTCGGCCGCGCCCATCACCGCGTCGTGCACTTTGTCGACCGCGAGCCGGGCATGACCGTGGCAGACCTGCTCGATACGCTGAAGATCACCAAGCAGAGCCTGGCCCGCGTGCTCAAGCAGCTGATCGATTCCGGCTATATCCGGCAGGTCACGGGGCCAGAGGACCGGCGCCAGCGCATGCTCTATACCACCGAGGAAGGCCAGGCGCTTGCCCGTGCGCTTGCCGAGCCACAGTCCCGCCGCATAGCCGATGCATTGGCAAAGACGGGTCCCGGCGCGCGCGAAACCGTCAAGCGCTTCCTTGCCTGCATGAAGAACGGCGCCGGGGACTGAAATGTCGAAAGCCCGCTATCGGCGGGCGACGGGGGAAAGCTAGGCATGACAACAAAAGCGACAGTCTCCGACGATGCAGCCCATCTACTGATCGTCGACGATGACAGGCGTATCCGCGATCTGCTCAACCGCTATCTGGTCGAACAGGGTTTTCGCGTCACGACCGCCGCCGACGCCGATGAAGCGCGACGCAAGCTGGTCGGTCTCGATTTCGACCTGTTGATCGTCGACGTGATGATGCCCGGCGAAAGCGGCATTTCCCTGACGCAGAGCCTGCGCCAGATCAAGACCGTGCCGATCCTGATGCTGACGGCGCTGGCGGAATCGAATTCTCGCATCGAGGGCCTCGAAGCCGGCGCCGACGATTATCTCTCCAAGCCGTTCGAGCCGCGCGAACTGGTGCTGCGCATCAGCAATATCCTGCGGCGCAACCAGCCGGCCCAGGCGCCCAAGATCGATCAGGTGATCTTCGGTCCCTACACCTTCTCCGTGGTACGCAAGGAGCTTCGACGCGGCGCCGATCACATCCGCCTTACCGACCGCGAGCAGGAAATCATGACGCTGTTCTCCCAACGCGCCGGCGAGACGATCCCGCGCCACGAACTGATCGGCGACGATGCCGAGGTCGGCGAGCGCACCATCGATGTCCAGATCAATCGCCTGAGGCGCAAGATCGAGGACGATCCCTCCAATCCCGTTTGGCTACAGACGGTCCGCGGCATCGGCTATAGATTGAGCGTGGACTAAAGCATGTCGCGCAAAAGTGCGCAGCGGTTTTGCGCGACATGCGCAGAAACAAGAAATTAAAGCGCAAGAAGCGAATCCCGGAGATCGCGACGCGCTTTAGAGTGGCGACCCCGATGAGGGCAGCGGAAACCGATGGCAAGCTTTGACAGTATGCGGCGCGAGGCGGCAAACCCGAGCGACAATCCGTGGAAGCGCGTCACCCGCTGGCTGCGCCGGCGGTTGCCGATGGGCCTCTATGCCCGCTCGCTGCTCATCGTCATCATCCCGATGGTGCTGCTGCAATCGGTGGTCGCCTTCATCTTCATGGAGCGGCACTGGCAACTGGTGACACAGCGCCTCTCGGCAGCCGTGACCGGAGATATCGCGGCAATCGTCGATCTGATCGCCACTTTCCCCGCCGATCGCGACATTTCGGAAATCGTCCGCATCGCCCGCGACCAGCTCAATCTCAGCATTTCCGTCGAACCGGGCGGCGAACTGCCGCCGCCGCGGCCCAAGCCCTTCTTCGAGATCCTCGATCAAATCTTGAGCGAGGAGATCTCCGACCAGGTCCGCCGCCCCTTCTGGATCGACACGGTCGGCAATTCCAACCTTGTCGAAATCCGCATCAAGCTCGACGACGGCCGCATGCTCCGGGTCTATGCCCGCCGCAACCGGGCCTACGCCTCCAACACCCATATCTTCATCGTCTGGATGGTTGCCGCCTCGCTGGTGTTGCTGTCGATCGCCATCCTGTTCCTGCGCGGGCAGATCCGGCCGATCCTGGCGCTGACCAAGGCAGCGGAAAGTTTCGGCAAGGGCCAGAAGATCGACGACTTCGCACCGCGTGGCGCTGATGAAATTCGCCGCGCCGGCCTTGCCTTCATCCAGATGCGCGAGCGCATCGAGCGCCAGATCGAGCAGCGCACGGCCATGCTCACCGGCGTCAGTCATGACCTTCGAACCATCCTGACCCGCTTCCGGCTGCAGCTGGCGCTCGCCGGCAACAACCCCGACCTCGAAAGCCTCAATCAGGATGTCGACGACATGCAGAACATGCTCGAAGGTTACCTCGCCTTTGCCCGTGGGGAGGCTGAGGAAGACGTCGGGCAATTGAAGCTCAGCGACCTGATGACGCGTCTTGCCGCCGAAGCAGAACTGCACGGCAAGACGCTGACGACCTCCGTCGAGGGGGAGGACCAGGTCCGTGTTCGCCCGAACGCCTTCACCCGCCTTATCGCCAACCTGGCATCCAACGCCTATCGCTACGCCAACCGGGTCAATATCGAGGCACGCCACAGCGCCAAATGGGTGACGATCACGGTCGACGACGACGGGCCCGGCATTCCCGAGCGCTCGCGCGAGGACGTGTTCAAGCCGTTCTTCCGCCTCGACGAGGCGCGCAATCTCGACAGTTCGGGAACCGGCCTCGGCCTCGCGATCGCCCGCGACATCGCCCGCAGCCACGGCGGCAACGTCACGCTTGGCGACAGCCCGCTTGGCGGCCTGCGGGCAACCGTGCGTTTGCCGGCGTGAGCGGGGCGATCTGGTCAGCGCTGCAAATATGGAGGCTCCGGACTTGTCCGACACGCTAGACTGGGACGATTGGGAACAGCGGCTGGCGCTGCACTGGGCGGATTTCGGCCATATGGACGCGGACGCGTTTATCGCACGGCTCGATGTGCTGGCCGCCGAACTTCCGGACGGCGATCCGATCGGCCTCTTCGAGCGTGCATCAGCCCAGGATTCCCTCGGCAACGAAGCAAATGCAGCACCTCTGTATCGGCAGGCGCTTGCCGGTGGCCTCTCCGGCATTCGCCGCCGCCGCGCCACCATCCAGCTTGCAAGCACGCTGCGCAATCTCGGGCAGATCGAAGAGAGCATTGCCTTGCTGGAGGCCGAACGGACAATGCCATCCGACGAACTCGACGATGCGGTCTTAGGCTTTCTGGCGCTCTCGCTCGTCGATGCCGGACGAGCGCAGGAGGCGGCGGGCCTGGCGCTCGGCCGTCTGGCGCGCCATCTGCCCCGCTACAATCGCTCGCTCAAGCGCTACGCCGACGCGTTGCTGTCGGACGCGTGAGCATCCCCAAGCAAGTCGTTTTCCCCGAAAGCGCTGCCCACCTTCGGCCGGTTTATTCTTGAGCGTTTCCGATTTAGACGGAACCGCACAAACGCTCTATCTCTTTGTTTTTACGCATTTCTTGACGGAAAACCGCTTCGCACTTTTCCTGGAATGCTCTAGCGCGAATATATGGAAATCAGGCCGCGCCGCTCGTTGAAGCGGTGCCAGGCATCGATGCGACGCGGATGGCGCGCGCGCATGGCGTCGAGCGGTGCAAGCAACCGGCCCTCACGACCAAGCGACGCATCGAGGATCTCGATGATCCGGCGGTTCGGCCAGGGCTTTCTGGTGATCATCAAAAGCGCCCGAAAAGCCTCGTCCTCGCGGCCGGCGCCGAGCTGGTGGGCGATCAAACCATAGGCAAAAGCGGTCGAACGGCTGACGCCGGCATGGCAATGCACCAGAATGCGGCTCGACCTGTCGTCGGCAGCCGGCCGCATCGCTTCGAACACTTCAAGGACCAGATCCGGGAAATGCTGCGTCGCACCGGCGTTTTCCTGATCGCGCATGCGCACGACGCGGTGGCTCGCCTCGGCGATAACAGGCACGTCGGTATCGGGCAATTCCGGATCGAGCAGCGAGAGAACATGGCTGGCGCGCCAGTCGCGCGCAGCATCAGCCGCGCGCCAAAGGCAGGAGACCTTGACGCGCTCGGGTATCAGATCAACATGGATTGTCATCGGATCACATCAGTTTGCGGCCGTTGGGAATCGCCTTGTCGATGGCGGCCAGCACGATTGCGCCAGCCTCGTCTTCAAAGCCCAGCGTAAGAACCTCGGAACGGACAGGACCGATCTGGCGTGGCGGAAAATTGACCACTGCCATGATCTGCCGGCCGATGAGATCCTCAGGCTGGTAGTGCACCGTGATCTGCGCCGATGACTTTTTTATGCCGATTTCAGGGCCGAAATCGATCTGCAGCTTGTAGGCCGGCTTGCGCGCCTCGGGGAAAACCTCGGCTTCGATGATGGTGCCGACACGAATATCGACGCGTTCGAAATCTGCGAAAGTAATCGTTTCCGACATGACAATGCTCTTGAATTAACCGGCCAGTTCCTCGGCGCGCTGGCGGGCAGCGGCAATGGCCTTGTCGAAAAGTGGCTGCATCCCGTCATCGGCCATCAGCACCGCGAGTGCTGCGGCGGTCGTGCCACCCGGCGAGGTTACGTTCTGGCGCAGCCGCGAAGCGTCGTCGGGGGACTGATAAAGGAGTTCACCAGCCCCCGCGACGGTTTCCCGCGCGAGCCGCATGGCGAGGTCCGCCTTGAGACCGGCCTTGCGCCCGGCCTCCGCCATGCACTCGACGAGGTAGAAGACATAGGCCGGACCGCTTCCGGAAACGGCGGTGACGGCATCGATATCGGCTTCAGTCTCGACCCATTCGACCGGGCCGCTGACCTTCAGGAGATCATGTACCTGGCCGCGCTGCGCGTCGCTGACGCGGGCATTGGCAAAGGCGCCGGTAACACCGCGCCCGATCATCGCCGGCGTGTTGGGCATGGCGCGCACGGTGGCGGTAGCACCCAGATGGCTTTCGATGAAGGCAAGCGTCTTGCCGGCAGCGACTGAAACTATCACCGTGCTTGCACCGACGAGTGTCTTCAGCGGCGGCAGCACCGCCTCCATCACCTGCGGCTTGACGGCGATGAAAATCACCGCAGCCTCGACGCCAGCGGGAGCCGAGGTCGCGTGACTGACGCCATTGTCGGCGATCAGCTTTGCCATCGCCGGCGGCGGGCCGGGATCGATGACGAGAATGTCGGCGCCCTTGACGCCGCTCTTCAGCCAACCGCTGAGCATGGCGCCGCCCATGTTGCCGGCGCCGATGAGAACGATGGGACCGGAAGCGACGGCTGCCATCTCAAGCCTCCCCGACCGTTTCGAACAGCACCGCATCAACGGCGCGCTGCGCATCCATGCCCGACCAGACGACGAACTGGAACGCCTGGAAATAGGACTCGCAGGCATCAAGCGCGCTCGAAAGCAGAACTTCGACCTGCTGATTGGTGGGCTCGGCGCCGCCGGCGAGCAGCAGCGACTGCCGGAAGATCACCACCTCTTCCTGCCGCCACAGATCGAAATGCCCCATGAGCACCTGACCGTTGATGTGCGACAGAAGACGGATGACTTCGTTGACGCGGCTGTCGGGAACCTTGATGTCGAAGGCACAGGCAAGATGCAGCGCCTCGAACTCTTCCATCCACGAGAAGGAAACGTGGTAGTCCGCCCACTTGCCCTCCACGGTCATGGCGATCTCGTCCTCGCCCGACCGTTCGAATGACCAGTCATTGGTGGCGGCCACAAACTCGATCATATCGACCGGGTTGGACTGACGCTCGATTTCCATTTCCAAAAGGCTCATGCATCACCCTAGTAGGCGCGACACAGGCGCGCGTTATCACGTTTACAAGACGCAACTCTGCAAACCTGGCACTGAATAAGAACACACTATGATTGCTGAACTCACATCCATCCTGGCTGACTTACCCTGCCTGGAGCTTGCGTGGTCCGTTTCGAATCATCATTTAAAATCAGTGTATAATGGCGGAGTCAGGCTGCCAGCCCCCCGGCCGAAAAATAGCCGGGTACAACCACTTGCGTGTTGCCATTTCGATTCAGCGCGGGTGGTTAAGCGACTCTGGCATAAGGGTTTTTTGCCAGTGTCCACAGGTGGAAAACTTTTCAGGTTTTATTAACCTCCCTGTGCGGCGTTTCACACCGCCAAGGAATAACGACAGCAAAACGCCCGCAGAATCGATCCGCGGGCGAAGTAGAAACGTTGAAAAGCCGTTATTTCGCAAGAATCGCGTTACTTGCCACTTTCGGCGAGACGCGCTTCCAGAGCCTCGATACGCGCCAGAAGCGCATCGTTTTCGTCGCGCGCCTTGATCGCCATTTCCTTCACGGCTTCGAACTCCTCGCGCTTGACGACATCGAGCGAATTCATCGCGCGCTCGGCCTGGGCGCGAAACGCGGTCTCGACCTCGCGACGCACACCCTGGGCCGCCCCTGCGGCATCGGTCATCAACTTGGCAAAATCATCCATGATGCGGTTGGCGCCTGTGCTCATCGTTCTGATCTCCATATTCAGCCGCCGCCTCGCACTGCGATGCGGTCCTGGTTTTCAGGTAGGGTCAGACGCGAACGGATGCAAGAAAAATCACCAAACTGTGGCTGGCCGTCGGCCGCAAGCGGCCTTGACCCCGCCGGATTCGATCGCCATGTTCCGGCAAAACAACCGGTCCGGAACGAGAAGACATTTTGGAAACCATCGCGACCCGCCTCGCCATTCTCCCCTTCCCTCAAATCGATCCCGTGATCTTCCAGATCGGTCCGCTCGCTGTCCACTGGTACGGACTGGCCTATGTCGCCGGTATCCTCATCGGCTGGTACTACGCGCGCCGCCTCGTGCAGAACACGTCGCTCTGGCGCAATGGCGAACCCGCGGCAACCCTGGCGCAGCTCGACGACTTCCTGCTCTGGGCCGCCGGCGGCATCGTGCTTGGCGGCCGCATCGGCTACATCCTCTTCTATGATCTGGGCTCCGTTCTCGAAAACCCGATCCGCGCGCTCGAGATCTGGAATGGCGGCATGTCGTTCCACGGCGGCTTCCTCGGCACGACCATCGCCATGATCGTCTTTGCGCGCAGGAACGGCATCGCCATCTGGAGCATGTTCGATATCGTCGCGACCGTGGTGCCAATCGGCCTGTTCTTCGGCCGCATCGCCAACTTCATCAATGGCGAACTCTGGGGCCGGCTGTCGTCCATGCCCTGGGCAATGGTGTTTCCGACCGGCGGCCCCTTTGCCCGCCACCCGAGCCAACTCTATGAGGCGGCA
Organism: Ensifer sp. ENS11; assembly: GCF_014851895.1. Lineage (NCBI taxonomy): Bacteria > Pseudomonadati > Pseudomonadota > Alphaproteobacteria > Hyphomicrobiales > Rhizobiaceae > Ensifer > Ensifer sp. ENS11. Next base: position 130,855 of record NZ_JACVAN010000014.1, on the reverse strand, counting down.
CTCGAGGGTCTCGTGCTGCTCACCGTCATCGCCTGGTTCATTTATCGCCGCCATGCGCTGAAATCGCCGGGTCTTGTCACCGGCATCTTTGTGCTCGGTTATGCCGCAAGCCGCATTTTCGTCGAATTCTTCCGCGAACCGGACGCGCAGATCGGCTATCTCGCCGGCGGTTGGTTGACCATGGGCATGCTGCTTTCGCTGCCGATGGCGCTTGCCGGCATCTGGGCCATCGCCCGGGCGTGCCGGGCCGCCGTCGCTGCTGCATAATTGGACGGGCGCATGACGACACCACTCGCGGACAAGATAAAGACGCTGATCAGGACCAACGGACCGATCAGCGTCACCGACTATTTCTCGCTCTGCCTCGCGGATCCGGAGCACGGATACTATCGCGTTCGCGAACCCTTCGGCAAAGCGGGCGACTTCACCACGGCGCCTGAAATCAGCCAGCTCTTCGGCGAGATGATCGGCATCTTCCTGGTTCATGCCTGGCAGCAGCATGGCGCGCCGGAGCAGCCCGTGATCGTCGAGATCGGCCCCGGCCGCGGCACGATGATGTCCGACGTCCTACGGGTCGTCAGGCGCCTGTCCCCCGAACTCTATGCCACCGCCAGCGTCCATCTCGTCGAAACGAGTGATCGCCTGCGCAAGATCCAGGCGGAAACACTGGCCGCCCATGGCGAGAAGGTGGAATGGCACACCAGTTTCGAAACGCTGCCGGAGGGTTTTGTGCTCCTGGCGGCCAACGAGCTTTTCGATGCCATCCCGATCCGCCAGTTCGTGCGAACGCCGCAAGGGTTTCGCGAACGCATGGTCGGCCTCGACGCTGAGGACGAGCTGACATTTGCCGCGGGGATTGCCGGCATCGACCCGACACTGTTGCCGACGCCCGCACAAGCAGTTGCCGAAGGCACGATCTTCGAGATCGCGCCTGCCCGCGACGCAGTCATGGCCGCCCTTTGCGAACGGCTGAAGATCGGCGGCGGCACCGCCGTCATCATCGACTACGGGCACCTGGCGACGAACTACGGCGACACGCTGCAAGCGCTGCTCGACCATCAGTACGATCCGCCACTTGCCAACCCTGGACGCGCCGACCTGACCAGCCATGTCGACTTCGAGCAACTGGCGCGGCGCGCGCAGAACGACGGCGTGCAGATCAATGGGCTTGCTCACCAGGGCGATTTCCTGATCGGCCTTGGTCTTCTGGAGCGCGCCGCGGCGCTGGGCCGCGAGAAGGATGCAATGATCCAGGAAGGCATCCGCCAGGACGTCGAAAGGCTTGCCGGATCCGGCGAAGGCAAGATGGGCGAACTTTTCAAGGTGCTCGCCGTCAGCAGCCCGCCAATCGCGCTTCCGCCGTTTCGCAAACCCAAGGCATGATTGCTTCGGGCGTGGCCGGCCAAGGGTGAAAATCATATAGAGGGCCTGGGGTGTTCCTGCGCCCCTTGAGCCTTGGGATTGGCGCCTTGCGCCATCGGCCCTAAGCCCGCGCCGAACGGCACCCCTGTCGTTCGGCAATTGACAGCCCCGCCATCGCGGGTCAACATCGCGCTGGCAAATCAGCCGCCAGCCACCGGGCCACACGTGCCCCCAACCCCATTGAAACTCACGTCAAAGCAAAGGGCGAAAACACCGATGCAGCATGATGCCGCGCTTTCCCCCGTGCAAAGCTCGCTCTTTAGCGACAAGGCCGGTCCGGCGATCGCACATGGTTATTTCACCCGCCAAGGCGGCGTTTCCGAAGGCATCTATCGCGGACTGAATGTTGGTCTCGGCTCGAATGACGACAAGGAGCGGGTCGGTGAGAACCGCGCTCGTGTCAGCCGCTGGTTCGGCGCCGCTCCGGAACAGCTTGCCACCGTCCATCAGGTCCATTCCCCCGACGCCATCGTCGTGGACGCAAGCTACGACGGCAGCCGACCTACGGCCGACGCCCTGGTGACGGCGACGCCCGGCATCGTGCTTGGCGTTCTGTCGGCCGATTGCGGACCTATTCTGTTTGCCGATGCCGACGCCGGTGTTATCGGCGCGACCCATGCCGGTTGGAAGGGCGCGCTCGGCGGCGTGCTCGAAAGCACGATCGAGGCGATGCTGACGCTCGGCGCCAGCCGCGAACGCATCGTCGCCTGTCTCGGACCTTCGATCAGCCGGCGCAACTACGAAGTCGGCGCCGAGTTCGTCGATCGGTTCCTGGCGACCGATGGCAGCTATGCGCAATTCTTCAACCCATCCGAACGCGACGGCCACGCCATGTTCGATCTGCCGGGCCTGACCATCGCACGCCTTACCGCAGCCGGCGTTACCGCCGAAAACCTCGACATCTGCACCTATGCAGACGAGGATCGCTTCTTCTCCTACCGCCGCACCACGCATCGGCAGGAGCCGGACTACGGCCGGCAGATATCCGCAATTTGCATACGGGAGACCTGACATGGCGCTTCAATTTGCCCAGGAGGAATATGCCGCCCGCCTTGAGCGGCTGACCGCGAAGATGCGCGAAGACAAGCTCGACGCGGTTCTGCTCTTTGCCCAGGAAAGCATGTACTGGCTGACCGGCTACGACACCTTCGGCTACTGCTTCTTCCAGACGCTGGTGGTCAAGAAGGACGGTTCAATGGTGCTTTTGACGCGCTCGGCCGACCTGCGCCAGGCCCGTCACACCTCCAATATCGAGCGCATCGAGATCTGGGTCGACCGTGTCAACGCCGACCCGACGATGGACCTGAAGAACCTCTTGAGCGAAATGGACCTGCTCGGCAGCCGCATCGGCGTCGAATACGACACCCATGGCATGACCGGCCGCACCGCACGCCTTGTCGACAACCAGCTTTCGACCTTCGGCGAGCTCGTCGATGCCTCGCTGCTCGTCAGCCGGCTGCGCCTGATCAAGAGCCCGGCCGAAATCGCCCATGTGGAAAAGGCCGCAAGCCTTGCCGATGACGCGCTCGACGCCGCGCTGCCGCTGATCGGCCCCGGCGGCAACGAAGCTGACATCCTTGCCGCGATGCAGGGAGCGATCCTTGCCGGCGGCGGCGACTACCCCGCCAACGAGTTCATCATCGGGTCGGGCGCCGACGCGCTGCTCTGCCGCTACAAGGCCGGCCGCCGGTTGCTCGACAGCCAGGATCAGCTGACGCTGGAATGGGCGGGCGTCAGCGCCCATTATCACGCCGCCATGATGCGCACCGTCGTGATCGGCGAACCGACCAACCGCCACCGCGAGCTTTACAGCGCCTGCCGTGAGACCATCCAGGCGATCGAGATGGTGCTGCGCCCCGGCAACACCTTCGGCACGGTCTTCGACGTGCACGCCAAGATCATGGACGAGCGCGGCCTGGCCCGGCACCGCTTGAACACCTGCGGTTATTCGCTGGGCGCGCGCTTCTCGCCGTCCTGGATGGAGCACCAGATGTTCCATGTCGGCAACCCGCAGGAGATCGAGCCTGACATGTCGCTGTTCGTGCACATGATCATCATGGATTCCGACAGCGGCACGGCCATGACGCTCGGCCAGACCTACATCACAACCACCGATACGCCGCGTGCTCTTTCCCGTTATGGGCTGGACTTCATTTCTGCTTAGGGAAATCCGCCTACACTCGCGCTGAAATGGCAGACAACAGGAGATGACTTCACAGAACTGCCGCGAAGGAAAGACGGACGGTTTGAACGATGCGAAAGCTTATCACGCCCATCGCAAGCCTTGGCCTTGTAGCGGCCCTGGCAAGTTGTAACAGCACGGACGCGCTGATACCGCAGGTCGATGTCGGCGGCGGAACGTTCCGCTCGCCGCCGGTGACGCAGTCCGACCTCGAATCGATGTCGACGCAGACCGCCGTCGTTCCGGTGCAAAGCTCGCCGGTGCAGCGGACCCGGGCCTTCGCCTCCCAGCCGGCACCTGCCAGCATGCCGACGGAATATGCGACCGGCGACAGCACCTACACCGATCCCGCCGGCTCGCTTGAGGCGCAGGCAAGTCGCCTGGCTTCCGGTGTGGAACCGGTGCAGAACACGACGATGCTCGCCGAGCCGGCGCCTGTGGAAACATCCGAACCTGTTGCCGAAGAGGTTCAGCAGCAGCAGCCGGCCGTTGCCTCCGTGCCTTCCGCAAGCACGGCGACGAGCGGGACGATCCGCTTCCTGCCGATCATCGGCGCGCCTGTCGCCGCCGTCACGCCGCTGTCGAAACAGCTCGGCGCCGAGGCGCGCAGCCATGGCCTGACGATCAAGGGTTCGGCCGATGCCAGCAGCGAACATATCCTCAAGGGCTACTTCTCGGCCCTGAAGGACAATGGCAAGACCACGATCGTCTACGTCTGGGATGTGCTCGACGGCAGCGGCAATCGGCTGCACCGCATTCAGGGGCAGGACTCAGTTGCCACTGTCGGTGCCGATCTCTGGGAGGGCATTCCGGCCGAAACCATGCAGGCAATCGCCACCAAAACCATCAGCGCCTACCTCGAATGGCGGCAATCCAGACCCGGTTGATACAAAGTTTTTAGGATAATGCGCTTCGCGGCGCAGCATTCCCCTTGCATTCAAGTTCAGTGTCGCTAAAAAGCGGCCGATCAGCTCTGAACGGCGGCCATCCGCAATGAATGTCCGCGATTGGAATGGCTCTCGGAATCTGCGCGGAAAATGCCGCTCCCGGAAATGAACCCGGACGGTAGCCGCGCCAGCTCAAGGCGGTCCGTCAATGAAGGTTTTCGCAGGCAATTCGAACCGGCTGCTGGCCGAAGCGATCTGCAACTATCTCAACCTGCCTCTTGGAAAAGCGACCGTAAGGCGGTTTGCCGATCAGGAGATTTTCGTCGAGATCGGCGAAAACGTGCGCGGCGAGGATGTCTTCATCATCCAGTCGACCTCGTTCCCCACCAACGATCACCTGATGGAACTGCTCATCATGATCGACGCGGTGCGCCGCTCCTCGGCCCGCCGCATCACCGCGGTGCTGCCCTATTTCGGCTACGCCCGCCAGGACCGTAAGCCCGGTCCGCGCACGCCGATCTCGGCCAAGCTGGTTTCCAACCTGATCACCGAGGCCGGCGCCGATCGCGTGCTGACCCTCGATCTTCACGCCGGCCAGATCCAGGGCTTCTTCGACATTCCGACCGACAACCTCTATGCGATCCCGATCCTCGCCCGCGACGTCAAGGAAAACTACGACCTGAAGAACGTCATGGTCGTTTCGCCCGACGTCGGCGGCGTGGTACGCGCCCGTGCGCTCGCCAAGCGTCTCGACTGTCTGCTTGCCATCGTCGACAAGCGCCGCGACCGCCCGGGTGAATCCGAAGTGATGAACGTCATCGGTGACGTGAAGGGCAAGGACTGCCTGCTGATCGACGACATCGTCGATTCCGGCGGCACGCTCTGCAACGCGGCCGAAGCGCTGTTGAAGAACGGCGCAACGAGCGTTACCGCCTATATCACCCACGGCGTGCTTTCCGGCGGCGCGGTTGCCCGCGTCACCTCGTCGATGCTTAAGGAACTTGTCATCACCGACTCGATCCAGCCGACGACGGCGGTTCAGTCGGCGCACAACATCCGCGTCATCACCACGGCAACTCTGCTCGGCGAGGCGATCAACCGCACCAGCCAGGAAGAATCGGTTTCGAGCCTCTTCGACTGAGAGAGGCTCGGCCGCCCGCAAAAGCATCCGTCTTCGTCAAGCGGGATTTGGCGCCCATTTTCTGTCGTTCCTGAAAAGCGCGTTGCGTTTAGGCAGCCCTATGCAACGCGCTTCCAAGGCTCGATTTCACGCATGTCGTTGTCGCAAGACGGCTGTGCACTCTTGTGCGACATGCCTTAGCGCATAATTCTTTCGTTAAATCGAAAACGGTCTAGCGAAAGAATTATGCAGTAAATCAAAGCGCTACAGCAATCTTTGCGCGTCTAGTTGGAGGCGCGGCGCTGTAGCAACGGCCCCCGAGAGTTGTCATCTTCCATCCCAAGGGGTAACATCTGCCCGCTGTTGCTGACACCTTTCTCTGCAGACAGCATTGTTCATCAATGACGTGCTTCTGATCGAACAGAAGCCTTTTTGATTCTTAGAAGAACATAATCGGAACGTTACTTCCATGCAGCGCCACGCAAATGGCGGCTCCCCGATCTATCCCGATCACCCCGGATAATTTTGGAGGAAAAGATGAGTAACTGTACGCTAACCCTCATTCTTGCAGGCGGCCTCGCCTTGTCTGGTTGCCAATCTGCTACGTACTCTCGGACGAGCACCGGCGATTTCGGCTGCCTTGCCGGGACCGTCAGCGGCGCAATCCTTGGCGGGTTCGCCGGCTCGGCCATCGGCGCAGGCACCGGTCAGCTCTGGGCTGTCGGCGGCGGCGCCACCCTTGGCGGTGCGGTTGGTAATGCCTTGACTTGCCGCTGATTGCGAAAGGCTACGAGATGCGAAAAGTGACTCTCCTTATGGCATCCGTGCTTTGCCAGTTCGCTCCGGTCGCCGCACAGGATAAGCCTGCGGCGATGTATCAGGGGCAAATGGATCGGCTCGACCGCGACGGCGACGGCGTGATCAGCCGGTCCGAATATCAGGCCTTCATGACAACGGCTTTCGCAAATCTGGACAAGAACAAGGACGGCACTCTAAGCGCCGACGAGGTAGCGCCTGTCCTTAACGCCCAACAGTTTGCCGCCATCAACGTGAACCGCGACGGCAAGATCACCCAAAGCGAGTTCCTGAACAGCGTGATGGCCGATTTCAAGGCGGCCGACCGCGGCGGCGACGGCAGTCTGCAGTAGAACGCGCGCGGATCGGACGAAAAACGGTCGCGAAGGCAGCGCAACAGAGGACACGGCTGTCAGCTCACGCTGGCGGAAGTAGCGGTCATGCGCCGGCGCTTGTCGCCGTGGCTGTGGCCGCCAGCGGGCAGGCCTCGCCACCACCGAAGAGGCGCGAACGCGTCAGGAAGCGTCGCTCGCGACCATTGTCGAGCGAGAACATCCCGCCCCTGCCCGGCACCACGTCGATGATCAACTGCGTATGCTTCCAGACTTCGAACTGGCTGGCGCTGATATAGACGGGAACGCCGCCAATCTCGCCGAGCTTCACGTCATTGTCGCCGACGATGTAGTCGTCGGCGGGATAACACATCGGCGACGAGCCGTCGCAGCAGCCACCCGATTGATGGAACAGGATGTCGGGATGATCGCGCCTGATCTCGGCGATGAACTCGAGCGCCGCGTCGGTCGCCAGCACGCGCGGTTCGGTGGTGGTCATGTTGAGCCTCCTTGCGCATGTCGCGCAAAAGTGTGCAGCGGTTTTGCGATGACGATATGCGCGAATCAAGCGCCTTGAAACAAGCGCCGCGCCTTGCGTTTTCAAAGTCGGGGTGGACCGAGGGCGAGAGCTGGAGAAGAGCCCTCGGCCACACCTGGGAGGCCCTCTCCCATAGGGGAGAGGGAACGATGGCGAAGCCTCAGAAGAAGCCGAGCGCCTTCGGGCTGTAGCTCACCAGCATGTTCTTGGTCTGCTGGTAATGGTCGAGCATCATCTTGTGGGTCTCGCGACCGATGCCCGATTGCTTGTAGCCGCCGAAGGCCGCATGGGCCGGATAGGCATGGTAGCAATTGGTCCACACCCGGCCCGCCTGGATCTCGCGGCCGAAGCGGTAGCAACGGTTGGCGTCACGGCTCCAGACCCCGGCGCCAAGGCCGTAGAGCGTATCGTTGGCGATCTCCAGCGCTTCGGCTTCGGTCTTGAAGGTGGTGACGGACACCACCGGCCCGAAGATCTCTTCCTGGAACACCCGCATCTTGTTGTGCCCGCGGAAGACGGTCGGCTTGACGTAGAAGCCTTCCGCCAGCTCGCCTTCGAGCACGTTGCGGCCGCCGCCGGTCAACACCTCAGCGCCCTCCTGCCTGCCGATGTCGATATAGGAGAGGATCTTTTCGAGCTGCTCGCTCGACGCCTGCGCGCCGATCATCGTGGCGCTGTCGAGCGGGTTGCCCTGTCGGATCGCCTCGACACGCTTCAACGCCCGCTCCATGAAGCGATCATAGATGCTTTCCTGGACCAGGGCGCGGCTCGGGCAGGTGCAGACTTCGCCCTGGTTGAGCGCGAACATCGCGAAACCTTCGAGCGCCTTGTCGAAATAGTCGTCGTCCTCGGCCAGCACGTCGGCGAAGAAGATGTTCGGCGACTTGCCGCCAAGCTCGAGCGTGACCGGAATGAGGTTCTGGCTGGCATATTGCATGATCAGCCGCCCGGTTGTCGTCTCGCCGGTAAAGGCGATCTTGGCGATGCGCGGGCTGGTGGCCAGCGGCTTGCCGGCTTCAAGACCGAAACCGTTGACGATGTTGAGCACGCCGGCCGGCAACAGGTCGCCGACGAGGTCTGCCCAGACCAGGATCGAGGCCGGCGTCTGCTCGGCCGGCTTCAGCACCACGCAATTGCCAGCGGCCAGCGCCGGCGCGAGTTTCCATGCGGCCATCAGGATCGGGAAGTTCCAGGGGATGATCTGGCCGACGACGCCGAGCGGCTCGTGAAAATGATAGGCAACCGTGTCGTGGTCGATCTCGCCGATAGAACCTTCCTGGGCGCGGATGCAGGCGGCGAAATAGCGGAAATGATCGATCGCCAGCGGAATGTCGGCGGCCATGGTTTCGCGGATCGGCTTGCCGTTGTCGAAGGTCTCGGCGCGCGCCAGAAGCTCCAGATTGTCTTCCATGCGGCTGGCGATCTTCATCAGGATGTTCGACCGCTCCGCAGCCGACGTGCGCGCCCACTTCTCGCGGACGGCATGGGCAGCGTCGAGCGCAAGCTCGATGTCGGCCGCATCCGAGCGCGCGACCTGGCACAGCACGCCGCCGGTCACCGGCGTCGTATTGTCGAAATAGCGCCCGGCCACCGGCTCGCGCCATTCACCGCCGATGAAGTTGCCGTATTTCTGCTTGAACGGGCTCTCGACGATCTTCTGATGCAACATGTTCATTCCTCCCTGTGAACAGCAACCAAAGCTGTGAGAGGAAGGTGAAGCCGAACGTGCGTGTTCGATAGTGAGGCACGATCGCCAGCGACGCGATCTGTTTCAGATGTGAGACACCTGGGCCGAGGTCAGCGTGCTGCAGCGCAATAAGCGGCGCGTTGATGAGTGATTCGAGCCGCTTCCGCCCCTCATCCCCCTGCCGGGACCTTCTCCCCGCCAGCGGGGAGAGGGTTAGGATGAGGGGGCAGCCTCAGATGAGGTAAAAGTTCAGTTAACCGAAAGCCGTTTCATCTTGCGATAAAGCGTGGCGCGGCTGATGCCGAGCAGTTCGGCTGCCATCGACACATTGCCATTGGCGCGCGACAGCACGCGCCGAAGCGCGGCCCGCTCGGCATCGGGAAGCTCGCTCCCGTCGCCGGACGGATCCTCCTTGAGAAGATCGGATGCCGGAATGCCCGAGGCGATGCGTTTGTCGTCGAGTCCGAGCCATTGCCGCGCCGCGCGTGTCGCGCCCTTGACGAGGTCGTCGCGATCGACAGCCAGAAGTGCCGGCCCTGCCCGGTCGATCGGCACGAGCACGATCCGCGATCCGGCAAAGGCTCGACGGAAGAGCCCCGCCTCGATACGCGCGGCCGCATCGCGCACGGCCTGTGACAAAAGCGAGACGGTGATCTCCGACGCATCATCGCGGCAGGTGGAGATGTCGATCGCCGCCGCCAGCCGGCCGAGGTGATCGCGGATCGGCGCGGTCGTGCAGCTAAGCCCGATATTGCTGCTGAGGAAATGCTGATCACGCTGGATAATGACGGCGCGCTCGTCGGCGATCGCCGTGCCGATGCCGTTGGTGCCGACGCTGGCCTCGCTCCAGATAGTTCCTGACCACAGTCCGACATCGCGGAAATCCGCATCGTCACCGACCGCACCACGCCGCTCCAGCGCCACGCCCTTGTCGTCGGTCAGAAGCAGGCAGCAGCCGGCCTTGCCGACCGTCGCAAACAGCCGGTCGAGTTCGCCGCCCGCCTCGGCGATCAGTTCGGCCGATCGCTGCCGCGCCAATCGGAACTCGCTATCGGAAAGTCGAACCGGTGTGCGCCGATCCTCAGGTGCCAGGCCATGGAGCGTCATGCAGCGGCGCCAGGATGCGGCCACCGGCGAGCTTGCAGCCGCCGAGGACCGGTGCGCAACCTGATAGACGTATTCCGTATGATCCCTGACGGCAGGCATCGGTTTCCTCCCTGCAAGCCACGTCCGGCAACGCAAGTCCCACCCGATCTCCCAAACGGCTGAGCCTGCTTTGGCCATACTATAGGCATCGATTGGATGAGAGGTCCAGCAAGACGAAGGTCCACCTTCATGCCCGCATCAGCGCGTTTGATGCGTTCATCACGCCGGCGGTATCGACACGCCGGCGGAATATGATACGCGAGTTCGAGCATCATCCGACACTCATTCACAACAACCGGTTGCCAGCCATGCTTCGTGACTTCTCGCTCCAGAGCCTCTTCATGGGTCTCTTGATCGCCTTTGTCGGCTTCGCCAGCTCCTTCGCCGTCGTCCTTCACGGCCTTGGCGGCGTCGGTGCGACAGAAGCACAGGCCGCATCCGGGCTGATGGCGCTGTCGATCTCGATGGGCGTATGCGCCGTCATCCTCAGTGCCGTGACCCGGCTGCCGGTCAGCGTCGCCTGGTCGACGCCTGGTGCCGCGCTGCTCGCCAGTTCCGGCATGGTCGAGGGCGGCTTCAACGCCGCGGTCGGTGCCTTCCTCGTCTGCGGCCTGCTCATCGTTATTGCCGGCCTCTGGAAGCCGCTCGGCCGCATGGTCTCGTCCATTCCGGCGACACTGGCAAATGCCATGCTGGCCGGCGTCCTGCTCAGCCTTTGCTTTGCCCCGGTCAAGGCGATCGGCTTCAATCCGCTGTTCGGCCTGCCGATCCTCTTGGCCTGGGCGATCGTCGGCAGCGTCAACAAGCTCTATGCGGTGCCGGCCGCCCTGCTCGCCTTCGTGCTGGTGATCGCCTTTGGCGTCGAAATGCCTGCTGATGCCCTGGCCGAGCTGTCTTCGGCTCTGGTGCCGCGGCCGGAATTCGTGATGCCCGCCTTCACGACGCCTGCGATGATCAGCATCGCGCTGCCGCTGTTCATCGTTACAATGGCGTCGCAGAACATTCCCGGCATCGCCGTCATGAAGGTCAATGACTATAACCCCACCCCCGGCCCGCTGTTCGCGACGACCGGCCTGTTTTCGATGCTGAGCGCGCCCTTCGGCGGCCATGCGGTCAACCTTGCGGCGATCACGGCGGCCATGGGTGCCGGCGCCGACAGCCATCCGGATCCGGCGCGACGCTACTGGTCGACGATCAATGCCGGCATCTTCTATGTCATCTTCGGCCTGCTCGCCGGCGCGGTCACCACCTTCGTCAGCCTCGCACCATCGGTGCTGATCGAGGCAGTCGCCGGTCTTGCGCTTGTCGGCGCCTTTGCCGGCTCCGCCATGGCGGCCTTCACCGACGCCAGGACACGCGAGGCGGCCGCAATCACCTTCCTGGTCACCGCCTCCGGCGTCAGCTTCGGCGGCGTTTCGGGCGCCTTCTGGGGGCTGATCGCCGGTGGCCTGATGCTGGCGCTGGCGCGCTTCACGCGCAAAAAGGCCTGAGCGCGACGCGCCTTCGCACTTTGATTTCACGCAAGTCGTTATCGCAAAACCGCTGTGCACTCTGCGCCACATGCTTTAAAACCGCGGCAAAGCTTGCATTTGCGGGTGATCTCGTCTATGCACCGCCCGTCCGCGTAGACACCCTTGGAGGCAACGCGGATGAAGCCCATGCGGCTTCGGTTTTTCCGCATTGCGGATGAACTCTCCAGAATTAGACATAGAAAGGTCTACCTATGAGCCACGCAACTTATGAGCTCAAGGCCGAGACGCGCGAACGGGTTGGTAAGGGGTCCTCCCGTGAACTCCGTCGCAACGGTCTTATCCCAGCTGTCATCTACGGTGACAAGCAGGCCCCCATTTCGATCGCGCTGTCCACCAAGGACGTGACGATGAAGATCCACGCCGGCGGTTTCATGACCACCGTTGCGGTCATCGACGTCAACGGCGAAAAGATCCGCGTCCTGCCGAAGGACTACCAGCTGGATCCGGTCCGCGACTTCACCATGCACGTTGACTTCCTGCGCGTCTCCAAGGACAGCAAGGTCACCGTTCAGGTTCCGGTTCACTTCGTCAACGAAGAGAAGTCCCCGGGCCTCAAGGCCGGCGGCGTTCTCAACATCGTTCGCCACGAAGTCGAACTGGCCGTTGCTGCCGACGACATTCCGGAATTCCTGACCGTTGACCTGTCGGGTCACAAGGTCGGCGACGCGATCCACATCTCCAACATCAAGCTGCCGAAGGGCGCGACCCCGGTTATCACCGACCGCGACTTCACGGTTGCCACGATCGCTGCTCCGGCTGGCGGTCTGAAGGAAGAAGAAGAAGGCGAAGCAGAAGCCTGATTCACCTTGAGGTGAAGCGGCGATCCGGCATCGGCCGGATACCCTGCGGTACCCATTGAAAGGCCCGCCCCGTCAAACGAGGCGGGCCTTTTGCGTTGAACGCACCGGTTGCCGCCGTGCTGTCCCTGTCCTGCAATCGAGCAGGCTTCCTCACGAATTGTCACGTAGCAATTTCAGCAACATTTAAGGTTTTGATGATGTTCTTGCGCCGGGGAAATTTGTAAGCAAGCGTCTAAAGAGAATCCGAAATGACACGAGTGGCAACGCCTGGGGGATGCGTCCAGTGATGCATTCCGTCGAGAACCGATTTATTGCGATTGTCTGCGGTGCAATGCTGGTTTTCGTTGCCCCACTCTTCGTGCTCTTCCTCAGCATCTCCAGCGAACGCGCCGCCCGTGAGCGCCTGCACAACATCGAGCTTCTGATGGGCGCAAGCGCCGAAGCGTTGGGCAAGCCGATCTGGGATTTCGACAGCGACGGCATCAAGCGCATCGCCCGCTCGCTGATGAACGACACCGATATCGTCGCTGTCACCATCCGCGACACCTCCGGCTCGATCCTCGCGCAGATGCCCTCCGGCGGCCTCGGCATCGACAGCGACAGCCGCAGCCTGAAAACACCCATTTCCTACGACTCGATCGACGGCATCAAGGAAATCGGCAGCATCGAAGTGCGCGCGCCGACACCCGGCCTGCTATCGCAGTTCAGCAAGGACGAGCTGGCTATCCTCGCCATCCTGCTGATTGCCGTAGCCACCGTCTTTGCCGCCGCGCTCATCGGCAACCGCTTCACCGTCATTCGCCCACTGATGCGCTTGACGTCCGCCATAGAGGCGACCCGGCGCCTGGGCTCGCGCCACCGGGTCGATTGGACCTCGGACGACGAAATGGGCGCGCTGGCTGCCAATTTCAACGAGATGCAGGACCGGCTCGAGCGTGAGTCGATGGAGTTGAAGAGCGCGCATGAGCGCGCCACCGACATCTACAACCTGACCCCGGCGATGCTGTTCTCGCTCGACACCGACAACCGCCTCTGCGCCGTCAGCGATTACTGGCTGCTGGCAACCGGCTATCACCGCGAACAGGTGATCGGCGAGGATTTCACCGATTTCATCGACCCGCACTGGCACGAGACCTACCGCAGCCACGCCAAGGCGATTGCCGTCGGCGACCACGACATCTGCGAGGTCACAGTCCCCTTCCGCAAAGCAGACGGCGCGTTCATGACCGTGCTGATCCTGGAGACGGAAACGGCCGGCGATGGCGACCTGTCGCTATCCGTCATGACCGACGTCACCGCGTTGAAGCAGGCCGAAAGCCGCAACCATGCCCAGGCGATCACCGATCACCTCACCGGCCTTCTCAACCGCCAGGGCTTCGAGGCGGCACTCGACGAGGCGATCGTCACCGCCGATGCCTGCGGCATCCAGGTCGGCTGCCTGTTCATCGACCTCGACCGCTTCAAGTGGATCAACGACAATTTCGGCCATGCCGCCGGCGACGAGGTTCTGCGCCACACGGTCGAGCTGATCCGCGCAACCCTGCGCCCTGACGATGTCATGTCACGCCTCGGCGGTGACGAGTTCGCGATCCTGGTATCGGATAAGGACGTCGCCACTCTTGCGTCTGAAATCGGCGAGCGCATCGTCAGTGCCCTGCGCGAGCCGATGCCGATTGCCGGCAACGAACTTTTCGTCAGCGCCAGCGTCGGCATCTCCGTTTATCCCGAGCACGCCGAGAATGCTTCGGACCTGCTGCTCAACGCCGACATGGCGATGTATGCGCGCAAACGCGACGGCAAGAACGGTCTGCAGGTCTTCGACGCCAGCATGCTCGATGCCGCGCGCGAGCGCCACGAGATCGAACAGTGCATCGAAGCGGCCCTCAAGGACGATCACTTCGAGGCGTGGCTGCAGCCGATCGTCAGCCTCAGCGACGGCCAGATCGCCGGCTTCGAGGCCTTGATGCGCCTCAACCACCCGGAAAAGGGCGTGATGCCGCCGGGCAAGATCATCGGCATTGCCGAGGAAACGGGAACGATCGCCCGCATCGGCGATTGCATTCTCGAAAAGGCTATCCGGCATCTGGCTGATATCTCCGCCCTCGACGGCACGCAGAACACCTATCTCGCGGTAAACTTCTCGCCGCTGCAGTTCGAGCTTACGCTGCCGCACAAGCTCGCGGCCCTGCTCCTCAAGCACCATATTTCGCCGAACCGGATCGTCATCGAAATCACCGAGGCGGTGCTGATGCTCGACAATCCGGAAGTGCACGCGGTGCTGAAGCAGCTCAACGAGTTCGGCTGCCGGATCGCGCTCGACGATTTCGGAACGGGCTACTCGTCGCTGAGCTACCTCAACCGCTTCCCGGTCGACATCGTCAAGGTCGACCAGTCCTTCACCCGTTCGCTCAGCTCCGGCACCGCCGATATCCGCCGCAAGAGCCGGATGCTGATCAAGGGCATCCGCACGATCTCGCACCAGATGGGCTGCACCGTGGTCGCGGAAGGCATCGAGACCAAGGAGCAGTGGCAACTCCTGCGCAAGCTTGGTGTGGATTGTGGGCAGGGTTATCTTTTCAGCCGCCCCATGCCGATCGGCAAGATGCTGGCCATGCTGGAGAGCGATTCCGAAGTCAAGGCCAACATCCAGGCATAACGGCCAGACACTGGCGCGAAGGAGCAAGGCGTGAAAGAGCTGATCCTGGCATTGTTCCTCGGCCTTTCCACCGCCGCCGAAGCACAGACGATCAAATTCGTCACCGAGGACTACCCGCCCTACAACTTCTCGACTTCGAGCGGCGCAAGCGGCGCCTCGGTCGAGCAGGTAACCGCGATCATGGAGGGGCTGAAGCTTCCCTATACGATCGAAGTCCTGCCCTGGGCGCGGGCCTACATGCTGGCAGAAACCGATGCGTCCTATTGCGTCTTCACCACCGGCCGCAACACCGAGCGCGAAAAGCTGTTCCAGTGGGTGCAGCCGCTGCTCGTCGACCACATGATCATGGTCCGGCGCAAGGGATCTGACACCGCCCCCGGTTCGATCGATGCGGCAAAGCGGTTCACCATCGGCACCCAGCGGGAAGATTTTTCCGCCACCTACCTCACGGAACACGGCTTCGAGAAGATCGACTATGCGACCAATCTCGATTCGACGCTGAAGAAACTGATCGGCGGCCGCATCGACCTGATGATGACATCGGAGAAGACCTTCGAAAGCATGCGTGCCGAGGGCAAGCCCGTCGAGGCGGCATTGATGCTGGAAGGAGAATATTACGGCATCGCCTGCCATCGCGACATGGACAAGGAAACGGTCGAGAAGATGCAGCGCGAACTCGACCGCCTGATCGGCAACGGCACCCAGGATGCGATCTTCGATCGTTACGGCGTTCGGCCGAGCGGAAGCGAACAGGCAACGAAATAAGGATTGACTCTGATGGCGTTTCGCGCTCGTGAAGCGGGGAAAGCCCGACGGAGCGTAACGACATGCTGATCATTGCAGGACTTGGCAATCCAGGTTCGAAATATGCCTCAAACCGCCACAATATCGGTTTCATGGCTGTCGACGTCATCCATCGCCGCCATAACTTTTCCTCCTGGTCGAAGAAATTCAAGTCCGAGATCGCCGAGGGTGAAATCGGCGGCGAACGGGTTCTGCTGATGAAGCCGCAGACCTTCATGAACCTCTCCGGCGAGGCGGTCGGCGAAGCCATGCGCTTCCACAAGCTGCATCCGAAGGATATCACCGTCATCTATGACGAGCTGGATCTGCCGGCGGCAAAAGCCCGCATCAAGGTCGGCGGCGGCCACGGCGGCCACAACGGCATCAAATCGATCGACGCCCATTGCGGCAAGGAGTATCGCCGTCTGCGGCTCGGCATCGGCCATCCTGGCGTCAAGGACCTCGTCCACGCCCATGTGCTCGGCGATTTCGCCAAGGTCGACCAGACCTGGCTGGTGCCGCTGCTCGACGCCATCGCCGACAATGCCGACATGCTGGTGCGCGGTGAGGACTCGCAGCTTCTGAACAAGATCGCGCTTGCGACCGGCGGCAAGCCGGACGAGGACAAGCCGCAGGCGCAAAAGAAGCAGGGCGCGCAATCCCATATCCATCAGGCGCGCAATTCGGCTCAGCCGAAGAAGCTGCCTACGAGCGGTCCGATGGCCGACATGCTGAAGAAGCTGTTCGGCCCCAAGGGCGACTGACAGGTGTCGCCCCTGCCCTTCGCGATCCGTGCGGCATCGGCAGACGATCTGCCGGGACTTCTTGCGCTTTATGGCGAACTGAACCCGGACGACCCTTCGCTCGACACAACCCTCGCCACCGATCGCTTTCAGGCAATCTTTGCACAACCCGGCATGACGGTCTTCATCGGGTTTGCCGGCGATGTCGCCGCCGCATCGGTCACGTCGGTCGTCGTGCCGAACCTGACGCGGGGCGGCGCACCCTACGCTCTCATCGAAAACGTCGTCACTTCGGCCGCCTTTCGCAAGCGCGGCTTTGCCCGCGCTTTGATCCTGCATGCCATCGGCGATGCGTGGGCCGCCGGCTGCTACAAAGTCATGCTGCTGACGGGGTCGAAGGATCCCGCGACGCTGCGTTTCTACGAAAATTGTGGCTTCCGGCAGGACAAGACCGGCTATCAGATCCGCCGCCCCTGACCGTCACTCCTCCGGCTCGGTCATGAACATCAGCGGGAAGCCGGCATCCTTGGCGAGGTCGGTCGCCTCCTTTGCCTTGGTCTCGGCGATATCGCGCACGCAGACGACAACGACGGAAACCCCCATTTTGTGCGCCGTCATCATCACCCGGTAGCCCGCCTCCTCGCTCATATGGAACACGGCCTTCAGTACCATGACGACGAAGTCGCGCGGCGTGTAGTCGTCATTGACGAGAATGACCTTGTAGAGCTTCGGCCGCTCCAGCTTCGGTTTCGGCTTCAGCTTCGGTTTTGCGGCAAGATCGTCGTCACTCATCGGAAATCCACCCGTTGATGACAGGAAGGCGGTCGCGGTTGGCCATCCGGCCCCAGGACGCTGCCACTCAATATCGTACGCCAGACACCGCCAATCAAGCAAAAGCCCGCTCCTTCACCGCGCCGAAACGCGCGAAGGCTTGACCGTTCGGCTCCTTTATCCCATAGCCACGCCCAACGAATTCGAGAACGACAGGTTTTAGCCATGGGCTTTAAATGCGGTATTGTCGGGCTGCCGAACGTCGGCAAGTCCACCCTCTTCAACGCACTCACCAAGACGGCGGCGGCTCAGGCTGCCAACTATCCGTTCTGCACGATCGAGCCGAACACCGGCGAAGTCGCGGTTCCCGATCCGCGCATGCGCAAGCTGGCCGACATTGCCAAGTCGAAGGAAATCATCCCGACGCGCATCTCCTTCGTCGACATCGCCGGCCTGGTGCGCGGCGCGTCGAAGGGTGAAGGCCTCGGCAACCAGTTCCTCGCCAACATCCGCGAAGTGGATGCGGTGGTGCACGTGCTGCGCTGCTTCGAAGATGACGACATCACCCACGTCGAAGGCCGCATCAACCCGGTCGCCGATGCCGAGACGATCGAGACCGAGCTGATGCTCGCCGACCTCGACAGCCTGGAGCGCCGCACCGAGCAGACCCGCAAGCGCGCCGGCGGCAAGGACAAGGATTCGGTGGCACAGCTGCCGATCATGGACGCGTCGCTGAAGCTGCTGCAGGACGGCAGGCCGGTGCGCACGCTGCTTGCCAAGCTTGATGCCGAAGAACTGCGCATTCTGCAGGGCCTCAATCTCCTGACCGCCCATCCCGTGCTTTACGTCTGCAACGTCGCGGAAAGCGATGCCGTCGACGGCAACGAGCACACCCGCGCGGTTGCCGAAATGGCAAAGACCCAAGGCGCTGAAAGCGTCGTGATTTCGGCGGCGATCGAATCCGAAGTGGCGCAGCTGCCGGAAGAGGAAGCCAAGGAGTTCCTGAGCGCGCTCGGTCTCGAGGAGGCTGGTCTCGACCGCCTGATCCGCGCCGGCTACAAGCTGCTCGATCTCATCACCTATTTCACGGTCGGTCCGAAGGAAACGCGCGCCTGGACGATCCCGCGCGGCACCAAGGCACCGCAGGCCGCCGGCGTCATCCACACCGACTTCGAGCGCGGCTTCATCCGTGCCAACACCATCGCCTTCGACGATTACATTGCGCTCGGCGGCGAAGTCGGCGCCAAGGAAGCCGGCAAGGCCCGCGACGAAGGCAAGGAATATGTCGTCCAGGACGGCGACGTCATCCACTTCCGCTTCAACACGTAAGACAATGAGATGAGGCGCGCTTCACGCGCGCAGCCATTGAAGCATGTCGCGCAAAAGTGTGCTGCGGTTTTGCGATAACGACATGCGCAAAGAACAAGAGCTTAAAGCGCAGAAAGCGATCTGAAAGATCGCAACGCGCGTTACCCGATATTACGGCGCGGCATGCAACCGCGCCGTAATCATTTCCGGCAACAGGTTCATGACAATGCGCCGCAGCTTCTGCCAGAAAATGCCGATGAAAAGCACGGTGACGCCGACCGCCGCGAAGGCAACGAAGACGTAGTTGTCAAGCGACGCGCCGGTCTGGTTGAGCATCGTCCAGATCGCGCCTCCGAGCGACAACAGCCCTGAAGTGACGAAGGCGCGGCGGTCGATGACCAATCCGACCAGCATGAACAGGGCAACGATCAGAATGGCGGCAATCGCCTGGCCAAGCCCGGCCTGCCCGTCCCACCACGTGCCGCGGCCGTTCGACACGAAGACCAGACCGATCAGCGAGTAGAGCAATGCGGGCGCGGCGGCCAGATGCAGCCAGAACGCCGTATCGGAGCGCGCCGTCACACGCTGTGGATCGGAAACGTCGTAGCGCATGGCGGTCGCAAAGAGACCCAGGGCTCCGACAAGAACGGTGAGCGCGAGAAGCATGAAATGGTCGTCGTTGGCGAGGTCGATCCCCAAGCTCCTCTCGAAGGCAAGAAGGATCGCGACCACGCAGATGAGTGCGACCGACACCATCAGACCGGCCAGCGCCAGCGGAACGCGATAGCGCCAGTAGAACAGACCAAGCGGGATCGGGAACGCTGATAGATAGGCGAGTGCAAAGACCATCGGCTTCCAGGCATCATCATGCTCGCTCACGAACAACAGTGACGTCGTCCCGACCCAATGCACGAGAGCAACCGTCAGCGCCACCGACGGCAGCGCCAGCCGCTGGCGCCGCACCAGGATTTCCGCGAGCCCAAGAATGACCGGCAGCGTTACGAATGGGCCGCCCAAGCCCCAGAGGCCGATCAGCACGACAACGACGCCGATCGTGATCAGGATATCGTGAAATCCCCTGACGAACCGCGGCTGTTCGCTGTCTTCGGCGGCGCGGGCATCGAACGCCGCATCGTCCCGGTCGGCGGCAGCATCCGGTGCCACCGGCCCGAAGCTGATGCCACGGTCAGCGAGATAGGCTTCGAGATCGCTCACCTGACGGGCAGAGATGATCCCTTTTTCGGCAGCGCCTGCGAGCGCCCTGTTCAGTTCGGTCACGAGCATTCCTCAATCAAAAGCCGGTCGATACACCCATAAATCAGGTGGTTGCATGAACAATCGGCATGCGCAACCTGGAAATTCCACGATACGGTGGCATCAACCGACACGAGAGCGCCACAGGTCAGAGATGACGAATGAGGCACGCTCTAACGTTTGAAAGCCACTGCTTAATTTCCCGCTTAAATCGATTCCGGTTTGAGAAATTATGCAGTACGTAAAGCGTCAGCAAATCAGACGGGACAACTCAGCATGCTGTATTTCGAGGATTTTTCCGAAGGGCGACGCTTCGACTACAAGCCGGTCGAAATGAAGCCTGCGGACATGATCGCCTTTGCCCGTGAATTCGACCCGCAGCCGATGCATCTCGACGAGGAAGCTGGCAAACTCAGCATCCTTGGCGGCCTCTCTGCCTCCGGCTGGCACACCAGCGCCGTCGGCATGCGCATGATGCTCGACGCCTTCATGGGCCATTCTTCGTCTCAAGGCTCTCCCGGCATCGATTTCATGGACTGGAAGAAGCCGGTGATAGCAGGCGACGTGCTCACCGGTTTCAGCCAGGTGCTCGAAGCGCGCCGGTCGAAGTCCAAGCCGAGCCTCGGCATCGTCAAGTTCCGCAACGAAATCGTCAACCAGACCGGCGAACCGGTGGCGGTTTCGGAATGTACCGTGCTCTTCCGCTGCCGCGACAAAGGTCAGAATTAATGATGACGATGGAGGAGTTTTACGCCACCGGTCGCAGGACCGTCATCGGCACCCTGGCCTTTACCGCCGAGGATATCGTCCGCTTCGCCCGTGACTTCGATCCGCAGCCGTTCCACCTCGACGCGGAAGAGGCTCGGCATTCGCTGTTTGGCGGTCTATGCGCCTCCGGCTGGCACACCGCGGCCGGATGGATGCAGTGTTTCGTCCGGTTCTGGAAGGACGAACAGCGGCGGCTTGCGGCCGAAGGCCTGCACGCGCCACGGCTCGGCCCCTCGCCCGGCTTCCGGGATCTGAAATGGCTGAAGCCGGTCTATGCCGGCGATACCGTGACCTATGCCGTCACGTTCCTCGAAAGCCGCACGCTCGCTTCGCGGCCGGGCTGGCGGATCAACACGATCCTCTGCGAAGGCGAAAACCAGCACGGCGAGGCGGTCATCCGTTTCGAAAGCAAGGTCATCGAGTTCGTTTAGCCAGGGCATCTCCAGGAAAAACGCCAAGAGGCTTTCAGTCAAGAAATGCTTGGAAATAAAGAGATAGAGCGTTTCCGTAACTCCGGTTAACCCGGAAACGCTCTGTTGAGCGACCGTCGCCCGTCCAAACGACGCGCGTCCCCGTTATTCCTTAAATCAGGAACGATTTGGGCGTAAAATCCGTTCGGACCTTCAGAGTTCCGCGCCAGTGGCCGAAAGGCCAGCACGCGTGGGAACTTCGACAGAAAGGAACGGAGGGCTATCGATGGAAAAGACCCATGTTCGCGAACTGGCGGAGGAATATCTTCGCCTCGGCGGCCACCGGCGCGTGGCCATCGACGATAACGAAACCTCGATCAGAAGCTGGGAAGACGAACCGCCGGAAGCCGACGCCTTCTGGCGGAAAGAGGTGGAAACACTGACGCCGGCAACGCAGCGCGAGGTGCAACTGATGCTGCCGACGATCAACCGCGCCTGAGCGGTGTCAGTGACCTTCGAATTCGATCAGCGTGCGGACATTGACGCCGAGCGCCTCGAGTCTCTTGCGGCCACCGAGTTCCGGCAGGTCGATGACGAAACAGGCCGCGACGATATCGGCGCCCATCTGCTTCAACAGCTTGACGGCCGCTTCCGCTGTGCCGCCGGTCGCGATCAGGTCGTCGACCAGAATGACCTTCTCCCCCGGGCTGATCGCGTCCTTGTGCATCTCCATCTCGTCGACGCCGTATTCGAGGCTATAGGCGATGCGCACCGTGTCGTGCGGCAGCTTGCCCTTCTTGCGGATCGGCACGAAGCCGGAGGAAAGCTGGTGGGCGATCGCGCCGCCAAGAATGAAGCCGCGCGCCTCGATGCCGGCGATCTTGTCGATCTTGGTACCGGCATAGGGGTGCACCAGTTCGTCGATCGCACGGCGGAACGCCCTGGGATTGCCGAGCAGGGTGGTGATATCGCGGAACATGACGCCCGGCTTCGGATAGTCCGGAATGTTGCGGATGGCGGCGATCAGTTCCGATTGAACGGTAGTGGTCATGGGCAAAGAAGGCCTTTGTGTCTCTTGTTACCGCAAACCCATAACACCATCGACCCGCATGTCTATAACGGTTTCTGCCGCACGGATGGCTGGAACAATTTGGTCGTGCCGGGGGTTGATGCTACGCTGAGGCCCATGGCACGCGGAGGAGATGCGCGCGCCGCATGCCTCACGTTGAGCCCACATCGGAAGGAGGAACATCATGCGCCTGTTTGAATGCGGTTCTCTTGTCCCGGGGTGCGAATGGCACACCCGCGCCGATAACGACGCCGAAATCGTCCGCCGCGTGGTGGAACACATGCGCCAGGCCCACGGTGAAACGATGATCCGCGAAAACATGATCGATAACATCAAGGCCCGCATCGTCGAAGAAACCAAGGCCGCCTGACGAAACTACATCTACTCCGAACGCGCGCGGGTCTTGCAATGACAACGCCCGCGACGCGTGCCGTTTGCCCTGACACCGAATGATGGTGCGTCGCATCGAACCGGTGCGAGGGACCAAGTCTGTCCCGGCGAGCCGCCCGATCTGGATTTTCAGGCCGAGTTGACCGTGACCGTCATCCAGGTCTGGATCTGAGGCACACGGCACCGCATTCGCCGATCCCTATGCTATGGCAATGACGCGAAGGAAGATTTGACCCGCGCGGTGCTCACGCTCTATAGCACGTGGCCTGTTGTCCTTACCTGTATGGCGATCTCTTGCGTTTACCGGTGGGCTGCGCCAACGTCTCATGCCCTCATTCTTTTTAACTGGCATTCGGAACCTATGAACGACAAAGTTTTTGACACTTTGACCGGCATGTACTTCACGGTCGACGATCCCGATGGAAGTTACGGCACGGGTCAAGTTATTCGCCTCGCTGCCGAAGGGATTTACTTCATTCGCTTCGACGGCAACGAGGTAATGCTGCCTCTGGAGCTCGTATCCATCGGCGAGATGCTGCAGACCACCGACGAAGAGTACAAGCTCTGGCGGTTCTTCGACACGCTCGAGGAAAGGGACAAATGGATCGAATGGCTGGACGCCCCATCGAAGCCACGGGTCGTCTCGCTGGTGAGGCCGACCAAGTAACAGCCTCTCGGCTCCCTCGCTCTACGAGCCCACAGCTTGCTCAATACCGGCAGTTGGTGCCAGGAAAGATCGGTCATCTACATCTAACATGGTCGCGCGCCACGCGCTTTACGCGCGCGGCACCATCGTCTCGAGGCGGGCGACAAGGTTTGCCCGGTCGACACTGAAATTGCGGTCTACCCACAGGGCCTCCAGCTCACCGAGGATCTGGCCGACGCGAGGCCCGGCGGGGATGCCGGCCTTCAGCACATCGGCGCCCGTCAGCGGGAAGCTCGGGCGCTTCCATGCCTCGGTGCGCGTCAAGAGGCGCTGGAACGCCGCCGTCTCGGCAAGCAAGGCCGGATCGTTTTCGGACTTGCGTCTGGCCGAGGCGAGCGCGAGGCGAAGCCGGACGGAAATACCCTCAGCGCCGTGGCGGTAGAGCAAGCGATCGAGCGCCGCATCCACAGTCTTTGCCGGTAGCGCTGGCGCATTCGCAAAGCGCGAAAAATACGCTGCCTCGGCCTTCGACAGGCGCAGCCGCGCGGCCATGGCTTCGAGCCGATCTTCATCCGGCGGCACGATTGCCGCAAGGCGCAGCAGTGGATCCGGTGCCCAAGAAAAGGCCTTCTCGGCAGCAACCAGTTCCGGAATGGCGTCGATGCCCCATTTCTCGGTCTCGGGCAGGATTTCGGTCAACACGCCCGCCTGGCGCATCCAGAGCAGCGCCCGGCCCGGGTCCTCGGCTGAAAGCAGCTTCTTCGTCTCGGCCCAAACCCGCTCTGCCGAAAGTGTCGACAGCTTGGAACGCGCCTGGGCGCAGGCCCTCAGGCCATCGGCATCGGGGCGACCGTTGCCGTAATGGGCGAAGAAGCGGAAGAAGCGCAGGATGCGAAGATAATCCTCGGCCACCCGCTCGGCAGCATTGCCGATGAAGCGCAAAGTGCGGGTCTTAATATCGGCAAGGCCGCCGACGTCGTCCACGACCTCGCCCTCATGGTCCGCGTAGAGCGCGTTGATGGTGAAGTCGCGCCGCTCGGCATCCACCTTCCAGTCGGTTCCGAACGCAACTTCAGCGCGGCGCCCGTCGGTCGCGACATCGCGGCGCAGCGTCGTCACCTCATAGGGCGTACCGTCGATGACGAGCGTCACCGTGCCGTGGTCGATGCCTGTCGGTACCACCTTGATGTCGGCTGCCTTGGCGCGGGCAACGACCTCGTCTGGATGCCAGGTGGTGGCCATGTCGACATCGCCGGCCGGCACCCCCATCAGGCTGTTGCGCACGGCGCCGCCGACGACGCGCACCTCCCCGCCCTCGACATTCAGGAGATCGAAGACGCGACGAAGGGATGGAGCCGAAAACCAGCTCTCACCGGCAACCGAGGTCATGCATAAAGCCTTTCATAAAGCATTCGGACGATGCCGGCGGTGATACCCCAGATATTCCTGTCGCCATAGGGCATGCGATAGAAATGCCGGTCTTCACCCTGCCAGTGGCCGCTTCCACGCCCATGGTTTCCGGGGTTCATGAGGAAGGACAGCGGCACTTCGAAGACGCTTTCGACCTCGTCGGGGTTGGGCACCAGCTCGAAGCCGGGCTGCACCACCGCCAGAACCGGCGTGATTTTGAAACCGGACAACGCCATATAGTGCGGCAGTCGTCCGATCGTCTCGACGAACCGCGGGTCAAGACCGATCTCCTCCTGCGCCTCGCGAAGGGCGGCGGACTCGATCGAGCGGTCCTCCGGGTCGACCGCGCCGCCGGGAAACGCCACCTGGCCGGAATGCTTGCGCAGGCTTGCGGTCCGCTGGGTGAAGATGACATGCGCATCCTCGCCGTCGTCGACCACCGGCACCAGCACGGCCGCATCCTTCAGATGCAGGGTTTCAAGATGCGGCACGATACTGGGATTGAGCAGGAAATCTCCGTGTTCCCGCCACGCGCTTTCCACTGGCCCGCCCATCTGGGTCAGGGCCCGGCGGCGAAATTCGTCGGCAGAATAGGGATGCCGGTTCATCGCGACAGCGCTTCCAGTTCGGCAGCCTTCATGATCGGGAAGATGGACCCACCCGAGCGCACGCAGAACATCTCGACGCCGTCGACCACCACGGTCTCGCCGAGTTCGACGAGATCGTACATGACGGGCCGGGAAACCAGCGCCTCGAGCCGGCCGCGCACGTGCAGGTACGGCTTCAGTTCGCGGTTCTCGCCATGAATGACAAAACGCAGGGCATGCTCCGGCCCGGCCTCGACAACGTCACCGACATTGGTGCGAAAGGTCAGCACCTGCACGCCGTCCGCCTGCGTCACGCTCATTTCGACGGCAACGAAGGGCGCGTCGACGATGCGGATCGCCACCTTTTCCACAGGCGTCACCAGATAGGTGACGCCATCCTCGTCCTTGCGCAAAACTGTGGAGAACAGCCGCACCAGTGGCTGCCGGCCGATCGGCGTGCCCAGATAGAACCAGGTGCCGTCGGCGCGGATTTCCATGTCGATATCGCCGCAGAACGGCGGATTCCAGCGCTCCACCGGCGGCAGGCCACGCTTGCGGTCGCCTGTCTGGCCGGCCGCACGCGCGATCAGGGCCGCCAGTCCGGCCGCGTCCCCGGTTCGCTGAATTTCGGCTTCTGCCATCGTTCCGTCCCGATTGGCCCCGATTTTGCACCGGAGGCGTGTATGTCGTCGCGAGATGCGGCGTGTATGCTGTCACGAGATAGTGCGTCTGCGGCGACTTGTCAGCCGTCAGCCAGGGTCTAAATTGGAATAAGGCAACTGAAAATCCCCCGCGGGGCGATTCGGTTCAACAACGGGCGACCGGGGAGTACGACCATGAGTGTGATGAAGGGCGCCACGGAAGCGACCGACGAAAGGGCGATCGTTGCCGCGGCGGAAAACGCGCTCGCGGAGATCGCGCTCGTGCGGGCCGAAGTCGGCAAGGTCATCTTCGGTCAGGAGAACGTGGTCGAGCAGACGCTGCTTGCCGTTTTGTCCGGCGGCCACGCCCTTCTCGTCGGCGTTCCCGGCCTTGCGAAAACCAAGCTGGTCGCGACGCTCGGCACCGTTCTCGGCCTTGATTCCAGCCGCGTGCAGTTCACGCCCGACCTGATGCCATCGGACATTCTCGGCTCGGAAGTGATGGACCAGGATGCCGCCGGCCACCGCTCCTTCCGCTTCATCCCCGGTCCGATCTTCACGCAGCTGCTGATGGCCGACGAAATCAACCGTGCCTCGCCGCGCACGCAGTCGGCGCTGCTGCAGGCGATGCAGGAGTATCACATCACCGTTGCCGGAGCCCGCAAGGACCTGCCGCAGCCGTTCCACGTGCTGGCCACCCAGAACCCGCTGGAGCAGGAAGGCACCTACCCCCTGCCGGAAGCCCAGCTCGACCGCTTCCTGATGCAGGTTGACGTCGGTTATCCCGAGCTTGCCGCCGAACGACAGATCCTGCTTGAGACCACCGGCGTCACGGAGGCCTCGGCCCGGCCGGTGATCGACGCCGCCCGCCTGCAGCAGATCCAGAGCCTGATCCGGCAGATGCCGGTCGGCGAGAAGGTGGTCGATGCCATCCTTGATCTCGTGCGCTCCGCCCGCCCCGGCAACGGCAATGCCGCCACCGACAAGAACGTCGCCTGGGGCCCGGGTCCGCGCGCCGGACAGGCGCTGATGCTCTGCGCCCGCGCCCGTGCGCTCTACGACGGTCGCCTGGCGCCGTCGATCGACGATATTCTGGCGCTCGCCGAGCCCGTTCTCCAGCACCGCATGGCGCTGACCTTCGCTGCCCGTGCCGAAGGCATGACCGTGCGCGATGTCGTCGCCGAGCTGGTGAAGCAAGCCAAGGGATAAAGAATGGCCTCCATCGGGCACATAGTTGCGCGTACCCCCGCTGGTGAGGTTCTTTCCCGTGCGCAGCAGCGCGCGATGCTCGTTCCTGACTGCCTGGTCGAGGCCCGCCGCATCGCCAATACGGTGATCTCCGGCTGGCATGGGCGGCGCAAGCGCGGGATCGGCGAGAATTTCTGGCAGTTTCGCCCCTATAGCGACGGCGAAAGCCTGTCGCGCATCGACTGGCGCCGTTCGGCCCGCGACGACCATACCTATGTGCGCGACCGCGAATGGGAAGCGGCCCACACCATCTGGCTCTGGGCCGACCTGTCTCCGTCGATGATGTACAAGTCAACGCTCGGTTCGGTGTC
The DNA here is from genome assembly GCF_014851895.1 of Ensifer sp. ENS11. Lineage (NCBI taxonomy): Bacteria > Pseudomonadati > Pseudomonadota > Alphaproteobacteria > Hyphomicrobiales > Rhizobiaceae > Ensifer > Ensifer sp. ENS11. The sequence goes on along the minus strand of NZ_JACVAN010000014.1, from coordinate 103,419 downwards.
AAAGGAAAGCCGGGCCCTGGTCTTGATGCTGGCGCTCGCCGAAATCCTCGCCCGCTCCGGCGAACGCATCGGATGCCCCGGCGTGATGGAGCCGATCTCCGCCCGCAACGCCGCCGAACGGCTGGCAACCGCGATCATGCTGAGCCCGCTCTCCGAAGGGCTGCCCGAGACGGGGATGATCCGCAGCGCCAGCGATCTCGTCTTGATCGGCGATTTTCTCGATCCGACCGACAGGATCATGGAGCGGCTGGGCCCGCTCGCCCGCCGCGGCCTGCGCGGTCATGTCGTCGAGGTTGCCGATCCGGCGGAGGAAGTCTTCCCCTATGCCGGGCGGACTGAATTCAGCGACCCGGAAACCGGCCAGAAACTGACGGCCGGCCGCGCCGAGGTCCTGCGCGAGGACTATCAGCGCGCCTACCTCGCCCGCCGCGAAAGCCTCGGCGTCACGCTGCGCCATCTCGGCTGGACCTTCACGCCGCACAGGACCGATCGGCCCGCCTCCGAGGCGCTGGTTGCCGTCCACATGTATCTGTCCGGCATGCCAGGACGCGCTACGCATGGAGGCCAGCTATGACCGGCCTTCCCTTCCTCTTCGCCAATCCGGCACTCTTGGCAGCCCTGATCGCTTTGCCGGTGATCTGGTGGCTGTTGCGCATGACGCCGCCGAAACCGGCGGCCGAAGTGTTCCCGCCGTTGCGCATTCTCGCCTCCGTGTTGAAGCGCGAGGAAACCCCATCGAAAAGCCCGTGGTGGCTGACCCTGCTGCGCATGCTGATGGCGGCCGCCGTCATCCTCGCGATCGCCGATCCCGTCGTGAACCCGCGTCAGAACACACTTGCTACCGGCGGCCCGCTGGCGATCGTCGTCGACAACAGCTGGGCAACCGCCACCGACTGGGAACAGCGCGTCGATGCCGTGAGCACGCTGATTGACGACGCGGAAGCGCGCGACCTTGCAGTCTCCATCGCCTTCACCGGTGATCGCCAGCACGACGCCACGCCAGGCTCGGCAGCAACCGCGCGCAACAGGCTTGCCGCTGCCGCCCCCATTCCCCTTGCCGTCGACCGAGCCCAGGCGATAGCCGCGCTGAAAACCGCATTTGAGGGCACGAATCCCGGCACGCTCGCCTTCGTCAGCGACGGCATCGAGGCTGCGGATCAGAAGACGATGGCAGCGCTTGCTGACGTGGGAGCTGCCGAACTGCGGGTCGTCGAGGCCGATGGTAGCCGCACCGTAGCGCTGACCGATACCAGCAACGGCTCGACCGGCATGTCGGTGACGGCAACGCGCCTGCGCAAGGACGGCGCGCTGACCCTGCCGATCGTCGCCTACGATACGCGTGGGCGCGCGATCGCCGATGGACAGATCGCCTTCGCCTCGGGCGAAGGCGTTGCCAAGGGCAGCATCGAAGCGCCCTTCGAACTGCGCAACGACTTTGCCCGCATCGGCATCGAGAATGCAGCGACCGCCGGCAGCGTGCATCTGCTCGACGATGGCTTCCGCCGTCGCCGCGTCGCCCTGCTGAGCGGCGAGGCCCGCGACCTGTCGCAGCCGCTGCTATCGCCGCTCTACTACATCAACCGTGCGCTCACCCCCTATGCGGATCTCGTCGAACCGCACGAGACGGATCTCGCCGTCGCCATTCCGGAACTGTTGGAGCAGAAGCCGTCCGTACTGATCATGGCCGATATCGGCCGGCTGCCGGAGGAGATTTATCCGAAGCTGTCGAAGTGGATCGATAATGGCGGCATGCTCATCCGCTTTGCCGGCCCGCGGCTTGCCGCTGCCCCCGCAGACGATCCGCTCGTGCCGGTGACGCTGCGCCAGGGTGAACGCGCGCTTGGCGGCGCGCTGTCCTGGTCCGAACCGCAGCCGCTTGCCGACTACCCCGGAAACAGCCCGTTTGCCGGCATGGCACGCCCGACAGACATTCTCGTCAAGCGGCAGGTGCTGGCCGAGCCGACCTCCGATCTTGCCGAGCGCACCTGGGCAAGCCTTGCCGACGGCACGCCGCTGGTAACGACCTCAGCTCACGGCGCCGGTCGCATCATCCTTTTCCATGTCAGCGCCGAGGCCACCTGGTCGAACCTGCCGATCTCGGGCGATTTCGTCGAAATGCTTCGCCGCAGCGTCCAGCTTTCGCGCGGCGGCGGCGTTGCCAACGAGGGCAAGGCGCAACAGCAGACGCTCGCGCCCTATCGGCTGCTCAATGCCGACGGCGTGCTCGTGGCCGAGACCGGCAACGCCCGGCCGCTCGACGTCATCCCCGGCAAGGTGCCGGTCGCCACACCGGAAAACCCTCCGGGTCTCTATGGCTCCGAAGACGGTTTCACCGCGCTCAACCTGCTGCCACGCAATGCCGAGCTGCAGCCGATCGACATGACGGCCGCCGGCGCTCACACCGCCCAGCAACTGGCCGGGTCCGAGAGCTGGTCGCTGAAGCCGGCGTTGTTCACACTGGCCCTGCTGCTGCTGCTCGTCGACGCGCTGATCGTGTTGTTCATGGGCGGGGCCTTCTCGCGGCTGCGCGCAGCAAAGGCCATGACCGCGGTCCTGTTGCTGGCGGCAAGCGCCTTTCTCGTTTCGCCGCCGGATAGTCTGGCCGATGACAGTCGACCGGAAGACGCCGCCATTCTCGAGCGCCTCGACACCACGCATCTGGCCTATGTGGTGACCGGTGAGAGTGAAGTCGACCGCCTGTCCGAGCGCGGGCTGACGGGGCTCACCGACTTCCTCACCTATCGCACCACGCTGGAGCCCGGCACGCCCGTCGGCCTCGATATCACCAAGGACGAGCTCTCGTTCTACCCGATCATCTACTGGCCGGTCTCCGCCTCGGCGCCGATGCCGAGCCCACAGGCCGTCAGCCGCATCGACGCCTATATGCGCGCCGGCGGCACGGTGCTGTTCGACACGCGCGACCAGTTCTCCTCGCTCGGCGCGTCATCCGGTGGCACCAGCCCCAACACCGAGAGGCTGCAGGCGATCCTTGCCAACCTCGACATCCCGCCGTTGGAGCCGGTTCCTACCGACCACGTGCTGACCAAGGCCTTTTACCTGCTGGCGAACTTCCCAGGCCGTTATACCGGCAGCCCGCTCTGGATCGAGGCGCAGCTCGACAATCGCGAAGAGCCAAGCAACCGCCCAGCGCGCTCGGGCGACGGCGTGACGCCGATCATGATCACCGGCAACGACTTTGCCGGCGCCTGGGCGGTGGACGCCAATGGCGTCGCGCTGCTGCCGACGGTGCCGCCGGACGAAATGCAGCGCGAATACGCCTTCCGTTCCGGCGTCAACATCATGATGTATATGCTGACCGGCAACTACAAGGCCGACCAGGTGCACGTGCCGGCCCTGCTCGAACGGCTCGGACAATGAGGGCCGATCGATGACCGCCGACTTCTCGCCTTTCATCCCCTGGCCCTATCTGGCGGTGCTTGCCGTTGCAGCCGCAATTCTGGCTGCGCTTGGCATCTGGCGCGGCGTGCGCGGAGCCTGGGTGCGTGCCGCAGCCCTTGCCGCCTTCTGCCTGGCACTGGCCAATCCGATCCTCTTCCAGGAGGAGCGCGAGCCGCTGTCGACCATCGTCGCTGTTGTCGTCGACCGCAGCCAGAGCCAGGACTATGCCGGCCGGCGCGAGCAGACCGACAAGGCGCTTGCCGATCTCAAGGACCGGCTGTCGCGCTTCCCGCAGATCGAGACCCGCATCGTCGAGGCTGCCGACAGCGAAGAGAGCGAAGCGCCATCGACGCGGCTCTTCTCCGCCTTGACCTCCGTGCTTGCCGATGTGCCGCCGGCACGGGTCGGCGGTGCGATCTTCATCACCGACGGCCAGATCCACGACGTCCCCGATATCAACCAGAAGCTCGGCTTCGACGCGCCGATCCATGGGCTGATCAGCGGCAAGCCGGATGAGTTCGACCGCCGCATCGAGATCGTCAGCGCGCCGCGTTTCGGCATCGTCGGCGAACAGCAGAAGCTGTCCTTCCGCGTCGTTGATGACGGTGCGGCACCGGGCGGAACCGCGCAGGTGACCATCCGCCTCAACGGCAACGAGATCGCAACCGAAGTGGTCGAGCCCGGCACTGACGTGCCCTTCAGCTTCACCGTGCCGCGCGGCGGCAACAACATTCTCGAATTCGCGGTCAACGGCGTCCCCGGTGAAGTCACCGAGACCAACAATCGTGCCGTCCATGTGCTCGACGGCATCCGCGAGAACCTGCGCGTGCTGCTCGTCTCCGGCGAGCCGCATGCGGGCGAGCGCGCCTGGCGCAATCTGCTGAAATCTGATGCCGCCGTCGATCTCGTGCACTTCACCATTCTGCGCCCGCCGGAAAAGCAGGACGGGACCCCGATCAACGAGTTGTCACTGATCGCCTTTCCGACGCGCGAACTGTTCGTGGACAAGATCAGCGAGTTCGACCTGATCATCTTCGATCGCTACCAGCACCGCGGCGTCCTGCCGATCCTCTACTACGACAACATCGCGCAATATGTTCAGAACGGCGGTGCGCTGCTGATCGCCGCCGGTCCCGAACATGCCGGCAACGATTCCATTGCCGCAACGCCCCTGTCGGCCGTGCTGCCGGCAAACCCGACCGGCGTGATGAATGAAAAAGGCTTTTACCCCCGCCTGTCGGACGAGGGAAAGAAGCATCCGGTCACCCGTGGCCTCGAAGGTGCGGCAAGCGAACCGCCGCAGTGGGGCCGCTGGTTCCGCACCGTCGACGTCGACAGGCCGCTCGGTCAGACCGTGATGGAAGCGGCTGACGGCAAGCCGCTGCTGGTGCTGAACCGCGTCGGCAAGGGCCGTGTCGCCATGCTGCTGTCCGACCAGGGCTGGCTCTGGGCGCGCGGTTTCGAGGGCGGCGGTCCGCACGTCTCGCTCTATCGCCGCACCGCCCATTGGCTGATGCAGGAGCCGGCGCTGGAAGAAGAAGCGCTGACCGCGCGTGCCGCCGGCCGCACGCTGGAGATCACCCGTCAGACCATCGAAGGTGACCCCGGCCATGCGACCCTCACCTACCCGTCCGGCAAGACCGAGGAGCTGACGCTCGCCCAGCGCGAGCCGGGTCTTTACAGCGCCGAAATCAAGACCACGGAAACCGGCCTGTTCGAAGTCGCCAACGACGAACTGACGACGCTTGTGCATGTCGGCAATGTCGACGCACCGGAGTTCAGGGCGGCGATCTCGACCGAGGACAAGCTGCGCCCCTGGGCTGACAAGACCAAGGGGCTTGTGCGCCGGCTGGCAAGTGCCGATGGCGCCATCGACCTGCCATCGATCCTGCCGGTGCGCGGCGCCGTCCGTGTCGCCGACGACCAGCGGCTGTCGCTGCGCATGACGGATGAAACCGTGCTCAGGGGCATCAACTCGCTGTCGCTGTTTACCGGTCTCTTCGGCCTTGCCGTCCTGCTCTTCCTGATATCGGCGACCTGGTACCGCGAGGGTCGATGACCGATCCGAGCGTCGCCATCAGCAACCTGCGCGATGTGCCCTATTTCGCCGATGATATCGCCGACCGTGTCTGGCGGGCCTGGTGGGAGCCGCGTGGCTTTCCGCTTGGCCATATCGCCGAACTGGTTGCCGGAAGCCTTGGCGACCACCACATCCCGTTTGCCATCGTCGCCCATCGCGGCGCGACCTTCATCGGCACCGCATCGGTAATCGAATCCGATCTCGACGAGCGGCCGGCACTTCGTCCCTGGGTCGCGGCGGTCTGGGTAGAGCCGACCTTTCGTGGACTCGGCATCGGCGCGAGCATCGTTCGCCATGCCGCGGACGCGGCTTTGGCCACCGGCGTCGAGAGCGTGCATCTCTGCTCCTTGCCGGAGAAGCGAGCATTCTATCAACGCGGCGGCTGGCAGCTCGACGAAAACGATGTGGGTGAAAGCCGGCTCGACGTCTTCAGCATGCGCCGTTCCTGATTTAGGCCACAATGACTGTCGAAATCGCAGGGATAGTTTTTAGGAGCCCTGTACATGCGTTTGATCGTCTCCTCCCTCCTCGCTCTCACCGTAGCCGGTTCTGTCGTCACCGGGCCCGCTCATGCGGCCGATCTCATCGGCTTCTGGGACAAGCCGCAGCACGGCGGCAACAGCTTCAACCGGCTGCCGCCGGACGAGGCCTATTTCAAGGCGCTGTCCGGTTACGGCGCCACTTGGGTCCGGCTCTCCTACGACAAGTGGAAGCCGGCCAAGCGCGATTATCTGATCGGCGATGCCGACAAATACGAGGGCATTCCTGCGGCCGACCTTAAGATGCTGAAGGAAACGCTCGACCGGGCCGACAAGGCCGGGTTGAAGGTCGTCATCACTCCCCTGTCGCTGCCCGGCATGCGCTGGTCGCAGAACAACGGCAACAAGTTCGATGGGCGCATCTGGCAAGACAAGGCCTGGTGGGCTGAGGCCGCAAGCTTCTGGCGCGATCTCGCGCGCGAACTTAGGGATCATCCTGGCGTTGCCGCCTACAACATCATCAACGAACCGGCGCCTGAAAAGCAAAACGGCCTTGCCGAGCATGCCGACAGGAAGGCGATGCTCGACTGGTATGCCGGCAAGAAAGGCAGCGCATCCGACCTCGTGGCCTTCTACGAAACGGTCATCGCCGCAATCCGCGAGGTCGATCCGGCCACCCCGATCATGGCCGACGCCGGATGGTACGCGGCAGCCGACGGCTTCACCTATTGGCCGTCGGGCCTCAGCGACCAGAAGGTGGTCTACAGCTTCCACATGTATGAGCCCTACGCCGCGACGAGCGCACCCAACATGAAGCGCGAGAAGCCCTATACCTATCCCGGCAAGGTGCCCTTCGGCGAAGGCGATGAGGACTGGGACAAGGCGCGGGTCGCATCCTATCTCGACCAACCGGTGCAATGGGCGAAAGACAAGGGCATACCGCTCAATCGCGTCGTTGCCGGCGAGTTCGGCTGCATGCGCCGCTGGACCGGCTGCAAGGCTTACCTCGAAGACGTGCTGACGACGCTCGACAAGAACAGCCTGCACTGGGCCTTCTACAGCTTCCGCGAAGACAGCTGGGACGGCATGGACTACGAACTGGGATCGAAGAAGGTCCACTGGAAATACTGGGACGCGATCGACGCCGGCACGCCGGATCCGGTCAAGCGCACGGCGACACCGGAATTCGAACCGATAGCCAAACGGCTGGCAAAGGAGGAGCAGTGATGTTCGAGATCACCGACGCACCGCCGGCCGAAGCACTCGAGGCGATCGGCAACGGGCTGACGGCGTTCAACGCCGCCGATGTCGGCCCATCCGAGCGGCGGCCGCTGGCAGTGCTCGTCGGTGGACCCGATGCGGCGGGCAAACGCGGCGGCCTCAGCGGCTACACCGCCTGGGGCTGGTTGTTCGTGCAATGGCTGTGGCTACCGGAAGACCTGCGCGGACAGGGCCTTGCGGGCAAGCTGCTGACGGCGGCCGAGGAAGAGGCCATTCGTCGCGGCTGCCACGGCGCCTGGATCGACACGTTCAACCCGCAGGCGCTGCGCGCCTACAAGCGCCAGGGCTATGAGACCTTCGGCGAGTTGCCCGACTTTCCACCGGGCCGCAGCCGCGTCTTCCTGAAAAAGCTGCTGGTTTCGCAGTAAGGCCCGAAGGCCATCAAACGGCAAGCGCCAGTTCGATATCGGCCAACTCGGCCGCGTCATGGGCGGCCGCGTCGTCCCGCCAGCCGATGACGCCGGCAAGGCCGGCGTGAACGCCTTCAGCCATCGGCACCACCAGCACCCGTGCCGGATCGACCGGGCCCGGAAATTCCAGTGCGGCGTAACGGACCTTTTCAAAGCCGAGCGGCTGATAATAGGGCGGATCGCCGACGAGGATGACGGCCTGCGACCCCTTCCGCCGTGCCGCCTCCACGGCGATGCGCACGAGTTCCCGGCCGATGCCCATGTTCTTGTGCGACGGCCTGACAGCAAGCGGTCCAAGCAGGTGGCCCTTGATCGAACCGGCCATCACAGGCGTCATCCTGACCGAGGCGATCGTCCCGCCATTGTCGGCGCAGATGAAGGACAGCGACCGATCGTGCGGCCCCTGCTCGCGAATGCGCGCAGCCGCCCGGGCAAACCGGCCGGGGCCAAAGGCTTCTTCGTTGATGATTTCGATGGCTGCGTCATGGGACGCGTCTTCGGTCAGGTAGACGAGGTCGTGCTTTTTCATGGGATCAGGAACCAGGCATACGAACGGACATGGGGATGGCGTCACCCGAAGAGGGCGTTGGCAGCATCAGCGTCGTCGCAGGTTTCCCGAGAAGGTCATGAGTACGGTTCGTTCCGGACACAGAGAAATTTTCTGAAATCGCCGATACCAGAAAATTGCCCGATGTCAAAGCCCAAAACGCACTGTTCAGAAATCGATACCTATCGAAGACCGGCAAAGACGCTATCTATGAACGACGAAACGACAAAGGAGATCGCCCATGGGCAGGCTTGTAGACGGCATCTGGCAGGACGTCTGGTATGACACGGCGGCGACGAAAGGCCATTTCAAGCGCAGCGAATCGCAGTTTCGCAACTGGATCACCGCCGACGGGTCGGCAGGCCCATCCGGCGAGGGCGGCTTCAAGGCCGAGGCCGGGCGCTATCATCTCTACGTCTCGCTTGCCTGCCCCTGGGCGCACCGCACGCTGATCTTCCGCAAGCTGAAGAAGCTCGAAGACCTGATTTCGGTCTCGATCGTCGATCCGCTGATGCTGACGAAGGGCTGGGAGTTCAAGGGCAAGGATGGCGGCACTGTCGACCACCTCTACGGCTTCCACGCCCTCTGGCAGGTCTACGCCCGCGCCGACCCAACCTATTCCGGCCGGGTGACCGTGCCCGTCCTGTTGGACAAGCAGAAAAACACGATCGTCTCGAACGAATCCGCCGAAATCATCCGCATGTTCAACTCCGCCTTCAACGAACTGACAGGCTCGAACGACGATTTCTACCCGGAGGAACTGCGAGGCGAAATCGACGAGCTGAACACCCGCATCTATGGCGCGGTCAACAACGGCGTCTACAAGGCCGGTTTCGCCACGAGCCAGGAAGCTTACGAGGAAGGCGTCACCCCATTGTTCGACATGCTCGACGAACTGGAGGAGCGGCTTGCCACCCGGCGCTACCTGACCGGCAGCAGGCTCACCGAGGCCGACTGGCGGCTGTTCACGACACTGGTGCGCTTCGATCCCGTTTATGTCGGGCACTTCAAGTGCAACATCCGCCGGATCGCCGATTACAGGAACCTGCAGGGTTATCTGCGTGACCTTTACCAGGTGCCTGGCGTGGCCGAGACGGTCAACATGAACCACATCAAGGAACACTATTACCGCAGCCACACGATGATCAATCCGACCGGCGTCGTACCCGTCGGCCCGATCATCGATCTGGATGCGCCGCATGGGCGGCAGGCTGCCTAACGCATGTCGCGCAAAAGTGTGTAGCGGTTTTGCGATCATGACATGCGCAAAAAAAGAGCCTTAAGCCGCCGCCGCGCGTTCACGCGTGCGGCGGCGCGCGGCCGGCCCTACCAGTAGCTGTCGAAAGCCGTGCTGCCCGCAAGCTCGCCAAGCCGGCGGCGCGTTGCCGGCGTCGTATCGTCAGGCAGCGCATCAAGCGCGAAGAAACCGCTCGCGGCGATCTCCAGATCCGGCACCTTCGGCAAGGTCTGGCGCACGCCGTCGCAACGGTAGAAGACCACGTGATCGCGGCGACTCGTGCGCCTGTTGTAATAGACCTGTACCAGTGTCGGCGGGGCGGTCGTTTCCAGATTGCCCTCCTCGTGCAACTCCCGCAGCAACCCTTCGAGCGCGGTCTCGTCGCGGTCGAGCCCGCCACCCGGCAAATGCCAGCCGGGCAGGTAGGAATGCCGCACCAGGAAGACGCGCCCTTCAACGTCGAAGCAAGCGGCACGCACGCCGATCGTCATGCCGCGCGACAACGCGTAATAGCCGTGCACCAGGCGCATCAGGACGCGGAGATACCAGCGTCGCATCTCCGGTGGCCGCTCCTGCTTCAGATGCCTATCCTTCCGCATTGACTGTCAGACCGGATTAATCCGGCGACATGATTCCCCTCAACCGGAATATGCGCTAGACGGGGACGATGTTCAAACTTGCCCATATCTCCGATATCCATCTCGGCCCCCTGCCCGATCTCTCCTTGAGGGAACTTGCCTCCAAGCGCATCACCGGCTTCGTCAACTGGCACCGGAACCGCAGCCGGCACCTGTTCACGGGCACGCTCGACTGCCTGATGGCCGATATCGAGAAGCGCGATCCCGACCATATGGCGATCACCGGAGACCTGGTGAACCTCGCCTCGTCGCGGGAGATCGCAACGGTGACCGATTGGCTCGAGGACGCTGGCGACCCGGCCAACATCTCGATCGTCCCGGGCAATCACGATGCCTATGTGCCCGGCGCCTACGAGAAGACGACGCGCGCCTGGTATCCCTTTATGCGGGCGGATGGCGCACCGGCCGAGTGGCATGAGGGCCATCGCTGCTTCCCCTATCTGCGGGTGCGCGGCCCGGTGGCGCTGATCGGTTGCTCGACTGCGGTCGCGACGCCGCCCTTTGCCGCCAGCGGCTATTTCGGCCAGCGGCAGGCGCGCGCCACCGTCAACCTGCTTCGCCAGGCCGCTGACGCCGGTCTTTTCCGCGTGGTGATGATCCACCATCCGCCGATCCACGGCGCCGCCTCGCTGCACAAGCGCATGCTCGGCATCCGCCGGTTTGCGGCAACGATCTCGTCGGGCGGCGCCGAGCTGGTGATCCACGGCCACACCCACCTCAATACGGTCTACTCGCTGCAGGGCCCGAATGGCCCGGTGCCGGTCGTCGGTATCTCCTCGGCGTCGCAGGGTCCGGGCGGACACAAGCCACAGGCTGCCTACAATCTGTTCACGATTGCCGGCGAGGCCGGCAACTGGTTCCTCACCCGCGAGCGCTACGCGCTCAACGCCGATGCGACCGGCGCCACATTGGTCGAAACCACCCGCTTCTAGGCCCGCTCGCCCGACTTTTCGCCGAAATCCCATCGCCGGGCGAATAAATGCCCCTATTCGTGCGTCACACTCCCGTTCGGGTTCCCACGACCGGCAGAGCGATCTATCCTCTGTGCCGTGAATGGTGTGCTCGGCGCCATTGCATATGTTGGGAGATAGGCATGATGAACCGCAAGACCATTCTATGCGCCCTGTTTGCCGCCAGCGCGGCCGTTTTTGCAGGGCAGACCGCCATGGCCGCCGGCGAGGACACCAGCGAACCGCCGAAGAAAACCAAGACGAGCAGCGAATGCACCAACGGCAAGATCTGGGATGCCAAGAAGAACGCCTGCGTCAATGCCAAGAAGAGCGATCTTAGCGACGACATCCTCTTCGAGGCCGCCCGCGAGCTTGCCTATGCCGGCCAGTATGAGAACTCCATCAAGGTCCTCGGCGCCGTCAAGGATCAGAAGAGCGCCCGCGTGCTGAACTATCTCGGCTATGCCAACCGCAAGGCCGGGCGCATGGAGCTCGGCATGCAGTATTACAAGCGCGCGCTCCAAGCCGACGAGAACTATATCCTCGCCCGCTCCTACATGGGCCAGGCCCTGATCGAACAGGGTCAGGTAGAGGATGCCCGCGTGCAACTGGTCGAGATTCGCGATCGCGGCGGCGAAGACACCTGGGCCTATCGCTCGCTGCTGCAGTCTTTGGGCGGCGTCAGGCAATATTGATGCATGCCCACTGCCTTCCCGAACCTGGGAAGGCAGCCGCGGCATCGATCCTTGAAGCGTCTCCTCAGTTGCGCTTCTTCTCGGTCCATTCCGGCGGCAAGCCCAGCGCGCCGCCGACAATGCCCGTGACCCCCGAGCCACGCCCGAAAACCGCGCAATCGGGATCGGTCGATTTGCCGGTAACCGCATAGGACACGCTATTCGAGACGTTCTTCATCGACGGCAGCTCGAAGTCGGACTTCATCGGATCGTTCGACTTTGCCAGCATCGCGCTGAAATCGTCGGAAAAGTCTCCGGCAAGCTCGAAGGCGTCGGCGGCAGTCGACGCGCGCGAACCGCTGGTGACGATGTTTGCCCCCCGCGCCCAGGTCAGACCCGCGATCTGTTTGCCTCTGGCATCGAAGGCCTCGGCTTCGACCGATAGATTGCCGAGACCGATCGGAAGGCGCGGAACCGGGACAGGCGAGACTTTCGAAGCGACACTCGACACGCCGGCAACGACGGCGTTGGTGGCTTTCACCTTCGTTACAACGGAACGCACCGCCATATCCGCCGGCTTCGACACCGGAACGACATCGAAATGCGCGCTTAGCGCCTCGCACAGCGAGCGGTCGATCGCCGTCGCCACCAGCTTCTTCTGGGGGTCGCCGAGGGTGCCGACATCGGCATTGGAGGCAAAGGTCGTCGGGATCAGATGCACGGTCTTGACCGTCTTGGTCGAAGCGGCATCCACCCGATACTTGGTCTTGGTTACCATCCCGTCGCTTGCGACGAAATCCTTGTAGGAGGACAGCGAACCGGTTTCGCTGAGAGACGCACTCTGGCAACCGGCGAGGCCCGCCAGGGATACGGTCAAGCCGGCCACCCGCAAGAATTTCGGAGCGGGGCGCCACCCGCCATCACGCGGTCGCCCTGTGGAAGGTCGACCGTCATTTCGTCTCTCGCCGCATGCATGCTCGTTCATTGACGCGTCCTCTGTGATCGACCTGGAGTTGTGCGGATGAGTGCCGATCAGATTCGGGCCGAACTTTGACGCAATGCCGGCCCACCCTTGCAGTTTACGGTAACGACCGCCCTGCGAGACGACATGCGGATCGGCAAGGGTTTTTGGGATAACGGCGAAAGAAAGAGCAGATTTCGCTTTCCGATCCGTGACTTCCCTTGCAGACTAACGGTCAAATGTTTCATATCATTCACCGTGGAATTACCTGGCGAATAAAGACACGATCCCGCACGTTTCATTTGGAAGAGCAATGCGCCCAGCGGCAGAAACGAAGGACTTCAGACGCGACTTGGTCAGCTTGCTGCCCAAATTGCGCCGCTTCGCGATGACATTGACGCGCAATGCACATGATGCCGATGATCTTGTCCAGGAAGCTTGCGAAAGAGCGATTACGCGCAGTCACCTCTGGAACGGAGAAGGCCGGCTCGAAAGCTGGATCTACGCCATGACGCGCAACCTCTGGATCGACGAGATCCGCAAACGGAAAGTCCGCACCGGCAGCGGTACGGTCGACGTGTCCGACCAGGACGAACTGAGCATCGAGGCCTCCGCCGAGAAAGCCGTCTACGCCAACCAATTGCAGAAGATGATCCTCTCGATGCCTGAGGGCCTGGCAAGCACCTTCCTGCTGGTCAATGTCGAAGGCCACAGCTACCGCGAGACTGCCGATATCCTCGGTATCCCGATCGGCACGGTGATGAGCAGGCTGTCGACCGCGCGGTTGAGGCTCGCCGCGATGATCTCCGAAAACACCGAAAGGAGGGCATGACCGTTGCAGCAAACAAAAGGTCACGCGCTCGAAGTCCGGTTGTGCGCCTATATCGATGGCGAACTCGGCGAGGCAGAAAAGACTGAACTCGAGACGCTCCTCGCCCGCGACGAGGAAGCCAAGGCGTTGTTTGAAAAGCTGAAGGCCGGCAGCGCCTTCGGCAACACGGCATTCGAGGATTTCCTTCATGATCCCGTGCCGCTGGCGCTGGTGCGTCAGATCAAGCAGGGCTCCGGCATCAATCCCAAGGCGGAACGCGTGACGATCGCTGCCGCCAATGTGCGCAGCGTGCGCATCTGGCCGCGGGTGATGGCTGCTTCCGTGGCGCTGGTGCTGGTCGGTGGCTTCACCGGGTTTATCATCGGCACGGCCAACCACGCCGGCGAGCCGACAAGGGTCGCCTCCGCCCGCACCTGGCTTGACGACATCGCCGACTACCACCGCATTTATTCCCGCCAGAAGGAACGGCTCGTCGAGGTCCCGGCCTCCGAAGCGCCGAAGATCGAGACTTGGCTCGCCTCCAGCGTCGGCGTCCCGTTCACCATTCCCAACCTCACCGGCAAGGGTCTGAACTTCGAGGGTGCGCGTCTGCTCGTCGCCAACAGCAAACCCGTCGCGCAACTTATCTATCGCAATGCCGATGGCGACGTGTTTGCCATCTGCTTCCTCAAGGACAGCGACAGCCCGCAGTCAGACAAGTTCTCCGAAAGCATCCGCGACAATCTCGGCATGGTTTCCTGGCAGCGCGGCGGCGCGTCTTTCGTGCTCGTCGGCCCGTCGGCCAGCATCGGTCTGCACGATCTGGCCGAAGCGGTCTCCACGACAATCTGAGCCGCGACCTCCGCCTGAACCAGGCAACGGAACCATGGCAGCGCCTGTTGCCAGGGTGGATCGTGTTGCCGTCAAAATCAGACATCGACCGCAGCGCGGCAGACTGCATCATCCGCGCGAGCGGCCCTATGCCGAGCCGGGCTGATGTTAGCTCAAGCGGAAATTTTTGCAGGCAACCAAATAGTTACACCTGCTTTCCCGGCCTAAAATACATATGCTGCACCGAAAAAAATTTCGCTCCGAATTGCCGTTTCGCAACACCCGCAAAATTGGCAAAACCCGGCAAGAAAAAACCAACGGTTGACATATCAATACTTTGTCTATATCTCTGACAAATCGATATTTGCTTGCTGAACTTTGGTTACCGCGCATTTAGCAACTGCGCCCTGACGAACCTTCCTTTCAAAAATCGCTATCTTCATCCGCAGCGCTTGTGCGCGGCGGTCATTCAATATGCTATGAAAGGGTTCATCATGACCACTGGCACAGTTAAATGGTTTAATTCCACCAAGGGCTTCGGCTTCATTCAGCCTGACAACGGCGGTCCGGACGCATTCGTCCACATCTCCGCCGTCGAGCGTGCTGGAATGCGCGAAATCGTCGAAGGCCAGAAGATCGCCTACGACATGGAGCGCGACAACAAGTCGGGCAAGATGTCTGCCTGCAATCTGCAGGCAGCCTAAATCGGTATCGGCTCTCCCTTGACCACGGATGTACTGGCACTGTCGAGAGCATGATACCCATCAAGGTCAGGCAACATGCCTGGCCTTTTTTATTTCCGCGCGCCGACTGCACGATCCCGCAACTGCATTATGCATCGGGAGTGACGTGCAACACCGTAGACGCGCGCCAAAGTCGGGGATATCCCATGACAGAGACACACAACAAATCGCGCCAGCGGGCCGAGATCGCCTTTGCCAAAGAGCAATCGCAGTTCTTTGCCCGCGACAGCGCCGTTGAAGAACTCGACTCCATCGTCCAGGCTCGCGAAGAGAAGACCCTGCGTCTGCGCGAAGCGCGGCTGGCGAAGGAATTGCAGGACCGCCTGGCGGCGGCTGCCGCCCCCGCTTCGAAACGCGTCAGAAAAACCTGACTTTCAGTCAGGGTGACACCTCAACTGGAATAGAGACTTGAGAAACATCAGAAACAGTGAACTCACCGACCGTCGCAGCGCCGCGGCCGATGCGAAGAAAGCGCTTCTTGAAGCCTACCGCGCGGCAAAGGAAGCCGCAGAACCGACCGAACTCGCCCGCCAGGCCGAGCGTCAGGCGGTCGCTGCAGCCCGCGAAGAGCGGCGCATCGAACGCGAACGGGTAAAGAATGAGGAGCGCGAGCGCTTGCAGGCCGAGGCCGCTGAGCGCGAGGCGGCACTCACGGCTGCTGCAAGAGCTGAGGCCGAAGCGCGCGAAGCCGCCGACAAGAACCGCATTTCACGCGTGATCGAGGACGAGGCTGCCCGCAAGGCCGAGCGCGACCGGCGCTACGCCAACCGCAAGGCGCGGCAGGCTTAACCGCAGCCCGCAAATGGACTTTGAAGCCCCCACCATGGCGAGCCGTGATTGAGGGTAGCGTCAAGTACCGATCGAAAACGCCGCGCGTCCTCAGGGCGCGCGGCGTTTTGATGATCAGCTACGTTTCATTTCCAACACGCGGTTGGCAGCCGAGACGATCGCTTCCAGCGAGGCTGCAACGATGTTGGTGTTGATGCCGGCGCCAAACAGCTTACCATCAGGGTGCTCCATCTCGACATAGGCGATGGCGGCTGCGTTCGAGCCGTGCTGCAGCGAATGCTCGGAATAGTCGGCGACCGAGAGATCGACGCCGAGATAGATCGACAGCGCGTTAATGAAACCGTCGATCGGACCGGTGCCCTTGCCCTCGATGCGCTTGAGCTCGCCGTTGTCGGTGATCTCGGCCGAAACCACACGCACGCCCTTGTGCTCGCCGACCGGATAGGTGTTGTGATCGACGAATTTGATGCGCGCGCCGGGCTGCTCGACATAACGCTCGATGAAGCGTTCATGGATGCGTTTGGAGGGTAGCTCCTTGCCTTCTTCGTCGGTGATGTGCTGGATGTCCTCGCGGAACTCCACCTGCAGGTTGCGCGGCAGGTTGATGCCGTAGTCTTCCTGCAGGATATAGGCGATGCCGCCCTTCCCCGACTGCGAGTTGATCCGGATGATCGCCTCGTAGGAGCGGCCGACGTCACGCGGATCGATCGGCAGGTAAGGCACTTCCCACAATGGCTTGTTGGCGGTCTTGATCGCCTTCATGCCCTTGTTGATCGCATCTTGGTGCGAGCCGGAGAAGGCCGTGTAGACCAGTTCGCCGACGTAAGGATGGCGCTCGGGGATCACCATCTGGTTGGAATATTCGTAGACTTCCTTGATCCGCTCGATGTCGGAGCAGTCCAGCTGCGGGTCCACGCCTTGCGTGAACATGTTCAGCGCCAGCGTCACCACGTCGACATTGCCCGTGCGCTCGCCATTGCCGAACAGCGTGCCTTCGACGCGGTCGGCACCGGCCATCAGGCCGAGCTCCGTCGCCGCAATGCCCGTGCCGCGGTCGTTGTGCGGGTGCAGGGAAATGATCAGGCTCTCGCGATTGTCGAGGTTGCGGCACATCCACTCGATCTGGTCGGCATAGATGTTCGGCGTCGCCATCTCGACGGTCGACGGCAGATTGAGGATCAGCTTGTTATCCGGCGTCGGCTTGACGATCGCGGTGACCGCGTTGCAGATCTCCAGCGCCACTTCCAGCTCGGTGCCGGTGAAGCTCTCCGGCGAATACTCGAAGCGAAAATCGCCACCGGCCTTGGCGGCCATGTCGGTGATCATCTTGGCAGCATCGGTCGCAATTTGCTTGATGCCGGCAACATCCTTGGCAAACACCACCCGGCGCTGCAACTCACTGGTCGAGTTGTAGAAATGCACGATCGGCTTATGGGCGCCCTGCAGCGCCTCGAAGGTCCGGGTGATCAGCTCCGGCCGGCACTGCACCAGCACCTGCAGCGACACGTCTTCGGCGACATTGCCCTCTTCGATGCACCAGCGGGCAAAGTCGAAGTCCGTCTGCGAGGCCGAGGGGAAGCCAATCTCGATTTCCTTGAAGCCCATGTCCAGGAGCAGCTGGAACATGCGCGCCTTGCGGTCATGGCCCATCGGGTCGACGAGCGACTGGTTGCCGTCACGCAGGTCGACCGAGCACCAGATCGGCGCCTGGGAAATGGTCTTCGACGGCCAGGTCCGGTCGGCGAGCGCGATCTGCGGGTAAGGCTGATACTTCACCGCCGCTTCCGGCATGCCGTTCTTGATGGAATGGGATTTCTGGATCATTGCAGCTTCTCTTCATCACTGAGCGCTCTGGCCGCTTTGCCATAACCGATCGGGGATCGGATTGCGATGGCAAATGCCGTGGCGGGCGCGCGTTTGTCCTAAAACTCTATTGGATTCGAGGAGCATCTGCCGGCGTGGCTTTTTCGGCCGCCGGGCGCTCCTCAGCGAACCCGGCAACCGCGAGTAAGGCCGAGAAGAAGAAGCGAGGCGAAGGCGTGCAGCGGCGCACGATTGTCATCGTGTGCGGCAGAGATCGTAGCGATCCGATATGCGCTGGCCTTGGTCATGACAAAGCCTATACACGGCTTGCCGAACCGGAGCAAGGCATGCCCGTGCGGAAACGTGAGGAGTGCGACCATCCCTCTGGCGCGAGCCCCGCCAAACGAAAAAGGCACCGGCGCTGCCGCCGATGCCCTTTGCAATTTCAACGCCGTTGCCGACGGTATATCGGTCTCAGATATCCGAAACCGAGGTGATGATGCGCGAGACGAGGCCATAGTTCTTGGCCTCTTCAGCCGACAGCCAATAGTCACGTTCGGTATCCTTGGCGATCTTTTCGACCGTCTGGCCGGTCGCTTCGGAGAAGATCTTGTTCAGGCGCTCGTTCATCTTGATGATTTCGCGGGCCTGGATCTCGATATCCGAAGCCATGCCGCGGGTGCCGCCCGACGGTTGGTGAAGCAGGAAGCGGGTATTCGGCAGGCAGAGACGACGCTCCTTGGGAACGCCGACATAGATCAGCGCGCCGGCGGACGCGACCCAGCCGGTGCCAATCGTCCAGACCTTCGGCTTCACGAACTTCATCATGTCGTGAATGCTGTCGCCGGATTCGACGTGGCCGCCTGGCGAGCTGACGAAGAGGCGGATGTCGTCATCGCTGGCCGACGCAAGCGCCACGAGCTGCGAGCAAACCTTCTGCGCCAACTCCTGGGTGATGGTGCCGTAAATGAAAATCGAGCGCGACTTGAAAAGGTTCGCCTCCGTTTCCTTGCCCAAGGGCAGTTCGGTGTTCTTGTCTTCCTCGTCGCTCATCCGTTGTTCTCCGGCGTCTCATGAATTTCTTTGTCAAAGTCAGATAATGCGACTCGACAGCGAAGACAATGCAACAAACCGAAAGGGCGACAAAGGGCGAAGCGGATTGCACTGCGCCTATGGTAAACGGCGCCACCGCCAAATGCCGTATGGACAGAGACACAGAGCCCAATAAGATCGAGCCGGTCAAAAAACTGCAAGGACAGGGCTCCCTCCCAGGTCCTGTCGATCCATGGGGACAGATATGAACAGACGCATCCTGATTGCAGCGGCCGTGCTGATGGCATCCGCGGCACCGGCCTTCGCTCACCTCAACCCTGATGAGCACGGCTCGTTTGCCGCCGGCTTCTCGCATCCGCTCTTCGGCCTCGACCATATCCTGGCCATGGTCGCCGTCGGCCTCTGGGCCGCACAGATCGGCGGCCGGGCGCTGTGGCTCGTGCCGTCGGCCTTCGTCGCGATGATGGCGGCCGGCTTTTCGCTGGCAACGGCCGGCATCCATTTTCCCTTTGTCGAGCCCGCGATCCTCGCCTCGGTTGTCGCGCTGGGCCTGCTGGTGGCAATGGCCGTGCGCCTCGATGCGGCCGCGTCGGCTGCGGTCGTCGGCCTCTTCGCGCTCTTTCACGGCCATGCCCATGGCGGCGAACTCGGCAGCGCCGGCGCCCTTCCCTTCGCCATCGGCTTCATGCTTGCCACCGCCGCCCTTCACGCGGCCGGCATCGGCCTTGGCGTGGCGCTTGGTCGCCTCTCAGGCGGCGGCACGCTGGCGCGCATTCTCGGCGGCCTTACGGCACTTGCCGGCACGGCCCTGATCTTCGGCTGACGAAACGAACGGGGAATGGCGGGTCATGCCCGCCATTTTTATCCGCGACCGCGATAGGTCGGCACGCCCTGATCGGGCAGCCACAATCCTTCCGGCGGCTTGCCGGTCTGCCAGAAAACGTCGATCGGAATGCCGCCGCGCGGATACCAGTAGGCACCGATGCGCAGCCAGCGCGGCGACAACAGGCTGACCAGCCGTTTGGCGATATCAATGGTGCAGTCCTCGTGGAAGGCGCCATGATTGCGGAAGGAATGCAGGAACAGCTTCAGCGACTTCGATTCCACCAGCCATTCATCCGGCACGTAGTCGATGACGATGTGGGCAAAATCCGGCTGGCCGGTCATCGGGCAAAGCGAGGTGAATTCCGGCGCGGTGAACCGCACCAGGAAGTCCGCGCCCTGATTGCCGCTCGGCACGCGCTCGAGCACCGCTTCGTCGGGGCTCTGCGGCAGGTCGACCTTGGCGCCCAGTTGCGACAGGCCGGATACGTCAGTCTTGCTCATTTGCGTGGTGCTCCACTTACCTTTACGCGCACGCCGTGCGCCTTTTCACCTTCCGGCTCGACATGGATCGCGATCTTGGCGCCGGGCTGAACGGCGCGTATCGCGTCCTCGATGCGATCGCAGATATCATGCGCCTCGCCGACCGGCATCATTTCCGGCACGACCATGTGGAAATCCACAAAAATCACCGGGCCTGCCTGGCGGGTCTTGAGATCGTGCACTCCAAGCGAGCCCTTGCCGTTGGCGGCGATCGCCTGCTTGATCGCCTCCTCCTCCTCGGCCGGCACCGCCCGGTCCATCAACCCGTCAATCGACCGCGAGATCACCATCCAGCCCTGGAACAGGATATTGCAGGCGACGATGACGGCCAGCAAGGGATCAAGGATCGCGTAACCCGTGGCAATGGCAAGACCAAGGCCGATCAAAACGCCGATCGAGGTCACGACGTCAGACAGAATATGATGGCCGTCGGCGCTGAGAGCCGGCGAGCGATGCTTCCGACCGGCGCTGATCAGCACATAGGCCCAGATGGCGTTGACGACACCAGCAGCAAAGTTGATCGCCAGGCCGAGCGCCGGAGCTTCCAACATCACCGGCGCCATCATCGCCGGCACCGCTTCCCAGACGATCAGCAATGCGGCAACGACGATCAGCACGCCCTCGATAACCGCGGAAAAATACTCCGCCTTGTGGTGCCCGAAGGGATGGCCGGCATCCGCCGGTTTCGCCGCATAGCCGATCATCAGATAGGCGATCACCGCCGCAATCACATTGACTGTCGACTCAAGACCATCCGACAAAAGGGCCACCGAGCCGGTAAGCCACCAGGCAAGCAGCTTCAGCCCCAGCACAGCCAGAGAAAGCGGAATGCCCCAGAAGGCAAGCCGCAGGACGGTTCGGTTATCGGATAGAGACATCTTCTTCATTCCTCATGCAGATGCAAACGAGTTGCAAACGCAAGCCCATTGAAACGCAAAACCGCCCGCGCGAATTTCGCGCAGGCGGTCAATGGGAAACATATGTGCCATCGATGCCGGCTTGTCAAAGGTGCGTTCGGCTCCTGCCCGTTTTTTAAGGGTCCGTAATCGTACCCGGCATCAGATCGGTTTCGGCGCTTTCGACTTCTTCGGCGCCCTTGCCGAGGTACAGGAAGACGACCACGGCCGTTGCCGTGGTAATGGCCGTCAACAGCCAGAGCAGCGTCCCGAACGCGCTGCTATAGGCTTGAAGCAGTGCAAGGCGCTCAACCGACGGCACTATGCTGCCGGCCGCAGCCACGTTGCCGGTGACGAGCCTCTGGGCGACATCGGCGGCGTGGCCGCCGGCTGCCGACCCCAATTTGATCTGCGTGAAGACAGAGAGAAGCGCTGTCACCACCGCAAGGGCGATCCCTTCGCCCGCAACACGGGTGGTGCTGAAGATACCCGTCGCCATTCCCGCCCGCTCCTTCGGCACCACGCTGACCGCCAGCCCATCCATCAAACCCCAGGGCAGGCTGATGCCGATGCCGACGAGCAGCAATGGTGGGACCAGCAGCCCCGGCGCCGAGCCCACGGGAAACTGGCTGAGCCAGCCAAGCCCGGCGGCTGAAACCAGCAATCCGGTCCCGCAGATGACGGCCGGCGCAAACCAGCGCGTCAACAGACCGGCGGCGATCGGCAGGAGGAGCAGCGGAGCCGAGAGCGCAATCATCATCCGCCCCCCGGCAATCTCGCTCATGCCTTCGATGCCGATGAACCGCACCGGCAGAAGAATGAGCAGCACGACGAAACCATAAGCCGGCGCCGCCGCGAGCAGTTGTACGCCGACAAAGCGCGGATACTTGAACAAGGACAGATCCAGCATCGGCCGCGCCACGGAACGCTCGATTCGGTAGAAGACAAAGAAGAAGACAACCGCAGCTACCAGCACAGCGAGGACGAAAGGATCGCTCCAGCCGGCCTCGGGCAGCTGCAGGATGCCAAATGTCAGGAATGCCAGCGCCAGCGTGAACGTCACCGCCCCCTTCCAGTCGAGGCCGCCCGCATTCGGGTCGCGCGTTTCCCGCAGGAAAACGGCACCGAGCGCAAAGGCAAAGGCCGCGAGCGCGACGACAAGCAGGAAGATTGCCGGCCAGCCGAGCGCCTCGACCACGAGGCCGGAGGCAATGGGGCCAAATGCCAGGCCGACGCCAAAGCTCGCACCGACGACGCTGAACGCCCGCAGCCGTTGCCCCTCTTCAAACTCCTGTGCCAGTGAAGCCATGCCGCCCGAAAACGCTGCCGCCGCCCCGACACCCTGCAAGGCCCTGAGAATGTCGAACAAGACAATATCGTTGGCGAAGGCAAGGCCGAGCGAGAACAGGCCGAAGGCTGCAAGCCCGCCGAGGAACATGCGCTTGCGGCCATAGCTATCGGCAAGCGCGCCCGCCGCCATCAGGGTGCTGCCGAAGGTCAGCATGAAGGCGTTCGTGACCCAGTTGAGCGCCAGCGGGCTTCCACCCAGCGTCCGGCTGATCGCGGGCAGTGCCACCGCCGGCCCGGTGAAGGTCAGCGGCATGGCGGCGGCCGCACAACAAACAGCAACAAGAACGCACAACCGTCCGGCGTTGCTCCTACTCCTGGTCTTTTCTCTCATGTCTTGCAGTCCCGATGTGTTCGAGCAAGGAAGGACCCGCCGGTCGCACTTCGTGAGGCGACCGGTCGCCGGTCGGTGGGTATCGATTGACTTGAGGAGGATAGATTGGACAGAATGGCTGGGAAATACCGCCATCATTCCACTCTTGGCGGAAAAAAACGCTCGAATAGGAGAGGCAATGGATCGCTTGGGTGGACTGACGGCCTTTGTTCGAACCGCCGATCTCGGCAGCTTTGTCGCTGCCGGACGGGTCCTTGGCCTATCCGCTTCGGCCGTTGGCAAGGCGGTGACCAATCTCGAGAGACAGCTTGGCGTTCGCCTGTTTCAACGCTCGACACGCAGCATCCGGCTGACGGAGGAAGGGCGGCTGTTTCACGAGCGCTGCCGTCGCGTCCTCGACGATCTAGACGATGCCGAGGCATCGCTAGCCCAAGCCGTCGCGGCTCCACGCGGGCGCCTGCGCGTCAGCGTTCCGATCGTCAGTTATCACCTGCTGCTGCCGGTGCTGCCGGAATTCGTTGAGCGCTATCCCGAAGTCGAACTCGATCTCGATTTCAACGATCGCATCGTCGACCTGATCGATGAGGAGGTCGATGTCGCTATCCGCAGCGGCGATTTGCCGGATTCCCGGCTGATGTCGAGAGCCCTGCGCCCGTTCCGGCTTCTGCTTTGCGCCGCCCCAAGCTACCTCGCCGATCACGGCACGCCCGAATGCCCACGGGATCTCGATGGTCACCGGGCAATCCGCTTCCGGTTTCCCAACAGCCGCAAACTGCAGGACTGGCCGATTGTCATGTCAGGCACCATGCCGCCGATGTGCACAGTGCTGACCTGCAACAATATGGAGGCATTGCGTGGCGCCGTGATCAGCGGTCTCGGCATTGGCTGCATGCCGGACTTTCTGGCGCGCGGGCCGCTTGCCGACGGCGCGCTTAAAACGGTGCTCGACGCCCATCTCAACGCACCCGGCCAGTTTCACCTTCTCTGGCCCTCGAACCGGCACCTCTCGCCCAAGGTCCGGGTCTTCGTCGATTTCCTCAGCGAGCGGCTGTTTGCCGATCGCTGCGAAATTCCGGGCGCGCCAAGCGCCCCATGAAGGCACCTGCCAGCCCGACAACGAAAGCGCCGCCCTTTGATACGGAGGCGGCGCCTGATTGTCTGCGGTTCGTTTCTTAGGCGGCCTTGACCTTCGCCCGCTTGGCCAGATGCGCCACCACGTTTTCGATCATGCGCATGCCGGCATCGCCGCCGAGCGTCATGATCGATTCCGGGTGGAACTGCACGGCTGCCACCGGCTCCTTGGTATGCTCGATGCCCATGATCGTGCCGTCTTCACTTTCGGCGGTGATCATGAAATCGCGCGGCAGGCTCGATGGATCGGCAAAGATCGAGTGATAGCGACCGACGGTCACCTCCTTGCCGAGGCCGGAGAAGACGATGCCGGGTTCGAGCACGCGGATGCGCGACGGCTTGCCGTGCATCGGGATCGCCAGCTGCCTGAGATCGCCGCCATAGGCTTCGGCAAGCGCCTGCAGGCCGAGGCAGACGCCGAAGATCGGCAGATCGCGGGCACGCGCCTTCTTGATCGTTGCCTTGCAGTCGAAATCCTTCGGGTTGCCGGGTCCCGGCGACAGCACGACGAGATCCGGCTTCACCCGGTCGAAGATCTCTTCGGCCACCGGCGAGCGCACCGTCGTCACCGTTGCCCCCGTTTGGCGGAAGTAATTCGCCAGCGTGTGCACGAAGCTGTCCTCGTGGTCGACAAGCAGGATGTTGACGCCGGCGCCTACGGCGGCGACGTCACGGCCGGCCTTGCCGCTGTTGGCGGATTTCGCGTCACGAATGGCTGCGATCATGGCAGAGGCCTTCAGTTCGGTTTCGGCTTCTTCTTCTTCCGGGTTTGAATCGTAGAGCAGCGTCGCGCCCGCCCTCACCTCGGCAATGCCGTCCTTGATGCGGATGGTGCGGAGCGTCAGGCCGGTGTTCATGTCGCCGTTGAAGCCGACCATGCCGATGGCGCCACCATACCATGCGCGCGGGCTCTTCTCGTGGCCTTCGATGAAGCGCATCGCCCAGAGTTTCGGCGCACCGGTGACGGTGACGGCCCAGGCGTGGCTGAGGAAGCCGTCGAAGGCGTCCATATCGTCGCGCAGGCGCCCCTCGATGTGGTCGACCGTGTGGATCAGGCGCGAATACATCTCGATCTGGCGGCGGCCGATGACCTTGACGGAGCCGGGAACGCAGACGCGGCTCTTGTCGTTGCGGTCGACATCCGAGCACATGGTCAGTTCGGACTCGTCCTTCTTGGAATTCAGCAGCTTCAGGATCTGCTCGCTGTCGGCGATCGGGTCGTCACCGCGCTTGATCGTGCCGGAAATCGGGCAGGTCTCGATGCGGCGGCCGGACACGCGCACGAACATTTCCGGCGAGGCGCCGACCAGGTATTCCTGGTTTCCGAGATTGATGAAGAAGGAATAGGGCGACGGGTTGATCGCCTTCAACCGTTTGGAGATCTCCGACGGCTTGCTGTCGCAGCGCTCGAAGAACTTCTGGCCGGGAACGACCTCGAAGAGATCGCCGCGGCGGAAGCTTTCCTTCGCCTTGACCACAAGCTCGGCATATTCGCCGGGCCGGTGGTCCCCATGCGGCGGAATGATGTCGACGGTCTGGAAGGGTTCGCTGGCGATCTCCTCCGTCTTGCCTTCAGTCGAAACACCGTCCTTGGCGAAGTCATAGCGGTCGATCCAGGCCTTGGCGGCATAGTGGTCGACGACCAGGATCTCATCCGGCAGGAACAGAACCATGTCGCGCTGGTCGTCCGGGCGCTTCAGCTTCAGCTCGATGGCGTCGAACTGGAAGGCGAGATCGTAACCGAAGGCGCCATAAAGGCCGAGGCTCGCATCCTCTGCCGAATGGAAGAGGTTGGTGACGGCCCGAAGCACGGTGAAGACCGTCGGCATCTTCGAGCGCTCTTCCTCGGTGAAGACACGGTCGGGCGCGTTGATCGTCAGGTCGAGACGGGTCGCCGTCGAGGTGCCGAGCGTGATGTCGGCGACGGTTTTCAGATGGTCCGAAATGATCGACAGCAGCACTTCGCCGCGGCCGTTATAGGCTTCGATCCAGAGCGAGCGGCCGAAGGAGGAAATGCCGAGCGGCGGGTCGACGACGGCAGTGTCCCAGCGCGTGTAGCGGCCCGGATATTCGTAGTTGGACGAAAACACCGCGCCGCGACGTTCGTCCAGCCTGTCGACATAGCTTGAAATCGAATCCGCATAGGAGGCTTCGCGCCGCCTGCGGGTGACGACGATCCCGCCCCTGGTGGTATAGCTTTCCGCGCCGTCTTCGAGAATTACCGTTGCCATTCGTCTCGCTCCGTAAAAGCCCGGTTTTTCCACGCGGCCAGAATACGAAAAAGCCGCCTCGAAATCTCCGGGCGGCTTGATGTCTCAATCACGCATGACTGGTCAAGGCCGCCTCAGCGAGCCCACCACCAGATCGAAATGTTGCGTGCATTTGTCATGGGCGAAAGTGTTAGCGCGGGTTGCAGCCTTGCGCAAGCGGGAAAAAGTGCCGCCGCAGGAGCAAAAGAAAAGGCGGCCACGAAGGGCCGCCTTTCCGACTGGAGCTCGTCTGCGATCGATCAGAACTTGGCCTTCGCCGTGACCAGGAAGGTCCGGCCGCGACCGGTGTCGATCGTGCTGCCGGCAATGGTGCTCGACGACGGCGTGTAGGCCTTGTCGAACAGGTTCGTGACCGTTGCCGTCACTTCGAAGCCATTCTGGAACTTGTAGTTCGCGAACATATCGACCAGCCCGTAACCCGGAACGGTCGGCGGCGTGCGGTTGATCGCACCGACGTCGGCGCTCGAAACCGCGTAGAAGCGCGTGCCGACCGTCAGGCGCTGATCTTCGAGGAAGCGGGCGCCGAGCGTCGCGCTGACGATAGTGTCCGGCAGGTAGGTCTGCACGCCGAAACCGTTGATCTGCGATGGCAGTTTGCTGTCGGTATAGGTATAGGCGAGGTCGCCGAAGACGAAGCCTGCATCATAGGCCGCCTGCAGTTCGAAGCCCTGAACCGTCGACGTGCCAGGGTTGTTGACGAAGAAGATCTGGCGACCGCCACCAAGCATTGCCGCGGTGATGTAGTTGTCGATCCTGTTGTGGAAGTAGTTGGCCTTCACACGCAGGCTATCGCTGGAGTCGAGCAGACCGTCGAAGGAGAAGTTGGCACCAACTTCCCAGCCCTTGGAGATTTCAGGCTCCAGGAACGGATTGGGGAAGAAGGACTGACCGCTAGAGCCCGGGTGTGTTCCACCGGCAAAGGTTTCGTTGACCGTCGGCGGGCGCGAGGTCTCTGCGTAGGTCACGTAGGGCTGGAACCAGTCCGTAGGGTTGAGCGCAAGCGTGATGCTCGGATTGAGGTGTCCATCGGACTTGTCAACTGTGTAGGGACCTGCCGGAAGGCCGATCGGGTTGCCGGCGACAACGGCGCCCGAGCCGTCGAGGCTGTAGTGGTCGTAGCGCAGCCCGGCCGTCAGGTCGGCGATACCGTAGGTGAAGGTCGTCGTGCTGAAGACGCCGGTCGTGGCATTGCGACCGCCACCGTTGACACCACCGCTCGGCCGCGCCGTGCTGTTGATGACGTCGTAATCATCGCGGAAATACTCGACGCCGTAATTGGCCCTGACCGCAACGTCACCAAGATCGAACAGCGAGGTGTTGGAGATGTCGAAGCCCTTGCCGGTGTCGATGATCTGACGGCCGGCGGCAGTACCGCCACCTCTGACGTCGGTGTCGTACTTCATCTTCAACCGGTTCCAATAGGCGTTGGCGCGGAAATCTATGAGTTCGTTGTCTGGCGTATAGGAATAGCTTGCGGCCAGCGTCTGGTTCTTCACGTTCTGGAAGTAGGAGTTGGCGAAGAAGTCATTGTCATAGGTGATGCCGCTGAACTTGAAGGTATGATCCTCATCCGGCGTAATCTCGAACTTCAGCATGCCAGACAGCAGGTCTTCCTCGGTATAGGGCACCTGAACGCCATTGCCGTTGTCGTAATTGCCAGGGTCGGCCTTGCTGATACCGCCCAGTACCGAAAAGACGTCGTTGAAGCGGTAGGCGCCGATCAGCGATTCCGACCAGCCGGCACCGTTGGTGCCATAGGTGGCGGAGGCAATGCCGCCATAGGTCTTGCCGTCCTGGATCAGGTCTTCGATGTCATAGGTCCTAAAGTTGACCGAGCCGGCCAATGCGCCACCGCCGACACCGGTGACGGCGCCGCGGGTGACGTCGATCTCGGACAGGAACGCCGGGTCGAAATAGGCGAGACCTTGCGCTTCGTGACCGGTGAAGCGGAAGTTCTGGCGCACGCCGTCGATCATCATGTTGACGCGACCGGAACCTTCGAAGCCGCGAATGTTGACGGCCACACCCGGGTTCTGCGGATTGTTCGCCGTCGACGTGCCGGGAACACCGCGCAGCAGGTCATCGGTTTCAAGCCCGGACTGCAGGTCGATCTGGTCGGTCGTCACCACGCTGACCGGGCCGGCCTTTGCATAGGGGTCGCTGGTGCGCGCGCCCTTGACGACGATCGGCGAAAGGAAGGTCTCGCCCTTCTTGGCGGCCTCGGCATTCTGTTCGTTTGCCTTCGGCGCGGTCGTCGCGGTCTGCGCGAAGGCACCAGAGGCGGCGGAAAGAGCAAGTGTAGTCGTGCACGCCAAAAGTGCCAGGCGACGGTGCCGGTTGAGCATGGACCAATCCTTTTGAATTCATGGGCCGGGCTTGCTGTTGAGCGGCGAACTCAAGGGGCTGGCTGGGCGTGGGGTTCGAATACGTGGCGACATTGCGTCGCCTCATTTATGCCGCATAAAAAACATGACTATTATTGTCAAGATAGAAACGCCTCCCCAACAATTTATGGGATCGTCCCAATTCGGGGCGTTGCCGAACTGCAACGCTCTTTGCATCAAGCCGATGAAACCAGATGGCTTCCCATGCGTTCCTCCCCGTCGAGGCCTGCCCTCGCGGACATGTGAAAGGAAACGCATGCGTTGCCATATCCCCCTGATTTTCCTGTCGACATTGCTCCTCACAGGCGCGAGCCTTCCCAAAACCGGCCCCCTTCCCCTACCCAAACCACCTGCGGACGCACAGGCCGAGGCGCCGGTACCCGCTCCTGAAAAGAAGCCGGAAACGCGGGTGAAGGAAGGTGACGAAGACAAGGACCAGCAGCCTCCCAGCGGTCAACAGGGCAGCCAAGCGCCAACGCCTGAGCCGAAGCCGGCGGAAGGCACAGAAACTGAGAAGGACGGCGACAAGGGAGCCGACGGCAAGAAGGGCGACGCCGCCAGCGAGGAGAAGACCACGGACAAGCCGACTGACTACAAGGCGGAAGAGCCCCCCGTCATCTACCCGCCGGTCGAAAACGAGAACCCGACCGAATACGCCAAGTGCCTATCGGAGCTGAAAGCATTGGGTGCCGTTTTCACCGAAGCCAAGCGGATCGACGATGGCAAGGGCTGCGGCATCGACAAGCCGCTTGATGTGACAAGCGTGTTGCCCGACGTGAAACTGGCGCCGAAGGGGCTGATGCGCTGCGAGGCGGCGTTGGCATTGGCGCGCTGGACCAAGGAAGCAGTACAGCCGGCGGCCGACGTGGCGTTTGCCAAGGGTACGACCGTCAAGATGTTGAACCAGGCCTCCACCTATATCTGCCGCCTGCGCAACAACGCCCCGACAGGCAAGATCTCAGAGCATGCCCACGGCAACGCCGTCGACATCGCTTCGTTCACGCTCAGCGACGGCAAGACCATCGAGATCCAGCCTCGCGACGAGGATGGCACCATGACCGGCGCCTTCCAGCGTGCGATCACCGCTTCGGCCTGCCTGTATTTCAAGACCGTGCTCGATCCGGGCAGCGACGCGGCGCATGAGACGCACCTGCATCTCGACGTGATCGAGCGCGGGAACGGATATCGTTACTGCCGATAGAGCGTTTCCGCCTTGTACGGAGTCGCTGAACCGCTCTATCGTTTTGCTTCACGCATTTCCTGACGGAAAACCGCTTCGCGCCTTATCTGGAACGCTTTAATCCGCACCATAGCCAAGGGCGACGAACTCGCCTTCGAAACGCCCGGCAAGCTCACCGTCATCCAGCAACTCGGCGGCAACGACGATCCTTGCCCTGCCCCGACGGTGAAACAGCCGCAGGAAGCTCGGCCATTGCCCCATGTCCGCAAGGGTTGACCGAGAGGAGAATGCACCGGCAACCGGCTTCAGATACTCCATCCGGTTGCTCTGGATCACGAGGCGGGCCGGAACGCCCGCGTGCGTCAGCCGCACGTGCAGCAGCGACCAGGCGGCAAGGATGGAGAGTGCGGAGGCACTGCCGCCGAACACCGTTTCGCGATGATTGATGTTGGGAGCGAGCGGCGCAGATAGCCGCACGTGCTCATCAATCGCTTCGTCGACATGAACCTGCATCGCTGCCGAAAGCGGAATATGGGCGTGAAGATAAGCTTCAAGGTCCAACGGGGTCATGGCGGCTCAGATCGATTTTGCTCACATCGTATCGGTGGGCAGGCACTCGCAACATCAGCACGGACGCACTGATCAGGACAATACCCTCTCCCTTTCGTCACCATCAAGCGAGCAACCCGCACGGCTTGCACGGCAACAAAGGTGGCGTAGATACCTTGCAGGATCAGGTTTCCTTCCCCAGATAGCAGCCCAGGAATATCACTGCCCCCCAAGCCCGAGGAAACCTCCATGGCGCTCACAATGTACAGGCTCTCCGTTCCCACCTTCGTCCATGGCTTCAATGTCCTCGGCAAATTGCTCGACAAGGCCGAGGCCCATGCCGGCGAAACCGGTCTTTCGCTCGACGATCTGGTCAACGCCCGACTGGTCGCCGACATGCTGCCGCTTGCAGGCCAGGTGCAGCGCGCCAGCGACACGTCAAAGGGCACCATCGCCCGGCTGACCGCGCTCGAGGTGCCGAGCTTTCCCGATGAGGAGAAGACGTTCGGGGAACTGCGCGAGCGCATCGGCAAGACCGTCGCATTCCTGGAGACCGTTCGACCGTCCGATCTCGACGGCAGCGAAACCCGCGAGGTCACCCTGACCTTCACCAAGCTGAAGATGACGTTGAGCGGCGAGGACTATCTGTTGAAATTCGTGCTGCCGAACTTCTATTTCCACCTGACCACGGCCTACGACATTCTCCGCCATAAGGGCGTTCCCGTCGGCAAGGCGGACTTCATCAGCCTCAACTGAGACGTGGCGCCTCGGGAAGCGAAACGGGAGCGGAAACGCTTTAAAATCAATCCATAACGCCTCAAATCGATCTCGGTTTGAGGCGTTATGCCTACAGCGCCGCGCGTCTTGTTAGACGCGCCAAGGTCGCTGTAGCGCTTTAAATTGCCGCTGCTTTTATCCCTAAATCGAATGCGATTTACGGAAACTTACAGTAGCCGGGAGCTCAAGCGTTTCCGATTTAGACGGAATCGCATAAGCGCTCTATCTCTTTGTTTTTACGCATTTCCTGACGGAAAACCGCTTCGCACTTTTCCTGGAACTGCTCTAGAACAGGCCTTCGATATAGCCCTGCTGATTGAGGTAGATCTTCTCCGATGACGGCACCTTCGGCAGGCCCGGCATCGTCATGATTTCGCCGGTGATGACGACGATGAAGCCGGCGCCGGCGGCAAGCCGCACTTCGCGGATCGGCACCGTGTGGCCCGTCGGCGCGCCGCGCAGGTTCGGGTCGGTCGAAAACGAATATTGCGTCTTGGCCATGCAGATCGGCAGGTGGCCGTAGCCCTGATCCTCCCAGGTGCGCAATTGATCACGCACCGACTTGTCGGCGATCACTTCGCTGGCGTGGTAGATGTCCTTGGCGATCGTCTCGATTTTGTGGAACAGCGGCATCTCGTCGGGATAGAGCGGCGAAAACTGCGAGTGGCCGCCTTCGGCGAGTGCTGCTACCTTTCGCGCCAGTTCCTCGATGCCTACAGAACCTTCGGCCCAGTGGCGGCAGAGCACGGCCTCTGCACCGAGCGTTGCGACATAGTCCTTGATTGCCTGCACCTCGGCCTCGGTATCGGAGGTGAAGTGATTGATCGCGACGATCGCAGGCACGCCGAACTTCTTGACGTTCTGGACGTGGCGGCCGAGGTTGGCGCAGCCTTTGCGCAGCGCCTCGAGGTTCTCCTTGCCGAGATCGTCCTTCTTGACGCCGCCATTCATCTTGATGGCGCGCACGGTGGCGACGATGACGGCGGCATCGGGCTTGAGCCCGGCCTTGCGACATTTGATGTCGAAGAATTTTTCCGCGCCGAGATCGGCGCCGAAGCCGGCTTCGGTTACCACGTAATCTGCGAGTTTCAGCGCCGTGGTCGTCGCGATCACCGAGTTGCAGCCATGGGCAATATTGGCGAACGGGCCGCCGTGCACGAAGGCCGGATTGTTCTCCAGCGTCTGCACCAGGTTCGGCTGCATCGCATCCTTCAACAGCACGGTCATCGCCCCGTCCGCCTTGATATCGCGGGCAAGGACCGGGCTCTTGTCACGCCGGTAGCCGATGATGATGTTGCCGAGGCGCTTTTCCAGGTCCTTCAGATCCATCGAAAGGCAAAGGATCGCCATGACCTCGGAAGCAACTGTGATGTCGAAACCGGTCTCGCGCGGATAACCGTTGGCAACGCCGCCGAGCGAGCCGACGATGTTGCGCAGCGCCCGATCGTTCATGTCCATCACCCGTCGCCAGGAAATGCGCCGGATGTCGATGTTCTGCTCGTTGCCCCAATAGATATGGTTGTCGAGCAGCGCCGCAAGCAGGTTGTGGGCGGATGTGATGGCGTGGAAATCGCCGGTGAAATGAAGGTTCATGTCCTCCATCGGCACCACCTGGGCGTAGCCGCCGCCGGCCGCCCCACCCTTGACGCCGAAACAGGGGCCGAGCGACGCCTCGCGGATGCAGACGATCGCCTTCTTGCCGATGCGGTTGAGGCCGTCGCCGAGACCGACCGTCGTCGTCGTCTTGCCCTCGCCGGCGGGCGTCGGATTGATCGCGGTCACCAGGATCAGATGGCCGTTCTTGCGGTCCTTCTGTGCAGCAATGAATTCCGCGCCGATCTTTGCCTTGTCATGGCCGTAGGGCAGCAGATGCTCCGGCGGAATGCCGAGCTTTGCACCGATCTCCAGGATCGGCCTCTTCTTCGCGGCACGCGCGATTTCGATATCGGACTTGACCTCCACCATGGGTTTTCCCCTCCCCCCAAGCTGCATTTCTGTGCCTGACCCCATTCGGGATGAGGCGTTTCTTGCACCTTCGCCGGAAGGCACAACTCCGGCTGGAGCTGCCGCCCATCAGGCGCTGATCTTTATCGCGCGAGAATGTCGCGCATCTCGACGATGTTGGAGCGCACCCGCAGGATATAGAAGCCCATGGTCGCCAGATGCGTCGGCATGATCCAGCCGGCCTCTTCGCCGTTGGAGATGATGAACGGCTGGATGCGAAGTGCCGAGCGCAGCTGCTTGATCGTTTCCGTCCAGATCGGCGTCAGGCCGCGCTGGGCGACGACGTTCTCGAAGTCGGCGCCGGCAGCCGAAAGGATGCCGTAGTAACCGTAGAGCTGTCCGTAGGCGAACCAGAAACGGTCGTCGGCACGCGTGTCGAACCAGCCGCCATTGTGGTTTTCCGAGCGCTCGCGAATGATCGCCGAGGTGTTGCCGAGATCGTTGGCGATGCGGTCGAGGAACTCCACCAGGTTATCGGCGCGACCGTCAAAGACGGCATCGCACTTGGCAAGCGTGGTGTTGAAGGTGCGCATGTCCCGCATGGCAGCGCGATAGAAGCTCGGTGTCGGGGTCTTCGGGCCAAACGGATTGAGGCCGAAGTACCAGGTCTCCTCGTCGAACTGGATGTTGCCACGCGCCCGCTGCAGATCGTTGTTGATGCCTGACGTGCCGCGAACGCGACCGAGTGAATCGACCAGTTCAACCGAGGTACGGCGAACCGCCTGGTTGATGCCGCGCTGGAACGATGCCTTGTTGTCGAGCCAAGGCGTATCGTCCCAATCGAGGCCGAAGAAGCCGACCTTGTAGAGCAGCATCGACGAAATCCAGGCATTCTCATTGACGTTGAAATCGATGAGATCGGCCGCGACATCGACGATCGCCGAGGTCTGGCACTGGGTCCCGGCGGGCAGTTGCACGGCGGCAAGTGCCTCAGGCGTAACTTCGGCCGGCGGCGTAACCGCGGCCGCCTGGTTGGCTGCCGCTGCGCCGGTCGTCGTTTGTCCGGTCGTGACACCGGGCCCCGCCACAGGCGAACCCGCCGGCACCTTGCGCTCGGCGAGCTTGTAGCGATCAACATAGTCGGCATCGAAATTCGTCCAGGCCTGGGTCTGCCAGATGAAATAGCCGTAGAAGAAGATCAGGCCGAGCAGGATGATGCCGATCGGCCCCTTGATGATCCAGTTGCGCTGGCGATACCAGTTTCCAAGCGCAACGAACGGCCACAGCAGCCAGGCAACGGCCAGGCCGATGCCGCGACCGATCGCGGTAAAGACACGCTGGAAAAACGCGACGATCGGATCAAACATGTCCTATTCCTCTCTGAGGCCGTAAAGCTTGCGGCGGAAGGCCGCCTTGTCCTTGAGATATGTGCCGGTCAAGGTCGTCACAACATATTCCCTGAACTTTTCGCTGTAACGCTCGTAGGCGTCATAAAACCCCTGCTTGTCGAAGACGAAGCGGGAAACGAAATCGCGGGGAACGAGCTGGGCGATCAAGCGGTTGACCAGCCACTGATCGGGATGAACGGGCGCGGCCCTCACCAGCATGAAGCGGTTTGCCGGCGCGACATCCTGCATCCGGATGCTGCCCGTCGTCTGCACCATGCGCTGCATCTCCTGCAGGAAGGGATAGGTGGCATCCTGGGCAACGAGTGCCGCGTTGCGATGCATCCAGGTCTGCAGCCAGATCCGGTCGGCGCGGGCAAGATCCGTCGTCGGATCGGCATCGTTGATCAAACCGCGCACCACCATGTCGGCGCGATGCTGGTAGAGCCCTGAGTCCTCGACCCAGGACGCCTGGGGCAGTTGCAACCGCTTTGTCGAGGCCAGGAAATCGTAGATGCGGGCGTGATCGTCGATCGCGATGTAGCTGACCTGCCAGGGCCGCGACCGGCGGAAACCGGGGACCGACGGGTCGCAGATGACGGTCGTCGTCTTCTCGTCGAGGAAGACATAGACGCCGCCGAAGTGATTGGCCCAGAAGGCATCGTGGCGGAAAACCAGCTGATCCGGCACCAGCGCGTTCTGGCGGATGTCGCCCGTCACCTTCGCCAGTTCGACCATGCGGTTCAGCATCTCGTCATCAGTCCAGGCGGTCGGCACCTTCTTCAGTCGGTCGACCAGGCTCCTGAGTTCGGCCGCCTTGCCCAGCATGTCTTCTGCGGAAAGCACCCGGAAGCGCACCTCGTTGATCGACAGCAGATCATCGATGTCGTCGACGATGGAAACCGAATCCTCGATCTCGCCGTAGAGTGCATCCTTGATCGTCACTGCGTTGATCGCCCGACTGTTGGCGTTGAAGAACTCGTGCATCAACGCCGCCGTGTTGGAAAAGCTTGTGTGCACCACCGGCAGTTCCGCCTGATCCGGCGTCATGATGATGAAACGGCGGTTCACCCGGTTGGGGTCGAGATAGTCGCGATCGCCAAGCTCGTCGGCAATCTCCGGCGAGAACCCCGTCATGTCGATGCTGAAGCGTTCCAGCGCCGTCGGACGCAGGCCAAAGCCCTCCAGCGCCTTGTTGTAGCGCGCGATCAGATGCGGCTCGGCGATATCGAGCAGGCGTCCATAGATAAGCTCGGCTTCGAGCAGACGTTTCATAGCTCAGCGCTCCCCGCCATCAGCCCTGCCACCGGCCGTCGCGTTTCATCGCCTCGATCTCGCGGATCGCCTTTTCGCGCTGGCGCTCGCGGCGGATGATGTCGGTGACGGCGGCATCGTCCGACTTGTCGGTGTAGCGGAATTCGCTGTCGGCGTAGCGGTTGATTTCCTGCAGCACCATCTCGATGGTGATCGGGCCGCGAAGCGCCTCGATCATCGCTTTCTTCTCGTCATAGCCCTTGTGCATGAACGAGCCGGCATCCTTGAACCAGTCGTCGGGCAATTCGACGTCCATCGCCCTGAGCTTGACCGCGTCGGTGATGTTCTTGATCGCCCGGCCGGTAAAGCGCGGCTCTGCCTCCTTGATCATGTGCAGATAGGCGCCGACATCGGCAAGCGTGGCAAGCGCGCCCTTCTCCTTCTGGTACCGCTCCCAGACGGAAACCAGCCCCTCCTCCTGCGGTCGCGAATGCGCCCCGTAGGATTGCGACACGGCGCGCTTGATCTCCTGTCCCTCGAACAGCGCGTGCTCGCCGAGTGGGATCTTGTGGTTCTTGCCGACGAGCAGCGCGAAGATGTCGATATAGTCGTCTTCCGTCTGCGGCCCGTCGACCAGCCAGCGGGCGCCGGCGCGCTGGCGCAGCGCATCGTCGACATTCTCGGGATAGTTGGAGAACATGCCGAAGGTGCAGTTGCCGCGCACCACCGTCGATGCGCCGGCAAAGCTTTCCATCAGCACCGCCGTCACCTCGTGCTGGCCGGCCGATGCCCGGTCGTCGGAGCGCTTGGCCGCAACCTGGTCGACATCGTCGATGGTGCCGAAGCCGATGGCGCGCGGGTTGATGACGTTGTTGACGAACTCCTTGCAGTTCTGGCCCGATTTGCCCTGATAGGAGGAGATCTGGTCGACGCCGAAGTTTTCGTAGTGGAAGGCGTAGCCGGCGATCTCGCAATATTCGTTGAGCATGCCGGCGAGCATCTGGATCAGGATCGTCTTGCCGGTGCCCGGCATGCCGTCGCCGATAAAGGTGAACAGGAAGCCGCCAAGTTCGACGAACGGGTTCATCTGTCGGTCGAAGTCATAGGCCATCAGCATCTTGGCAAGCTTCAGCGCCTGATACTTGGCGATATGGTTGCCGATGATCTCTTCCGGTTTCTTGAAGGTCATCACCAGCGGCTTGCGCTTCTGGCCGGGCGCGACGTCGAAGCCGTTCAGGGTGAAGTCGTCCTGGTCGAGCCGGATATGCACGTTCTCGAAGCTCTGCAGGCCGGTAAAGCGGCCCTTGCGCGCAATAAGCCCTTCGATGGCAACGCGCGAAAACGCACGGGCACGCGCCGTCAGCGCCAAATCGTCGGCCGCACCGGAAATGCTGCGGTCGAGCGCCGCGATCAGCCCCTTCAGGGCATCCTGCGGCGTATCGAACAGGAAGTCCGGCTCGACGGCATCGTCCACCGGCTCGCCCTCGCCCGACAGCGTCGAGCCGAGATAGGCGGCCAGCGTGAAGGCGGAGATATAGGCGGAAGCGTTGAGCAGCGCCTTGAACTGGTTGGCGTCCTCGCCGGCAAGCGGCGCGGTCGTGTTGCGCGCCTGCAGCTGTTCGAGGTTCGTCTGGCGCGCGAAGACGTCGGCGACAGCCAGCGCCACCTGGATGCCGCGACGGGTCCTGTAGAGAACCGCATGCTGCGCCGGCGACAGCATCTGGTCGCCCTGCCGCACCGCCTGAACCGTGCGCGCAAGCTCGACCTCGCGGGTGCGGCGCTGGCCGCCGGTCGAAACCGTCGAAACAAACCGTCGCCCGGTGCCGGCGAGCGGTGTGCCGGCTGATCCCTCGTCCCGCTCGAGGATCACCAGCTTGGTCACCAGCCCCTGCGCGACCGCCTGGTGCTTGGCGATCTCGTCCTCGTGCAGCGTCGTCAGCCCGGTATTGAGCGTCATGCTTAAACCTCGCTCACGACCTGGTTTCCGGAGATGACATGCACCTTGTAGTCACCGAACACCTGGGCCGCCTCGCCCGATGCATAGAGCGCCTGATAGGCGTCGTGCGGCACCAGCGCATGTTTCTCGTAGGACGAAACGCCCATGCGCGTGGCCTCCAGATTGTCGGTGTCGATGTGGAATTCCTCCTGCGCCGGCGTCGTCGACCAGAAGCCGCGCTGTGCGGCGCGTTCGGCCTTCGAAAACACCTCCTGCACGGTCCAGGTCAAGAGCCAGGCATTTTCGGGCTTGCGCACCTTGGACAGGATCTCGTTGATCTTCGCATTGTTCTCGGTGATCCCGGCCGAATAGAACGGGCCAAGCACGATGCGCCGCAACTGCTTGGGGTGCAGCTCGGGGAAATCCTTGTCCATATTGGTCGCGATCGTCACCGGCGTCAGCGAGTAGGTGCTGTTCTTAGAGGCGAAATCATCGAAGCGGCTGGCAAGCTCCGGATTGAGCAGGCCGCCGACCGGCAGCGGAATCTCGACCTGTGGGTTGAGCTTGCCATCCGCGGTGACGAGCATCTCGACGATCTTCTCGGAGGAATCCTCGATCGTCGCCATATAGACCATCGGCAGGGTCTGGGTGCCGTCGAAGGCGCCCCAGCTCACGATGTAATAGGGCCGCATCGTCTTCGGGTTGACGGCAACGCGGATCGTTTCCGGCAGGATGAACGGCGAAAAAATCTCGCCCTTGCCGATCTGCTCGAGATAGAGCCGCTCGGCCATGCGCGACTGCAGCGCCTCAGGAAAAGCCTTCTGCCTAAGGATGAAGTCGGCCATCTCCTCGCGCAGGGCATCGGCCGAGGGAATATCCGCAAGCCGCTTCGGCGCCGCCTGGCGGTCGTTTTCCAGTTCGAGCACGTTCTGGAAAACCGGGAAGCCGCTCTCGGCCCGGGAGATCCTGAACTGATCGACGAAGCCGATGCGGTTCTCCCAGCAGGCGATCGAAGCTTTCAGCCGGGCGAGATAGGGAACGATCACCTCACCGACCACCGTATTGCGATAGAGCGGCGAATTGCGGTCACCGAGAAACAGCTCGAGCCCGGCAAGAGCCGAATGGATCGAGGCGAAATACTGCGTCACGGCGGGGGATGCAGCCACTTTCATGCCGTTCCCCCTGGCGCGTGCCGCAAGGCAAACTCGGACCCTATCATGTGCATGCCCGTGCCCTGCCGCCGATCACTGCTTCACGTAGTGGGCGGTGTTGTGCTTGTCCATGACCGTCTGGAAGCGTCGGGCAAACGCATCGTCGGCCAGCTTCTTGCGGCGCTGGATATCCTGCGTCGACAGCATGTTCTTCTCGTGCATTTCGAGCAAGTCGCCGATATGGCGCTGGGCAGCGGCGCCGATGCCCGCCATCGTCTCTTCCGCTGCCGTATCGACCTGGCTTCCGAGCGTATTGATCTTGTGGGCGACATCCTGCTGGGCGGCGGTCTTCAACGAATCCTCGAGCGCCTTGTAGAGCACGATGCGCTGCTCGGTATCGATCGTCAGCTTGTTGATCAGAGTGTTTTGTGCGGCGATCTGGTTGTTGAGCGAATCGACGAAGGTCTGGAACATCGAGGTGTAGCGCTCGAGCGTCTGGCTCTCGGCCAGCAGCTCCTGCTCCTTCGCCTGCTTCTCGTTGTATTCCGTCGCCAGCGCCGAGCGCTCGCCTTCAAGCTCGGTGCGCACCTTCTGCTCGGTCGACGCAGCAATGCGGTTCTCGATGTCGAGCAGCAGCGGGTTGAGCTCCTCGATACGCTTCTGCACCGCTTCGAGATTGGACATCGTGCCCTTGCGGCGCTCGATCACCTGGATCAGGCTCTGCTCGGAGGTCTTGTAGCGCTGGTCGAGGATCGACTTCTGGTCCTTGAGGATGCCGACGATGGTATCGGATTTCGACAGCAGCTCCTGCAGGTTGCCGGCGAGCGACATGTTGCGCACCCGGTCGGTGCGCATGCGCTGCATCTTCTGCTTGGAGAACATGCCGATGAATTTCTCGTAGCCGGTATAGTTCTTCATGCTCTCGAATTCGGAGCCGAAGACGTTGGTCGCATCTTCGAGCCCGATGATCAGGTCGGCGATGTTGGCCTCCATCACCTTCTGCTGGCTGATGACGTCCTGGATGCGGGCGTTCTCGATATCGAAATTGACGTCGCCGAGCTTGGTCTCGGCCTTGGCGAATTGCTCCAGCACGACGCCGGATTGCTCAAGCTTGCCGCGCATCTGCTCGACAACGCTTTTCGTCTTCTCGATTTCCGCGTCAAAATTCTGAAGAGTCGCCATATCATCCCCCTGGATCGGTTGAGGCAACAGATGCCATCCGGGCCAAATTGTTCAGCCTTCGATTGCAGGTATATAAAGGGTGTTTATCGAAAGAGAACAAGCCTCGCCGGCCGGCTTTTTTGGTCAGCCGTCCCGTCGAAGTGATTGAGATATCGAAGGCATTGCCTATTTGGCCGCGGATGGGTCCTTGAGATAGGCGATGACGTCGGCAATGTCCTGCGGCTTCTTCAGCCCGGCAAAGCTCATCTTGGTGCCGCCGACCATCGCCTTGGGGCTGAGGAGATATTCGCTCATCGTCGCTTCGTCCCAGACATGCCCCTCGGATCCGAAGGCCTTCATCGCTTCCGAATAGCTGTAGCTGGAGACCGAGGCGGCCGGACGGCCGATCACGCCCATCAGGCTCGGCCCCACCCTATTGTTGGGCTCGGTCGCCGTGTGGCAGGCGCCGCATTTACGGAAGACTGATGCCCCCGCCTTGGCGTCACCGCCAGCATGGCCGGGCGTCGCTCCGAGACAGAGACAGAGCAGAAGATAGGGAAGCAGACGCGGCATCGCGAACCTCATCGGGGAAAACCGGGATCAGCATGGCATCCAGAATGCGTGGCTTTCAAGACGCCATGCAGTCGCACCGCGATGCCGCGCGTCCGATAGAACGAGCGAAGGATGCTGTAGCACTGCAAACTCGCGGCATAACGCCCTGAATCGAATCCGGTTTATCGGCTTCAGGCGGGGTCGCAGCGCATCTTGTCTTCCCAATGGCGCCGGCAATAGGAGACATATTTCTCGTTGCCGCCGACCTCGACCTGGGCGCCTTCGCGAACGACGTTGCCCTGCCCGTCGAGACGGACGACCATGGTCGCCTTGCGGCCGCAGTCGCAGATC
The DNA here is from genome assembly GCF_014851895.1 of Ensifer sp. ENS11. Taxonomy (NCBI): domain Bacteria; kingdom Pseudomonadati; phylum Pseudomonadota; class Alphaproteobacteria; order Hyphomicrobiales; family Rhizobiaceae; genus Ensifer; species Ensifer sp. ENS11. The sequence goes on along the minus strand of NZ_JACVAN010000014.1, from coordinate 62,766 downwards.
GTGCGCACTTCGCGCAGCTCGTCGGCAATGGCCAGCAGCGCCATCGAGCCCGGAAAAAGCTTGCCTTGGAAATCGGTGCGCAACCCGTAGGCCATGACGGGAACGCCGATGCGGTCGGCGACCCGCGCCAGCTGCCAGACCTGCTCCTCGTCGAGAAACTGCGCTTCGTCGACGAAGACGCAGGCAATCTGGCCCGCACCATCGGTGTTGAGCTTTTCGATCAACGCGTAGAGATCGTCGCCACCGTGGAACGGAATGGCATCCGCATCGAGGCCGATGCGTGACGAAATGCGCCCGGTGCCGGCACGGTCGTCGAACGCTGCGATCAGCATGACGACGCGCATGCCGCGTTCCTGGTAGTTGTAGGATGCCTGCAGCAGCAATGTGCTCTTGCCCGCATTCATCGTCGCATAGCTGAAATAGAGTTTGGCCATATCCTGCCGTTCCCGGAAATCGTCTTGCCGGTTCATGACGAGGCTTGGGCCCGAAGGCCAGAGCCCGTTTGCGCGACCCACAGTTTTTCGCCCAACTTGACCATTTCGTGGGCATTGCGACATTCTGCGTCGCAGCGTGCATCCCGTCCGCGTATTGACGCAATACACTTCCTTCGACATCAAAGCGCTTGAATTCGCTATCCAATGGTGTTTGGCTAAAGCTCCAATGTGTTTGGCTAAAACAATAATAGAGGCAGGGGAACGACAACGATGAACAAAGCACTCTCTCTCAAATTCATGCTCGCGGGCGCCGTTTCGGTGGCTGCCCTTGTTGCCGGAAACGCCGCGGCAGCCGAGCCTGAAAACTGTGGCACCGTCCGGTTCTCCGACGTCGGATGGACCGATATCACCGCCACCACCGCTACGGTTTCCGCTGTCCTCAAGGGCCTGGGCTACGAGACGGATATCAAGGTTCTCTCCGTTCCGGTCACCTACACCTCGCTCAAAAACAAGGACATCGACATCTTCCTCGGCAACTGGATGCCGACCCAGGAAAACGACGTGCGCCCCTATCTCGACGACAAGTCGGTCGAATCCTTCGGACCGAACCTCGAAGGCGCGAAATACACGCTGGCGACCAACGCCAAGGGTGCCGAACTCGGCATCAAGGACTTCAAGGACATCGCCACCAAGAAGGACGCGCTCGAGGGCAAGATCTACGGCATCGAGCCGGGCAATGACGGCAACCGCCTGATCATCGACATGGTCGACAAGGACACCTTCGGGCTCAAGGGTTTCGAAGTTGTCGAATCCTCCGAACAGGGCATGCTGGCTCAGGTCGCCCGCTCCGAGAAGGATGGCGCGCCGATCGTGTTCCTCGGCTGGGAACCGCATCCGATGAACGCCAATTTCAAGCTCACCTATCTCTCCGGCGGCGACGACATCTTCGGCGCCAATTTCGGCGGCGCCAGCGTCTTTACCAATGTGCGCGCCGGCTACACCACCGAATGCCCTAATGTCGGCAAGCTGCTCACGAACCTCAAGTTCTCGCTGCAGATGGAAAACGAGATCATGGGCAAGATCCTGAATGACGGCAAGGAGCCGGACGCTGCCGCAACGGAATGGCTGAAGGCCAACCCGACGGCGATCGACCCATGGCTTGCCGGCGTCACGACCAAGGATGGCGGCGAAGGTCTCGCCGCTGTCAAGACCGCGCTCGGGCTCTGACCGGCAGCAAGGCGGGGGAAGTCCCCGCCTTTTTTCACCGCATCGCGCGATAGTGTTGATCTGACGAGACGGATTCACCCTGTGGAATTTCTGACAGAATACCGCATTCCCATTGGCGGCTGGGCCAAGGCGTTCGTCGACTGGCTGACGACGAACTTCGAGTTGTTCTTCGACCAGCTCGCTCGCTTCCTGTCCGGCGTCGTCGGCGTTCTGCTTTATATCTTGCAGACGCCGCACCCGCTGATCGTCGTTGCGGTTATCACCGCACTCGCCTGGTGGTTCCGCCGTTCGCTCGGCGTGACACTGTTCACCGGCCTCGGATTGCTGCTGATCATCAATCAGGGCTACTGGAAGGAAACGACGGAAACGCTGGCGCTGGTGCTGGCGGCCAGCGTCGTCAGCATGGCCGTCGGCGTTCCGCTCGGCATTGCCGCCGCGCGCCGGGCCTGGGTCTACTCCGTCATGCGGCCGATCCTCGACCTGATGCAGACGATCCCGACCTTCGTCTATCTGATCCCCGCGCTCATTCTCTTCGGTCTCGGCATGGTGCCGGGCCTGATCGCAACGGTGATCTTCGCCATTCCCGCACCGATCCGCCTCACCCGTCTCGGCATCATCTCGACGCCGCCCTCGCTGGTGGAGGCGGCACAGGCCTTCGGCGCGACACCCGGCCAGGTGCTGCGCAAGGTCGAGCTTCCCTTCGCCATGCCGCAGATCATGGCGGGCCTTACCCAGACGATCATGCTCTCCCTGTCGATGGTGGTCATCGCCGCACTCGTCGGCGCCAACGGCCTTGGCGTTCCCGTGCTTCGCGCACTGAACTCGGTGAACGTCGCCAAGGGTTTCGAGGCTGGTCTCTGCATCGTCATCCTCGCCATCATCCTCGACCGCCTGTTCCGCTCGTCCGACGAAGGAGAGGGTGCATGACCGACGCCGTCGTTTTCAAGAATGTCGACATCATCTTCGGCAACAATCCGCAGACCGCGCTCCAGATGGTTGACCAGGGCAAGACCCGTGACGAAATCGGCGCCGCAACCGGCCTGGTGCTGGGTGTCGCCGGTGCGTCGCTCGCGATCAACGAGGGTGAAATCCTCGTGTTGATGGGGCTGTCAGGCTCTGGCAAGTCGACGCTGCTCCGCGCCGTCAACGGCCTTGCGCCCGTCGTTCGCGGCGAGGTCGAGGTCAAGACCGCAAACGGGCCGCTCAACCCCTATCGCACCACACCAAAGTCGCTGCGCGACTTCCGCATGCACACTGTGTCGATGGTGTTCCAGCAGTTCGCGCTCTTGCCCTGGCGCACCGTCGCCGACAATGTCGGCTTCGGCCTAGAGCTTGCCGGCATGCCCGACGCGGAACGCAAGGCCCGCGTCGGCGAGCAGCTAGAGCTCGTCAACCTGACGAAGTGGGCCGACCGCAAGGTCAACGAGCTTTCAGGCGGCATGCAACAGCGTGTCGGTCTTGCCCGCGCCTTTGCAACCGGCGCGCCGATCCTCCTGATGGATGAACCGTTCTCGGCCCTCGACCCGCTGATCCGCACCCGGCTTCAGGACGAACTGCTCGAATTCCAGCGCCGCCTGAAGAAGACAATCGTCTTCGTCAGCCATGACCTCGACGAGGCGTTCCGCATCGGCAACCGCATCGCCATCATGGAAGGTGGCCGCATCATCCAGTGCGGAACCCCGCAGGACATCGTCAGAAACCCGGCGAACCAGTATGTCGCCGATTTCGTCCAGCACATGAACCCGATCAGCATGCTGACGGCAAAGGACGTGATGCAGACCGGCATCCAACGCGGAGCGGCCGTGGCCGGCGTGACGGCGACCGCCAAGCCGACGACGCCGCTCGTCGATATCCTCGACGCCATGTCCCGACAGCCGGGCAGCGTCGGCGTCGTCGACAACGGCTCCGTCGTCGGCACGATCAACGCGCAAAACATCGTTGAAGGCCTGACGCGACACCGCAACAAAAGTTGACGAAAACGCACAAGAAGCCAATAAAAGCCCGGCACCAGTTCCGGGCTTTTTCGTCTGGAACCGCGCTTGAATTTCTGGAAGGACCGACGAATGACCGACAAACCGAACGTATTGCGCGAAACCGATGACGAGGCGCGCAAGCTTGCGCACACGCTTCTGCGCGGCGCACGCAGCGGCTCGCTTGCGGCGATCGAACCGGAGAGCGGTGGGTTTCCTTTCGTCAGTCGCGTTCTCGTCGGCATGGATGTCGACGGCGTGCCATTGATCCTGATTTCCAAGCTGTCGACCCATGCCAAGGCACTGCTTGCCGACACGCGCGCCTCGCTGCTGACGGGCGACCCCGGCAAGGGCGATCCCCTCGCCCATCCACGGCTGACGGTTCAGTGCGAGGCCGAAGCGATCTCGCGTGATTCGGATGCCCATGCCCGCATCCGCGAACGATTCGTTCGCCGCCATCCGAAATCGAAGCTCTATGTCGATTTTCCGGATTTCGGTTTCTTCCGCCTGAACCCGTTACGCGCCAGCCTTAACGGTGGTTTCGGCCGCGCCTATGTGCTGACCGCGCAGGATCTGGTGATCGAATCACCCGCCACCGCATCGCTCGCCGCCATGGAAGCAGGCGCTATCGAGCATATGAACGCCGATCATGCCGAAGCGGTCAGATTTTACGCTGAAAAACTTTGCAACGGCCCGGAGGGTGACTGGAAAGTGGTCGGTATCGACGCTGCCGGCCTGGATCTGGCCCTTGGCGACCAACTGAAGCGGCTCGAGTTCCCCGCGCCAATGCGGGACAGCTCGGAGTTACGGCCACTTTTGCGCGAACTTTACGGTTAATCGCTCGCCAGATACCCCCATTTCTTGCAGTAGGTGGTTGCCCTTTTATGCATCACGACTAATTATCGTCCTTCGTCAACCATAACTACGTGTGATGTAATTTTCGCATGGAGCACGCAATGCAGCCACTTTCGCCTGAAAAACACGATGAAGCTGAGATAGCAGCTGGCTTCCTCTCGGCCATGGCAAATCCTAAGCGCCTTCTCATCCTCGATTCCCTTGTCAAGGAAGAGATGGCTGTCGGCGCATTGGCCAATAAGGTGGGCTTGAGCCAGTCCGCCCTGTCCCAGCACCTGTCCAAACTGAGAGCCCAGAATCTGGTCAGCACTCGCCGTGACGCTCAGACGATCTACTATTCCAGCTCGTCCGACGCGGTCATGAGAATTCTGGGTACGCTCTCCGATATCTACGGCGTCGAAGCAAATGCCGTGACAGAAAAGACTTTGGTCCGCCGCTCGGCCTGACCTACTCAGTCCGTAACAGGGATCATGCCCTGAAGTAGCCCCACACGAGAAATCGCGCGGGGCTTACTCTTTTCTGGAAGATCGGCAGACGGGGCAAGCCATTGCCCGGCCGAAGTGCCTCGTTGCCCAGGTAACATCGACCGTCAATGTTGCCAGGGGCTTGCCTGCGATGTTTACGCGGCCTTGAGGTTTCGGGGTCAGGATGCGCCCGGACATTACAGCGCCGCGCCTCAAATATGACGCGCAAAGGACGCTGTAGCATTTTGAACCTACTGCCGGGACATCGGGTTTCACGCAATGCAAGACAAGGTCCGTTGGGGCATCGCTGGTACCGGCGCGATCGCGAACAGCTTCGCGTCCGATATCCAGTTTACCGGCAATGCTGAGCTGGCCGCTGTCTATTCCCGGAGCAAGGAGAAGGCCAACGCCTTCGCCGCCCGTTTCGGCGGCATCGCCAGCCATTCCAGCATCGATGCCTTTGCCGCCGATCCAGGTATCGATGCCGTCTATGTCGCCTCGCCAAACGCCGTGCACCTGGAGCACGCGATCGTCTTCCTGTCGGCGAACAAAACTGTGCTGGTCGAAAAGCCGCTGGCAACGTCGTTCGACGATGCGCGCTCACTCGCAGCCTTGGCTGCAGCCAAAAACCTTTTCGCCATGGAAGGCATGTGGACCTGCTTCCTGCCAGCGATCGCCAAAGTCCGGACCCTGCTCGGCGCAGAGGCTCTCGGCCGCATCCGGCATGTCATAGCCGAGCTTGCCTATGAAAAACCATTCGATCCCACCAGCCGCTTCTTCGACGCAAGGCTCGGCGGCGGATCGCTGCTCGACCTCGGCATTTATCCACTGTCCCTGTGCCTCAACCTGTTCGGACAACCACGGGCGGTCGACGGACGCTGGCAAAGCGCGCCCACCGGCGTCGATCTTTCGGCCGAAATGCGGCTTTCCTACACCGGCTTCCAGGCCCATCTTTCCTGCGGCTTCGACCGCGACGGCGACAATCGGTTCATCATCGACGGCGATCGCGGCACCCTCGTCATCGACGCGCCGTTTCTGAAGGCGAGCCGACTGTTTCTTGGCGACAACGGTCTTGTCCGCAAAGTCATCGCACCTCGGGGCCAGGGCCCGTGGGCAAAGATGCTGACGCGCATTGCCAGGCGCGTCTCCTTGCCCGGCCTTCAACGCTTCGATCTGCCGTTCCCGGGCAACGGACTGCAATTCGAGATCGAGGCGGCAAGTGCGGCGATCCTGGAGGGCTGGCACGAGCACATCCTGATGCCGACATCGCGCAGCATCCAGGCGATCGAAATCATCGAGACGATCCGTGCTTTACCGCCGTCATAGATCGAGCGGGCGATAGCCCTGACGACCGCTGTTGAGCGCAAGCACGATCTCGGTCAGATGGCGCGCGGTCGCGCCGGAGAAGTACGGCGTTTCCCCACGAGCGATCGCCTCGGCCTGGGCGGCAATCCCGCCAACGAAATCGATCTTCGAGGGATAGGCGGGCAATTGCGACGCCACGACCCGGGCAGGATAGCGTACCTTCCGGCCGGCATAGAGCCGGAGCGGCAGCTTGCGGCCGACCTTCCACTCGACCCAGTCGAGGATACGGTGTTGCAGCGGGCGCTTCGCCCCGAAGGCCTCCAGATGTATGGGCGAGCGGTTGTCCCAGAGATCGCGCACGACGATGGTGCCCTTGTCGCCGATGATGGTCAGCGAGCGGTCGCGCGGAGCCGCAAGCCCGCAGGTCACACGAGCCGTCACGCCGGAGCGGAAGGAAAGGCAACCGACCGAAAAATCCGGGCCAAGGCTTAAGTTTTCCGTGCCCGGCCCCTTGTCCGGGAAGGTCAGGGCGGAAATGGCGCTGACTTCGGCAACCGGTCCGAACAGCGAAACGAGCCAGCTTGCGGCATAACCTGCATGTTCGAGTGTGCAGCCGACTTCGAACTCATGCACGCCGGGCCAGCGGGCGCCGGAACGGCTGCGCCACTCGCGCCAGTTGGCTTGGAACACCGGACCATCTTCCATTTCCGCATAGACGAGGCGTGGCGTGCCGATGGCGCCGCTCGCAAGAAGCGAGGTGCAGAGCGCGTGCGCTTCGCTGAGCGCATTGGCCGGCGCACCGGCAAGCACCATCCCCCGCACTCGCGCCAGATCCACCAGCTCGCTGGCCTGCTCGACATCCATGGCCAGCGGCTTTTCGCAATAGACATGCTTGCCGGCCAGAAGTGCTGCGCGATTTACCATGTAGTGGCTTTCCGGCGTCGTCAGATTGACGACGATCGTGACCGCGGGATCCGCCAGCGCCGCGTCCAGTGAAGCGTAGCGGTTGACCTTCCAGTAGCCGGCAAACGCCGCCAGGCGGGCTTCATCGCGATCCCAGACGCCGGCGAGGCGCAGTTGCGGATGGTTGGCAAGCGTCGTCATGTAGTAGTCGGCAACGAAGCCGGTTCCGACAAAGGCTATCCCGGTCATTGCTGCAGCCCCCTAGCGTGCGTCGGCAAGGAACGACGCGACATAGACGAGCGGCGCATTCCAGTTGATGGTGATCTCATTGGAGCCATAAGCCTCGATATCGTCGGCATAGCAGGTCTGCGGCGCACAGCCCTGCAGCCGCTGCTTGGCGATCGCATCCACCGGCGTCGAATTCGGCCCGCCGGCAAGCGAGCCAACCGGCGGATTGGGCAGGGTCGGGTCCACCTGGTGCGCGTACCAGCGGCTGTGCTGGTTCTCGGGCGAGCGCGCGCCATAACCTGTAATGTAGGACATCGCCATGGCATTGCGGCCGAGAATGTAATCCATGCTTTCGCGCGCGGCATTGAGGAAGGCCTTGTCGCCCGAAAGGTCGAAGGCCGTCGACAGGACGATGATGTTTTGCAGGATCAATTGGTTCGATCCCCAGTCGTACTGGTGGTTCGCCGGGCGGTAGATCTGCCCGAACGGTTCCGCTGCCTGCAGCGACAGGAATGTCCGCGCGGCCGTCAGAACCGAACTTCGCACCATGTCGAGTTCGGCCTTGGGCAGGGCTACGCCGTAGAGCGCCAGCTGCAGCCGGGCGAAACCGGCAACATTGCGCCAGTGGAACGCGCCGGTCGACGGCAGCACATCGCCGGACCAGTGCGGAGAAGCGCGCAGCGCATCGAGGTACGTCGCCTCTCCGGTTGTCAGGAACAGTTCTGCCGCGGCCCAATAGAGTTCGTCCGACGCGTCGTCGTCATCGTAATCGCCGCCGCCCGAATTGCCGTCGGATTTCGGCGCGAGCAGGACCGGATTGGCATTGGCCGCCACCCATGCCTTGCGCGCTGCCGAAAGCAGCGTTGCGGCAAAGGTCGGGTTGTCCTTCGCGAACAGCCGCGAGGCCTGCGCGGCAACGGCCGCCACATCGAAGGTCGCCGCCGTCGAGGGCCGGTGCAGCGCCCGCGGTTTCGGATCCTCGCTTGGCAGCATCGGCGGCGACGACCACTCTGTGTCATGGATCTTGTGGTGCACCATCCCGGCAAGCGGCTCACCGTCCGGCACCATCATTGCAAGCAGGAACTGCAGCTCCCATCGCGCCTCGTCGAGCAGATCGGGAATGCCGTTGCCGCTTTCGGGAATGTGCGAAAGCCGATCGCCGAGGACGGGCGAGGCAGCACCGCCAAAGACACGGCCGCGCTCGAATGTCGCCAGCAGCTGCGCGACCGAGACCGCACCGTTGACCGCGTATTTGCCGTGATCGCCGGCATCGTACCAGCCGCCGGAAACGTCGAGACGATAGGAGCAGGACCAGTCGCCATAGAGCGCCTTGGCCTCGTCGCCAGTCAAGCAGCCGACTGATTGGTCGCCCTCGTTCGGCGCGACGCCGATATGCCCAGCCGGCCTGGCATAGGCCTTGCCGGCGATATCGCCGCGGATCTGGATACCGCTGCGCTGCGGGTAGAACCAGGAGAGCGCGTCTACGCGCAGGCGGCCATAGAGATCGTCAGAGATCGAAAAGCGATCGCTAGTCCAGTCACCGGAGACCAGTCGGTACCCGTTGCCGGGAACGGCATAGGCGGAAAAGTCCGCCACGTGCGTCCTGACGCCGGCGGACGGATCAAACCCGCTCGGTCGCGTTGTCCCCTCGCCGACGACGGCATCGCCTGCATCGATCAGTTGGAAGGAAATGGCGCGGCGCGCATCGGAGATCACCGTTGCCCGCTTTGGACCATCGGTGAAATAGCCGAGCTGGTTCACCCGAATGGCCGGCCCCTGGTTCGCTCGGCTGGCCGCACCAGCAGAGGCCTCGATCTCCACCAAGGACAAGTCATCGATGCAGAAGCGCCAGGATTTTTCAGCGCCGCCGAGCGGGAAAATCAGTTGGGCCTCATCCTCTTCGGAGGCCATGAAATCTGCCGAAAACGGCGCACGCTCCGGCGCGCCTGCGATGCTGAACTCGCTCTGCACCGTCCAGGGCTCGGCGCCACGCTGGATGCGGGCGGACACGGCACGGGCAGGATCAGCCGCGGTCGACAGCGAGAGCCTGTAGTGAAGGCCGGGCTCGAGTTTCAACCCGTTGACACCAATGAGCCTGTCCCAGGTGTCACCGCCCGCCGAAACGTCGGCACAAAGCTGCCTTCCGCTCCGGGTCAGAGCCACGCCTTCCCCGGCCCAAAAAGTGTCCCGGCCTTGCTCGAAGCGTCCGTCGACGATCAGGTCGGCGGCCGCGGCCATGCCTGGCAGAAAGAGGACGGCAATGGCCGCCGGCGCTATCCCCAACCTCGACACTGTCTCGCCACTCCGCATCTTTCGCCACCGGACCGCACCGTCGGGGGACGGCGGGAAACACTGCCATGGATCCGGCGATACACGGCGCGGTAGCGTTGACGCAAACAGGTTAAACTTGAGAAAACGTCTGAGCCGATAACGGAAATTCCCACTCTTGGGACGCCTCGGATAGGCGGGCATTTGCCACCAGCGGAATATACCGCACTCGAATTCCGGGGCGCGCCCTGAGCGATAACGCGCCGGCGCTCCAGACTTGACCCGAACCGGCGCCCTGATAGTTTGACCAAAGGGTAAAAGAATCCAAGCGGGCGCGATCGCCCGACACGGGACCATGCCGAGGAGAACTGGAATGTCGAACCGCCTCAACACCACGCCGAACGACCTGCGCGCCTTCTGGATGCCGTTCACTGCCAACCGGCAGTTCAAGAAGGAACCGCGCCTCTTCGTCGGCGCGAAGGACATGCACTATACGACGCATGACGGTCGCACGGTCCTCGACGGCACGGCGGGTCTCTGGTGCGTCAATGCCGGCCATTGTCGCCCGAAGATCACCGAGGCGATCCGCGAACAGGCAGGCGAACTCGACTATGCGCCGGCCTTCCAGCTCGGACATCCAAAAGCCTTCGAACTGGCGAACCGCCTGGTCGATATCGCGCCTGAGGGCATGAACCACGTTCTCTACACCAATTCCGGCTCTGAATCGGTCGAGACCGCGCTGAAAGTGGCGCTCGCCTATCACCGTGCCAAGGGCGACGGCTCGCGCTTCCGCCTGATCGGCCGCGAGCGCGGCTATCACGGCGTCAATTTCGGCGGCATCTCGGTCGGCGGCATCGTCTCCAACCGCAAGATGTTCGGCACGCTCCTGACCGGCGTCGACCACATGCCGCACACGCACCTGCCGGCCCAGAACGCCTTTACCCGTGGCGAGCCCGAGCATGGCGGAGATCTGGCGACCGAGCTTGAGCGCATCGTCACCCTGCACGATGCCTCGACGATCGCTGCCGTCATCGTCGAGCCGGTTGCAGGTTCGACCGGCGTGCTGATCCCGCCGAAGGGCTATCTCAAGAAGCTGCGCGATATCTGCACCAAGCACGGCATCCTGCTGATCTTTGATGAGGTCATCACCGGCTTCGGCCGCCTCGGCACGCCGTTCGCCGCGCAGTATTTCGACGTGACGCCGGATATCATCACCACCGCGAAGGGGCTGACCAACGGCGTGATCCCGATGGGCGCGGTGTTCGTGACCTCGGAAATCCATGACGCCTTCATGAACGGCCCGGAACACCTGATCGAGTTTTTCCACGGCTACACTTATTCCGGCAACCCGATCGCCTCGGCTGCAGCGCTTGGCACCCTCGACACCTACAAGGAAGAGGGCCTGTTGACACGCGCCGCCGAGCTTGCCTCCTATTGGGAAGACGGCCTACATTCCCTCAAGGATTGCCCTAATGTCATCGACATCCGCAATGTCGGCCTGATCGGCGCGATCGAACTGCAGCCGATCGCCGGCGAACCGACCAAGCGCGCCTTCAATGCCTTCCTGAAGGCCTACGAAAAGGGCCTTTTGATCCGCACCACCGGCGACATCATCGCGCTGTCGCCGCCGCTGATCATCTCCAAGGCAGAGATCGACGAGCTGTTCGACAAGCTTCGCGACGTTCTCGTCAACAATATCTGATTGCGTCGTCCATCTGCGAATAGGGCCCTTTCCCCGGCAACGGGGAGAGGGTTAATCTTATCTACGGGTCTGAAGTGAGGGGTGCAGAGATGTCTAGGGCTTTGGAACGAATGATCGACCAGGGCGTCGGCCGCGAGCCGGCCGACATCGTGCTCAAGGGCGGGCGCTTCTTCGATCTGGTGACGGGTGAACTGATCGCCTCCGATATCGCCATATCGGCCGGCCGCATCGTTGGCACCTATGGCGATTATGAGGGACGCGAGGAGATCGATATCTCCGGCCGCATCGTCGTTCCCGGCTTCATCGATACGCATCTGCACATCGAATCCTCGCTCGTCACCCCGCATGAGTTCGATCGCTGCGTGCTGCCGCTCGGCATCACCACAGTTATCTGCGACCCACACGAGATCGCCAACGTGCTCGGCACCGAGGGCATCCAGTTCTTTCTCGATTCCGCTCTCGAAACCATCATGGATATCCGCGTGCAACTGTCGTCCTGCGTGCCGGCGACGCATCTGGAGACCGCGGGCGCCGACCTGCCGATCGAAAGATTGCTGCCCTTCCGGGATCATCCGAAGGTGATCGGCCTTGCCGAGTTCATGAATTTCCCCGGCGTCATCCACAAGGATCCGGTATGCCTCGCCAAGCTCGAGGCGTTCCAGGGTGGGCACATCGACGGGCACGCGCCGCTGCTGCGCGGCAAGGACCTCAACGGCTATCTCTCGGCCGGCATCCGCACGGAACATGAGTGCACCACCGCGGACGAGGCGATGGAGAAGATCCGCAAGGGCATGCATATCCTGGTGCGCGAAGGTTCCGTCTCCAAGGACCTGCACGCGCTGATGCCAATCATTACCGAGCGGCTTTCGCCCTATCTGGCGCTCTGCACCGACGATCGCAATCCGCTCGATATCGCCGAGCAGGGCCACCTCGACCACATGATCCGCACCGCGATCGCCGCCGGCGTCGAGCCGCTGGCGATCTATCGCGCCGCCTCGATCTCGGCCGCGCGCGCCTTCGGCCTTCGCGACCGCGGCCTTGTGGCCCCCGGCTGGCGCGCCGACCTCGTCGTCGTCGACAGTCTCGAAAGCTGCCGGGCGCAGATGGTCTTTTCCGGCGGCCGCCGCGTCACCGACGCACTGTTTGCCACCCGCAAGCCGGTCGCCCCCGTCGGCCTCGACAGCGTCAAGGCCGGCCATGTCAATGCCAGCGACTTCGGCGTGCCCTACTCCGACAGCGAGACATCCGTCATCGGCGTCCTGCCGGGCAAGATCATCACCGAGCACCGCCGCTACCGGCTGCCCGCGGATGGCAACGAGACCGGCGTCGACCTCGGTCGCGACATCATCAAGGTGGCGGTGATCGAGCGCCACGGCGTCAACGGCAACCACGCCAACGGCTTCGTACAGGGGTTTGGCCTGAAGAAGGGCGCGATCGCCTCGACGGTCGGCCATGACAGCCACAACATCTGCGTCGTCGGCGTCAACGTCGAGGACATGGCGACCGCCGCCAATCGCCTTGGCGAGATCAAGGGCGGCTTCGTCGTCGTCGAGGATGGCAAGCTCACCGGCGAGATCGCGCTTCCGGTCGCGGGCCTGATGAGCCTGGAACCGCACGAATCCGTGCGCGACACCCTGCACCATCTGCGCCAGGCGGCATTTGCGCTGGGCGCCACGCTGGAAGAGCCATTCCTGCAACTTGCCTTCCTGCCGCTACCGGTAATCCCGCACCTGAAGATATCAGACCGCGGCCTCGTCGACGTCGACAAGTTCATGCTGATCGGCTGAAGCGCGGCTCGCTCAGTTATCCGCGGCGACCGACAGCTCTTTGCGGAAATAGACGACGCGTTCGGTTTCCTCGAAGCCGAGCGCCATATGCAGGCCATGGCTTTCCAGATTGTCGATATCGGTGTCGGATGCAAGCTCGCGGCAGCCGCGACTGATCGCCCAGCGTTCCGCCGCGGTAATCAGCGCCCGCGCAACGACATGGCGGCGATAGCCCGGAAGCACATAGATGCCTTCGAGGAAGGCAACAGGCGATGTCTCGCAGCCGTTGACGTAGTCGGTGCGTAGCGACACTTCGGCGAAGCCTACCGCGACACCGGCATCGTCCTCGCAAAGAAACGCGGCCTGTCGCTCGGCTGCAGCCAGACTGCTATCGATCTCGTCGCGGTGCACGGCGGCCGGCGTGTCGGACCAGAGCGCAAGCCGCATCTCCAGCCAGCGGCCGACCATCTCCCCGTCCATTAGCAACACACGCATCAGAGCTTCCCGCAATAGGCACTCAGAGCATCGAGTTTCAGCACGCCGCCGGCGACCCGCACCGATTGACCCGGCAACGGCACGCCTTCCATCGCCGCGTCGGAAACGAGAAATTCCTGCGGCACGCGCGTCAGGTTGAAGACGAAGAGCAGCCGCTCGCCATCCTTCTCGCGGATGAATGCCAGCAGGTCGCGGTTGCTCTCGATGAACGACATGTCACCATCGTGCAGGGCCGCATGCGACCGGCGAAAAGCCAGCATGGCGCGATAATGGTTGAGCACCGTGCCAGCGCCAGCCTCCTGCGTATCGACCGCCAGGCGGGCCTGCTCTGTCGGCACCGGCAGCCACGGTTTTCCGACGGAGAACCCGGCATGCCTGGCGGCCGCCTCCCACACCATCGGCGTGCGGCAGCCATCCCTCCCCTTGAACGACGGCCAGAAGCGGATGCCATAGGGATCGCGTAAATCCTCGAAGGCAAGATCCGCTTCCGTCAAACCCAACTCTTCGCCCTGGTAGAGGCAGATCGAGCCACGCAAGGTCGCCAGAAGCGTGATTGCCAGCTTTGCGACCACTTCCCGTTCCGCATCGCTTCGCGCAAAGCGGCTGACATGGCGCATGACGTCGTGGTTGGAAAAAGCCCAGCACACCCAGCCGTCGGTGACAGCCTTCTGGAAATTGTCGACGCAGCGGCGGATATGACCTGCAGTGAAATCCGGGCCGAGCAGATCGAAGGTATAACACATGTGCAGCTTGTCGCCGCCGCTGGTATAGGCGGCCACGGTCTTCAACGATCGCGCGCCGTCCCCCACTTCGCCGACCGTCGTTCGGCCGCCATAACCATCGAGCAAGGCCCGGAACCGCTGGAGAAAGGCGACGTTTTCCGGTTGGCTCTTGTCGTAGAGGTGATCCTGCATGCCGTAGGGATTGACGTCGGGCGCATCATTGCTCGTCGCATCCGGATCCGGCACCAGCGGCGGATTGTCCCTGAGATGGCGGTCGTGGAAATAGAAGTTCACGGTATCGAGCCGGAAACCGTCGACGCCACGGTCGAGCCAGAAGCGCGCTGCATCCAGCACTGCATCCTGAACATCAGAATTGTGGAAATTGAGGTCCGGCTGCGAGGCAAGGAAGTTGTGCATGTAATATTGCTTGCGCACCCCGTCCCACTCCCAGGCCGGTCCGCCGAAGATCGAAAGCCAGTTGTTGGGCGCGGTGCCATCAGGCTTCGGATCGGCCCAGACATACCAGTCTGCCTTCGGATTCTCGCGGCTGGTCCGGCTTTCGACGAACCAGGGATGGCGGTCGGATGAATGCGAAATCACCTGATCGATGATCACCCTGAGGCCGAGGCGGTGCGCCTCCGCCAGCATCGCGTCGAAATCGGCAAGCGTGCCGAACATCGGGTCGACGTCGCAATAATCCGAGACGTCGTAGCCCATGTCGGCTTGCGGCGAGGTGAAGAAGGGCGACAGCCAGATGGCGTCGACGCCGAGCGAGGCGATGTGGCCGAGCCGCCGCGTGACGCCCTTCAAGTCGCCGATGCCATCATCATCGGTATCCTGAAACGAGCGCGGATAGACCTGATAGATCACAGCGCCGCGCCACCAATCGTCACCCGAAACCTGCTGAGACGCCATGCCCTGCCCCCGTGAAACCGATCTGTGCGCCAAGATGTAACCGCGCCCGGCGCGGGAGTAAACGCCGGAGGGCAGCCAAGTCATCGCTCAAATCTCAAGCGCCCTAAAAACAACTCTTGCCGAGACCGGTCTTGAACCTTATCCCGTCAGCACGGCAAAAACCAAAGGGAGAGAAGACGTTGGCGGGAACGATGCTTTCGATCGGGGAGTGCATGGTCGAACTGATGCAGGCCGAGGGCGGCCTGTTGCGCAAAAGCTATGCCGGCGACACCTTCAACGCCGCCTATTATGCACACCTGTTCCTGCCGATCGACTGGTCCGTCGCCTATTGCTCTGCCGTCGGCACCGACACGGTTTCCGACGAAATGCTCGCCTTCATGGCCGAGAAGGGCATCGACACGGCGGCCGTCCGCAAAATCAAGGGTCGCACGCCGGGCCTCTACATGATCCATCTGAAGGACGGCGAGCGTAGCTTCTCCTATTGGCGCTCGGCTTCAGCAGCGAGACTTCTCGCCGATGACCCAGAGCATCTGCGCCGCGCCATCGAGGGCGCCGATCTCATCCTGTTTTCCGGCATTACCCTTGCGATCCTGGCGCCCGAGGCGGTGGAAACGCTGCTTGCCGAACTGCGCCGCGCCAAGGCCGCGGGTAAACGCGTCGTCTTCGACCCCAATATCCGTCCTCGCCTTTGGGACGACGCCGAGCGCATGCGCCAGACACTGACGGATGGCGCCCGTGCCGCCAGCCTGGTGATGCCGAGCTTCGACGACGAGGTCACGCATTTCGGTGACGGCTCGATCAAGGCGACGATCGAGCGCTACAAGGCGCTGGGTGTCGCCGACGTGGTCGTCAAGGACGGGGAAAAGGGTGTGACGCTGGCGTTCGAGGGATCAGAAGCAAGCCACGTCCCGGCAACGCCGGTCGAGCGCGTGGTCGACACCACCAGCGCCGGCGACAGCTTCAACGGTGCCTTCCTCTCGCGTCTCGTCACGGGCGACACGCCGAGTGAATCTGCAGCCTTTGCCGCCCGCATCGCTGCCGGCGTCATCGGCCATCACGGCGCGCTGGTCGACAAGAACAAGCTCGTCGACTGAGGCATCGCCGCAGCCGACCGCCGCTTGCGGATTTTGGGCATGATAGCATCCCTTGCGCGTCAAAATCGACGCGAGGGGCTGCAAAGACACAGACGCTGCCGCCGATGGCTCAGCGCTTCTTGCGCTTATTCTCGAAGGGATTTTCCGACGCGCGATAGTGGATGCGGATCGGCACGCCCGGCAGGTCGAAATCGTTGCGCAAGCCATTGATCAAGTAGCGGGTATAGGATTCCGGCAGCGCGTCGGGCCGCGTGCACGAGATCATGAAGCCCGGCGGGCGGGCCTTCACCTGCGTCATGTATTTCAGCTTCAGGCGGCGGCCGGAGACAGCCGGTGGCGGATGCTGCACCTGCTGGGAATCGAGCCAGCGGTTGAGACGCGCCGTCGAGATACGGCGGTTCCAGGTCTTGTCGGTGTCGATGATCGCCTGCATCAGGCGGTCGAGGCCGTAGCCGGTATGGCCGGAGATCGGTATGGCGCGAATGCCGCGCGCCTGCGGCAACAGCCGCTCGGTCTTTTCGCGAAGATCGGCAAGCACGGCCTGCCAGTCCTCGACCAGATCCCATTTGTTGAAGGCAAGCACGGCGGCCCGGCCTTCGCGAATGATGAGATCGACGATCTGCAGGTCCTGCTTTTCGAACGGAATGGTCGCGTCGAAGACGATGACCACCGTTTCGGCAAAGCGGATGGCGCGCAGCGCATCGGCGACCGAAAGCTTCTCCAGCTTCTCCTGCACCCTGGCCTTGCGACGCATGCCCGCGGTGTCGAACATCTTGATGGTGCGGCCGCGCCAGTCCCATTCGACCGAAATCGAATCACGGGTGATGCCGGCTTCCGGCCCGGTCAAAAGCCGGTCTTCACCGAGGAAGCGGTTGATCAGTGTCGACTTGCCGGCATTCGGCCGGCCGACGATCGCCACGCGCAGCGGCTTGGTCTCGTCATAGGCAGGCTCGGCCTCGTCGTCCTCTTCCGCCGCTTCGCCGGTGGTCGGGCGCAGGTCGATATCGGTCTCGGCAACGTCGTCTTCCTGAGGATAGGCACGGTCTTCGCCGATCGCAGCGACGATCGCGTCGCGCAGATCGAGCATGCCCTGGCCATGTTCGGCCGAGATCGGGCAAGGATCGCCAAGACCGAGCGTGAAGGCGTCATAGAAGCCGCCGTCGGAACCGCGGGCCTCGGACTTGTTGGCGACGAGCACGACCGGCTTGCCGCGCCGACGCAGCATCTCGGCAAGTGTGTTGTCGGCCGGCGTCAGGCCCCCTTTGGCGTCGACCACGAACAGCGACAGGTCGGCCTCGTCGATCGCGGCTTCGGTCTGCGCCCACATGCGGCCCTGAAGGCTGTCGGGTGCGGACTGTTCCAGGCCGGCGGTATCGATGATGCGGAAGCGCAAGTCGATGAGCTTGGCATCGCCCGGACGGCGGTCACGGGTGACACCCGGCGTATCGTCGACGAGCGCCAGCTTCTTGCCAACCAGACGATTGAACAAGGTGGACTTGCCGACATTGGGGCGCCCGATGATGGCGACGGTGAAACTCATGAACGTATCCGTTTCCGTCCTGAAGCGCTGCACGTCGTCAAGACATACAGCGCTCCAACACTTTGAAAATCAACATATCCTTTCCAAAGGCCGGTGCCGGCCTTCAGGGATATGCGCTTAGGCTTTGCCGCTCGCGGCAATCACGTCGAGCAGCATCTGCGCCCGGCCTGCAACATTGCGCGGGCTCTGGGGATCATCGACGATCTGTTGGAACCAGCTCTTCGCCTTGGCGGTATCGCCGGCCTTGTAGGCAGCAAGGCCAAGCGCCTCACGGGCCGAGTGGCGCATATTGTTCTGCGGCACGGCCAGTTGTTCGACTTCGGCCGAAACCTGGTCATAGGTGCCGGTATCGACCAGCAGATAGGCGGCGCGCAGGCGGGCGGCGTCGCGAAGCGCCTCAGGCAGGCCGGTGTCTTTGCCGATCTCCGAGAACGCCTTGATGGCGGCATCGGTCTCGCCCTTCTCGGCCTGCAGCGTCGCCGCACGAAGGCGAGCCAGCACCGGATAGGCGCCATAGCCGTCCTTCTGCAAGTTGTTGAGGGCGGCCAGCGCCTCGTCGGCCTTGTTTTCCTTGGCGAGGTTCAGCGCCTGGAGGAACTCGTCGCCGGACTTCGACGACGCGTTGTCACGCCAGTAGTCGTAGCCGACCTTGCCGATGGTTCCGAGAACGATGAGCACGGCAATCGCCACGATGACGCTGCCGAAACGGGCCCAGATGTTCTTCATCTGGTCCGAACGCAGTTCTTCATTCACCTCGCGGATAAAGCTGTCGTCTTGGTTCGCCATCGATTGCCCCGGCCTCTCGGCCTTCCCTGCACGCTATTAGGATTTTGCGCCTTCTACCCGATTTTGCGGCTGTTGTAAGGGGGCGCGCGTTATTTAGCCGACAACCATAGGCGAAACACCGATCACCAGTTCGTGCAACTTCCACACAATCACGCCATAAAGGGCCGCACCAAGCACGATGGCGATGAGGTCGTAGCGATAGGAAACGAACGCCGGATAGGTGATTTCGCCGGCGCGCCAGCGCTTTTTCATCGAAATGCGCAGGATCACCGCCCAGACGAGGAAGGTGCCGAAGAGCAGCACCGACGACGCCTCGCCATTGGCAAGCAGGTGGGCAAGTGCCCAGATCTTGATTGCGAGGATCGCCGGATGTTTTGTGGCCGCGCGGATCTTGCCCGGGGGCAGATAGGCGGCCACAAGACAGATGCTGGCGATCAGCATCAGGGTCAGCGCGATGTGTGCAAGAAAGACCGGGGGCGTATAGAGCATGCCGGTGGTGGCGCGCGCCTGATCGAAGCCATAGGCAATCAGACCGAGGCCAACAAGCGCACAGATACCGTGGATCGCATGCCAGGCGCCGGTGCCGCTGCTCGATATCACCGATGCGCGCAGGCCGGGTGCAAAGCTGCGAACGAGATGGATGCCCAAGAAGATCACGATACCCAATATCAGTAGCGCCATGTCGTCACCCGTCCTTCATTATTGTTCTGTCGGCTATCGACATAGCCGGAGTGCACAGAAATTTCCAGACAGATCAAAGGATTGCCGCATTCCTGGATAAAGGGACGGCATACGCAAATCGTCGCAGATATCATGATCCGAACATTTATTGCCCTTTCCCTCGCCCTTTGCCCTGCCCTCGTCGCGGCTGCCGAACCCACGCCCGATATGGCCGCACCGACCGTTCCTGCCAAGGACAAGCAGCTCGTCATCGTGTCTTTCGATGGGGCGCATGACAACGCGCTGTGGGAGAAAAGCCTGGCGATGGCCAAGCGCACCAATGCGCATTTCACCTATTTCCTCTCCTGCACGTTCCTGATGACGCGCGCCGACGGCAAGCAGAGCTACAGACCGCCGGGGCTGAAACCGGGTCGTTCCAATGTCGGCTTTGCCCAGAGCCGAGAGGAAATCGCGGCCCGCGCCGGTCACATCTGGCAGGCCCATCTCGACGGTCACGACATTGCCAGCCACGCCTGCGGCCATTTCGACGGCAAGGGCTGGACGAAGGCCGATTGGCAAAGCGAATTCTCGACATTCGACATCGCCCTGCGCGATGCCTGGAAGAAGGCCGACAGGCCGGATGCCGAGCCGCAAGGCTGGGCGGAATTTGCCCGCACCGGCATCAAGGGTTTCCGTGCGCCCTACCTGTCGCTGAGCGACGGCCTGCTGCCAGCCCTGAAGGCATCGGTCTTTACCTATGACGCGAGCCTGGTGACCAAGGGGCCGGGCTGGCCGATGGAGAAGGACGGTCTGCCGCGCTTCGGCCTGCCGCTGATCCCGGAAGGGCCGTCCAAGCGGCCGGTGATCGGCATGGACTACAATCTGTTCGTGCGCCATTCCATGGGTATCGAAAACAAGAAGGACAGCGCCACCTTCGAAGCGCGCACCTACGAGGCCTACAGACAAGCCTTCGACAAGGAATATGCCGGCAACCGCATCCCGCTGCAGCTCGGCTTCCATTTCGTCGAGATGAATGGCGGCGCCTACTGGCGCGCGCTCGACCGGCTGCTGACCGAGGTCTGCAGCAAGCCTGATGTCGCCTGCGTCAGCTACGCCCAGGCGCTGCCGATGATCGAGCAGGCAAAAAAGAAGGCGGATCGCTCCGCCTTCTGATTGGTCCTCTCCTGGCCCAGCTTAGGCCAGTTCTTCCTCGCCACCAACCGCGATGAACTTCTGCTCGATTTCCGGCAGGGGCTCATCGTCGATTGCCGCTTCGAAGGCGCGCAGACGCTTGTAGATCGAAAGCAGTTCGACAATCGTCGGCCAGGATGAAACCAGGTACTGAAACGACGACGTCACCTGCCCGAAGGCACCCGAGATCTGGTTCAACGCGCCGAGTGTGATCTTGCCGGCGATGATCGACGGCGCCAGGATCAGCAACGAGAAGATGCCGTTGATCTGCAAATAGAAAATGCGGGCGATGTTGAAGTAGAGATAGTGGAAATAGAGCCGGAAATAGTTCCGGCGAACGTTTTCGAAGAGATCGGCGACCGTCGGCGGCTGAGCGCGATCGGCGTGGTCCTCACCATAGACCAGTTCCTTGCGGTAGGCCGCTTCCACACGCTGGTTGCGGAACTCGAGGCCCGGCAGCTTAATGCCGACGAGCGCCAGGAACACCGTGCCGAACAGCGACCAAAGCACAGCGGCCGTAACCAGCGGATAGGGAATGTCACCGACGATCGGCAGTTCGGTGACATTGGCCGAAAGCCGGATCAATACCGGCGTAAACGCAATCAGCGTCATCACGCTGTCGATCAGGCTGACGCCGAGGCCCTCCACCGTCGTGGAGAAGCGCATTGTGTCTTCCTGGACACGCTGCGAAGCACCTTCGATACGACGCAGCTTGCCCCAGTGGGCCATGTAGTACTCGTTCATCGCCGTGCGCCAGCGGAAGATATAGTGGCTGACGAAGAAGCGGGTCATGACCGCGACAGCGACAGCGACCAAGGCGATACCGAGGAAGACGGCGATTTCTCCGTAGAACTCTGCCGCGGTCACCACCTTCGTCTTCGAGACGATCGCCTGAATCAGATCCCAGAACGGCCCGTACCAATTGTTGATCGCGACGCTCACCTGCACCTGGAAATAGGTGACGAAAAGAATGAGGGCTGAGCCGAGGATCGACCAGTTCTGCCAGGGATGTGGCGAATAGACATACCAGAATGCTGCGAACAGCCCGACGACCAGCCCGAAGTAGAGATAGAACCAGAGGAAGGCGGGCGACCAGAAGGCAGAAATCCCGGTGATCGGCGGCGCATCCGAGGGCAAGGGCGGCATTCCGAAGACTGCACCCAACTGCTCGCCTTCACCATACCAAAAGGCGATGGCGACAAGCGACCAGACGACAAAGGAAATGAAAAAGAGCTTCGGCTTCGGGAAGAAAGATAGGAACAAAGTACGGCACTCTCGTTTCGGGGGAGGAGAACAACTCGCCTCTCGAAGCGCCGAAACTAGGGCAAAGCACCTTTTTCAACAATCAGGTAATATGAACGTTACCGTTATTTCATCATGTGTTACGGCAAGCGGCGCAACCTTCCCGCCGCCGCTCAGCGCGGCAGCGCCGCTGCGATCCGCCTGAGTTCGGCAACGATCACCCCGCCGCAGACGAACAGCACCGCGGCCGCGATCAAGGTCGGCGCTGCAAAGCTGCCGGTGCGCTGGGCCAACCAGCCGGCAACCACCGGACCGATGATCTGGCCGATACCGAAGGCCGCCGTCATCAGCGCCAGTGCCTTGCGCGGACTTTCCGGCGCCAGATGCCGGCCGATCTGCAGGCCGTAGGCGGTGATCATCATGAAGGTGGCGCCCAGCATCAGGCCACCGGCAAGCGGCGCATAGGGCAGCGGCAGGCTGACGGTGAGCACAAGGCCGACAGCCTCGGCCAGAAGACCGATCGCGTAAACACCGGCAAGCCCGAAGCGCGGCACGGCGAAGCGCCAGAGATAGACCGACAGCGCTGCACTTAGGCCCGTCAACAGCCAGGCAAGGAACTCGATGCTGTGGCCGCCGCTCGCGTCGCGGGCCATGGCCACCAGGAACGTGGCCGTGATCACGTAACCGAAGCCGAACAACCCATAGGTCAGCGTCACCACCGTCAGGGGGCGGGTCCAGGTCAGCGGCTTTTCACGTGCGGCGCCGTTGCCGGAGACGGGACC
The DNA here is from genome assembly GCF_014851895.1 of Ensifer sp. ENS11. NCBI lineage: Bacteria > Pseudomonadati > Pseudomonadota > Alphaproteobacteria > Hyphomicrobiales > Rhizobiaceae > Ensifer > Ensifer sp. ENS11. The sequence goes on along the minus strand of NZ_JACVAN010000014.1, from coordinate 40,217 downwards.
GGCCGGCAGCATCAGAGCGACGACGACCGTGCCGACAAGCGCGACAAGAGCGCCGGTGAACCAGTCGGCTTGCGACGCTGAAAGCCCGGCGGCGCCAGCGAGAGGTGCCAACCAGACGCAGAGCGAGGAGAAGGCGATGCCGAGCCCGACGCCGCCGAAATGCATGGCCGGCACATGTTCAGACCGCGCCAACAGCCCGTGACCAAGGACGATGCCGGAGATGAAGATCATCGAAAACGCGCTGGCAAGGCCGGCGAGAAAGCGGATGAGACTGAGCACCAAGACCGAGGACGTCAGGCCCATCGCCGCCAGCAGCAGTGTGGTTGCCGCGAGCGAAGCAAGCCCGATCCTTCGCTCCTGCCCATGCGCCCAGCCGTAAGCGCCAAGCACGGCGCCGGCGAGATAGCCGACGAAATTGGCCGAGGCGATGAGGCCGGCATCCGCCGGCGATAGGCCGAGGTCCGTCATCATCGCCGGCAGGATCGGCGTGTAGGAGAAGCGGCCGAAGCCCATGGCGACCGCCATGGCAATGGCGCCGGCGGTAGCGGTGGAGGCGAGGCTTGCGTGATGTGGTCTGTCGATCGTGGTCATAAGCAGTTTTATTGCACTGCAAAACGAACACCACAAATCACTATAATTGAATGTCCTATTGAAGGAATCGAACGATGGCCCGTCAGCCGGGCAGCGTCACCACCAACGGACCGCCGCGCGTGACGACGACCGTGTGCTCATATTGCACGGTCGGTGCCCGCGGTTCGCTGTAGAGCGTCCAGTCGTCCTTGTCGCCGCTCTCGGCCCAGTCCGCGCCCATCGAGAGGAACGGCTCGACGGTAAAGACCATACCGTCGGTCATGCGCCGCCGCTCGCTCGGATCCGGCCAGGTCGCGATCTCCTTCGGCTCCTCGTGCAGCGAGCGGCCGATGCCGTGGCTGGCAAGGTTGGTGACCAGCGAATAGCGGTTCTTGCGGGCGAAATCGCCGATCGCATTGCCGATCGCTGCAAGCGACTGGTCCGGACGCACTTGCTTGAGGCCGACCCACATCGCCCGCTTGCCGTCACGGCAGAGGCGGTCGATGGCTGCCGAGACCGGCGGCACCGGAAAGGAAGCGCCGGTGTCGGCGAAGATGCCGTCTTTCTCAGCCGAAACGTCGATATTGACGAGATCGCCGGCGCGGATGATGCGGCTGCCGGGGATGCCGTGGGCGATTTCCTCGTTGACGCTGATGCAGGTGGCGCCCGGAAACTGGTAGCAGAGTTCCGGCGCAGAGCGCGCACCTGCCTCTTCCAGCACCTTGCGGCCGATGGCATCCAGTTCCGCCGTGGTGATGCCCGGCTCGAGCGCTTCGCCCATAGCCTGCAGCGCATTGGCGCAGATGCGGCCGATTTCCTTCAGCCGCAGCAGATCTTCTTCGTTGTTGAGGGTCATCCGTGTCTCGCTTTCGTGCCCACATGTAACCGGTCGGTGCCGGATTTTCCAGCGCCGACAAGCGAGACATGAACGGCCTGTGGCGGCTCAGGCCGAAACGGTCTGTCCGGCCCCCTGCTCGGCAAGCGCCTTGCGCACCAGCGGCGCGACCTTGGTGCCGTAGAGTTCGATGCCGCGCATGATCTGGGCATGCGGCATCGGGCCGATCGCCATCTGCAGCAGGAAGCGGTCGTTGCGGAAGAGCTTCCAGTTCTCGACGATCTTCTCCGCCACGGTTTCGGGGTCGCCGAGGAAGAGATTGCCGGCAGGGCTGCGCGCCTGGTCGAAATGCGCCCGGTTCGTCGGCCCCCAGCCGCGCTCCCGGCCGATGCGGTTCATCACCTCGGCCTGCGGGCGATAAAACTGGTCAGCGGCAAGATCGGTCGTATCGGCGATGAAGCCATGGACATTGATGCTGGTCTTCAGCTTTGCCGGATCCTGGCCGGCACGACGGGCGGCCTCGCGATAAAGATCGAACAGCGGAGCGAACCGGCGCGGCTCTCCGCCGATGATCGCAAGTGCCACCGGCAGCCCGAGGGCACCGGCACGGGCAACCGACTGCGGCGTGCCGCCGACGGCGATCCACAGCGGCAGCACCTCCTGCAGCGGACGCGGATAGACGCCGCGATCGCTGATCGCAGGGCGCATCTCGCCCGCCCAGGAGACCTTTTCCGCTTCGCGCAGCGCCATCAACAGGTCGAGCTTTTCGGCAAAGAGCTGGTCGTAATCGTCGAGCGACTGACCGAAGAGCGGGAAGGACTCGATGAACGAGCCGCGCCCGGCCATGATTTCGGCCCGGCCGTTGGAGAGAAGGTCGAGCGTGGAAAACTGCTGGAACACGCGCACCGGGTCGTCCGAGCTCAGCACCGTCACGGCACTCGTCAGCCTTATGGTCTTCGTCCTCGCGGCGGCTGCCGCAAGGATGACGGCTGGTGCCGAGGCTGCATAATCAGGGCGGTGATGTTCGCCAAGGCCAAAGACATCGAGGCCGACCTGATCTGCCAGTTCGATCTCTTCCAGCAAATTGGCAAGCCGACGCTGGCCTTCCCGGCCCTTGTCGGCAGCGTTCGGATCGACATCCGCAAATGTGTAAAGCCCGAGTTCCATGATGCCCATCCTATCGTTGTTCTACCGACAGATAGTTGGCCCCGGCGAAAGCAGCAAATGCGCGTCCGGGAAACACTGTGTTTCCCGGATGATGCCAAACGGCGCTTGGATCAAGCCAAGGGTCCGGGGCGAGAGCGTTTCCGGTTTAAGCGGAGTCGCAGAAACGCTCTATCTCCTTGTTTTTACGCATTTCCTGACGGAAAACCGCTTCGCACTTTTCCTGGAAATGCTCTAGGTCAGCGTGCGCTTGACCGCATTGCGCCAGCCCTTGAGCTTCGTCTTGCGCGTCGCTTCGTCCATCGCCGGCTCGAAACGGCGATCGCGCGCCCAGGACTTGGCGAACTCCTCCTGCTTCGGCCAGACGCCGGCGCGGCTGCCGGCGAGCCAGGCAACGCCGAGCGCCGTCGTCTCGAGGATGGTCGGCCGGTCGACCGGCGCATCGAGGAGGTCGGAAAGCCGCTGCATCGTCCAGTCCGAGACGACCATGCCGCCGTCGACGCGCAACACGGTTTCCTTGCCGTTGCTGCGCCAGTCCTTGTGCATGGCTTCGAGCAGATCGCGCGTCTGGTAGCAGACCGCTTCGAGCGCGGCACGCGCAAACTCGGCGGGCCCGGTGTTGCGGGTCATGCCGAAGATCGCGCCGCGAGCGTCGGGATCCCAATGCGGCGCACCGAGACCGGTGAAGGCCGGGACGAGGTAAACCTCCTGCGACGGGTCGGCGCCTTCGGCAAGCGTGCCGGTGTCCGGAGCCGCCTTGATGACCTTCAGGCCGTCGCGCAGCCACTGCACCGCCGCGCCGGCAACGAAGATCGAGCCTTCGAGCGCATAGGTGGTTTCGCCATCCAGCCGGTAGGCAATGGTGGTGAGCAGCCGGTTCTTCGAGCGCACCATGTCCTTGCCGGTGTTGAGCAATGCGAAGCAGCCCGTGCCGTAGGTCGATTTCAGCATGCCCGGCTTGAAGCAGGCCTGGCCGATGGTGGCGGCCTGCTGGTCGCCGGCAACACCGAGGATCGGGATCGCCGTGCCGAAGCGCTCCTTGTCGGTGACGCCGAAATCGGCGGCGCAGTCCTTCACCTCCGGCAACATGGCGCGGGGAACGCGCAGGATGTCGAGCAACTCGTCGTCCCAGGCATTGTCGGCGATGTTGTAGAGCAGCGTGCGCGAGGCGTTGGTCGCATCGGTGACGAAGGACTTTCCGCCTGTCAGCCGCCAGATCAGGAAAGTATCGATCGTGCCGAAGCAAAGCTCGCCCTTGGCAGCTCTGGCCTGGGCGCCCTTCACATTCGACAGCAGCCAGTTGAGTTTGGTGCCGGAGAAATAGGGATCGAGCAGCAAACCGGTCTTCTTGGTGAAGGTCTTTTCGAGACCCTGTTTCTTCAGCTTGTCGCAATAGGCTGATGTGCGGCGGTCCTGCCAGACGATGGCGTTGTGGATCGGCTTGCCGGTTTCGCGATCCCAGACCACCACCGTTTCGCGCTGGTTGGTGATGCCGATGCCGGCGATATCGCTTGGGGAGATCCCCGCCTTCCTGATCGCCTCGTTGACGGTGACGACGACGCTATCCCAGATTTCCTCCGGATCGTGCTCGACCCAGCCGGATTTCGGAAAGTGCTGCCTGAATTCCTTCTGGTCGAGGCCTGCTACCTGCTGCTTGCCGTCGAAGACGATCGCCCGGCTCGATGTCGTGCCCTGATCGATCGCGAGAATATATCCGCCCATATGCCCCTCCCCGGCCTCACATCACGTGTCTCGACGCCCTTCCTCTTGGGCGTGGCGTCCATTTCGAAAAACTTCAATACGATGGCAAAACGAATGTCAAACGAAAACAAAACGCAAGAAATCGTGACAAGGCCTCCCGCCGCAACTCTGCGTCGGCGGCCTGAAAAACACAATTGTCACCTCAGCGGTTTTACGCGTAGGTTGACGCTGTTGCGCCGCAAAAAACGGGCAAGATCAGCGGCGCTGCAAAGGGAGAGATCAGGAATGACGAGAACTGCGGTCATCACCGGTTCGACGAGCGGCATCGGCCTTGCCATTGCCAAGGCTTTTGCCAAGGGCGGCGCCAACATCGTCTTGAACGGCTTCGGCACGCCGGACGAAATCAAGGCTGCGACGGACGAAGTCGGGGCGCTCACCACGGGAACGGTCATCTATCACCCGGCCGACATGACGAAGCCGGACGAGATCGCCGACCTGATGGCAACGGCGGCAAAACGCTTCGGCAGCGTCGACATTCTGGTCAACAATGCCGGCGTTCAATATGTCGAGAAGGTCGAGGATTTCCCGGTCGAGCAATGGGACCGGATCATCGCCATCAACCTCTCCTCCTCTTTCCATACCATTCGCGCCGCCCTGCCCGGCATGAAGGCAAAGGGCTGGGGCCGCATCGTCAACATCGCCTCTGCCCACGGGCTCGTCGCCTCGCCGTTCAAATCGGCCTATGTCGCCGCCAAGCACGGCATCATGGGGCTGACAAAGACCGTCGCGCTCGAAGTTGCGGAAAATGGCATCACCGCCAATTCGATCTGCCCGGGTTATGTGCTGACCCCGCTGGTCGAAAAGCAGATCCCGGATCAGGCCCGCACCCGCGGCATCACCGAAGAGCAGGTCATCAACGACGTAATGCTCAAGGGCCAGCCGACCAAGAAATTCATCACCGTCGAGCAGGTAGCGTCGCTCGCCGTCTATCTCGCAAGCGATGATGCGGCGCAGATCACCGGCACGCATGTTTCCATGGACGGCGGCTGGACGGCGCAATAGAGAGCCGCCCGTCCATTGAGACGAGGCGGACGACGCCCTAACTCTATGAAAATGCGCATGGTCCGTCGCCGGGAACGCTTCCGGTTTTTGCGGCCATGCATCAGCAGGAATGAATGGCATGCCTAAGGTTAGGGAACGCAAGGACGACGACAGCATTCGCTTCATCCTCAATGATAGCGAGGTGGCGCTTTCCGACGTCGCGCCGACCGCGACCCTGCTCGACTATCTCAGGCTTGAGCGCCGGCTGACAGGAACCAAGGAAGGCTGCGCGGAGGGCGATTGCGGTGCCTGCACCGTGCTCGTCGGCCGGCTCGCCGGCGAAACGCTGGTCTATGAAAGCGTCAATGCCTGCATCCGCTTCGTCGGATCGTTGCATGCGACCCATGTGGTCACCGTTGAGCATCTCGCCGCCAGGGATGGAACGCTTCATCCCGTGCAGCAGGCGATGGTCGATTTCCATGGCTCACAATGCGGCTTCTGCACGCCCGGCTTCGTCATGTCGCTTTATGGCCTCTGGCTTTCGAACGACAATCCCAGCCGGGCCGACATCGAAAAGGCGCTGCAAGGCAACCTTTGTCGCTGCACCGGCTACGAGCCGATCGTCAAGGCGGCCGAGGCCGCCGCAAGCGCGCGGCCTTCTGCTATCTTCGATCCGATCACGGCTGCGCGCGAGGCCACCATCGCCCGCCTCAAGGCGCTTCAACCCGAGAAAACGATCACCGTCCGCCACGGTGAAAGCTGTCTGATCGTGCCGGCGGATGCCACCGGCCTCGCGACCGCTCTTGCCGAGCACAAAGGCGCGACGGTGGTTGCCGGCGCCACCGATGTCGGCCTCTGGGTCACCAAGCAGATGCGTCCGATCGATCCCGTCGTCTTCATCAACGGCATCGCCGAACTGCAGCGCATCGAGGAAAGCGACGGCGGCCTGACCATTGGTGCCGGCGTCAGCTATTCAGCCGCCTTTGCAGCGCTCAGCAAAGCCTATCCAGCCTTCGGCCGGTTGATCGACCGTATCGGCGGCGAACAGGTGCGCAACATGGGCACGATCGGCGGGAACATCGCCAACGGTTCGCCGATCGGCGACAGTCCACCGCCCCTGATCGTGCTGGGGGCAACTGTCACGCTGCGCTCGACGGAAGGGACGCGCACGCTGCCGCTTGAAGATTTCTTCATCGCCTACGGCAAGCAGGACCGCAAAGCCGGCGAATTCGTCGAGAGCGTCTTCGTGCCCGCGCTGCCGGCGGGTGAGCTGTTTGCGGCCTACAAGCTCTCCAAGCGCCGCGACGAGGACATTTCCGCATTACTCGGCGCCTTCCGCATTTCGCTTGACGGCAACCGGGTAGAGACCGCCCGCATCGCCTTTGGCGGCATGGCCGGCACGCCGAAACGCGCTGCAACCGTCGAGGCCGCGCTCATCGGCAAGCCCTGGACCGAGGAAATGGTGCGCGCCGCTCAGGCAGCCTTCGAGGCCGACTATCAGCCCTTGAGCGATTGGCGCGCCACCAGCACCTATCGCATGCTGGCGGCGAAGAACCTGCTGATGCGCTTTTTCCTGGAAAGTGGCGGCCAGCCGGCGGAGCTCGTGCGCTACGCGGCGGGAGAGAGGTAATCATGGACAAGTCGACCTTCGAAGAACGCAAGGCGATCAAGGGGCAGATGCATTCGCACCAGCGCCATGACAGCGCCCACAAGCACGTGACCGGCACCGCCGATTACATCGACGACATGCCGGAACCGGCGGGCACGCTGCACGGTGCGCTGGGGATGACCGACCGCGCCCACGCCGAAATCACCGCCATGGACCTCTCGGCCGTCGCCGCGGCGGCCGGCGTCGTCTGCGTGCTGACGGCGAGCGACATGCCGCATTCCAACGATATCAGCCCCAGCCACCTGCATGACGAGCCGGTGCTTGCCGACGGCATCGTGCAGTTCCACGGCCAGCCGGCCTTTGCCGTCATCGCCGAGACGCGCGACATCGCCCGTCGTGCTGCCCGGCTGGCGAAGATCAGCTATCGCGACCTGGCGCATTTCACCGATATCACCGATGCGGTAGCCCATGGCGGCGAGCTCGTCACCCAGCCCCTGACCTTGCAGCGGGGCGATGCCGACGCTGAACTGGAAAAGGCGCCGCGCCGGCTGAAGGGCCGGATGCGCATCGGCGGCCAGGAGCACTTCTACCTCGAAGGCCATATCGCCCTTGCCATTCCCGGCGAGGACGACGAGGTCACCGTCTGGTCGTCGACCCAGCACCCAAGCGAAATCCAGCACATGGTCTCGCACGTGCTCGGCGTTCCCTCCAATGCGGTCACGGTCAATGTGCGCCGCATGGGCGGCGGCTTCGGCGGCAAGGAAACGCAGGGCAACCAGTTCGCAGCCCTTGCAGCCGTGGCGGCGAAAAAGCTCGGCCGTGCGGTCAAGTTTCGCCCCGACCGCGACGAGGACATGACCGCCACCGGCAAGCGTCACGACTTCCTCGTCGACTACGATGTCGGCTTCGACGAGGAAGGCCGCATCCACGCCGTTCACGCCAATTACGCTGCGCGCTGCGGCTACTCCTCCGATCTCTCCGGACCGGTGACCGACCGCGCGCTGTTCCACGCAGACAGCTCCTACTTCTACCCGCATGTAAAACTGACGTCGCAGCCGCTGAAGACGAACACCGTCTCCAACACCGCCTATCGCGGCTTCGGTGGCCCGCAAGGCATGGTCGGCGGCGAGCGCATGATCGAAGAGATCGCCTACGCTCTCGGCAAGGATCCGCTCGAGATCCGCAAGCTCAATTTCTACGGCGAGAAGGGTTCCGGCCGGGATATCACCCCTTACCACCAGCAGGTCGAAGACAACATCATCGCCCGGATCGTCGCCGAGCTTGAAGTCGACGCCGATTACCAGGCGCGCCGCATGGCCATTATCGAGTTCAACCGTGCGAGCCGTGTCATTCGCAAGGGCATCGCGCTGACGCCGGTGAAGTTCGGCATCTCCTTCACCATGACCGCATTTAACCAGGCCGGCGCCCTCGTGCACATCTATCAGGATGGCTCGATCCACCTGAACCACGGCGGCACGGAAATGGGCCAGGGCCTTTATGTGAAGGTCGCGCAGGTCATCGCCGACAGCTTCCAGGTCGATCTCGACCGCGTGCGCGTCACCGCGACCACGACCGGCAAGGTCCCCAACACCTCGGCGACCGCTGCATCGTCCGGCTCCGACCTCAATGGCATGGCCGCCTTCGATGCGGCGCGCCAGATCAAGGAACGGCTCGTCGCCTTTGCAGCCGAGCGCTGGCAGACGACGGCGGAAAACGTCACTTTCGTTCCCGATCACGTGAAGATCGGCGAAGAACTGGTACCCTTCCCGGAATTCATCAAGCTTGCCTATACGGCGCGCGTGCAGCTTTCGGCCGCCGGCTTCTACAAGACGCCGAAAATCCATTGGGACCGCGCGACCGGACGGGGAACGCCCTTCTACTACTTCGCCTATGGCGCCTCGGTGTCGGAAGTATCTGTTGATACGCTGACCGGCGAATACATGGTCGATCGCGTCGACGTGCTGCACGATGTCGGCCGCTCGCTCAATCCGGCGATCGACCTTGGCCAGATCGAAGGCGGTTTCGTCCAGGGCATGGGATGGCTGACAACGGAGGAGCTGTGGTGGGACGACAAGGGCCGACTGCGCACGCACGCACCCTCGACCTACAAGATCCCGCTCGCCTCGGACCGGCCGAAGATCTTCAACGTCAAACTGGCCGAGTGGTCGGAAAATGCGGAAAAGACCATCGGGCGGTCAAAGGCCGTGGGCGAACCGCCCTTCATGCTGCCGATCTCCGTGCTCGAGGCGCTGTCGATGGCGGTGGCGAGCGTTGCCGATTATCGCGAATGCCCGCGCCTTGATGCGCCGGCGACGCCGGAGCGCGTGCTGATGGCCGTCGAACGCCTTCGACAATCGTCTTGATTGATGACATCGCCGCGCATCCCGTTCGACGCGCGGCGTGTGAGAGCTCCGGTCAGATCCGGGGCAGCTCGTCGATGTTGACGAGGCGGTGCGCGTCGGCCTGCGCCTCGACATCGTCCCCATAGGGGCCACGGCCATCCATGAAACCCATGTCTCTTTTGATATGGTCGGACAGCGCATTGACGTCGAGCACCGGCTTGGCGACAACGGCACGGCCAAACAGGGTGGACGTGAGCCGCACGACCGCATCCAGCGAAAGAAGCGGTTTTCTTTCAGTATGTTCGATAACGTCGCAAGTCATTTTGAGCACCTGTTCGTCTTGGGAAGTTGACTTGCAGGATGCCGTGGAAGAGGATTGAGTTCCAATCGAACATCCGTCTGCATGCATCAAGAGAACTTATCCATGAAGATGTCCAAGCAGTTTCCGCTGAATGCGTTGAGGGTCTTCGAAGCCGTCGCCCGGCTCGGCAGTTTTACCAAGGCCGGCGAGGAGCTGGGCATGACCCAGACCGCCGTCAGCTACCAGGTCAAGCTGATCGAGGAGAGCGTCGGCGAGCCCTTGTTCCTGCGCCGCCCACGCCAGATCGCGTTGACCGATGTCGGCCAGCGGCTGGCGCCACGGGTCACCGAAGCCTTCGAGATGCTGCAGGAGGCCGTCTCCTCAGCGCGCGGCGATATCGACAGCACACTGTTGATCAGCTCGACCCCGACCTTCGCCTCGCAATGGCTCGCCCGCAACATCGGCTCGTTTCAGTTCGCCCACCCCACCATCGCCGTGCGCCTGGACACCAACGACAACCTCGTCGATTTTGCCAAGGAACCCACGGATCTCGCCATCCGCTCCGGCGCCGGCGTCTGGCCGGGCCTCGACACACATCCGCTGATGCGCGTCGAGTTCAGCCCGATGCTGAGCCCGGCACTCGCCGAAACCGTTGGCGGCATCCGCGAGCCGCGTGATCTCCTGAAGCTCAGGATCATCGATGCCGGCGACCCCTGGTGGCGGATCTGGTTTTCGGCCGCCGGCGTCGACGATCCGGATCTCGAGGGCCGCCCGACAAGCCGGCTCGGCGCGCAATCCTTCGAGGCGCGCGCCGCCGTTGCCGGCCAGGGCGTGGCGATCCTGACACCGGAATTCTACGGTGACGACGTAGCGCTTGGCCGGCTCTACCAGCCTTTCGACCTGCGCTGCAGCGACGGCTGCGACTACTGGCTGGCCTACCCGCATGCGCGCCGCAACACCCCGAAGATCCGCATCTTCCGCGACTGGATCCTCAGCGAACTCTGCCCGTCGGTTCAGTTCGGGGCCGATTGGGTAGAAGAGCGCAAGGCGGCTTCCGCGAGCTAGGGTAACCCATTAGAATCCATCAGGTTTATCATTCCGGGTGAATTCACCCCGAAATCGTCCCGATCGCGGCAATTTACGCTTGGAGGCGCATTCGCCCCCTTCCCCAACTCCCGGTTTTTGCGCAAGGTGCGCTGACGGAGAGAATAAAGGGGACCTGAATGTACGAGTTCGCCATCGCCTGGGAATGGCTGGCCTTTGCTGTGCGCTGGCTGCATGTCATTACCGCCATCGCCTGGATCGGCTCATCCTTCTATTTCATCGCGCTCGACCTCGGTCTCGTGAAGCGCGACCACCTGCCTGTTGGAGCCTACGGCGAGGAATGGCAGGTGCATGGCGGTGGCTTCTACCACATCCAGAAATATCTGGTCGCCCCCGCCTCGATGCCCGAGCACCTGACCTGGTTCAAATGGGAATCTTACGTGACGTGGCTTTCGGGCTTCGCCATGCTCTGTCTGGTCTATTACGGCGGTGCCGATCTTTTCCTGATCGATCGCCACGTGCTCGATATCTCGGCAACGTCCGCGATCCTGATCTCGCTCGCCTCGCTCGGCATCGGATGGGTCTTCTATGACCTGCTCTGCAAGTCGCCGCTCGGCAACAACACCTGGGGCCTGATGGCGCTTCTTTATGTGGCGCTGGTGATCATGGCCTGGGGCTATACCCAGGTGTTTACAGGCCGCGCCGCCTTCCTGCATCTGGGCGCTTTCACCGCCACCATCATGTCGGCCAACGTCTTCTTCCTCATCATTCCCAACCAGAAGATCGTCGTTGCCGACCTGATCGCCGGGCGCACGCCCGACCCGAAGCTCGGCGCCCAGGCCAAGCAGCGCTCGCTGCACAACAACTACCTGACCCTGCCGGTCATCTTCTTCATGCTGTCGAACCACTATCCGCTGGCTTTTGCCACCGCCTTCAACTGGATCATCGCGGCGCTGGTGTTCCTGATGGGTGTCACCATCCGGCACTGGTTCAATACGACCCATGCCCGCAAGGGTAGGCCTACCTGGACGTGGCTCGTCACCGTCCTCCTCTTCATCCTGATCATGTGGCTGTCGACCGTGCCGAAGGTGCTGACCGGCGAAGAAAAAGCCGAGGTCGCGCCGGTCTTTGCCCGGTTTGCGGAGAATGCGCATTTCCCCGCCGTCAAGGACGCGATCTCGACCCGCTGTTCCATGTGCCACGCAGCCGAACCGGTCTATGAGGGCATCGCCCGGCCGCCGAAGGGTGTGGTGTTAGAGAGCGATCAGGAGATTGCCGCCCACGCCCGCGAAATCTATATCCAGGCGGGGCGCAGCCATGCCATGCCGCCCGGCAACATAACCGACATGACGACGGACGAGCGCCAGTTGCTGGCAGCCTGGTTCGAAAGCGCCGTCGAGGAAGGCAAGACACAATGACAACGACGCTCATCCGCGGCCGCCTCTTGAGCTTTCACCGCGCGCCAATGGCAATCGAGGACAGCGCCGCCTACACCTATGAAAGCGATGGCGCGCTGCTGGTCGCAGACGGCCGGATCAAAACGTCTGGCACCTACGCGACTGTGAAGGCCGAGGCAGCGGATGATATCGTCGAGATCGATCACCGCCCGCACCTGATCGTGCCGGGCTTCATCGACACGCATCTGCATTTCCCGCAGATGCAGGTGATGGCCTCCTACGCCGCCAACCTGCTGGAATGGCTCAACACCTATACCTTCCCGGAAGAGTGCCGCTTCGTCGAGACCGCCCATGCCGAGCGCATCGCCAGCCGTTTCTTCGACGAAATGGTCCGCCACGGCACGACGACGGCGGCCGCCTATTGCACCGTGCATAAGGCATCCGCCGACGCCTTCTTCGCCGAGGCGCTACGCCGCGACATGCGCATGATCGCCGGCAAGGTGATGATGGACCGCAATGCCCCGCAGGGGTTGCTCGATACGCCGCAGATGGGCTACGACGAGACCCGCGCGGTAATCCGCGACTGGCACGGCAAGGGCCGCAACCATGTCGCCATCACTCCGCGCTTTGCCATCACCTCGACGCCGGAGCAGATGGACGTCGCAAAATCGCTGGTGCATGAGTTTCCCGACCTGCATGTCCAGACACATCTGTCGGAAAACCGCGACGAGATCGCCTTTACCTGCGAACTCTATCCGGAAGCCACCGATTATACCGACGTCTACGCCCGTTATGGGCTGCTTGGGCCGAAGAGCCTGTTCGGCCACTGCATCCACCTCTCAGACCGCGAGGCGGACGTGATGTGCGAGACGGGATCGGTCGCGGTCTTCTGCCCGACATCCAACCTCTTCCTCGGCTCGGGCCTTTTCCCGTTGCGGGCGCTCAACCGGCGCGAAAAGCCGGTACGCACCTCGGTCGCCTCGGATATCGGCGGCGGCACCAGCTATTCGATGCTGAAGACGCTCGACGAGGCCTACAAGATCCTGCAACTGCAGGGCGAGCGGCTGAACCCGTTCGACAGCTTCTTCATGATGACCCGCGGCAACGCCGAGGCGCTGTCGCTGGTCGATCGCATCGGCACGCTCGAGGCCGGCACCGACGCCGACTTCATCGTGCTCAACATGGCGGCAACACCGGCGATGGCGCTGCGCGCCGAAGTGGTCAACTCACTCGCCGATGAACTTTTCCTGCTCCAGACCATGGGCGACGACCGCGCGATCGTCGAGACCTATGTGGCGGGAAAACCGGCCAAGGCGGCACTCGCTGCTGCCTGACTTCACCGTCATTGGCAAAGAGGTCAAAAAAATTGACCTCTTTGCGTCCGCGCTATTAACAAGCCTCCGGCAAACATGGTAAGGCCTCGGTAGTCATCCCAAGAGTTGGGTGCGGAAAAGTGTCCGCGGCTTTCCGCCCGCATCCCGCTCTAACCTGTGTTTCAGATGAAGGCCGTTTCCATGACGCAAATCCTCGAAATCAGCGACCTCAAGGCCCTTGCCAAGCGCCGCGTACCGAAGCTCTTCTTCGATTACGCCGACAGCGGCGCCTGGACCGAGGGCACCTATCGCGCCAACGAGGAAGACTTCGCCAAGGTGAAGCTGCGCCAGCGGGTGCTGGTCGACATGACCAACCGCTCGCTGGAAACGACCATGATCGGCCAGAAAGTGTCGATGCCGGTGGCGCTGGCGCCGACGGGGCTGACCGGCATGCAGCACGCCGATGGCGAGATGCTGGCAGCCCAGGCGGCCGAAGCCTTTGGCGTTCCCTTCACGTTGTCGACCATGAGCATCTGCTCAATCGAGGATGTCGCGTCGGTCACAACCAAGCCCTTCTGGTTCCAGCTCTACGTCATGCGCGAGCGCGAGTTCGTGCTGAACCTCATCGACCGGGCCAAGGCCGCCAAGTGCTCGGCACTGGTGCTGACGCTCGACCTGCAGATCCTCGGCCAGCGCCACAAGGACCTGCGCAACAGCCTGTCGGCCCCGCCGAAGCTGACCCCCAAGCATCTCTGGCAGATGGCGACACGTCCCGGCTGGTGCATGAAGATGCTCGGCACCAACCGCCGCACCTTCCGCAATATCGTCGGCCACGCCAAGAGCGTCACCGACCTGTCCTCGCTCGGCGCCTGGACGGCAGAACAGTTCGACCCGCAACTCTCGTGGAAGGACGTCGAATGGATCAAGGAGCGCTGGGGCGGTCCGCTGATCCTGAAGGGCATTCTCGATCCGGAAGACGCCAAGATGGCGGCGGCGACCGGCGCCGACGCGATCATCGTCTCCAACCACGGCGGCCGCCAGCTCGATGGCGCCCATTCCTCGATCAGCATGCTGCCGCGCATCGTCGATGCGGTCGGCCACCAGATCGAGGTGCATCTCGATGGCGGCATCCGCTCCGGCCAGGACGTGCTGAAGGCCGTCGCCATGGGCGCCAAGGGCACCTATATCGGCCGCCCCTTCCTCTACGGCCTCGGCGCCATGGGGAAGGAAGGCGTGACCAAGGCGCTGGAAATCATCCGCAAGGAGATGGACATCACCATGGCGCTCTGCGGCAAGCGCGATATCAACGACGTCAACCGCGACATTCTCGCGGATTGATCGAGCGCGCCAACCGGCGAAGCCGGATTGCCTGAAAAGGGCGGCTTCGCGGCCGGCCTCCAACACGTGTGTGGAATGCCTGCAGTTCCAAATTGGTCGCATAAACTAAACGTATGCGATCGTTTCTTGCGGCGAACCGTCCTTTGAGACGGGCGGTTCAGTCGTAAGCTTCAGGATTGATGCAGGTCGCCTTTACAGCGCCGCGCGTCAAATATGACGCGCAAAGGACGCTGTATCGCTTCAAACTTGTTGCATAATTCTATCCTCAAATCGGATCAGATTTGAGGAATTATGCAGTAGATCCAAGAGTTTGCGGCTCTCCGATCTCTATTGCGTGCCCGTCGGGATCATAAAAACGGAACACCCGCTGTCCCCAGGCTTGCCGCTCAATCGGGTGGATCAGCTCCACCTGCGGCGCAATGCTTTCGAAGGCCGCTTCGATATTCTCATGCTCGAAGTAGAGCAGCAGGTTCCCTCGCCCATAGGGTTCTTCCGCGGGACCGACTTCCCGCCAGACTGTTTGTTCCAGCGAACGACCCTCGTGGATCGCAAAACCGGTCTCGAAGAGAACGAAGTTTCCGAAGTCCTTCAACACCGTCAGACCGAGTGTCTCCCGGTAAAAGTCCCTGGATCGATCGATGTCGCGGACGAAAGGGATCGGATTGATGAAACGCATCGAATTCCCCTCGTGAGTCTCAAAATCGTCTCACACAATCCCGATCAAGGCGACGGTTTTCGACTGAATTTTACGCCGCGAACACTCATCCACCCACGCTCAGCTGCCGCGATAGGTCGAGTAGCCGTAGGGCGAAAGAAGCAGCGGCACGTGATAATGGCTGGCCGGATCGGCAATGCCGAAGCGCAGCGGGATCAGGTCGAGGAAGGCAGGCTCCGGCAGGTCCGCACCGACACGACGAAGATAGTCGCCGGCGTGGAAGACCAACTCGTAGCTGCCCGCCATGAAGCCGATGCCTTCGACCATGGGCCCATCGACGCGTCCGTCGCTGTTGGTATGAACGGTGCGGATCAGTTGCCGCTCGTCGCCTTCGAGCCAAAAGAGGTCGATGCGCAAGCCTTCGGCCGGCGTGCCGAGCGCAGTGTCGAGGACATGGGTGGTCAGGCGGCCGGTGCTGCTCATCGCTGCTCTTCCTTCATATTGCGCTCTCGATGACGAAGGGCTCGTCGTAGACATATTCTTCGAGATTGTTTCCCGGCCCATCCCGATCGACGACGATGAAGTCGCTGACCGCGCCCACCGACATCAGCGGATGGTGCCAGACATTGCGCCCGTAGTTGACGCCCTGCCGCCCGTTCGCCCGGAACACCCGCGGCATTCCCGGTCGGCCCCCCTCGTCTTCGGCAACGACGACGAGCCAGGGCCGGTCCTCGAGCGGCGAAAAGCTCTGGCTGCCGAAGGGGTGTCGCTCCATCATCGCCACCGCGTAAGGAAAGGCGCGCGGCTGGCCGCGAAAGATATTGATGATGACATCGGCACCCTCGCCGACAACATCGGCACGCGCCAGGCCATGGAAGCGTTCGGTGGTCCCGCCATTGATGTACCGCATCGAAGCCGGATCAGCCTCGATGACCGTGCCGAACGGCGCGAAAGCATCCTGCGTCAGGGGTTCGATCGAAAGAATACGCGACATCAGGCCATCGCCCCGCGGTGCTCATTGCCGGCGGCGTCGGCATGGTCCGGTTCGACTGCCCTCGGTAAAGATGAGCGCAGATAGCGAACGGGTATGTCAGGCATTTTCGTCTCCTGGAAGCATGGATTGCAGCCGCAGGCGGGCGATCTTCTCCACCTGCGCACAGGCGGTTTCAAATTCCTCTTCGGTCGAATTGTCAATGCGCCTTTCGAACGAGGCGAGAATGTCGTTCTTCGTCAGGCCCTTGACCGCGATGATGAAGGGAAAGCCGAATTTCTGCGTATAGGCCTCGTTCAGCGCCGTGAACCGGGCATGCTCGTCGGCCGAAAGGCGGTCGAGGCCGGCCGACGCCTGCTCCGCCGTCGAGTCCGCCGTCAGCTTGCCGGCGATCGCCAGCTTGCCGGCAAGATCCGGGTGGGCGCGCAGCACCGCCAGCCTTTCGCGCGGCAGACCGGCGCGAAAGGCCTGGCAAAGTGCCGAGTGCACGTTGCCGGCCGAAAGTCCCGTTGCGGCCGCCCGGTCGTAGGCCCGTTCGGCAACCCATGGAGAATGCTCGAACACGCCGCCGAAGCGGCTGACGAAGGCGTCGCGATCGGACATCAGAGAGCCCCTTCCGGCTTGTGGTGTTCATACCAGTGACGGGCGATGTCGATGCGCCGCGGCACCCAGACCTTGTCGTGCGACATGACATAGTCGATGAACCGCGCCAGCGCCGCGGCGCGGCCTGGACGCCCAACGAGGCGGCAGTGCAGGCCGATGTTCATCATCTTGGCGTTGCCTTCCTTGCCCTCCTCATAGAGCACGTCGAACGTGTCTTTGAGATAGGTGAAGAACTGGTCGCCGGAGTTGAAACCCTGGTTCGTCGCAAAGCGCATGTCGTTGGCGTCGAGTGTGTAGGGGATGATCAGATGCGGCTTGTCGGCCGTCAGCCCCGCCACCCAATAGGGCAACTCATCCGCATAGGAATCGGAGGAATAGAGGAACCCGCCCTCTTCGAGAACGAGCTTCAGCGTGTTGCTTGAAGGCTTGCCCTGGTAAAGGCCAAGCGGGCGCTCGCCGGTCAGTTCGGTATGCAGCCGAACGACTTCGCGGATATGCTCGCGCTCCACCTCTTCGGGGAAATCCTTGTATTCGAGCCAGCGCAGGCCGTGGCTGGCGATCTCCCAGCCCGCTTCCTTCATGGCGGCGACCGCTTCGGGATTGCGAGCCATCGCCAACGTCACGCCGTAGACCGTCAACGGCACGTCGCGGCTGGTGAACATGCGCCAGAGCCGCCAGAAACCGGAGCGCGAACCGTACTCATAAATCGATTCCATGTTGAGGTTGCGCTGGCCCTGCCAAGGCTGTGCACCAACGATCTCCGAGAGCAGGCTCTCGGAGGCCAGGTCGCCATCGAGGATGCAGCTTTCGCCGCCCTCTTCATAGTTGAGCACGAACTGCACGGCGATACGCGCATCGCCCGGCCAGTTTGCCTTGGGCGGGTTGCGGCCATAGCCGA
The DNA here is from genome assembly GCF_014851895.1 of Ensifer sp. ENS11. Classification (NCBI taxonomy): domain Bacteria; kingdom Pseudomonadati; phylum Pseudomonadota; class Alphaproteobacteria; order Hyphomicrobiales; family Rhizobiaceae; genus Ensifer; species Ensifer sp. ENS11. The sequence goes on along the minus strand of NZ_JACVAN010000014.1, from coordinate 22,415 downwards.
CGAGGTCACGCGGATAGGAAGTCTCAGACATCAAATCACCCTTCGAATTTTCCGGAACGGTATCACCGCCGACCGGATTGTCGAGACAAAATGACGTCGGTGCAGACGGTTAGCGGCCGGCCATCAGCGAGGCGACCATCCGCGACAGTGGCGGGATAGGGCCTGGCGCAAGCGTCGCCTCGGCTGCCGGCCGCTTGATCCGTTCGGCCCGCTTGGCCGCCGAAATCTTGCCGAGCGGGTGTTGCGAGTGGACGCGCATCGGCGCGCCCGATTCCTGCTCCACGAACAGCGCCAGGCTGCCGATCGTCAGCGGCGGCGCCAGGCATGGTTCGAACAGGTCGCGAAGCGGTGCCTCGATGCTGCGCATCGCGTCCAGATTGAGCGGCCCGGTCAGCATCATGTGAAAGCGATATTCATCCATCACATGAGGATCGCCCCAGCGATGCAGGTTGGAAAATTGCGGCGCCGTCAGCCTGTCGGGGTCGGAGCGCTCGATGTCGTCTTCGCTGAGCGGCGCGCGGAACGCGTCGAATTCCTGGATGATGCTGGCGGCCAGCAGATGCATCGCCGTGCTCGGGATCTGCGGCATCAGTCCCCAGCAGTGGCCGAGCCGGGCCACTTCCAGGCGCTCGATCTCGAACGGCGTCTGGGCGCCGGCAAAATGCATCAGCGCCTTGAGTAGCTGCGCCTCGTCCATATCGGGGTGAAGCCGGAAGGGCGACATCACCACCGCCTGAAAGCCGAAGCGACGCGGGACAGCCGTATGGAAGGCGATCTCGGATGCGGTCAATCCGGAGATCGATGGTAACTCGGTGGGCTCGCCGGAATAGACATTGCGGCCGAGCCAACTGGCGGCAACCGTTGAAAGCGGGTCGGCCATCGGCGGCGTGAAACAAATGGCGTAACGCATGCGCATGCTCCGGAAATCCGTTCTGGCACAGACCCGCGACAATCGATCTCGATCGTCGCCAGGGTGCGCAGGTTCAAAATCTTAGAGCTTCAACAATACCCTCCCCGGGAAGACGCGACGCTCTATTGCCCGCGTCTTAGGTGATTTGCGTGACAGCTTGACGAAGTGGAAGGGGCAATACCACGCGATTACCGTCCGGATCGCGCCCGCAGCTTTTTCGGAACCATCCCACCGACCAGCCGTTCCCCTGAGGTAGCAAACAACGATGGAGAAGAAGCGTGACCTATCACAATGCGAACCTTCAGGACGCCGGGATCAAGGAAACCCATGACCTGATCGCCAGCGACAAGGTTGAAGGCACGAAGGTTTATGGCGCCGACAACAAGCACATCGGCTCGATCGAGCGCGTTATCCTGGAAAAGCGCAGCGGTCGCGTGGCCTATGCCGTGCTCGGGTTCGGCGGTTTTCTCGGCATCGGGGAAGATCACTATCCACTGCCTTGGGCCAAGCTGACCTATGATGAGAACCTCGGCGGCTATCGGACTGATGTGACTCGCGAACAGGTCGAGCGGGCGCCGAAATATCACGGCAACGAGGAATACGACTGGAACAGCGAGAACGGACGCCGGGTCTATGACTATTACGGCGTGCCGCCTTACTGGATGTAAGGATCGGGTTTACGATCGTCCCGACATGGCTCCGCCGATGGCGGGGCCGTTCTTATGCCGCCAGCTTAAAGATGTTTCTCGCGAAGTGCCGCTATGTGATTCTGGCACAAGAAGGATCCCGGAATGTCGATCAACGGCTGGCCGGTGATCTCGTCGACGACGAAGCGCGCGAGGCGGTGGGCGATGCCGAAGCTCACCTTGAAGCCGCCTGTCAGGACCGACAGGTTTTCGTGATCCGGATGGCGCCCGGCGATCGGCTCCCGGCCGGTCGATTTCGGCCGGATGCCGGCCCAGCGCTCGACCACCTCCGCCCCGCGCAAGGACGGGACCAGCGCCTCGGCGCGCACCAGCAGCTCATTCAGCAGTTCATCCGTCGACTGCGGATCGGCATATTTGTTCTCGCTGGTGCTGCCGACCGCGATATGCCCGTCGTCATGGGCGACGATATAGACGCCGTCGGTGAAGATGACGGGCAATTGCGGATCGACATCGGCCAGAAGCAGCGCCGCCTGGCCCTTGACCCCCGTGCCGCTCGGTCCACGGAGAGGTCCCGACAGCGCATCGACGAGCGGAAAGCTGTCGACGCCGGCAGCAACTATGCAATGGCCGAAGGCGATTTCCGTGGCGTCATCGAGTTCGGCGCGGCCCTGGCCCGGATGGATTGCTCGAACGCCCGTCCCCTCGACGATCCGCACGTTCGGCGATTGCGCCAGTGCCGCACGCAGAACCGCCAGCATCTGGCGTGGAGAAAGCCGACCGCCAAGCGTATCGAACACCAATCCGCAAGCCGCCGCCTCGGCACTGAGCCATCCGGACGGCAGCTCGTCGCGCACGTGCCAGAAGAACTGGCGGTCGCCTGCCCGCCAGTTGCGCGTCGCATCCTGCTCGTGGCGAAGAGCGATCTCGCGCAGATGCGGCTTCGCAAGCGGCATGATCCGCCCGCTGCGGCGGTAACCTGCCGAAAGTCCGGTTTCGGCCTCGAGCGTTTCGATCTCGCTTTCGAGCGACACCAGGGCGTCGAACTGGAATTGTTTCTTGGCGTTCCATTTGTCCGGCATGTGCGGCATCAGCGCGCCGAGTATGCCGCCACTGGCGCCGGCCCCGATGCGATGCTCGTCGACCAGTTGCACGTCCATGCCGGTCCGTGCTGCCGTAAGGGCTGCCCAGAGCCCCATGATGCCGCCGCCGACGATCAAAAGTTCGCTCATCGATTGACCTTCTCCGGTGGCGGGATTATCGCCATCGCATGACAGGATCCGCCGCAGAACCGAACCAGCCCCCGGCCCATCAAAGCCTCGATTGGCACGAGGGCGATATGCCCTATTCCAGGGAGTTTGGCGATCATTTTTATTGCCGCACCGACGGTCGGCTCGAATGCGGACATGTGTTCCTCGCCGGCAACGGCCTGCCCGAACGCTGGGCCTCCGGCGGGGCATTCACCATCGGCGAACTGGGCTTCGGCACCGGCCTCAATTTCTGTGAAACCTGGCGGCAATGGAAAGCTACGGCGACCACGGACGGCACGCTGCATTTCGTCAGTTTCGAGCGCTTTCCCATGCAGGCGGAGGAAATCTCCCGCGCCTTGTCCCATTGGCCGGAGATCGACGCCGAACGGCTGGCCCTCACCGATCGCTGGCCGGCAACCAACGACGGCAGGATCGAGATCGATCTTGGCGATGGCGTTCGCCTGACCGTCGTTTGCGGCACAGCACTGGAGGGGCTCGCCCAAGCGAAGGAGCGCTTCGATGCCTGGTTCCTCGATGGTTTTGCACCGTCCCGCAATCCCGACATGTGGTCGGAGGAGCTGATGCGGCTGGTGTTCGACAAGACCGCGGCCGGCGGCAGCTTCTCCACCTATGCCGCCGCCGGCTTCGTTCGCCGCAATCTGCAGGCGGCCGGCTTTGCCGTCGAGAAGCGCAAGGGCTTCGCCGGGAAGCGCGAGATGCTGCGCGGAGACAAGCGCTGAGCGAGGCGAGCAGTCGGCGTCCGCGGGCATTTTGACGGCCTTTACTCCACCAGAGAACTGAACTGTCGCAAATGGCAGGGGCATGACCGCGAAAAATCTGCGACAGAAATCCATCGGCAACGCGGTGGGTTTTTCATGAACGACGATCAGTTTCCGGATGCTGCCACAGGTGAAACTTCCTCAGCCCCGCTCGAGCGGCGACGCCGGCCCGGCGGCCGCAGTGGCGAGCGCACACGAAAATCCTCAGGCGGTAAATATCTCAATCTCGTCAACACCCAGAGCAAATCCTCGGTACTGTCAGAAGACGCGCTCGAGGCGATCCATCAGGCGTCGCTGACGATCCTGGAAGAGATCGGCATGGATGTCATCCTGCCCGAGGCGCGCCAGCGCATGAAGGCAGCGGGCGCCGATATCACCCCCGGCACCGACCGCGTGCGCTTCGATCGCGGGCTGATCATGGAGATGATCGCTTCGGTTCCCTCCTCCTTCACCATGCATGCGCGCAATCCGGCCCGCAACGTCGCGATCGGCGGCAACAATCTGGTCTTCGCCCAGATCGCCAGCGCCCCCTTCGTGGCCGACCGCGAAGGCGGCAGGCGCACCGGCAATCAGGAGGATTTCCGCAAGCTGGTGAAGCTCGCCCAGTCCTACGACATCATCCACACCACCGGCGGCTATCCCGTCGAGCCGGTCGACCTGCACGCATCCGTGCGTCATCTCGACTGCCTCTCCGACATGGTGAAGCTCACCGACAAGGTCTTCCACGTCTATTCGCTCGGCCGCGAGCGGAACACCGACGGCATCGAGATCGCCCGCATCGGTCGCGGCATATCCATGGAGCAGATGGAGCGCGAACCGTCGCTGTTCACCATCATCAACACCTCCTCGCCGCTGCGCCTCGACGGGCCGATGCTGCAGGGCATCATCGAAATGTCGTCGCGCAATCAGGTGGTGGTGGTCACGCCATTTACGCTCGCAGGCGCCATGGCGCCGGTCACGATCGCCGGTGCCCTGGTGCAGCAGAATGCCGAGGCGCTGTGCGGCATCGCCTTCACCCAGATGGTCCGGCGCGGCGCGCCGGTCATGTATGGCGGCTTTACCTCGAATGTCGACATGAAGACGGGCGCACCCGCCTTCGGCACGCCGGAATACATGAAGGCGGTCATTGCCGGCGGCCAGCTCGCCCGCCGCTACAACATTCCCTACCGCACGTCCAACACCAACGCCGCCAATACGCTCGATGCGCAGGCAGCCTACGAGTCCGCGCTATCGCTCTGGGCACTGACGCAAGGCGGCGGCAACTTCGTCATGCATGCGGCCGGCTGGACCGAGGGCGGACTGACCGCCTCGTTCGAAAAATTCATCCTCGACGTCGACATGCTGCAGATGGTGGCGGAATTCCTGACGCCGCTCGATGTCAGCGAGGATGCACTCGGGCTCGACGCGGTGCGCGACGTCGGCCCCGGCGGGCACTACTTCGGCACGCTGCACACGTTGCAACGCTATGAGACAGCGTTCTATTCGCCGATCCTTTCCGACTGGCGCAACTTCGAAACCTGGACGGAGGCGGGCCGGCCGACGACCTATGACCACGCCAACCGTGTCTTCAAGCAGAAGCTCAACGAATACGAACGGCCGCCGCTGGACCCGGTGATCGAAGACGAACTCGACGCCTTCGTTGCAAAACGCAAGGAGGAAGGCGGCGTCCCGACGGATTTCTGACGGGACGCCTTGTTACATCAAGATGCGGCATGCGTATGAGAGCATTTCCGCCCTCTGCCTTACGCATGCCCAGACGGGAAACCGCTAAGCACTTTCCCTGCAAAAGCTTCAGGGATAAACGGCCGAGCGGGCGGTGGCGATCAGTTGCTCGATCGGCACAGTGACGCAGTTGCGGTCGATTTCGGCCACCGTCTTCTGCCTTACATTGGCAGAAAGCAGCTTGCGCAAATCTCCGAGCGTCCTTGGCGCCGCGCAGATCACCAGGCTGTCGAAGGCGTTGTCGTTCAGATAGCCTTCGAGCCTGCTGGCCACATCGACGGCAAAGCGATGCTTTTCCTCGCGTACCGGATCACTGCTGTATTCCATCGCCGACCGGCCATGACCGACGGACGAATGGCTGCGTCCCGGCTTGTCGGCCATGATATCCTGGGCGCGTTTCGGGTCGGTGTGAATAACCTCTTCTTCCGGGTGCTGACGTTCGTCCTTCCGCAGGTTGACGCCCTTGACGAAGCGCGCCGTATTGCCATCCGCGGCCAGTATCCAAGTCCGGTTCTGCACGATTGTCTCCCATGCAATGATGTTGCTCGTGGGCAGGCCAGAATAAGCCCTTAATAGAAACGGATGAAGCCCGATCCGGTTCCATCTTTTCCTCGATCGCGCGCACTTTTACGGTGTCATCCTACATGCGCGAGAGATAGGCGTCGAAGCTGCGCTCTGGTGACGACTGGAAATGATCGCGCTCGAGTTTCATCTCCCGGATGCGATCCACCCGGAAGTCGCGAAAGTCCTGGCGCAGCTCGCACCAGGTGGTCAGCAGCCAGTGATGGCCGAAGACGCTGAGGCCGAGCGGCCAGACGGTGCGCTCCGAGCTCTGATCGGCGAGGCTTTCATAGGCCATGCGCACCTTGCGCTCCTCGGCGATCGCCCGGCGCAGGTCACCCAGCATCGGCGGCGGCTTCGGCTGCAGCGCCGAACGGAAGGCGCGGATCGGGGCGCTGCGCAGCCGCGCCACGTGCTCGGGCGGAAGTCCGTGTTCGATCTTTTCCATGGCCTCGCGCGCGGCCTGCGCCAGCCGGTGGTCGCCAAGCATCTGCACGGCCCGCGCGCCGAAGGCCAGCGCTTCGAGCTGCTCGAAGGTGAAAGCGAGCGGCGGCGCGTCAAAGCTCTCGCGCAGGAGGTATCCGACACCGCGCTCGCCGTCGATCGGCGCACCCGAAGCCATCAGGTGTTCCATGTCGCGGTAGATGGTCCGCCGCGCCACCTCCATCTTGTCGGCGATTTCCTGCGCCGTCATCGCCCGGCCGGTCGCCCGCATGAGCTGGATGATTCGAAACAGCCGGTCGGCAGGTCTCATTCGCGTATTCCCATCGCATGTCGATGTAAGGCTATGGCCATAAGGCTGTCAGTTGCACTGTGCTTTAGTCAAGCGGCAATCAACATGGAGCATGACATGACCACCAAGAGCATCCTCGAACTCGCCGTCTGCATCGTTGTGGACAAGCCCGCGGCCGCAGCCGCGCGCCATCGGGCGATGCAGGCCGTTTCAAACTATCCGGGCTTCATTTCCTGGCGCGCCGTCGGCTCGTGCGAAAAGCCCGACATGCTCGCGGATCTGGTCGAGTGGGAAACGCTCGATGATGCCAGATCGGCAGGCGAACGCGTGCGTCGCGACCCGGATTTCGCCCCTTACATGGCGGCAATCAGCGCGGTAATGCTGATGCAGCATTTTGCTGTCGAACAGCAGATCTGAGCCGGGAGAGTACCGAGAGATGGCGGAGCCACTGAAAAACCTGTTGCATCCGGGCGTCGTCACCGCCATCGCAGACCGCCTGAGCGCGGCTGCCCGACATTCGACCGCAAAAGGTTCGAGGCGCTTGCCAGCGACAATCTCGAGGCACTGGAACTGATGCAACGATCGCTGCAGATCCGCGATGCGCTCATCGAAACCCTACCGCAGTCCTTCCCGCAAGCCGCGGCAAAGCTTGGCGATTGTCTGCACACCGACGAGAGGCCCGGCCTCAGCGGCTGGACCCTGTTGCCCGTCAGCCAATATGTCGCCGCACGCGGGCTTGGCGATTTCGAGCTATCGCTGTGGCTGCTGCGCGCTTTGACGCCGCACTTCACCTCCGAGTTCGGTATCCGCGTGTTCATCGACACGGACCAGGAGCGGGCGCTCACGATCATCGGCTCATGGGTAACGGACGCCAATCACCATGTCAGGCGTCTGGCGAGCGAAGGCACCCGCCCGCGCCTGCCCTGGGCAATGCGGCTGCCGAAGCTCATCCGCGATCCCCAGCCGATCCTGCCGATCCTGCCGATCCTGACGGCCCTCCTCGACGACCCCGAGGACTATGTGCGCCGCTCGGTTGCCAACAGCCTCAACGACATTGCCAAGGATCACCCGGATCTGGTGGCCGGTTTCGTGGCCGAACACATGGTGGGTGCCTCGCCGGAGCGGCAGCAATTGCTGCGCCATGCCTCGCGAACGCTTCTGAAACAGGGACATGAGGCAGCTCTTTCGAACTTCGGCTTTGCCGCACCCGCCGGCATAGACGCAGCCTTCTCGCTCGACCGGTCGGACATCGCGCTCGGCGAAAGCCTCGTCTTCAAGCTTTCGGTCAGGCACACCGCGAAGACCACCCAGAAGATCATGATCGACTACGCCGTACACCACCGCAAAGCGAATGGCACGACCTCGCCCAAGGTGTTCAAGTGGACATCGGCGACGCTGGAGCCGGGCGCGACGATCAGGATCGAAAAGCGTCACGCGATTCGGCCAATCACAACCCGTCGTTACTATTCCGGCACCCATCGCGTGGTGATCCTCGTCAACGGCCAGGAGGCTGCCGACGCCGATTTCGAGCTGTCGGTCGCCGAATAGCCCCCACCTCATTTCGCACCTGCGAAAAGATGGACCTTGACTTTTGGGGCCAAAACGACGACATGGACGCAGCGTCACCTTCAGGCCGCCGCGTGAGCGCGCCCTCGGCAACACAGAAAGCCGTGAAGAAGGAAAAGCGCAACCATACGCCGTAACCGGCGACAGCACAGGCGCTTGACGACTTTTTTCTTAACCCACAAGTTCCCAATTCACGCGGGGTTCTTGACGCCAAACGACACCGGAACAGCAGATAGCGGTTCCGGCGAATGCGTTTGGCGCCCCCAAAAGGTATATACATTTGTCCACCTTCAAAGATCTTGGTCTTTCCGAACACATTCTGGAGACCCTGTCCGCCAACGGCTTCGAAAAGCCGACGCCGATCCAGGCGCAGGCCATTCCGCTGGTGTTGAAGGGCCACGACCTCATCGGTCTCGCCCAGACCGGAACCGGCAAGACGGCCGCCTTCGGCCTGCCGATGATCGAAAAGCTCGTTGCCGACGGCAAGCGCCCCGACCCGCGCAACATCCGCGCCCTGGTGCTGGCGCCGACCCGCGAACTGGTCAACCAGATCGCAGCCAACCTCAAGCTGTTCGTCAAGAAGTCCCCGCTGAAGATCGGCGTTGTCGTCGGCGGCGTCTCGATCAACAAGCAGACCGAACAGCTCGCCCGCGGCGTCGACATCCTGGTCGCAACGCCGGGCCGCCTGCTCGACCTCATCAACCGCAAGGCCGTGACGCTGACCCAGGGTCGCTACCTCGTGCTCGACGAAGCCGACCAGATGCTCGATCTCGGCTTCATCCATGACCTGCGCAAGATTTCGAAGCTCGTGCCGAAGAACCGCCAGACGCTGCTGTTCTCGGCGACGATGCCGAAGCTGATCGCTGAACTCGCCGGCGAATATCTGACCGACCCGGTCAAGGTTCAGGTGACGCCTCCGGGCAAGGCCGCCGACAAGGTCGAACAGTATGTTCATTTCGTCCCCGGCAAGGACCTGAAGACGACCATCCTCAAGAAGACCCTGACCGACAATCCGGATGGCCTGTCGCTGATCTTCAGCCGTACCAAGCATGGCGCCGAGAAGCTGATGAAGCATCTCGACCACGTCGGCTTCAAGGCCGCCTCGATCCATGGCAACAAGAGCCAGGGCCAGCGTGAGCGTGCGCTCAAGTCCTTCCGTGACGGTGAGATCCGCGTGCTCGTGGCAACCGACGTCGCTGCCCGCGGCATCGACATCCCCGGCGTCACCCACGTCTACAACTACGACCTGCCGGAAGTTCCCGATGCCTACGTTCACCGCATCGGCCGTACTGCCCGCGCCGGCCGCGACGGCATCGCGATCGCTTTCTGCGCACCGGACGAAATCCGCCTGCTTCGCGACATCGAGAAGCTGATGGGCATCAACATCGCGGTTGCCAGCGGCGAAGCGCCTGCCGACCAGGCCCGTCCGTCCAAGGGACGCGGCGGTCGCGGCAACGGCAATGGCAACGGCCAGCACCGCGGCAATGGCGGCGGCGGCCAGCGTCAGGACGCCCGCCCGCGCCGCGAACGCCCGGCTCGCCAGTCGGCACTGGCTCCAAGCAGCTTTGCCGGTGACGATCTTCTGCGCGACGACCGCCCGAAGCAGGACCGCCGCGATCAGCGTCCGGCTGGCCAGCCCCACGCCGACGGCCGTTCGGAAGGCAACCGCAACCACGAACCCAAGAAGCACCACGGTCGTCCCGGCCAGAAGCCGGGCGAATGGCGCAACAAGGGCCCGCGCCCTGAAGGCCAGGCCGGCGACCGCCGCGAAGGCGGCCAGGGCGGCATGCGTCGTGGCGCCGGTGGCGGCAACCGCGGCCAGCAGGGCTGATCGGCAAGACATTGCCTAGCGCATTTTCAGAAAGCCTGCGAAGCAGGTTTTCCATCAGGAAATGCGTAAAAACAAAGTGATAAGAACGGCGGGTCGCTTCGGCCCGCCGTTTTTTATGCCTGCTGTTTGCGGTTGGTGAGATAGACGCCGGCAACGGCAATGACCGTGCCGATGATCATCGGCAGCGTCAGCGCCTCGCCGAAGAACAGCCATGCCTGCACGGCCGCAAGCGGCGGCACGAGATAGATGAGCGAGGCTGCGCGCGATACCTGGCCGCGGCGGATCAGATAAAGCAGCAGCGCGATCGCGCCCATGGAAAGCCCCAGCACCGACCAGGCGAGTGCCGCAAAGATCTGCAGGTTCCAGGTGACGTGCAGATCCTCCAGCACCAGGGCCAGCGGGACCGTGACGATCAGGGCGCCGAGATATTGAAGCGCTGCGATCGTACGGATGTCGCCGCTCTGGAGGTGCCGCTTCTGGTAGAGCGTGCCGTAGGTCACGGCGGCCATGCCGAGCACGTTGATGATGACAGGGAAAAGGTGGATCGGCGTTGCGCCGGTGTCGATCGAAAACACCTTGGGCAGCACGGCAAGCGCGATGCCGAAGAAGCCGAGCACCAGTCCGAGTTTCTGCTGAACGCTGAGCTTCTCGTCGATGACGACGGAGGCGGCGACGGCCGTCATCAACGGCTGCAACCCGGCGATGATGCCCGAGATCGCAGCCGGCACGCCCTGCCCGATCGCCCACCAGACGGCGCCGAGATAAAGCCCGTGCAGAAACATGCCGGAGACGACCGCATGGGCCGCGGCCGACCACGACTTCGGCCATTTCGCCCCGGTCACCAGGCAGAAGCCGATGAACAGCAGGATCGCCAGGGTGTAGCGCAGCACCAGAAACGTCAGCGGATCGGCATAGACGGCCGCATATTTGGCGACGACCCAACCGGTCGACCAGAGCAGTACGAAGATGGCCGGAGCCAGGCGGGCGAGTGTCATTGACCTATCCGAATGGGCAAAGGGAGGTCAGCCGCGATAGACGCGGGGGCGTTGATGGTCAAAGCAATTTTTCTGATACTGACGATCAGCTACTGCATAGTTCCTTAAATCGGAATCGATTTAATGGCAAACTTATGCAGCAAGTTCAAAGTGTTACAGCGTCCTTTGCGCGTCATGTTTGACGCGCGGCGCTGTAATCGGAACCATCAACCTGAGCGACGACAGCGAGAGAGAGACGAAGCCCGGCTCGTACTCTTCGCGATAGTGCAGCCTGCCGGTATCGACCACGAGCCCTTCAGACCCGATCCAGTCAAACATGTGCTGATAATGCGCGAAGACGTCGCCATCATCAGGGTGGTGCATGGCGCTGACGAAACGCATGGCCGGTAGGTCCACATGGCCAGGGTGACGCGTCGTTTCCGCCGTCTGGGAAACAAAGCCGACGAGATAGCGGAAGCCATCAGGACGGTCGTTCCACGACAGACCGACGAGCGTCGGATGGTCCTTCGGATGGACACGCAGGTGATGCTCCTGCATCTCAGCGATCAGCCGGCGAACGGCCCCGTCGGCCGCCTCGACGAAGGTCCCCTCCCAGAAGGAGCCGGCAATCCGCTGCGCCGGCCTTTCGACGATTTCGAACACGGTGCACCTCCTGGCAAGACCAGAACCGGCCCGCCCGGGACCGGCGCGACTATTGTTAGGGCAGCCGAACCGGATGGCAATCGCCTTCGCGTTCGCCTAGAGCAGATCGACGAAAGCGCGGGCCGCGCGGCTGAACTGGCGGTCGCGATGCGTCAACAATTCGAAGCTGCGCTCGGCAAGTTCGAACGGCAATTCCACCAACCGGCCGCTATCGGCGAAAGGCTGGGCGGCGAGCCTGGAAACGGCGGTGATGAAGGGACCGCTCTCGACGGCCGTCAGTACCGCCTCGTTCGACGGCAATTCGAGTTCGACCTTCAGCTGATCGATATCCGCACCATGTGCCCGCATCGATTGCAGGAACATTGCCCGCGTCCCCGATCCTTCCTCGCGCAACACCCACCGTGCGGCAAGCAGCGCTTCGAGATCGACCGGCCTTCCGGCAAGCGGGTGGCGGGGTGGCGCATAGATCGCGATGCGGTCGACCGCCACGCTGCGATGGTCCAGCTTTTCCGCATCGACCCTGCCCTCGACGAAGCCGAGCTGCGCCGTTCCCTCCTCGACCGCCTCGGCGACCACCGCCGTGTTGCGCACGGTCAGCTTCACGTCGATATGCGGATAATCATGGGTGAAGCGGGCGAGACGTGCCGGCAGCCAGTAGCTTGCCACCGTCTGGCTTGCGGCGATCGCGAGCGTGCCGCGGCGCAGATGCGAGAGGTCGTTGAGGCAAGCGGTCGCAGCCGTCGCGCGCGCAAGCACGGCTTTCGCCTCCGGCAGAAACGCCTTCCCCGCCTCCGTCAGCGCCAGCCCGCGGCCGATGCGATCGAACACCCTGACGTTGTGTTGCGTTTCAAGCGCCGCGATCGCCGCGCTGGCGGCAGACTGCGTGACGTTCATTGCCTCGGCCGCGCGTGTCATATGCAGACGCTCGGCGACAGCCACGAAAATGCGAAGTTGATCAAGGGTCATGGAAAATCAATCGCAAAAAGCGATCGAATTGACAAGAACAATCCGTTAGACTGATTCATCAATCGGACTAGGTTGCGGCCATGTCCAGATCGCATTCCCCATCGGCCGCCCCCGCACCCACGCTCTCTTCCCGCATAGCGCGCATCGCGCCGGGTTTGATCCTCTGTTGTCTCGTAGCACTCGCCGCCTTCGGCCTTGAGCGCCTCGAGGCAAGCTGGACCGGCCGGCCATGGCTGGAAGCGCTTGTTATCGCCATCCTTCTCGGTGCCCTGCTGCGCACCTTCTGGACACCGGGCGATCGCTGGATGGCCGGCATCCGCTTTTCCTCCAGGCTGCTGCTGGAGGCGGCGATCGTCCTCATCGGCGCGACCCTCAGCTTCAAGGCGATCCTGGCAAGCGGCCCGGTGCTGCTCGCAACCATCGTCGGCATCGTCTTTCTGTCGATCGTCTCCGGTTATCTGATAGCGCGGCTGCTCGGCTTGCCAAAGCGGATGGCGACCCTGATCGCCTGCGGCAATGCCATCTGCGGCAATTCGGCGATCGCCGCCGTCGCGCCGGCCATCGGTGCTGAGGGCGATGACGTCGCCGCCGCCATCTCGTTCACCGCAATTCTCGGCATTGCCGTCGTTCTATCCCTGCCGCTGATCGGCGGCTGGTTCGACATGTCGCCCTATGGTTTCGGCGTTCTGGCCGGCATGACCGTCTACGCCGTACCGCAGGTACTGGCCGCTGCCGCTCCGTTCAGCGCCCTGTCCGTCCAGGTCGGCACGCTGGTCAAGCTCGTGCGCGTGCTGATGCTCGGCCCGGTCGTCTTGTGCTTCTCGATCATCAACCGCGAGAGCGAGGCGCATCCCCTGGCGCCTAACCTGCCTGCCGGCAATCGCCGCGTGCGCCTTGCCACGTTTGCGTATTTCGTGCCCTGGTTCATTCTCGGCTTCCTCGCCGTGGCGGTCGCCCGCAACAGCGGGATGATCCCCGACGCGGCCGCCGCCGGTGCTGCTCACCTCGCCACATGGCTCACCGTCATCGCCATGGCGGCACTCGGGCTGGAGGTCGACATCCGCAAGCTCGCCGATGCCGGGCCGCGCGCCAGCGCCGCCGCCATGCTGTCGCTGCTGGTTCTGGCCGGTCTGGCAGCCGCCGCAATCACCGTGTTCGGCCTGGGCTAGCTTCCCAGACACGCCCAAATTTCAAGCATTTGCTTATTTTCTAAGACGCCAAAGTCGGGGCCGATCGGGTGACTGGCCGTCCCCGCCCCATTGTTGAGCATCGCCTTGCCCGGAAGCGGCGGGATAACGCGCCAAAACTTTCTTGTCCCGCGACTGTGCACGCTTCTTGCATTGCATCCAGCGTTGTACTCAAATGGTCAAAAATAAGGGGATCACGCCTTTGGCATTTGACGAAATGATGAATGCGGACAGCAGTCCGCGCCAGCCATATTCGACCTATCATGAATGGTATGCCAGCCAGGACAGAAATCGGCTCATAGCGAAATCAAAGGACGCCGAGAACATCTTCCGGAAAACCGGCATCACCTTCGCGGTCTACGGACACGCAGACAGCTCCGAAAAGCTCATCCCCTTCGACCTCATCCCCCGCATCATTTCAGGTCGAGAATGGCGCAAGCTCGCCCAGGGCATCGAACAGCGGGTCATCGCCCTCAACGCCTTCCTCGACGACATCTACCACAAGCAGGAGATCATCCGCGCCGGACGGGTGCCGCGCGAGTTGATCGAGAAGAACGTGGCGTTCCTGCCGCAGATGATCGGCTTCCGGCCGCCGGGCGGCGTCTACACCCATATCGTCGGCACCGACATCGTGCGCACCGGCGAGGATCAGTTCTACGTGCTGGAGGACAATGCCCGCACGCCGTCCGGTGTCAGCTACATGCTGGAAAACCGCGAAACGATGATGCAGATGTTCCCCGAACTCTTCCATCAGAACCGCGTGCGCCCGGTCGAGAACTATCCCAACCTGCTGCGCCAGAGCCTGGCGTCGCTGGCGCCCCCCGGCTGCAGCGGCAAGCCGCGCGTCGCCGTTCTCACCCCCGGCATCTACAATTCCGCCTATTACGAACATGCCTTCCTAGCGGACATGATGGGCGTCGAGCTGGTCGAGGGATCGGACCTGCGCGTGATCGACGGCAAGGTGAAGATGCGCACGACCCGCGGTTACGAGGCGATCGACGTCCTCTATCGCCGCGTCGACGACGACTTCCTCGATCCTCTTACATTTCGCCCGGAGTCCGCGCTCGGCGTTCCCGGCATCATGGATGTCTACCGCGCCGGCAACATCACCATTGCCAACGCGCCCGGCACCGGCATCTCCGACGACAAGGCGATCTATTCCTACATGCCCGAGATCGTCGAGTTCTATACCGGCCGCAAGCCGCTCTTAGAAAACGTGCCGACCTGGCGCTGTTCCGAGCCGCAAAGCCTGAAATACGTGCTCGAACACCTGGAAGAACTTGTCGTCAAGGAGGTGCACGGCTCCGGCGGCTACGGCATGCTGGTCGGCCCGACAGCCAGCAAGAAGGAGCGCGCGCTCTTCGCCGAAAAGCTGAAGGCACGCCCGACCAACTACATCGCCCAGCCGACACTGTCGCTGTCGACCGTTCCGATCCTCGTCAACAAGGGCATCGCGCCCCGGCATGTGGATCTTCGTCCCTATGTCCTTGTCTCCGACAAGGTGCAGATCATTCCCGGCGGCCTGACGCGCGTCGCCCTCAAGGCTGGTTCGCTTGTCGTGAATTCCAGCCAGGGCGGCGGGACCAAGGACACCTGGGTGCTGGAGGACTGAGACCATGTTGGGAAGAACTGCAAACGGTCTCTACTGGATGTTCCGCTACATCGAACGCGCCGAAAACAGCGCCCGGCTAATCGATGCCGGCCTGCGCATGGCGCTGACGCGCAGCGGCGCAACGGAAGGCGATTGGGACGGCGTGCTGCAAAGCGCTGGTGTGCGCGAACTCTACGACGAAGTGCACGAGGCGCTGACGAGCATCGATGCCATCGACTTCCTGCTGCGCGACCGCAGCAATCCATCGAGCGTGATGTCCTGCATCGAGGCGGGCCGCCACAACGCCCGCATGGTGCGCACGGCGCTGACGCGCGAGACGTGGGAAGCGACCAACGAATGCTACCTCGAGATGAAGGCGATGCTCTCCAGGAAAGCGCGTCCGACCGACATGCCGGAGATCATCGACACGATCAAGCGTCGCGCCGGCCTCATCCGCGGCGCCTTCCACGGCACGATGCTCAGGAACGAGATCTTCAATTTCTCACGCATCGGCACTTTCATCGAGCGGGCCGACAACACCGCGCGCATCCTCGACGTCAAATACTACGTACTGCTGCCGGCGGTCGCCGCCGTCGGCTCGTCGATGGACAATGTGCAGTGGGAATCGATCCTGCGCTCGGTCTCGGCCCACCGCGCCTACGGCTGGGTCTATGATGCCGAACTGAAGCCGGCGAATATCGCCCATTTCCTGATCTCCAACGGTCGCATGCCGCGTTCGCTTGCCTATTGCTATGAAAAGATCGCCAGCAACCTCGGCTATCTCGAGCGCGAATATGGCGAGCGCCACGAGGCGCACGAAACGGCGGAACGTACGCTGGCCGCGCTGCGCAGCCGCTCGATCACCGACATCATGGACCAGGGCCTGCACGAATATCTCGAGGATTTCATCAGCCAGAACAATCTTCTGGGACAGGAAATCTCCGACGGCTATCGTTTCAACTGAATTTCGGGAGGACAGCATGCACCTGAAAATCAGCCATACGACCGAATACCACTACGACGAGCCGGTGCAGTATGCGCTGCAGCGGCTGCGCCTGACGCCGATCACCGGGGTCGGCCAGACCGTGCTCGGCTGGCAGACGCTCGTCGACGGTGCTGTGATGGAGGTGAGCTACGACGATCACTTCGGCAATCGCGTCCATCTCGTCAGCGTCGATGGCGACCGCGAGGCGATCCGCATTACCGCCAGCGGCGAAGTCCACACCGAGGACCGCCACGGCGTCTTGGGCCCGCATCAGTCCTACGTCCCGCTTTGGCTTTATGCCCGCGAAACGCCTTTGACCAAGGGGGGCAAGCTGATCCGCGACCTGGCGAAATCGGCCGAGGGCGACACCGATCTTGCCCGCATGCATGCATTGATGGCGATGATCCATGAGGCGGTGGAGTACAAGGCCGGCGAAACCCACGCCGAGACGGCGGCCGAGGATGCGCTCGAGGCCGGCCACGGCGTCTGCCAGGACCATGCCCATATCCTGATCTCGGCGGCACGTTCGCTCGACATGCCGGCGCGCTACATCTCAGGCTACCTGATGATGGAAGGGCAAACGGAGCAGACAGCAAGCCACGCCTGGGCCGAGATCCATCTGCCGGGCCTCGGCTGGGTCGGCTTCGATGCCGCCAACAAGATCTGCCCGGATGACCGCTATGTGCGCATCGCCTCCGGCCTCTGCTACCGCGATGCGGCCCCGATATCGGGTCTGATCCATGGTGAGGCCAACGAGACGCTGAAGGTATCGGTGACCGTCGAGCAGCAGGCGCAAAGCCAGAGCCAGACGCAAAGCCAATAAGGTTGGCGATGGGGCGCACCGCAGTGCGCCCCATCGAACTCCGTCCGGCATCAATTCTCGATCTCGTTCGACGATATCGAATGCCGAAAACGCCGGTGCATCGGGCCGACACCCTCTTTGCAGATCGGCTTCCACAGCACGCCATTGGGGGCCTATGCCCCTGAAGACCTTACCAACGGCCCGAAAAAGCCCACGACCCGTGTTATCCGCTCCTGCCCAGGGTGGAGGAAGATGATGTCCAGCCCCTCAGGGAAGGATGATCCGTCCGGCATCACAAACCTCCACGCGAAGCGTGCGATCCCATGATGAACATCCACGTCGCTTGTCCGTGCAATGCGTGCACCAGGATGCTTGGCCTGTATTCCTGCGATGTGCGCGAGCAGTTCTTCTGCGCCAGCAGCATGAACTGTTGGATCCGTATACGTTGCGCCGTCGGCCCAGATCGGCAGCAGCAACGCCCGCCGCTGCTCGCCGTCCTCGTTCGACCATGCAGCGCAGTACGAATCGATGAGATGCGCTAAAGGCATTTTATTCTACTCCTATGGATCATTGGTCTGACTACAGCGCCGCGCGTCTTATTTGACGCCCAAAGGTCGCTGTAGCACTTTGAATTGCTGCGCAGGCAACAAGACCCGAGCGCGTCCTCCTTCTTTTGCCGGAACCAGCTGGCCGTCATGGGGTCGGCTGGCTGGCCGCAAGATGCTGTTCGGTCCCTCGATCCCATGCGTCCGGTCCCCAAAACACTGATTGCAGGCCTCATTCCGACACCCCATATTGGTCGGCACAACGCTCGGTACGCTTGCCGTTGAGAGAGCTACGATGTGAAGAGTACTGTGCCAATACGCACAGAAGCGTAAGTGGTTACCCGCAGGTAAGGCGAATGGGACGGACTGGCCTATGGACAATGGTTTTTCGACAGCGATGAAGATGGTCGCCGGCAAGTGGAAGATAACTATCCTTTGCGAGCTCGGCACAGCGCCCCGTCGATTTGGCCGGCTGCGGCAGTCTATCCCTGCGGTCAGTGAAAAGATGCTGACGCAGCAATTGCGTGAACTGGAGGCCGACGGGCTTGTGAACCGAAAAGTCTATCCGGGTTCCCCGACCAAGGTCGTCTATTCACTGACGGAAAGCGGGACAGCGCTCAACGCTGGAGCGGTGGGGTTATGCCATTGGGCTGAGCAATTCCATCTCGTGCCTGTGCCTAAAGGTCCCCCAGAACCATCTCCTGAAACGCCGTAAATTCAGCTTAGGGTCGTCCGCATGACGCGGCTTTCCGGATTTGGCCGGCGCCAGCGCGCCGACGGAAAAATGAAGCCGTACGATCGCGGCGCAGCTGTTTTTCCTGGGGTCGGATGAAACTTTGAGAAGGATTGCGCTGGCTGGTGCGTCGACCGCCCCAGTCACCGACAAGCTATCCGCCAACCACCTGCAGCAGATGGTCGGCGAGGCGGTGGGCGAGCGCCACGACGGTAAGGGTTGGCGTATCATTTCCAGCCGTCGGAAAAACTGAACTGCCAGCGATGAAAAGGTTATCCGTTCCGTGGACCTTGCATTGCGTATCCACGACCCCTTGACCGGGGTCCACGTGCATCCGTGTCGTGCCCATGTGGTGCCAGGTCCACATCGGCTTTTCGAGCCCGGTCAATTCCTCTGGTTTCACGATCAGCTTGCCCAGGCCGGTCTTCGTCAACTCGCTGCCTAAAATTGTGATCGTACGCATGACGGAATCGACCGTTTTGGCCGAAAGCTGCCAGCGCAGATTGACCATCGGCAATCCGAAACGGTCCTTCTTGTTCGACAGCATGACGCGGCTTTCCGGTTCCGGTTCCGGCTCCACGATGTGAAGCAGGCGAAAGGAACGCAGAAGGCTTGAGGGCCGCACGAGATGCATGAGCCAGGTCCAACTGACCAGACCCTCCTTGCCCGCCGCGCGGACCGCCGACTTCGCCTCCACGCCATGCAGCCGCTGCTCCCTGTAAGCGAGCAGTTTCTCTTTCATCGCCTGCAGCTTGGCTGTGTCCTGGCCGATGAAGCATGGCTCGAGCCATGCTCGATAATTGAGAAGCTCCTCGCGCTGCTGCAATTCCGCCGGCAGCGTCAGCCCGTTGACGAGATACGGGCGCTGTCGCGTGTAACTCAACGCATCGCGGATCCGCTGGCCGCGCGCGATCCGGATTCGATCAAGAGCGTTGAGAGTTCTCAGAACACTGCCATTGGCCGGCACCAGCGTGCCGATGGAAAATCGCGGATGATCCATGAAAAACCGCCCAGTGGTTCTGTCGTCGCTCCCCGGTCCGCCGCTCAGCAACAAGAGACGCGCGTTCTCGATGCCACCGGCGGCAAGCACGAACGTCCGCGCTCGGATGTGAATGGTTTCGTCAGCCCCGTTTTTGACGACAGCCGATCCGACCGTGCGCTTTTCTTCATCAAACGAAAGATAGAGCAGCGTGGAATGCAGAAGGATGCTGATATTGTCAGCGTTTTCGAGGGCATGACGCAGGCGTTTGCCGGGCCGATTGTGCCGACAGAGCTCGAGATGATCGACGGAGATGATGTCGGACCTCCCCGGAAACAGCGGCTGCCGCTGGCCAAGCGCCTCGACATCCGCAATCCCTAGCGTTTTCTGCGCGCGTCGGTAATAGGGAAGGAGATGCTCGCGGCCGAAGGGCCAGCCGCTGTGCCGGACCCAGGGGCGTACCGCGAAATCCTGCTCGTCGAGCGGCTTGCAGAGACCACCCCAGCCCAGGGCCTGGGTGCTGCCGCCCAAGCCGCGCAGCCTGCATGTATCGAGTTCGGCATAGGTGAGCCCGGTGCTTTCGCCCGCCGAGAGATCACTGGCCGTCGGGATCGCATCGGCCCCTCCGCTTTCGAGCACGCAGACGGAAACGCGTCCACCGGCGAAATCCGACGCGATCGTCAATCCACTCGCACCGGCCCCGACGATGCAAATGTCGAACGTTTTGTCGGCAGGAATATCGATCCGTTCACGTAGGATCATGCATCACCCGCTTTGCTGCAAGTGAACGACCGGCACCACGGCAGAGCAACACACACCTCCCGCGAATACAGACGAAGCTTAAATCAATAGTCTGAGATGCAATGCTGCGACGCTCGTCTGCCTCCTGCGGACAGGAAGAGAGCAAAGCGTCACGGTCCCCAAAATTCTACTCCGCTTGCATCATTACACCGGATACCGGCGGCGTGAAACTCGCGAACTCGACAATCTTAAGAATGCGCTAAAATAAAGCCACCACGGCCCGCCGAAGCCGGGATAAATCGGCATCGGCGGGCCGTGGCGGCTCAAACTGCTAGTGGCTGTCGCGTTCGACGACAGAACCGCGCGTGCCGACAAGGAAGTCGAGGTCGGCGCCGGTGTCGGCCTGCATCACCGTGTTGACGTAAAGGCCGCCATAACCGCCCTTTTGCGGCTTCACCGGAGAAACCCACGCCGCCCGACGCCGAGCCAGTTCGTCATCGGAAACATCGAGCCGGATGGTGCGGGCGGGAACATCCACCGCAATCATGTCGCCGTTCTCGACCAGCGCCAGCGGGCCGCCGTCCGCCGCTTCCGGTGCGGTGTGTAGGATGACGGTGCCATAGGCGGTGCCCGACATGCGCGCATCGGAAATGCGGATCATGTCGGTAATGCCCTTCTTCAGCACCTTCGGCGGCAGCCCCATATTGCCGACCTCGGCCATCCCGGGATAGCCCTTCGGGCCGCAGTATTTCAGCACCATGACGCAGGTCTCGTCGATGTCGAGATCGTCGCGGTTGATGCGGGCGTGGTAGTCCTCGATGCTTTCGAAGACGACGGCGCGGCCCGTGTGCTGCATCAGGTGCGGCGACGCAGCCGAAGGTTTCAGTACGCAGCCCTTGGGCGCCAGATTGCCGCGCAACACGGCGATGCCGCCCGACTGCGTCAACGCCTTTTCGCGCGGCACGATGACATCGTCATTGTAGTTGGTGACATCCTTGACGCCGTTCCAGATCGTATCGCCGGTAACCGTCAAGGCGTCCTTGTGGAGGAGGCCCATCTCGCCGACCGCCTTAATGACCACCGGCAGACCGCCTGCATAGTAGAACTCTTCCATCAGGTGCTTGCCCGACGGCTGCAGGTTGACGATCGTCGGCACGTCGCGGCCAAGCCGGTCCCAGTCGTCCAGCGTCAGGTCAACGCCGATACGACCGGCGAGCGCCAGAAGATGCAGCACGGCATTGGTCGAGCCCCCGACGGCACCGTTGACGCGGATGGCGTTTTCGAAGGCTTGCCTGGTCAGGACATCGGACGGCTTCAGATCTTCCTTGACCATGTCGACGATGCGGCGGCCGGAAAGCTGGGAGATCACCCGCCGGCGGGCGTCGACAGCGGGAATTGCCGCATTGCCGGGCAGCGTCATGCCGAGCGCTTCGGCCATCGACGCCATGGTCGAGGCCGTGCCCATGGTCATGCAACTGCCGGCCGAACGGGCCATGCCCTGCTCCGCATCCATGAATTCGGCCAGAGACATCTCGCCGGACTTCACCATTTCGGAAAACTGCCAGATGGCGGTACCGGACCCGACGTCCTTGCCGCGCCACTTGCCGTTCAGCATCGGGCCGCCGGAGACCAGAATGACCGGGATGTCGACGCTCGCCGCCCCCATGAGCAGGCTCGGCGTGGTCTTGTCACAGCCGCCGAGCAGCACGACGCCATCGACCGGATTGCCGCGGATCGCCTCTTCGACATCCATGGCCGCGAGGTTACGGAACATCATCGCCGTCGGCCGTAGCGTGCTCTCGCCCACGGAAAACACCGGGAATTCGACCGGGAAACCACCCGCCTCGTAGACCCCGCGCTTCACTCGCTCGGCGAGATCGCGCAGATGCGCGTTGCACGGCGTCAGTTCCGACCAGGTGTTGCAGATGCCAATGATCGGCCGGCCGTCGAACGTATCGGCGGGCAGACCCTGGTTCTTCATCCAGGAGCGATGCATGATGGCATTCTTCCCCGTGCCACCGAACCATTCCTGCGAACGCAGCTTGCGCGGCCACTCAGCTTTCTTCTTCATCTTATCCTTCCTTGAGCGGCCCGCGCCGTAACGCGGGCCTGCGGCGGCGCCCATTAAGCCAGGGTGTATGCGGTCTTGACGGTTGTGTAGAATTCGGCGGCGTAGCGACCCTGCTCGCGCGAGCCATGGGAGGAGCCCTTGCGGCCACCGAAGGGCACGTGGAAATCGACGCCGGCGGTCGG
>NZ_JACVAN010000013.1:0-174989 GCF_014851895.1 Ensifer sp. ENS11 | reverse complement strand
AGACCTCAATCCGCTGCAGGTCACGCTCGCTCATCGCAATCAATCCCATCCGCAATCTCCCAGGTCATCAAAACCCGGGGAGAGTGACATTCTTACTTTGCAGGATCAGGACACTTCAACTTTGCGGCTACACACGAAAGTCGCGTAAGCTTTGTTATGGAACACCCGAGCGGTTTTGTGAGTGTTGTTTTTTCGATTTAAACCGCCGTTTACGCCGTTGTGGATTTCCTCGGTAACGAGCGGTTATCGCTGTTGCTTTTTGGCATGGGTATGGAAGGTTGCATCCGTCCACTGATGGCGGGTCTCTATGCCAATCAATCTCAGTTCATCATCGATACCGCCGACACTCACAGGCATGGCCAGCGTTGCGCCATCTGGTGTCCCGCGCTTCAGGGAGTGGCATTGAGACCGTCGTGCTTGTCGGTGACCGCGATCTGATCAACGAAATAGTTGCCGCAGCGCCGACGAGCTTGGCGAGAAATACCGCTCTTCACTTCGGATTTTGACGGAAAATCCACAGTCAAATACCAATCCCTTGCCAAGTTCAGACTGTTCTTGATCGCCAATGGAACGGCCATTATGCTGCTGTTCTGGATGCCTATCCGAACCTGCTGCCGGGTTGAAAGGCGAATTCTCAATCGACGACGACCCTGTCCATAGAGGTCGAAGTGTAATCGGCAGACTTCGGCCAGGACAACGGATCGTCTGATGTTCCACCAGCCAGTAAAGTTTACTCTTTCCAATGTTGCAGCGCTTAAAAAGGCTTTGCGAACGCGATACGCGAGTATTAGGTCATCGCATGCGGATGAAGCGGTGGCTGCCTCATTTGGATTTAAGACCTACGCGGCAATGCTGGTGGTTTTACATCAAGTGAACACTTCGGCACGTTTGGTCATTCAGACGGACGCATGTTTACTTATCTTACGGCTTGAGCAGTTGGGATACAGCGGACTAAGCCCCCGAGCGTTGCGGCGCATGGTTTGGGAAGTGCCGTATCCTGATCCTTGGCATGAGGACGAATTGGAACGGTCGCTTAGGGGACGCTTTGCGCCAATTGCGGCGAATTCGCAGCCTGATGATGTGATGTAGGTCGTCGCTGGATTGCTCTCGTGGCATCAGGAAGGAGAAGGACGCACCATGCCTGTCGCTATTTTGATTGGAGCTTCTGGGTCGGGCAAGACCACGATTGCGCAGCTGGGCGAATTATCTGAGACGAGAGGCGAAAGCGAGTGGGTGCGATATCCTTGACACCTTGGCAGTGTCACTGGACCAAGCCGTCACTTACGTCATTGCGCGTGCCTCCACATCCATATGACCGACGGCCGAGAGCTGCCGTGAGAATGCGTTGCGCGGGCTCGTTCTCCGGGATCGTTCAGACGCAGCACAAGATCGCATAGGGCTTCGCAACATCATCGCTCCTGTTGCGATTCAATCTACGATGAAAAGCAACAAACGTAAGCGGTTAGCCGACCACGCTCGACTCGAAGTTCCACGGCATCAGAGCGTCGATATCCTGCGCGGGCCATCCGTTGGCCATGCGAACTAAGGTCTGTGTCAGCCAGGCGAGCGGATCGACGTTGTTCATTTTAGCTGTCTGCAAAAGCGTGGCGATCGTGGCCCATGTGTTGCCACCGCCTTCGCTTCCGGCAAATAGACTATTCTTCCGTGTGATCGTTTGGGGACGGATTGCGCGCTC
The DNA here is from genome assembly GCF_014851895.1 of Ensifer sp. ENS11. NCBI lineage: Bacteria > Pseudomonadati > Pseudomonadota > Alphaproteobacteria > Hyphomicrobiales > Rhizobiaceae > Ensifer > Ensifer sp. ENS11. The sequence continues at coordinate 173,293 of NZ_JACVAN010000013.1, read as the reverse complement.
GACGATATTGGAGTCGATCTCGATGCGGCCGTCACCGAGAAAGCGTTCCAGAGATTGTCGGCGAGTCATTGCATAGCGGATCGCTTCCGCGGTTTTGGACTTGCCAGAGACCTTCGCCAGCTCCTTTTCCCAGATGTCAAAAAGGTTGGCGACAATGGCCGCAGACCGCTCTTGTCGTGCGGCAGCACGGAGGTTGGCATCCTTTCCCCGGATCTCGTCCTCGACCTTCCACAACTCGCTCATCGCCTTCACCGAGGCTGTCGCGGCGTGATTGATACCACCGATATGCAGTTCGTAGAATTTGCGCCTGACATGCGCCCAGCACCCGGCCAACGTGATGGTTTCGTTGCTGCCGGCCTTGACCTGCTCTTTGACCATGCTCGTATAGGCGCCGTGCCCATCAACCTGGAGAATGCCGTTGAAGCCGCTCAGGTGACGGGCCACACAGCGCCCACCTCTGCTGTCTTCAAATCTATAGGCGACCATTGGTGGCCCTGATCCCCCGAACGGCCGATCATCACGTGCATAGGCCCACAGCCATGCCGTCATTGTTTTTCCCGAACCAGGCACCAGGGTCGGCAATGTCGTTTCGTCGGCAAAGACCCTTTCACCTGCCTTGATTTTCTCCAGGATGTAATCGGCCAGGATCTTGAGCTCGAAGCCGAGATGTCCCATCCATTGAGCCATCAAGGAGCGGCTCAGCGTCACGCTATCGCGCAGGTAGATTGTTTCCTGACGGTAGAGCGGAAGGCCGTCGGCATATTTGGACACGGCGATGTAAGCCAGGAGCCGTTCGCTCGGCAGCCCGGCTTCGATGAATGGCCAGGCGCTAGAGCCTGCAGCACACCGTCACGCCCTCTGAATGCGTATTTCGGCCGGCGGGTAACGATGACCCTAAACTTCGGTGGGATGACATCGAGCCGCTCGGATCGGTCTTCGCCAATCAAAACCTTTTCCAGACCTCGGCATTCTTCGGGGATTTCAGGCTCGATGACCTCCTCGATGCGCTCGAGATGGGCGGCAAAGCCCTTGCGCGGGCGTGCTTCCCGCTTCTGCTTGTCTTTCCGTGACTGGTCGAGCTCGCTGTCGATCGCTGCCAGGCCGGTCTCGACTTCCTCGAACGCAAAGTCGATCTGATCGTCGTTGATCCCCAGTCGCAGCCGTTCCGAGCGCGTGCCTTTCTGAGCCCGCTCAAGCACTTTCACAATCGCAGTGAGAGTGGCTATCCGCTCGTCCGTATCCTTCTTGAGCGCCTCAAGCCGGGTGATCTCCGCTCGGGCAGCGGCGCCTTCTGCGCTCATGGCGACGATCATCGCCTTGAGTGCATCAACGTCGTCAGGAAGGTCCGAAGCAGAGAACGTCATTGCAGGAAGTAGATCACAAATAATGATCTTTTCCTAGCGTTTACAGTAACATGCGTGGGATTTCTTGGAGGGGTTCAGCCCGTCGAAAGCGGCCTCCTGATTGTCGCCGGGCGGATCTTTTTCCAATCCATTCCGGCCAGTAGGGCCATGAGCTGGGCATGATCCAGACGGATGCGCGCCGCCGTCGCTGCCGGCCAGCAAAAGCCGTTTCCTTCGATAACTTTCGAATAGAGACAGACCCCGCTGCCATCCCACCACACGATCCGGACACGGTCCTTCCGCTTGGAACGGAACACGTAAAGGGCGCTATTGAAAGGATCGAGACCGCCATCCCTGACCAAAGCCATCAACGAGGCCGCCCCCTTGCGAAAGTCGACCGGCTGGCAGGAGACGTAAACGACAACGCCAGACGCAATCATGCCTTGCGCACCGCCCGTAGGATCTTGGCAAGATGATCCGGCTCGATATCTCCGGCCACGCGCACCACGACGTCACCCATGACGATCTCCACCGGTGAACTTGCAACAGCTTCGACGCGCGCGAAACTAACCCTTTCATTAGCCTCTTTCGAAAGGGGCACCACCGATCCCGAGGCCAATGCCTTGCGACGCCAGCCGTAAAGCTGCGAGGGATCTAGCCCCTCAGCGCGGGCGATCGCTGATACATTCGCCCCCGGCAGCATTGTCTCCGCAATCAGCCGTGCCTTCTCAGCATCCGGCCAATCTCGTGGCGTGCGCCTCGTCCGTATTGGTGTCGCCGTCAGAACCTCAAAGGCACGAGCCTGATTCACACTGTCGCTCATAGGTTTCTCCGCATGATTCATGCCGAAAATGAGCGATCTTTCGATACCGCGCTACGTGGGATGGCCTACCCGCTTACCAACAAACGGGGCGAAATGCGATGCGCAACACCTCTGATTGACCGTCCCTGCCCGCGAACCCATGCCAAGCATAGAATGTTGGTCACTCACTCACTCAGCTACAAAGCCGAAACCGCACTCTTTGGAACTTTTCTGAATCGCGATCCGAAACTGAGCAGATGTAAAACGAACTCCAACTTTTCCCAGACGGACCGATAGTATCCGCAACGAGAACCCTGGTTCTTCCGCAACTCGCGAAATCGGGAGTTTTCAACGCTTTGGGGCCTGCTTTTATGGCGGATTATTTTAAGGCGGCATTGGCTCTGGCTTCGCTGTAAAGCCCGACTTAGTGCACCTGATGGAAGACGTTGGGACCCGGACGCTGGCTGACTGCCGCCGGCACGAGCGCTAAGCCGGATCATAAAGCGCATGGGAACGGTTCATTTAGGACGTCTGAAAAAGCTCGATGCGGCCGCTGAGCGGACGTCTCCCGTCCTTATCGCCGCCATGCGAACCTTGGAAAAGGATAATAATACCAAATCTGTCATGAATGTCGCGATAAAGCACCAAGCCTTAAATCTCCAAAGTGAAGGCCGGATCGAAGTTCGTCCCCTCGCCCGGATATCCTCGCGGGTTCGAGACGACCTGGCAGCGTCCGATGGCATAGTCGTTCCGGTGATGGACATGACCATGAATCCACAGCGCCGGCTCCACGCCAACAATGAGCTTCTCGAGATCAGACGCATAGCAGGGAGAGAGCGGGTCGTTCCGAAACTCCGGTGAGATAGAGAGCGCCGATGGAGCATGATGCGTGACGACCACGGTCTTTCCTATCCGCGCACTCTCCATTTCGGACGCGAGAAACGCTCGCGTTTCCATATGTTTCCGGTAGGCGTGGATCGGCTTGAATCTTTGGAATGGGACCTTCGCGAACTTGACCTTTCGAAAATCGTTCATGCCGGACTGGGCTGCCGTCATTGCAATTTGCGGATCGCCGCCGAGGATACGGAAGTCGGTCCACAAGGTGCCGCCGATGAACCGAACGCCCGAGATATCGACCGCGTCATTTTCGAGAAAGTGAAGGTTGGGATGGCGGCTGGCGACTTCGCGAGCATCCCTGAGACCTTCGTGGATCGAAGCTCCGTAAAACTCGTGATTGCCGGCGACAAAGACAATTGGAAGCGAAGGATCGATATTATGGGCCAGCCATTCGATGCTCGGGACAACGCCGCGCGTCAGTAAGTCGCCGGGACAAACCAGCACATCGGCGTCGAGATCAGCCGGTTGTGCGAAGCGGGCTCCGAACTCGAGATGCAGGTCGGAGATGACCCAAATCTTCATGCTTAGTACTCCGTCTACAATTGCGGCTCGTTTTTGGACCTGAGACCTGCACGCAGGCCTCGCGGACTTCTTCCGCGCTGAGTTCGAGGTTTTGCGATAAACGGGCGGCTAGGAGTTTCAACGCGCGCCTGCTTTTCAGCAGAATTACTGTGGCGCGTTTATATTCGGTATCCAGCAGTTGGCGAACCGCTTTCCTGAGCAATGGGTCATTTAGGCGCAGACTTTCCATTGCCCGGCTCCCCGTTCCCATGTCCGTCAGCAACCCATCTCCAAAACCAAAGCTTCGGTCGCGAAGCCGGTTGCGACTACGAGATCGGCCGACGCGTCGTTATCCGAGGCTACAGGGTGCAAGTGGATACCGTCGCCGTCGGTCTGAACTTCTCAGCTATCGTCTTCGCAACTCTCCGGGCTGGGGACCGAGAGACTGTTTTGGCGTTTGAGGCTGCTACGCGTCTGATACCGGAGGTTGTTCAAGCCCAAAGGCTGTTTGGAGAGCCAGATTACATGCTCCACGTTGTAACCTATGACCTGGTAACGTTCCAAAAGCTCTACGACGACCGACTGTCGGGCATGCCAGGTGTCCAGCGTCTTGCATCGACGCTCGTAATAAGGACGTGGTGCTAAATCGTCCACTTCCACTGTTGTAACCTTGGCCCAGAGCAGCCTCGCGTATGACATTCGTTCAGGCAATTTACCTGAGTCGTGCGGTCGTCTGTTGGTAATTTCCATGCCCTTCAAGGCTGCGTATTTTCGAGTCCAATATTTACTGACAAGGTGCGAGCGGCGCACCGCTTACACGTCTAATGAGCATGGTGGCAACAAGAGTCGCCAAGTTTTGCGCGGGATATCGAGCCCGGTGTCGAGGGCGCTTATGCTGATATTTCGATACTATCTGGTAGCGGTCGCCCTGTGGCACGCCACTGGACGATCGCATCATGGGCAGCGTCCAGCAGCAGAGCAACTTCATCGGCCGAACGCCCTATGGAGCTAGTCAGGTATCCGGCGATTTCCTCTAGGTGGAAGCGAAGGAGGCCTCGATAAATTCGAACGATCGCCGTATGTCGTCTTCGAGGGTTGCGCTCTCTTGAACCCTCGGACTGGTGCATTCGAATGAAAATGGCCCCTGATACCCTGCCTCCAGAAAGGCGGAGATCTGATCGAGGGTTCCGCAGCGGTCGCCGCGATCAACAAGGATGCGGTGCGCGTCAAGCGTCTCGTCTAGTTTGCGCTGCGGATCGGATATTCCCGAAATGTGAACCGTCGCGGTATATTCAGGATAAATCCGTCCGCCACCAGCGATTACATGCTGGAAGGTGTCGTGCACGAGCTTGAACTTCGTTAGCCCGCCCACAGCTTCAATGGCTTCAACGAGTTCCACCTTTTCCTTTAGTGACGAGGATGCAAAGCCAATCGGCTCGATCAGAGCCAACAGGTTATGGCCGTCGAGCATCGGGAGAATCTCGCGCATGACTCTGCACAGAACTTTTTGCCGCGCACCGTCTTCAGTGTATTTTCCGTCGACACGCGGGATCAAGCTGAAGGTCTCCGCACCGCTTTCGGCGGCGGCATCGATAAGCGCTTCTATGGCATGCGCTCTTTCCGCCGACCAATCGTTGAAGGGATAGACCTCGCTGAGCCCCAAAAGCCTCAGGCCTCTCTCCCGGGCCATAGCTCCGGCTTCAGGAGGAGAAATCCCGTCGAAGAGGCCTCGACCAAGATCGTTGCGAGGTTCCACACCCACACAACCAAGCGTCTTGGCCAAGTCAAGGAACGCTTCATAAGACAGGTGCGGTGCAGTTTTCTGATTGAGCGCTCTTTTGATCACTTCGCATCGCGCTCCATGATCCACTCGACCTCTGGAGCGGGAACGAAGCGCCATTTGCGCAGCGGTCCGGCCATAACGTTGAGATAATACATTTCGAAGCCGTAGGGCGCGCCGCAAGGATGATGGCCGCGCGGAACGAGGACGACGTCGCCGTCCTTGACCGCCATCGTCTCGTCGAGCCGGCCGTCATCGGTGTAAACGCGCTGTATTCCGAACCCGGACGCGGGGTTGAGGCGGTGATAATAGGTTTCTTCGAGATAGGTGATCCGCGGAAAGTCGTCCTCATCGTGGCGGTGGCTTGGATAGGACGACCAGTGCCCGGCTGGCGTGAAGACTTCCGTCACGAGGAGGCTGTCGCAATAGTCCTCGTTCTCCATGGCGATGTTGTTTATGTGGCGGGTATTCGTGCCCTTGCCGCGCGCAGTCAGCGAGATTCCGTCCGGACCGATCCGGCGCGCGGAGTGGCCGCCTATGCCAGGTGCTGAACATATGGCGATGATACAATCGGTCTCAGCCGCGGCCTTCCACTCATTGCCGTTCGGCACATAAAGGCAATGCGGCGGCGTCTTCTCGAAGACGTTCATGCGGTCGCCGAGGAGACCCCAATCCTGCCCCGCCGCGGATAGCTTGGCTTTCCCTTCAACCATTACCAGGATGACCTCCCGGTCTGCCGTCTTACCGTCCGCTACCTCGCCCTGTCGCAGACGATAGAGCGAGAAACCGACGTATCGCCAACCTGCGGACTGCGGCGTGATCTCGTGGACCTTGCCATGGGTGCCGAATGGCTTTCGCAGAAGGTCAACCATGCCGGTGCTCCTTAGTTGAACGTCCGCTGATCGCGCGCATTCTGGTTATAGTGCTCACGCGCACGCTCAAGGCGTTCAGGACCGCCGGCCTGGGGCACCGCGACATCCCACCAGTGACCACCCGCCCCTGTGCCAGGAACGGCATCTGTATCGATCACAATCACCGTCGGTTTCGTACGCGAACGCGCTTCGACGATTTTCCTCTCGAGGTCGGCAATGTCTGCTGCCTTTTCTGCGTGGGCACCCATCGAGCGGGCATGGCCGACGAAGTCCAGCTCAGGCATGTCTTCGATATTGCTGTCCTTGTACATGTTGTTGAATTCGGCTCCACCGCACTCGATCTGTAGGCGATTGATGCAGCCGTAACCACGATTGTCGGTCAGGACCACCGTGAACGGGACACGACGCATGACGGCCGTGGCCAGTTCCGAATTCGCCATCATGTAGGAACCGTCGCCAACGAAGCAGATAACCTCCTTGTTCGGAGCAGCCAGCTTGATACCCATGGCGCCGGCCACCTCGTAGCCCATGCAGGAATAGCCGTATTCCATATGGTAGCCGTCCTTCGCGGACTGCCAGAGAACCTGCAGGGCACCAGGCATCGTGCCGGCAGCGCACATGACCACGGTTTCGTCGGTAGCAACCCTTTGGACGGCGCCGATCACCTGCGCATCGGTTGGAAGATGGTTCGTTCCACCGGTTGCGGGCGCCGCCGTGACGGTCTTGACAGATTCATGCCAACGGCTGCGAGAGCCGGCGTCGAACTCCCGCGCTCTGTGATCTCCAAGAAGAGCGGAGAGTTTCTCCAGCGTGACGCGCGCATCACCGACGACAGGAGCCGCACTGTGCTTCGTCGCATCGTAACCGTGAAGGTTGATCGAGATGAGCTTTCGTCCGTTGTTCTTGAAAAGCGCCCAGGATCCGGTGGTGAAATCCTGAAAGCGCGTGCCAACACCAATCACGAGATCCGCGTTTCCGCATAGACGGTTGGCGCATTCCGAGCCGGTAACCCCCGGAGATCCGAAGTTGAACTCATCGGTCCAGGCGTTACCGCCCTTCCCCGCTTGCGTTTCGACGAAAGGAATATTGTGCTGTCTGGCGAAGGCCGCCAGCGTATCGTCTGCATCCGAATAAAGAACGCCGCCACCAGAGATGATCACCGGGTTCTTGGCGGCACGGATTAAGGTTGCGACGTCCTCAACCTCGCGCGGATCGGGCTCGGGACGGCGGATGCGCCAGACCTTCGGCTCGAAGAAATTTTCCGGATAGTCGAAGGCATCTGCCTGTACGTCCTGGCAGAACGCGAGGCAAACGGGACCGCAGTTTGCAGGATCGGTCATGACAGAAAGCGCCCGTGGAAGCGCAGTCAGAAGATGTTCCGGTCGAGCAATACGATCGAAATATCTGACGACGGGCTTGAAGGCATCGTTAGCGCTGATCGTGCCGTCGTCGAAGTCCTCGATCTGCTGGAGGACAGGGTCCGGCCGGCGATTTGCAAAGACATCACCGGGAATGAACAACACCGGCAGACGGTTGACATGCGCAAGCGCGGCCGCCGTCACCAGGTTGGTGGCTCCCGGTCCGATGGACGAGGTCACAGCATGGGCGCGCTTTCGCCGCTTGGTCTTGGCGTAAGCGATGGCAGCATGCGCCATTGTCTGCTCGTTCTGGCCACGCCATGTCGGCAGGGCATCCCCAATGCCATGCAGGGCTTCGCCGAGACCTGCCACGTTTCCGTGGCCGAAGATTGCCCAAACGCCTTCAATGAAGCGCTCGCCGTCTTCTGTCATCTGCACCGAAAGCCACTTTACGAGCGCCTGTGCTGCCGTAAGCTTGATTGTCTTTGTCATGCTGCCTTCTCCCGCGCGGCTAACCGCGCCTTATCCCAGATCGACGCCAGGCGCCCATAACGCTTCGCCATCTCCTCGACGGCGGCCGCGTCTTCGATCTCGTCCTTCATCCAGGCGCGCGCGACATCGCCAAAGATGGTTCGCCCGACGGCAAATCCACGCACAAGCTCGAAACTCGCCGCCACCTCAAAACTCGCAACGAGCTCCGCCTCTGGAGCATCAAGGCCAAGCACGACAATTCCGCGGGTGTATCGGTCATTCTGTTCGATTGCGGCTATCGTATTTGACCATGCCGCAGACGTTGTCATCGGCTCAAGTTTCCACCAGTCAGGGAAAACGCCGATGTCGTAGAACTGCTGGATGAGTATAGCGGTCGTCTCGTCGTTGACCGGCCCGACCTTTGACGGGATAATTTCCAGCAGGAACTCCAAATTGTTGCGCCGTGAGGCCTCGAACAATCGTTTGACGGTTGCTTCCTGGTCGGCGCGCGTCTGGGCATCGTCATCAGGATGGCAGAAGCACAATACCTTCACAACATTGTCGCGTGCCCATTCGCTTAAGCCGCCGTAATCGCTGCCGAGCTCGGGCTCCAGCGTCAGTGGGCGGGACCCAGGCCATTCACAGGGCCGCCCAATCCAAAGGCCGCTTCCCGAGGCCGCGTGCAGGGCCTTTTTGCCGATGCGGTTATCGCAAAGGATGCCATAGCCGAGCCGGCCAGCCTGGACTTGAAGCGCGGCCTGAAGGCAGAGCTCCTTGAAGGCGCCGCCTCGTTCCAATGTGTAGCCTGGGATTTGCTCGAGCTGGATTCGATGGTCGAAGGCGAATACCCGGTAGTCCCGCCAGTCTTCGCCGTGATTGCGATGGCGATTGGTGGACCAATGGATTTGCTCGACGGTCGTATCGTTGCGCAGATCTGCTCGCCGGATACCTCGTTGCAGGAAAAACTCCAGCTCCGTCAATGACGGATAGGCGGGTGTGCAGCCGTGCCGCGAGACAGCAAACGCGCCGCATGCATTGGCGTATTTGAGAGAAGTCGACCAGCCTTCCCCATCGAGCCAGCCCTTCAATAGGCCGGAGAAGAAGCCGTCGCCAGCGCCAAGGACGTTGAAGACCTCGATCGGGAAACCTTCCCCCGAGATTCCATCGTCCAGACTGTTAGGGATGTCGCCCTCAAAAGCGACAGCCCCTTTGGCGCCTCGCTTCAGGACAAGTGTGGCAGACGCCACCGCACGGACTGCCCTCAGGGCCGCGACAGTGTCGGTCGCCCCACCCGCGATATGGAATTCCTCTTCGGTACCAACAATCAAATCGAAGAAATGCAATGTCGACTGAAGTTTTTCGGTGACCTCACGGCTGGCGACAAAACGACTTTCACCGTCACCATGACCCGCCACGCCCCACAGATTGGGCCGGTAGTCGATATCGAGCGCGGTCTTGGCACCGCTATCTCGCGCGAAGCCGAGCGCCTTGAGAACAGCAGCCTCGGTGCGAGGATTCGACAAATGCGTACCTGTTACGACGACAGCGCGTGCCGAGGCTATGTAGTCCTGCCGGATGTCGCTTTCGCAAAGCGCCATGTCCGCGCAATTTTCGCGGTAGAAGATCAGGGGAAACGTGTCTTCGTCGCGTATGCCGAGCAAGACGAGTGCGGTCAAACACTCCGGATCGGTGACGACGCCAGCAACATCCACACCTTCACGTACCAATTGTTCACGGATGAAGCGACCCATGTGCTCGTTGCCGACACGCGTGATCAACCCGGATTTCAGGCCGAGCCTGGCTGCTCCGCAGGCAATGTTCGTGGGGGAGCCGCCGATGTATTTATTGAACGAGCCCATGTCTTCCAGTCGGCCACCCACCTGGAGACCGTAAAGATCGACAGAGGAACGGCCAATCGTAATAACGTCGAGTGGTTTCATTTCGGATCTCCCTCCTCAGAATCCGGCGCGCGCCAGGAAGGCCCGGCTGGCTGCCAGATCATCGAGAATGCTGGCCATATTGCGCGGATCGCGCTCTTGTTCGATGGTGATGTAGCCGCCGTAACCGAGTTCGGTCAGAAGCGCGCGGACGGACTGGTAGTCGATCGATCCGCGACCTATCGGGCACATGACGCCCTTGGCACAGGCATCGAAGAAGCGGATGTGCTCTTTCATAACCTCCGCATAGACCTTGGTGTGGATGTCCTTGAAATGGATGTAATCGACGCGATCCCAGTAGTGCCGAAGCGTGGTGACAGGATCCATGTCGGAATAGGCCATATGGCCGGTGTCCAGGCAGAGTCCTGCGAGATCGGCAGGGATGTCGTCTACAACTCGCCGCAGCTCATCGGCGAACTCAATATATCCACCCGCATGAGGATGGATGGTTGCACGCACGCCGTATTTGTCCCGCGCGAGCGTCGCGACGGCACGGATATTGTCGATCATGCCCTGCCATGCGCCTTCGCCGAGACGGGGTGCCCGATCAGAATGGCCCGCCGCATAGTCGCGCTCATCATGCCCCCAATCCATCACGGTGAGATAGGGCGCCGCATAGCGTTGACCGGAATGCGTTTCAGGCTTCGGTAACTGGGTGATCAGCGCGCAGATTTCGTCCGTCTGGCGCAGAAGATTGTCTCGGTTCGACGGGGAGACAAGGTCGTCGAAAATTGTACCGGCGACGATCTTTAAGTCGCGTTTGTCGAGCGCTTTGGAAACCTGCCCGAGATCCAACGGCAAGTAACCATAGGGTCCGAGCTCCAACCCGCCGAAACCGGCCGCCTTCGCCTCGTCGAGCACCTTTTCCCAGGCAGGAAGATGCGGATTATTGACATCATCGACCCCCCAGCAGCAGGGCGCAGTTGTTATAGTGATAGAATTGCGCATCAGGTGTTCGCCATGATTGTCTCGAAGGTAAATGAACGGTGGAATGGTTCGTAAGACTCGAGGAAGCGCTGCGTATGCTCCCTTAGCAGGTGTTCCGCATAAGCCTGCTCATCTCTCCAGCACTCGATAAAGACCAGCCGGTTCGGATTGTCCGTGCAGGTAAAGCAGTCAAAGGAAAGACAACCGTTTTCAGCTCTCGTCGCTGATTGTGCCGCCGGGGCGCGGGCGAGAATTTCATCCCGCGTCCCCGGAGCAAGCTCGATCGTGACGATGAACTTGTACGGTCCTGTCATCGGCTGATCGTGGCCTGAAGCGCGTCGATGGACGATTGGATGCCGGCATCCGTCGACATGGTGAAATCTTCCATTTCGAGGCTTACCCACCCGTTGTAGCCAACCATGCGAACAACGGAGAAGAATTCCTTCCACCATTGCAGATCATGTCCGGCTCCGACGGCGACATAGTTCCACGTGCGGTTGGCCACGTCCGTGACATCCTTGAGTTCCAAGAGGCCGTTGACGTCGGCAAGCCCGCGCTCGATGCGCGTGTCCTTGCCGTGGCAATGATGGATCGCGCTTCCGAGCGCGCGCGCCGAGACGATCGGGTCGGCGCCCTTCCAGAAGAGATGGCTGGGATCGAGATTCATGCCGACGGTAGGGCCGACCTCGTTGCGCAGACGGAACAGCGTCTCCGGATTCCAGACGAGCATCGCCGAGAAATTCTCCAGGGCGTACTTTTCCACGCCGACTTCCTTGGCGAGCTTCACAAGGTCGTGCCAGAGCGGAAAGGCACGGTCTTCCCACTGGTAGCGATCGCGCTCTGGCATCTCATCGGGCCAGCTCTTAGTATAAACCAGCCAGTTCGGAACCATGTCGCCAGGAGCGGCTTCCGGCAGGCCGGACATTGTGACGATGGTCTTGACGCCGATCTCACCAGCAAGTCGGATCGTCTGCTCCATCTCCTTGCGGTGACGCTTACCCATATCGCCGGGGTCCAGCGGATTCGCCGAGCAATTCAGCGCGGCAATCTCAAGGCCGCGTGCCTCGATTTCCTTCAGCTTGGACTTGAGCAGGCCCTCGTCGGCGAGCAGCTCGTCGGCGCGGAAATGGGGCGCGCGAGACCAGCCGCCGCCGGTCATTTCGATGCCTTCAACGCCAAGCTTTACGCATTTGTCGAGCATGTCTGTAAAGGACAGGTCGCCCATCACGTCGGTGCATATAGAAAGTTTCATGATTTCTGGCCTTCGAGTGTTCAAGAAAATTGGGGACGCGTCCGGGAGGAAGTGCGACGCGCCCCCGAGGTGGAACTATTTGAAGTCGACCCAGGCGGCGCCGGCATCCGCCGAGCGGACGCAATTTTCCAGCCAGCGCACGCCTTCGGTTCCGGCCTTGATGCCCGGGTAGCGATGGGCCTTCAGGAAAGCCTCGTCGCCGCGGTTCTTCGCGTCGATGGCCTGAGCGATCCAGAGATAGATGTTCGACCAGCTGTCCCCGAGACCCTCCGTATGCAAGGCGCCCATACGGTCGGCTGCGAGGCTCTCAGCTTCGAGATAGGGCATGCCGTGATGCAGGATGCGGTTGGGCTCACCCTGAATGTCATAGAGCAGCTGGTCAGGATGTGAGTCGGACCATTCGATCGAGGCCTTGGAGCCGACGAACCGGTAACGTTGCGACCCCATGTTGCCGGCATTGACGGATGACACCCAAAGACGTCCGCGTGCACCATTGTCGTAGTGCATCAGAACCGTCGCATGATCTTCCAGCGGTGCCCGGCTTGGGATGAAGGCCTTGCGATCGCAAAGTAGCTTCTCGATCTTGAGATCCGGCAGCACGACTTCGGAAAGATAGTAGAGATGCGTTCCGATATCGCCGAGAACAAAGGTCGGGCCGGCCGTCTTGGGATTGGTTCGCCACTTCACGGCTTCCGGTGCGCCGACGTCGTCACCCGCATTGAAGCCATGCGTATATTGAAGATCGACGATGCGGATGTCGCCCAGCATGCCCTTGGCGACCATCGCCGCCATCTGATGCACCAGCGGATGTCCCGTGAAGCCGTAGGTCACGCCAACGATCAAGCCTCTCTCGTTGGCCAGCTTCTCGATTTGCTCGCATTCAGCGACCGTAAAGAACAACGGCTTTTCGCAAATGACGTGGATGCCGGCTTCGAGGCAAGCCTTGGTGATTTCGTAATGCGTGAAGTTCGGGGTCGCTATTGAAACGACCTCGACGCCATCTTCGCGTGCCGTCTCCTTCGCTATCAGTTCCTTGTAGTCAGCGTAGCACCGGTCCGCCTTTACGCCTAGGTTGACGCCAAAATCACGGCCCCGAGCGGCTTCGAGGTCAAAAGCGCCGGCTACCAGTCGATAGGTGCCGTCACGCAGTGCGCCGGTGCGGTGTTTGTAGCCCACTTGTCCGGTACGGCCGCCACCGACCATACCCCAGCGCAACGGCCGTTCAGTCTTCTTTTCACCATTGATCATTTCATATCTCCTCGGCCCGATGCCGGTTTTCATGGCACAGCTTCGCCGTCCGGCGGTTGGGAGCCGGCACTGCTGCAAATCTCTCGTCAAATTGTGTGCGCTTTCGCGCGTTTGCTATTTGGCTGAGCACCCGCTTTCGAAGAAGTGAGGGTGCAGACCTTTTAGCTCCGACTACGGCTTCCGATATTTCTCAACGTAGTTCTGCATCTCGTTGCACATGAACCGTCCGGATTCATCCGCCCTGTCCTCCCACGCGAACACACAGGAGGTCATGATGCCGTCGAAGCCGATTTCCGCGAGCGTGCCGAAGAAATCGTCCCAAGGCACCTCGCCCTGGCCGATGTTGAGATGCTGGTGCACCCGCGCCTGGGTGCCGGGCGGATTGAGGATGTAGCGAAGGCCCGAGCTTGCCTTGTGATTGAAGGTGTCGCCGACATGCACATGCGCAAGCACATCCTTCGCTTCCCTCAGCATCGCCTTGGTATCGTCACCGAAATAGAAGGTGTGCGGTGCGCAGTAGAGGAACTTGACGTTCTTCGAGTTGACCGTGCGGATGATATCAAGCGCCGGCTGAAGCGTCTCGCACCAGTCTTCCGGATGCGGCTCGACATTGAGCTGGATGCCTTCGCGTTCGAAGATCGGCACCAGTTCTTCCATGGAACGCCACCATGCGTCCTCGCAGGCTTCGATCATCGAACCGGTGTGGCAGCAGTAGCATGACCCCTTGTCGGGATGCGGTCCGCGACCGAATTCGGAATTCATGGTGTCGACTTCCATCTCCACCGCGATCTCGATAGCGCGCTTCCAGTGTTTGACGGCGGCCTGCCGCTCGTTCTCATCGTTGGAAGCCCAGCGATACATCGGCAGGATTGACGCAATCCCGACATCAGCATCCTTCAATGCCTTCTTGAAGGACTTTATCCGTTCAGGAAACACGCGCGGCGCCTTGAACCATTCAAGGAAATCTGCTCGTGGAGATAGCTCTATCCACTCGTATCCAAGCTCACGAACTTTCGCCGGCAAGTCCTCCAGCGACAGATGTCGATGCATGAAAGGGTCAAGTGCAATTTTCATGGGTCTTCCTCCCTGTTTGATCAGTTGGCCGTCACCGGTGGAGGATGACCCTCATGTGCCGCCATATAGTTTTCGACTTCGGCACCCAGGTTCGCCAGCGCCTCGCCACCTGCCATGAGGTCGGTGATCTCTTCGCGCGTCTTCTCTCCCTTTTGGAAGTTCGCCGCGACCGCTCCACGGATGAGGACAGCAAAGTGGTCACCGACGGCCATGGCATGCGTCACCTGGTGTGTGATGAAAATCACGGCAATGCCGCGCTTTTTCGCTTCCAGGACGATACGCAGGACGTGGGAAGCCTGCTTGACGCCGAGGGCTGCTGTCGGTTCGTCCAGGATCAAGACGCGCGCGCCGAAGTGGACTGCGCGGGCGATGGCCAGCGACTGACGCTCCCCGCCAGACAATCCGCCGATCAGCCGATCGCCGTCATCGATGCGCGTTATGCCGAATTCCTGTACAGCCTTAACCGCAATTGCGTTGGCCTTTTTACGATCGTATATTTTGAAGGGCCAGAAGCCCTTTGTGGGCTCTGCTCCGATGAAAAAAGAGCGACCAATGCTCATCAGGGGAAAGGTTCCGCCGAACTGGTGGACAGTCGAGATGCCCATCTGTTGGGCGTCACGCGGCCCTTGGAAGTCGACCGGCTTTCCATCCATCAGAACCTCGCCGGTATTGGGTTTGTAAACACCTGCCAGCGTCTTGATGAGGGTGGATTTGCCAGCACCGTTGTCGCCAAGGAGGCATAGAACCTCACCTGCATGGACCTTAAGCGAGATGTCATGGAGGACGTCGATTGGACCAAAAGACTTGTTGACGTTCCTGAGCTCAAGAATTGGAATGCTCATTGTTGGCCTCCCTTCTTCTTCTTCGGTGAATAGGTCAGTGCCATGATGCGGAACGTGTTGTTCATCAACACGGCCAGCAGCAGCATGACGCCGATAATCAAGCTCGACCAATTACGATCAAAAGTCGTGAAATAGATCCCCTGGTTGACGATCGCGAATGTGACCGTGCCGAGGAAAATCCCGACGATCGAACCAAAGCCACCCGTTAGCAGAACTCCGCCAACCACAACCGCGATGATGGAATTGAAGATAAAGGTCATGCCCGCAGATACCTGCGCAACATTGAAGAGGATGGCCTGACACATTCCGATGAAGGCTGCGCTTACCGATGAAAGCACAAAAAGTGTCACTGTAAGCTTGTCCGTCGGAATACCGGCGTTCCGTGCGCTGACGCGGTCGCCGCCCATGGCGAAAACCCAGTTCCCGAAAGGCGAAAAGTGGACGTAGAAGATGTAAAATGCCGTCAGCGCGATCCACCAGAAAATAGTCACCTGGAAGCTGCCGCCGACAAAGGAGCCGAAGATCGATTTTGCGATTGCGCCGGACTCAGCTGGACCGAGTGCTACGCTTGTTGTCCCCGTCAGCAGCACGGAAAAGCCCAAAATCAAGCCCTGTACGGCAAACAGTGTGCCTAATGTCACGATGAGCGATGGCACAGCAGTCCGAATGACGAGAAAGCCGTTGATCAGGCCAATCACCAAGCCGAGGCTCAACGCCCCCACAATGCCCAGCCAGATCGGCATGTCGTAGTGACCGGAGATAATCGCCACCGTGAGCGCGCCCGCAGGGATCATCGCACCGATGGAAATATCAAGTTCGCCGGAAATCATCAGCAACCCGACAGGGAATGCAATGATACCAAGGTTAGCCGCAACATTGAGCCAGCTTGCAGCACCGGCAGGCTTCAGGAACTCGATGCTTCCGAAGACTACGAAGAAGATGAGCACGAAAACCAGGCCGAGAACGGCGCCGGATTCGGGGCGTCGTATAAGATCGCCCAAGAACAAGTTTTTCACGTAATTCACTCCCAGAGTTGGCGGCAGGCTGAACGAGCTGATCGAGACCAGCGCTAGCGAATGCACCCGCCGATCCGCCGACAACGCGTCAGGGATCGACGTGAAACATTAATTCGCGGTCAGCGCGCGCCTTTCGAGACGCCGGTCAACGTTGCGTCGATGTTGGACTTATCGACGATGCTCGGACCGGTGAGCACTGGGGACGTCGGAAGATCAGTTCCGAAGTCTATTGCAGAAGCCAAGAGCGTTACGGCTAGGAGCGACTGGAGGTAGGGCTGTTGGTCGATTGCGAAACCTTGCGTACCGCCCTTGATGCGATCGAGGCCCGACTGGTTAAGATCGAAGGTTCCGAGAAGCGCGGTTTCGGTCTTTCCGGCTTGTTGAATACCGATCGCGGCCGAGTCGGCGTCGCCAGCCGAGATCGTGATGACGCTGTCGATCGTGGCGTCTTGAAGGAGCGTCGCCTTGATGGCTTCGGCCACAGCGGTGGCGTCGCCGAAGCTCGTTGCCGGCAATGGCAGTTGCTTGCCGACACCGCCTGCTTTGGTAATACCGTCGATGACGCCCTTGCAGCGCGCCTCGAGATTGGCGGCTCCCGGTACCGTGTTCACGCAGAGCACGTTCTTTTTGCCATTCTTGAAGAAGTATTCGCCGCCAGCGACGCCCGCGAGATATTCATCGGAGCCGACATAGTTGATGGCACCGAGTTCCTTGGCCTTGTCGATCCCACCGGCATTCATCAAGATGACCTTGATGCCGGCCGCGACCGCTTCCTTGATTGCCGGATCCTCGCCCTCGGGAACCCAGTTCGGAATGACCAGACCATCGGCCTTCTGGCTGATTGCCGTCTGAATGAGCTGCACGACGTCAGGAGCGAAGTTGTCGTAAGTCTGAAGACGCAGGTAGTTTACCTTGCCGCCGTTGGCCTCGACGACCAGCCGCGCATCATCAACGCCCTTCTTGATGAGATTCCAGAATGCGTCGTCGTTCTTGCCGCCAACCACGGCAATATTGGCTGCCATAGCCGATGGCACAGTGAATGCAACGACCGCGGTTGCGAGCAACCCTGCGCAAAATCGCTTAATTCCCTTCATAACTTCTCCTCCCGTTTCCCGTCGTCCCGAAGGACTGAATGCGTTTGATCTATAGCCCGCGAGATGCCAAAATGAAATTGCATTGACATGTCGAAGTATATAATGTTCCAAAACATTCCATTCACGGATGACACATGCGAGGACGCAGATGAACAGACCGACAATATCTGATCTGGCGAATACCGCCGGTGTCAGCCTTTCAACGGTCAATAGGCTTCTGCACGGAACAGGGACCGTGCGGGATGATACGGTCGACCGAATCCTCCAGGCCGCGGACAAGATTGGATTTTACGGCTTAGGCGCGTTGCGACAGCGCAAACAAGATAACCTGCCTCATCGCCGGTTCAGTTTTCTCATGCAGCAGTCGCACAGACCGCTTTATCAGTTATGGGCCGAGGGGCTTAAAGCGGCAGCCCAGAGAAGGATCGACGCCGTCATCGAACCGGAGGTCATATTTGAAGACGATTTATCTCCGGAAGCGGTCTCTGCGAACCTGCTGCAGATTGGTCAGACTGCAGATGCCGTCGCAATCATAACAGCGGATCACCCCCTGGTAAGCCAGGCAATTGACGAGTTGCGTGGCAAGGGTGTTCCCGTGGTTGCATATGTTACCGATTTGTCGGCCGCGAGCCGCGCTGGCTTTGTCGGCACCGACAATTGGAAAAGAGGAAGGACAGCTGCCTGGTTTATCAGCCAGACGGCCGATGAGCCCGGAAAGGTGTTTCCTCTGGTTGGTAGCAACCGCTACCAGTGCCAGGACATCGCTGATGCCAGTTTTCGGTCATATATGCGAGAGAACGCTCCGGCTTTTCAGGTCAGCGACACGCTTCTTACACACGAGGTGCCTGAAAACGCCTATGAGATCGTACGGGGTTTGATTGCGCAGGAACCTGAGATCAAGGGCATTTTCGTCAACGGCGGCGGTATTTCGGGCGTGTTGCGCGCCATGCGCGAGCTCCCGCCAGAGCGGCAGGGCAAGATTCGCATCGTCTGCAGCGACGTGGGACCCGAAACACGCAAAGGGTTGAGCGAAGGCCTGATCACAGCGTCGTTGTGCCATCCCCTCGACAAGATGCCGGGGGAACTCATCGATGTCATGCTGCGATTGATCGAGCGCCGGGACACGCCCTCCATCGAACAGCGCATCGTCCCGTTCGACATCCTTACGCCGGAGAGCATATGGACGTAGTCAACGAATGCCATTCACAAGCGTGAACAGCCCGCACCAGCGTGACTCGATACTGGCCTGCTTCGAGCTCCATCCGAACCGAGATCGAAGCCGGAATGACCTCGACGCAGAAGCTCAGCCTCATTGGTCTCACCGCAGGTGATCGTCGCGCAAACTGAGCTGGGCCGCGGCGTGCTCGGCGTGGTGGATGGAGGCTCCACACCGCTGGGTGTCGAAACCGACGCAGACATAGCATTCCGATGATGACGATCACGGCGAAGGAACTGGACCTGTGGGGCTCCTTCCGGTTCCGAGGAATTCGCCGTTGCCGTGAAGCTGATGCAGGGTGGCCTGATTGACGTCAAGTCGTTGATCACCCACACACTGGCGCTGTCGGATGCACTCAAGGCCTTCGAGATTGCCTCCGACAAGGGGCAATCGATGAAAGCGCAGATCGAGTTTAGCTGATATGCGAAGCGACAGACCGCTTCGGGAGGAAACATGAGCATCCAACTCTTCGACCTGTCAGGCAAACGCGCCCTCGTCACGGGCTCCTCGCAGGGCATCGGCTTTGCGCTTGCGCGGGGCCTGGCCGAGGCAGGCGCCGAGGTCATCCTCAATGGGCGCGACGAGGAAAAGCTGAAGGCGGCCGCCAAAAGCCTCGGGGCAAGGCATACACTTGCCTTCGACGCCACGGATCATGATGCGGTGCGGGTGGCCATTGACACCTTCGAGGCGGAAGTCGGCGCAATCGACATCCTCGTCAACAATGCCGGAATGCAGCACCGCACGCCGCTGGAAGACTTTCCGGCTGATGCCTTCGAGCGGCTCTTGAAGACCAATGTTTCGACCGTCTTCAACGTCGGTCAGGCGGTTGCCCGCCACATGATAAAGCGCGGTTCCGGCAAGATCATCAACATCGCCAGCGTGCAGACAGCGCTCGCTCGCCCTGGCATTGCACCCTATACGGCCACCAAGGGCGCGGTCGGTAACCTGACCAAAGGCATGGCGACCGACTGGGCGAAGTACGGTCTGCAATGCAACGCGATCGCACCGGGCTATTTCGACACGCCGCTGAACGCCGCACTCGTCGCTGATCCGACCTTTTCCGCCTGGCTGGAAAAGCGCACGCCCGCCGGCCGCTGGGGTAAGGTCGAAGAACTCGTCGGCGCCTGCATCTTCTTGTCTTCGGACGCCTCCTCCTTTGTCAACGGACACGTGCTCTATGTCGACGGCGGTATCACGGCTTCACTCTGAGGCGCGCCGCCGCTTCCTTCTCATTTGTCATCTCGAAGCTTACGTCTGAGACGGCGGTTTGGGGTTCCTGTTGCCTTGCATATGTCCACGGCAGCCGCGTAACTCCGGTGTACCGCTGTTTTGGTGCCTCTTTTTTGATCGGTCCGATTTATCGAGCGCATGAAGCCCCGTGGATTGAGTTTTCAAAGAGTTCAAATATTCTATGGCGCGCCCGACAAGAAAAAGTGTTTCAAAATTAGAAGTATACTGCGTCCAACTTAGGGATTGACTGCATGCTCATCTATTCCGACGAGAATATTGAAGTACTTCACCGCGCGGGATCATCGCCTTATCTTCTTGTCACCTTTAATGAGATGGACATGCAGGCCAACGGCAGTCGGTTCTGGGCGCAACGGTTTTGCGAAAAAGCCGACATTGCCGCGCTCGGCTTCATCAGCCGGCGGCCTAATTGGTTTCCGGCAGCGAGCATCGTTAAGGCGGTCGACGCGGCGCAACCCATTTTGCGTGCCGCGCCGGAGCGTGTCCTCTACGGTCATTCACAGGGCGGCTATGCGGCGCTGCGTTATCGTCGGCGCTTCGATGCGACCGTCGCCATCGCCTTCTGCCCGCAAGCCTCGATTGACCCGAATGCAGTACCGTTCGATCGCCGGTTCACGCGACATTTCTCGCCCAAGCTCCACACCAATATGGGGATCGCCCCCGACCAAGCGGCCGGCCGGGGCTATGTCTTTTTCGATCCGTTCCATTCGGTCGATCGCCGGCACGCGGAGCAGATCGCGGCGCTCCAAGCAGAGACGCGGCTCGTTCCGGTCCATATGACCGGACATGGCACCGTCCGTGCCTTCATTGGAACAGCGCGGGCTCTTTCGCTCATCGACGCTTGCCGAGCGGACAACGTCACGGGCCTACGGGAACTTGCCCGCGTGGTTCGTGTCGCCGCACCCATGAGGCCCTACCAAATCGCGGTCTCGGCAATCGCTCGCCATCCCGCTTGCGCCGACCGGTTGCAGGCTCGCTTTGGCGAGGGTTTCTCGCCCGTGGAGCGCGTTAATTTCCTTTATCATCGGGCCAACCGTCACATCCGCGACAGTAAACTCGCTACCGCGCGGGAAATGCTTGCCGAGGCCGTGGCACTTCAGCCGGCCAATCTCGGTTTTGTTCGCCGGCTCGAGGAGCTTGATAGCCGTATAGCCCGAGCTCGCGACGTGGCAATTTCTGGATGAGGTGCATTTATGAGTTCATCCTTACAAAAGATCGGCATCGCCTATGACGATGGCGACAAGGAAGCCGCAAAGACTGGCCGTTGCCGAACCAAATAGGCTTGAAGCGGCCGTGCTTGCAGCGTTTTGTCGCTAGTCAGTTCATTGCCGCCTTCGGGCGGCTATTCCTTTGGAGAGATCCTGCTGCGGCTGAACTTTTGATCGAATTTGGCGGCGTTAGACCACCACACGTGCCGCGGCGGCCACCGCGTCCCACTCCGCCAGAACCCGTTCCTGGGTGAACCGGCGCGCGCTTTGTTCCGCGCTGCGTCCAAGGTGGTATCGCAGCAGCGGATCCCGCAGGATCCTTCCAAGGGCCGTCGCCAGGGCGTCGATATCTTCCCGTGCGACCAGGATTCCATCTTCGCCATCGCGGATCATTTCCTCGGGCCCCCATTGGCACCGAAACGACACGGTGGGAATTCCGGCGGCCATCGCCTCCAGCAGCACGATCCCCCATCCCTCATAGCGAGACGAGAGCACGAACACGTCGGCCGTCTCCACCCATTCTCCTGGCCGCTTCGTGACGCCAGGCATGCTCACCCGGTCGGCAAGACCAAGCCGGTTCCTTTGCGCCTCAAGGTTTGCCCGCTCCTCCCCTTCCCCCCAAATGCGCAAATGCCATTCCGGCAAATCCGGCGCGATTTTGGCGAATGCCTCGAGCAGCAGGTCGAAGCCTTTTTGGTGGGTCAGGCGTCCGACGGCAGTCAACGTGTTATCCTGTCGTCTCCTGTTCCAACCCGGCGGCAGATCGGATGCATTAGGAACGACCCAGCCACGCTTGCGCATGATGGGTGGAAAGGTTTCGAGCGCCCCGCGCGTCATCGTGACCAAGCCGAAGGCGCGCGGGTAGAGCCATCGCTGCAATCGCTTCCAGCCGCGTCCAACGGGCTGCAGTTCGGGATTGTTGCGCTCGGAAACGATGATCGGCACACCAAGCCGCCAGCCCGCGAGCAGTGTGAGAACGTTTGTTCGCGTGAGGAAACTGAGGATGAAGGTCGGGCGGGACGCTCGAAGCGCGGCTGTAAGCTTTCGCATCCTGCGAAACGCCATCAGACCGGAATGAAGGTTCGATCGAGGCCGCCCGGCCCCGCCGAGCCGCCAGATATCGATATGCGGATCGATCGGATAATATGCCTCCGAAGTCGGGGCCTCGAAAGTAATGATGGTTACCTCATGCCCTTGCCGTGACCAGTGATTTGCCACCAGGCTAACGACATGCTCGGTACCGCCGGCGCCGAGTGCCGGCACGACGATCGTGGTTCTGGTCGTTTTCCTGTCTGGATGGTCGTGCGCGCCACAATACGGGCTCGTTGCCATTCGTTGATGTTCCCCGTCGCGTTCCACACGTCCTCGGTCAAATAGATGATGGTTGGTACATTCCTGATCGCTGTTTCAGTATATTATGTTTTAACCGCTGCCGCGACGGCTTCAGCGCGCCGTCAGGGGATGCCGATGAGCAGTATTTTGCAGCGTGTCACGGGCGCATACGAAGCGTGTCCGGCTGACCTCTCATGCTGCGTTGGCGGACGCGTTACTCGTTTCCTCGCCGAAAATCCGGCAGAACCTGGTTTCGGTTCATTCTGTCCCGAGCAACAGCTACACCGTATCCTCGCACTTGCCGATCGCAGCTCTCGGCAAGTGCGAAGGAGCTGCTGGTCCATACAGGCCCCGACTTGCGCTCCAGCTGACCACGCGGTCACTTCGTAGCGCCCGCGACGACGTTCCTGACAACGTCGGCGATCGTCCTCATTGCCTGCGCGTCGAAACTGGGGTCCACCAGAAAGGCCAAGCTTGTTTCTCCGAGAGACCTGGCGACCGACAGTCGGTGCGCCGGCACCATGCCTAGGTTGATGAATGCCTGTTCCCGATAGATTTCCGAGCAACTGCCACTAAAACACGGCACGCCGCGGCCATTGATCTCCGTCACAAGCCGATCCCGGTTCCATCCGTCGCGCAGCATTTCTGGCTTCACGAAACTGTAGAAGCGATACCACGCATGGACGAACTCCGGCGGCGGCATGGGGGTGCGAAGCGCCGACAGGTCCTTGATGGCGTCGTGAAGGATCGCTGCGTTCACAGCACGGATATCGTGAGTGTCGGCAAGCGTGGCAAGCTGCGCCGTCCCGAGCACTGCCTGTATCGACGTCATGCGCCAGTTGGTGCCGATCGTCTCATGCAGCCAGCGGAACCCCGGGGGATGCTCCGTCTTGAACACGGCATCGTAGCTCTTGCCGTGGTCCTTGCGGCTCCAGGCGCGTTTCCACATGGCCTCGTCGTTTAAGGCGATCAGGCCACCTTCGCCGCCCGTCGTAATGATCTTGTCCTGGCAAAACGAAAATGCGGCGATCTCGCCGAACGTTCCGACGGGGTGGCCTGCTATGGAGGCTCCGTGCGCCTGGGCGCAGTCCTCGACGACCCAGAGATCGTTTTCGGCCGCCAGCGCCATGATTGCCGGCATGTCGCAGGGCCAGCCGGCGAGATGAACCGCTATGATGCCTCTGGTCTTTTTCGACAGGCAGCGGCCGATCGTCTCTACCGTGATGTTCTGGCTCTCCTCGTCGACATCGGCGAACACCGCCCTACCCCCGGCCATGACCACGCAGGATGCGGAAGCTATGAAGCTCCTGGGCGTAACGACGACCTCGTCGCCGGGCTGCAGGTCGAGTGCATGAAGTGCCAGGTCAAGCGCGACCGTTCCGTTTGCAAGCGCGATCGCATGTCGCATGTCCAGATAATGTTCATAGGCCGCTTCGAAGGCGCGAACGTGAGGTCCGGTCCAGGCGTTGACCTCGCCGGTTCGCAGCACGTTGCAGACGTCTGCGATCTGCTGTTCATCGTAGATGGGCCATCGATGCATCTGTCTCCCCCGAAATCCACCTTGTCATGAGCGCGTCTGTGGCAGCATCCAACGAACAAGGACGAACGCTTCGGCCGCTTCGCTCATCACCGTCGCACCGCGCAATTGCGCCAGCGCCGACAGCGTTCTCGTCGATCGCTCGTGTGGCGGCGAGCGGATTTGGGACGCAAAACACTGCACCGCTTCGAGTTTTCTTTCGAAATAGCTGGAGATGTCGACGAAGACGTTCGGCGTGAAGCCTGGAGTCAGATAGGGCGCGTTCCAGTTAGTCTCGGACAGTGTTTCGTAGGCCAGTATGCGATGAGGGAAGCTTTCCTGGTGCGGTCGACTTGCCACCAGCGCCGAAAGGAACGCCAGTTGATGATCCTTATGAATGTCGCCGGGAAATGGCAAAAGAACTGTCTCGGGAGATAGGAGACGAACGAGATCCGAGAGCGCGCTGTTGACGGCGGAATGCCCGGCCAGGTCGAGACCAGCCGCTTCGAAACCGAGCCAGAATGTTTCCTCCACGCCTAGCAATGCGTGGGCCTGATTGGCCTCCGTTCTGACTAGAGCGATGCTTTCCGAAGTGAAGGCGGGAGGCCGCCCCTCGGTTACGATCGCCACGAACACCCGCTCGCCTTCCGCGGTCAGTCGCGCGATCGTTCCGCCCGCCCCCAACACCTCGTCATCCGGGTGCGGGGCGATCACCAGGGTTCGGCCAAACGAGAGCGGAACAGGCAACGCGGGACCCTTCTTTGCCTTGGCGCGCTTGCTCATCGATGGCTTTCTCCTAGTGGTGCGAAAGGCGCAGCGGCGCCGTATCGTTCGGCGATATGACGCCGTGCCTCTGCCAGATGCCTGTCGTTCCGCTTCTCGCCGGCGAGCAGGGTGAGTACGGTCATGACGAGGATGCGCGTGTCGAGCCATCGATCAGCATGGTCGACATACCAGATGTCGAGCGCCAGTTTCTCCTCGTTCGACAGGAGCGTATTGCCGTTGACCTGCGCCCATCCGGTGATGCCGGGCAGTACCCGGCAACGGACCCGGCCGAGCTCACCGAATTCCGCGATGGTTGTGGGACCCAGCGGGCGCGGTCCGACGAAGGCCATCTCACCCCGCGCAACGGAGAGGAACTGCGGCAATTCGTCGAGGCGCGTGCGTCGCAGAAACCATGTCAGCCTCGTCGCGCGCAGATGGTCGGGCAATAGGTGTCCGTTCGCATCGCGACCTTCGCGCATGGTACGAAACTTGACGATGGAAAATGGCTTGGCTCCGAGACCGGCACGCAATTGTCGAAAGATGAGTGGCCAACCGAGTGTGGCGAACACAATCGCGGCCGCCAACAGCATCAACGGCAGGCAGAGGACAAGCAACACGCCGGCGATGAGAACGCTGTCTATCCGGCCATTTTCAGCTGGTACAGCTATAGGGCCCATATCGAGTGCATGTCGGCCATTCCGTCTCAATCCGCTCTCCGTCAGGTGTCTGTTCGGTCGGCAGCGCCGCCTTGACCGTGCTTGCTTACATGCCCGTTATTGCCACCACCAAGACGTCGCCGGGCAGCATTTCCGTTAAAGGGGAAGCCTCAATGCTCGCCGGCTTGCCGCCGACGGGGTTGCGGCGGATCTCGTAGGTGTAACTGATCTTGGATTTGTTCGCTTCATCCGCGCTCGCCGCTGCCATCAGCAGAATTTGCTCCTGGGCAGCGTGCCTGCTCGCGATCAGTTTCTTGATCTCCACGTCGCGCTCCTGCAGCTGCATGAGAATTTCCTTCTCGCGATCCGCCCCGAGCTTGGCGAACTGCAGCTTCATTTCGCTCAGCTCCCGCCGTGAACGGGCAAGCGTCGCGAAGGTCTCCAGCAACTGGGACTTTTCATTCGATGCGTTGTTCTTGGCCCGTGAAAGGTCGCTTTCGGTGTTGAGTTCACGCTTGCGTAGCGAGCTCACCCGCGCCAGGTCCTTTTCGTTGATGTCGACCACTTCCTTTTGTTGAACCACCAGCTGATCGAGGATGTCGATCGCGCCTTGCCCCTGGGTAATTCCTTCCGACAAAATGGCCGTCTGCGACTTGTTGGCGGCGAGATCGGCACTCAGGATCTTTTCCTCCACCTCGATAACCCCTTTGAGAGGTAGGTCGGTGAGGAATTCCTTGGCGACTTCCGGCACGTCCTTCAGGTCGATCTTCGCGCTGTTGTTCAGCTGCGCAACCAGGCGGGCAGCGTAAATCGCCTCATAGACGATCTGCGCGTCAGCTCCCTCAATCTCACCGCGAAGCCTTGCACGCGCCACGATCCGGTCGGATGGATTGACGGATGCGATCTGGGTGCCTCCAGCGAGACCCACGGCCTGCTCTACCGTCAGGCCGCTGTAGAAGGGGAAAGAACCGGGGGTTCGCACTTCGCCGAGAATGAAGATCGGACGAAACGTGGAGATGTTGAGCGAAAGCTTAGGATCAATCAGGATTTCCCGGGAACGGTACTCGGAGCGCAATTTTTCCAAGGCCGCCGTCACCGTCAACCCATCGATCTTGACGGATCCGATCAAAGGGAATTGGGCATCGCCGTCGCTCGAAATCGTTACCGTCACGGGAAGCTCGGCGTCGTCCAGGAAGTCGAAGGTGAGGATATCGCCGGTGGACAGCCGATAGTCCGCGGAAAGCCCTCCCCCCGCCGTCACACTAAGCAGAAAACACAGGATCGCTGCGAGAAGATATTTGGATATCCTTCTCGCAAGGCTCCGGTTGTCGAATGAACTCATGATTCCGGTCATGCGATTGCGCCTCTCAAAAGAAAAGACAACGCTCGGATATCGTATTGCCGGAGACTATATTCTGCCATTCGTCGAAGCGTCAAAGGATTTTGGTTGAAAATCAAAAGATGCGGTCACATTATAATACATATCCCGCGTGGGAGAGTAATTGCGATTTTTATTACCCTGATGGATTACCCCTAAAGAGTTACCGAGACTGTCCTTTTTCTCGCCGGCGCTCCCGGCATGTTCTTCTGGAACGCGTGCGTGACGATCCGCAAGAAACTACGACGCGCCATGAAGGCGTTCGGCGACATCGCGAGGCGGGAAAAGAGCCTGAAGGAGAGGCTGCAGGCGGTCGCTCATCTGATGGCCGGCAATTTCTTGGGCTCGATCATCGGGCTCGCCGGTTTTGCCTTGACCGCGCGCGCACTCGGTCCGACCGACTACGGCATCCTGGCGCTGTGCTTCGCCTTCATCAGGGCCGTTGAGCGGCTTGTCAGCTTTCAGTCCTGGCAGCCGCTCATTAAGTTTGGGAGCGAGGCCAAAGAGGCCGGGCGTAACGACGATCTGCGCGTCATCCTTAAGTTCGGGCTCCTGCTGGATGTCGCGGCCGCGATCGCCGGTTGCCTGATCGCAATCCTGCTGGTTCTTCTCGCCGCACCCTTCTTCGGCCTCTCGGAGCCGGTGAAAGGACTGGTACTCGTTTACTGCTTCGTCTTGCCTTTTCAGCTTTCGGGCATGCCGACCGCGGTCCTCAGGCTTTTCGGCAGGTTCACCTCCCTCGCCTACGGCCAGGTGATTTCGAGCCTCTTGCGCGTCATCCTCTGTTTTCTCGGCTACATCACCGGGGCTGGGCTGTTCGAATTCGCATTGATCTGGATGGCGGCGCAGATCCTGAGCGCCATCTCGCTCGTTGCATTTTCCCTGGTTGCCCTCAAGCGCGAAGGCTTGCTTCACGGGCTGGCGTCGGCGTCGATGGCACAACTTCGGACCCGATTCCCCGGCCTATGGAAATTCGCGATCTCGGCGAATGTCTCGCTGACCATTCGCGCAAGCGCCAACGAACTTGACACACTGCTGGTCGGCTACCTCGCTGACCCGGCTTCAGCAGGGCTGTTTCACATCGCCAAGCGCGTCGGTCGCCTGGCGCAACAGGCAGGCAGCCAGGTCCAGACGGTGCTCTATCCCGAACTCGCTCGCGCATGGGCCTCGGGCGCCAGCGCCGAATTCCGTCGCGCCGTATCCCAGACACAGTGGCTGCTCCTCGCATTCGGCGTCGCGATGATTGGTGCATTCTACGTCTCGATCGAGCCGCTGCTGAAATGGACAGCCGGACCGCAATTCGTCGGCGCTGCGCCACTGGTGATCGTCCAGTCGATTGCCGTGACACTAACCCTCGTCGGCGCCGTCTTCCGCTCAGCACTGCTGGCGATAGGAGAGGAACACCGGGTCCTCACCAGTGTGTTGATTTCGGTCGTGGGCTTTTACGTGACGGCGTTGATCTTCATTCCGCAGATTGGCGCCATGGGCGCCAATGTTGCCCATATCGTCATGGCAGTCTTGTGGCTGGCGATGATGTATGTGGCTTATCGTCGGCGCGTCTAGCCGAACATCTTCAGTCTGTGGGATAGCGCCCGGCGATGCGCTCTTCAGAAAGCCACTGCATGAAGTCGTCGAAGTTCGACCACCCGTTGCCGTCGCCGTCGACCCAAGCGTCGTTGCTGACCGCTGCGGCACCAAACTGCGGCTCGATCGCGTCGGCCATGCCGTCAACATCGGAATCGAGGTAAGGCTCGCCATTGGCAATTTCCGGCAGGGCACCCGGCGCGCTGACCATCTTGCCGCCGCCCTTCTGCCCGATGGGCCCGATTTCGGCGATCACCCGTGTGTCGACGCCATCACGCGGGAAGGCGCCCGCGGTCGCCGTGACGGAGGCATAGACCGCCTCGGCCGGCTCGGGATTGGCAATCGCCAACGGACAAGGCGGCTTGTCGACGACGAAGCCGAGCGTGTCGGGCGCGATCGCGACGATCGATTTTTTTCCAAAACTCCAGGTAACATTGCCGCTTTGGTAGAGCTTCGGGTTGTCGACACTGGCCGTGTCGTTCCAGTTCATCGCATAGGTGACTTCGTTGGTACTCGGGCCTGCCTTGAAATAGTTACCGACAAAGGAAATCGGCGTTCCCCCGGGAAATTGCGAGAATATTTCGCCCCACTCGGACGCTGCGTTAAAGAAGAGATTGTTGACGATCTCGATGCACGAGCCGCCATAGTGGTTATTGTCCGGGTTCCTGTCTCTATTGGAAACACAAGCATTTTTCCAGAAGCTGATGTTTTGTGGCCCCCGCGGATCTGAGCCGAGAAGCGCGCATTTGCTGTGCTTGTTCAGGCCTTCGGCAAACAGGGAGTTGGCAACGGTCAGATCCGTCGTGGTGGCATAGGCGTTGAAGTTCTCATCCGTTGCCCAGGACGTCGACACGTGATCGACATAAACCAGCCGACTGTTTTCGATCGTCACGCCATCGACATTCGGTATCGAATTGGCAAACTGCGGCCGCATCCGAATATGGCGAACGATGACGTTGACCGATCCGTTGACGACGAAGGGCGTGTGTAGCCCCTCGCTGTTTGTCTGGTCGATGGTCAGCAGGATGCCGCCACCCGGCGCCGTCTGGCCGAGAATGGACAGATTGGCGTTCTGGTCCCGCACCACCAATGAACTTTTGAGCTTAATGATTCCGCCAACCTTGAAAACGCAATTGCGCGGGCCGCTGAGATCGATGCAGGCGCGCAGGCTGCCGGGGCCAGCGTCGTTGAGGTTGGTGACCGGGATGATCGCCCCGCCCCTTCCTCCCGATGCCATCTTTCCGTAGCCCTCAGCACCCGGGAATGCCGGCTGTTCCTGTGCCAGGGACAGTCCCGGCGCCGACATCAGCGCCAGGCAAGCGCAAGCGACTGCGCTGCCCCACCAAAAGGAAGGCAGGCGAAACAACAAACAATTCGAACTCGAAACCGCCTTCGCTGCGTCTGTCATGTGAAATCTCCTGCTAGGGCTCCACATCGGTTCGTCGGGACAAGAAGGCTGGACGAACGATAATGGTTTTAACTCAAGTCATCGAAAGGCACCAGCCGCCCTCGAACTCGCTTTCGCCGCGTGCGAGGATTTCACGAATTTTTCCATGAACACTGGATGCGGTGCGTGTGTGCGCATTGCGCACCCGAATTATGTCCGCCGGCGCTTTTACGAGCTGGCGGCTGCCGGTTCTGCAGCGATCGCCAGCGAGGTACTGAATCGCATCGCCGAACTTTATCGCATCGAGGACGAGATACGCAGCCAGACGCAGGATGAGCATCGTGCCATGCGCCAGGGCCAGTAGAAGAGCCGCCCGTCCAACTCATGTATTTAGGGGCGGCATTCAATGTTGGGTCGCAAACGGTATTCAGACCGCATAGCCGAATTTTTCAAGATCCAAGCCGGTTAGCTCCATAACGCGGCAGTTGCTATCACGATAATGGCCGGCAACGAATGCGCGTATGTTTCGGTCAATTTTCCTGTTTAACCGCTCGTCAAATGATTGCGGAGTTAGGCGTTCGAAGACCGGCTTCAGTCGTGCGAAACGCCGCGCGAAGCGGGGGATTTGAACTATCCCGCCGCGGCTGAGCTCGTTGTTGCTCATGAGACGGTTTGCAAAGCGCTGAACGACCTGCATCGTAACTGGACGCCTGCTGTTGGTGACGACCTTTGCGATCGAGGCGGGAGGCGGCATCTCCATGAACTGGCTGATTTGCTCCACGAAGCCTTCCAAGTCCCGGACCATCATCTCGAAAGGTAGCACCAGGACGCGGTCAAAGAGCTCCTGGTAGTGCCGGATCAGTCGGTCGAACTCGTAGACTTCGAGACGGAACCCAGGCATGCGTCCTAATTGTGGTTCAGGCGTCTCAAGAAACCGGTGGAGCGAGAGATCCCCGCCGTCGGTAATGTACTGGCTATATATTGATCTGATCAGCGATACCTGCTCTCGCACCACGATCAGAATTCTTGCCGCGGGGAACGTACGCACGAGCCGGTCCGCAATCAGCATGCGATCATAACCGCCGCTTGGCGGATATCCGGAGAGCCGTTCGTGGCTAAGGACGAAGCGCAGGCGATTGTCGCGCGCGGTCCCTATATAGGGTAAGTAAAGGCTTCGGCACATAAAGGGGTCGAAGACGAAATTGTCGGGGAATGCGATGTCTTTCACAATGCGCGTTCTCGACCCGCCTATGTTGCTGGAGTAGCCATTGATGGGCTGGAAGCAATGGTCCTGCAGGTAGGTCGATCCGGTCTTGTGATAGCCGATATGGATAAGTATGTCGGCGAAATTTGCGTCCGCGGGTGCGGTTCCTCCGCTGTCATTCACCCGATCGAAGTTCATCTCGCCCCCTTCTCAGCGGGCGCCTTTGGCTCCGCCGGTTGGCTGCAGTCACCTGCCTGATGCAGGAATCCCATTTTGCCATGATGGTTTCGGTCGAAAAGCGGAGGACGGTTTGATAGCCGGCTTCGGCAAAGCTTCCGCGCAAGCTGTCGTCCAGCATCAAGAGCTTCAACGCGGCCGCTAAACTGTCGACGTCGTCGACGGGAACGAGAAGACCTGACACCCCGTCCTCAATGATCTCCGCCGGACCAAAGTCGCACCGAGTGGAAATAACCGCCAGCCCCGCCGCCATGGCCTCCATCAAAACGTTGGGAAATCCTTCATAACGCGAACTGAGGACGAATAGGGCCGCGTCATCAATCCAGGAGCCGGCCTTTGCCGTCACCCCGGCGAGCGAGATTCTGTCCTGCACATGCCGAGCCCGGATCCTCTCTTGCAATTGATGCCGGTCCGGACCTTCGCCGTAAATCGTCAGGCACCATTCGGGAACCTCCGCACATACTTTGGCAAACGCTTCAATAAGCGTATCAAAGCCCTTCTGATCCACAAGCCGCCCAACTGCCACGACACGTAAAGCTCTACGGGTAGGTTCAAGGACGCGGCTTCGCTCACAAGGATTGCCGATGACGACCGCCTTTGCCCTCAGTGATGTGGGCAGAGTTTTGGAGATGGCCTCTGTTTGCATGATCAAGCGGTGGGCTCGCCTCAGAACCAAGGGTTCGATCACGTTCCAGAGGAAATGCTTGGGTTGAGCATCGGGATTGTTGCGTTCTGAAACGAGCACTGGAATGCCTAGTCCGCGCGTGGAAAGCAGGGAGACAATGTTGACCTTCGTCAGAAAGGACAGCACGACGTCTGGGCGAAGCTTTCGAAGTTCTGCGCGCAGCCGCAAAATTCGTTTCACGGTTTTGATAGAGCTCTTTGAAAACGGACCCTCTCGGGCGTCCGGCAATCGGTGGACAATCACGCCGCTGGGCAAGGAAAAGTAAATGTCATCCTCATCGGAGCTGAAGGCGAAGACATGCACTTCATCGCCGCGCGCGTGGCGGTCTTTCACGATAAGGCTGACGACCCGTTCAGTTCCTCCGGCGCCGAGGCCTGCTTCAACTAGCGCAAGTCGCATGCTTCCTCACAATCGCACAGTGCTACTGTCGGTTTTGCGCGGCTGGGGATGATCGGCGCGTTCTTAATTTTCGACGTCAAATTAAAAGGCGAAAAGAAAACAGGCTCGAAACAAGCCTGGCTCAGTTCTGGCGGCACCATCGGGCATAGGGAAGATACCCGCTCCGGCCAGCTTGAACAAGGCTCTCCTAAAAAGCGCCGCTGGGCATCCTAGCCATGGAATTCTCTACCAGTGCCGCAGAAGCGAAGACGGGCGCGCGGCCCTATTTCATCCGAAGGCCTTATGCCTGTTTCAACGCGGCAACGTGAAGCAAGGTGTTAGTCTAGTTCAAAGTGCTCCTTGTAGTCCTGCTTGAGGCGGTCGGGCTGATCTTCCTTTCGAAGGACGCAGTTTCCAACGACAAGCCGTTCTATCTCGGTGCCCATGAAGCAGTGGAACGCGTCTTCTGGAGTACAGACGATCGGTTCGCCACGCACATTGAAGCTCGTATTGACTAGAACCGGGCAGCCGGTACGCGCCTTAAAGGCAGTCAGCAACTCCCAGTAACGGGGATTTGTCTCTCTATGCACGGTCTGCACTCGGGCCGAATAATCGACGTGAGTAACAGCCGGGATCTCCGATCGTGAGACGTTCAGGCGGTCGATGCCGAATAATTCCTGCTCATCAGTGTTCGGTTGATGTCTTCGACTTTCCAATACGTCGCCAACAAGCAACATGTAGGGACTGTCAACATCGATATCGAACCAGTCCGATACATCCTCGCGCCTGACGGAGGGCGCGAAGGGGCGAAAGCTCTCGCGATATTTAACCTTGAGATTCAGCGTTCTCTGCATGGTAGGCGACCGCGGATCGCCCAATATGGATCGCGCCCCGAGCGCTCGCGGCCCGAATTCCATGCGGCCTTGCATCCACCCCACAGCCTTCTCTTCAACGAGAGCATCGACGGTGCTCTCGGTAACCTCGCTGTCCGAAAGAACGCCGTAGACGGCTCCGGCGGTAGTAAGGCGCTGTTCGATCTCTTTTTGGCCGTAGGCGGGCCCAAGATATGCGCCCTCCATGCTATCGCGACCATTGACCTTCCGACCATTGCGGAGGAAGCCGTGCCAAACAGTAAGAGCCGCGCCAAGAGCACCTCCGGCGTCGCCGGCTGCCGGCTGGATCCAGATATTCTCGAATATGCCTGCCTTAAGGAGCTTACCGTTTGCGACGCAATTCAGCGCGACACCACCGGCAAGGCACAGGTTTCTTTCGCCCGTTTCAAGTTGTGCAAAGCGTGCGAGCCTCAGGACCACCTCTTCGGTCACTGCTTGGATGGACGCAGCCAGGTCCATTTCGCGCTGGGTTAAGGCGGATTCCGGTTTTCGTGGTTCGCCTCCAAAGAGACGATGGAAGGCCGGAGAAGTCATTGTAAGACCAGTGCAGTAGTCGAAATACTGTTGATCGAGGCGAAACGAGCCGTCCTCTTTCAAATCGATCAGATGATCTAGAATAGTTTGGGCAAAACGCGGCTGCCCGTAAGGTGCTAAGCCCATAAGTTTGTATTCGCCCGAGTTTACCTTGAATCCCGTGTAATAGGTGAAAGCGGAATAGAGTAGGCCCAGAGAATGGGGGAAGTGTATCTCCTTGAAAATGGTGAGGCGATCGTCGGTACCCTGCCCTATTGATGTGGTGCACCATTCGCCCACGCCGTCCATTGTCAACACGGCCGCATTCGAAAAAGGAGACGGAAAGTAAGAGCTGGCTGCATGCGCCATATGGTGCTCGGTGAACAGGAGCGAGCCTGTCCACTCTTTCGAGCCAGCCAGTTTTCCCAACTTCTGCCGCAGAATTTTCTTTTGAAACAATTTTTCCTTGATCCATATCGGCATCGCGGTCTTGAACGAGCGAAAGCCTCTTGGGATCGTTGTGAGATAAGTTTCAAGCAATCGCTCGAACTTCAAGAATGGCTTTTCATAAAAGACGACGTGGTCGATTTCGCTCATGCCGCAGCCTGCCTCGGCCAGGCAGTACTCAACCGCCCTCATTGGAAAGGCCGCATCGTGCTTCCTGCGGGTGAAGCGCTCTTCCTGTGCTGCAGCGACAATACGTCCGTCCTCGACTAGGGCCGCCGCACTGTCATGATAGAAGGCCGAGATTCCAAGAACTCGCACTCACCCTCTCCGCGTCAGAACAGTGTGTAGATAAAGGGAGCAACCGCGGTGCCCTGGGTCAGGACCAAGAGAGCTCCAAAGACGGCGACCATGATAAAGACGGGCAGCAGCCAAAACTTCTTGCGGACGCTCATATAGTGGAAAAGCTCGCGTACCATTTCCATGTTTTCGGTCCTTCATCGACGTTCGATCACAGTAAAAAACCGCGTCGTCAGAACTGATTTCGCATCGTGGACGGCTCGGCCTCTTCTAACGGATGGTTGACCCAATAGGTGACTGCCGTCCGGTCAAACCTCGGTGCGAGAGGATCGTGACCTCGCAGTCTCAGGAGCAACCCGATGGGCACGAACGTCGTCACATATATGAAGAGCATCACGACGGGATTGACGACCTTGAACAGGAGCAGGCCGAGCTTGCTCCAAATCTCATTGGGGATTGTGAGAGAGGCCGGGTAAATAAGAGCCAGCAAGACCAGAAGGCCGCCCACGCTCGCAAAGCCCAACATGACCGGTGTCATTGTTCCGGTGATTATCCATCTCGCCGTAACAAGACAAAGGAGAATACCGCCCACCGTGTAACCGAAATTACGATTCGATGGCCCTTCCGGAATATCCTCGAATAATTGCTCGTGCGATTCGCTCACTGTTTTTTGCCCAGAAAGTACGGAACAGAAGACGGTAACGGGCGTAGCTCGATTATGATTTCATACGTCTAGCGGGGATTCAACAGGTGCGCAAAGTCTCGGTCAATATGCCAATGGATATAGACGTCGCGCACATTGCTTCTCGCAGTATCGCGCAGTCACCTCATATTCGTTACCATCGTGGACGACCTATCGACGGTTTCCAAACGTCGGCTGATGACATCAGCGGCAAAGGCTGCCCCCTCGCGACTGAAATGGCTGTCCGGGGCATACATGCGCGCCGGGTCGGGTTGGCCCTCTAGCGCTTGGCGGAGATCAATGACCTCGATTCCTTCGGCCGCCGCGGCATCGGTCACGATTGTGCGGAGCTGATCGTATACGCGGTCTGTAGAAAATGGGCCGACGAAGCGGTCGACCCGCGGCACATATACAAGGGCGAATCTGCCGCCCCATGCGGCGGTTATTGTTTTAGCTCGGTGCAAGGCCTCCCTGAATTCCGGCATTTCACGAACAGCCTTCGGGTAAATCAATCCGAGCCGCGTAAAAGTTTGCTGCAGGGCCAGGAAGTTTCGAAGCATCGCTGTTCTTGTCAGTATATCAATGTAGTTGATGGGCTTGCTGTTGTTCCGGTTCAATATGACTCTGGCCTGAAGCGACGCCGGCTGCGCGGTTGTCTGTGTTCCAAAGTGGGCGGTTGGCGAAAGCGCATCGCGCAGCCAAGGTTTGCTGAGCTCGTTCTCGAAATTCTCCCAGTCGTTGCCCTCGAAGAAAACCATCGCCACGTGGCGTGGTCGAAAGAGTGGCCCAAAGCGGCCCAGCGTCGCGAGTTCGAGCAAAGGGCCATTGCCACGAATTCCCGCGCCTGCCGTAGAAAAACCGCTGGCCCTTAGACGCGACGCTAGATCCTGGCCTGGCGGCAGGCAGAATCCTTCGACGAAGGAATCACCCAAAAGCATCAGGTCCAATGGTTTGTCGTAAACATCGTCCGGATTGTTGAAGCCATAGCGGTCCGCAGTGTACCTTATGATTTGATTGTCAGGTGTGCACAGGACGACGCTGGTATTTGGGAAGCCCGACAAAAGTGCTGTCGATAGCTTTTGTGTTTGCAAAAAACGGTTCAGACTACCTAGCGCGAAGCCGCGAACGATGTTCTTGTCCTGCTCAACTGTTTCAGCCTGCGCAGGGTTGAGTTGACCCAGCATAGCCAGTCGCACCGAGATCGATTGGAAGGCGAGATACGCCTCAAATGCGAAAAGGGCCGCGAGTACGCTCAGTGCGTAAACGCCAACCGCCGTTGCAAAAGGCGGTTTCGCCAACAAGCCTATCGCAAGGAAGGCGATCCCGAGCAGCCCGGGGATGCCAACGTAGCGAATGAAATGCGGAACATCCGAGGCAAAATCCCGGAAATTTAGAAGCGCATATGCGGGGCTCACTAGAAGATAAACTGCAATGAGCACACAGATTAAGATGCCAAGGTTTCGCTTGATCACAACGTTTCTGCTTTCTCGCCTTTGCGCTTCAAGGGTCGCTTCATGCAAACCTCGCGCTTCACGTCTCCTAAAATCGGGTCTCATTCGTCAACCATTGCCGTTTCGCTAGGTTTGCGAGCTCCACGCGCGTTGAAATACCAAGTTTGCCATAGATGCTGTGCAGATGCAGTTTGACTGTGCCGGGAGAAATCCCAAGCTCGTCCCCTATCGCCCTGCTACGCAATCCATCGGCAGCAAGACGCGAAACCTCAACTTCACGCGGTGTCAATGCTTGCAGTAGGGAGTTGTATTGGAAGTCGCGTTCGCGGAGCCTGTCCAGCGCACAGACCAGGTTTCTGTCCGTAAAATATGTGCCGCCGGTGGCAACGGTCCGCAGACAGTTAAGAAATATGGACGGTGCCTGTTCCTTCAGTACAATGCCATTCACGCGATATTGCATTGCCATGGCAAGATCGTCGTCGCTGATATCCGCGGTAAGGACGACAATTGGCAGGTCCGGCCTACGGGTGCGGATGTAATGAATGAACTCGAGTCCGCTCATTCCGGGCATTCGCAGATCTACGACGACGAGATCAACCTGTTCCCGATCGATCGCCTCAATTGCGTCGAACGCAGTGCGACATGTCGCGACCACCCACGAATTTTCCTCGGTCTCGATCATGCGGCGCAATCCGTCCAGAACAATCAGGTGATCATCGACAATGACAACGCGCAGGCTCATTGGTGCACCGGCAATCTGATCAATATACGTGTCCATTGCGCGACCCTGTCGATCGAAAGCTCTCCACCACGCGCTGCGGCGCGTTCGCGAAGGCTGCGAGGTCCGGTCTTGGTATTCTTCAGCTCCGCATGATCAAACCGTCGTTCAAAGCCGAAGCCTGATCCATCATCATCCACCGTCAGCAAGATCGTACCGGCATCAAGCCGCAAGGTGATTTCAAGTGTTCGCGCGCCACCGTGACGCACCGCATTGGCAGTCGCTTCGGAAGCCATGCGTATGAGCTCGTAGACCATCGTGGCGGGAAGACGAAGATCTGTAGGGTTTAGAGCGAAACGAATATCAATCGACCATTGCTTGCGCAAACGCCGAGCCAGTGCCTCGAATTGCAGTGCTAAATGAGATTCGGCGAAGTTGCGGTATCCTTGGCCTGGTTCGAGCGCGCGGATGAAAGAGCGAAGTTCGCGCTGCTCATCGGCAAGCATGGCTTGGATCGCGGTCACACGCCCGTCGATCTGTTGATCCTCCCCGAGAGTGAACGAACGCAGGGACTGGAGTTGCAACGCCGTTCCGGCCAGAGCTTGAAGCACTCCGTCGTGAAGATCGCGACCAATCTTGATACGCTCCTCAACAGCCGCTGCATCGCTAAGCCTGCGCATCAAGATGGCCTGCTCGAACAATGCTTTGATCCTGTCGGCGATGACCTCTGCAATGGCCACGTCGTCAAGCGAAAGTGTCGGTGGATCCAAGAGAAAGATGCGTGCCTCAAGATCACCTACTCGAAATGGCGCCGAGACGGCAGAGGCTATCGAAAAATCGCCAGCGAGAGCATGAGAAACGGGAGACACTGCGTCAGCCCATTCGTCGAAATATCCCTCACCCCGGTGGATGAGGATTTGAGAATGGCTGGCGTCTGCGATTAGAAGGCTGGCGCGCTGCAATGGTTCGGCAACCCATGGCCAATAGGCGTCCGGCGGCAATTGCGTGACACTGCAAGCGCCATTCTCGCGAACTGCTACATAGGTCCATGGCTCGTCCGGGTCGCTCCAAATCAGGAGCGCGCGGGGCGAGCGCATCACGTGCGCTGCGTATTCAAGAGCGGCACCAGCGGGCCACTCAGGCCCTTCGGGTGTCGCAGGAGTTTTCTCCACCAGGCGCAGCATCTCCGCGCGAACCACTTCCTGGTGAGCCCCGAGCCAGACCAGTAGAACGCCGGCGACAGTCACGAATAGGATGTGTGAGACATCCGTCGTCACGTCAGCAGCGGTTCCGAACGCTACCAGGCAAACAGGAACTGCCATGCAGACGAGTGCGGTCCAAAACGCACCTCGCCAACGCCAATGCAGCGTTGCACTCAGGAGAACGAAGGGCATAAATATGAAGAATGGACTGGAAGCGCCGCCAGTTAGTAGCATGAAAACAACAAAGGTAACGACATCCACCACATGGCGTATCAGGGTGCCGCTAACACGCGAAATCTTGCTTCTCCAAACGTGGATCGCGCAGAGGATCGCGTATGAGAGGTAGATCGACAGAAATGGAAGCACAAACTGGGGAGGACGCGGCTGATGCATCGCATCGAGCCAGGCTATGGAAAGGCTTGCGATCACTGACATGATACGGCCAATAGCGATGACCTTATCCGCACGCGCACGGTGTGTGTTGATCCAGGTCGTTCGACCGCGCGCTGCGTCCGCGTCGTAGGTGTTGCTAAAACCTTGGGGTCGAAGAGGCGAGGCAATATTGCCCCTAGGTATGAAGTTTCGCCAGGCTTTCATACGCATGGCCCGTCTCCAGCGATGACCGAGCCGGGCCGCCTTACCCTCGCTCGTAAAGGCGCTCAGAATTAAGCTGTTGATTGCTATCTACTCTGTACGAGACCGGCGGTCGTTTCATCTCAGGCATATGGACTTGCTGCCTTCCACCCTGAAATGCTTAATTACGTCAGCATAACATACTAAAAAATGAACTTAAACCGAATGATCAATGGCTGGCATTGCTCGTGCCAACGACTGACTGGTCAAAGGGCTGGTGGGCCGTTTTTGCCAGCGCCTTCTTGCTCATTTGGGATTCAGGAGCGACTGATTATTGTCTTCGCACCACAGCGGAATTGGGGTCTGAGTCATGCCGCGGAATGATGAAAGCTGTGGTGGCGCCAATCAACGGTCTCCGGCGGGGGAATATGTTTGGGTGTAGGCCCTGTGTCATTCATCTGCGGGGGCAAATCTAAATGGACCAGCTTGAGCGCTGCGCCATAACTGGCGGCCAAGTTGTAGAGAGAATTGCTTGCGAAATATACGATCGAAGCGGAAGTTACCGCTTCGCGCACCCGCTGC
The DNA here is from genome assembly GCF_014851895.1 of Ensifer sp. ENS11. Classification (NCBI taxonomy): domain Bacteria; kingdom Pseudomonadati; phylum Pseudomonadota; class Alphaproteobacteria; order Hyphomicrobiales; family Rhizobiaceae; genus Ensifer; species Ensifer sp. ENS11. Next base: position 133,727 of record NZ_JACVAN010000013.1, on the reverse strand, counting down.
TCGTCGCCAATTTTTACGTAAAGCACGCCTGGAATCGACAGTGGCATTGTCTTGACGACCGGATCGAGAACCAAATTAACGGCCTGGTACGTCACGTTGTTCAGGACAAATACGACCAGACCATATTGGCTTGACCGATAGCCAGCTTCGATCAATTCGGCAGGAACCCGCCCGTTCGATGGCATGATTTCGATGACGCTGCAACCTAACATGGTCAACTCCAGCCCAATCATTCCGACCCGGCAATACCGCCGTACGCAGAACAGGCATCGCACAGCAAACCACCCATCGGATTATCCGCCAGCCATTCAACAAAAGACTGTAACTCGTTCCCCGATGGCGGAGTATATGTCCTTGGATATATCGGAGGAAATTTCCAATGCGAACGGAATGCGCGGTCGTTGGCGCGGCCGGGCAAGTGAGGGAAGGATACAGCAGCGCTTGTCGGTTGTGTTTGCCGCAGAAGTCAAGTTGCAACCGCGCCTAACGACCGAGCTCAGCAAGGTTTCGCCCGCTGCCCTGACCCGCACATCCGCGTTGCTCTCACGTTTCAAAATTTTCCGGATCGATGAGCGGATTGTAGCAGCCGCCGATCAAGAGCCGGCAGTTCGGATTGTAATGGATCATCGTGAGAAGCCGCGTTAGATTAGCGAAACCGCAGAAAGGACCGTGGCTCCCAGGGAGAGGCGATCCGGGGAGAAGAATATCCTGAGCGACGTTGACCGTCTCGTAGTGGCCTATCCATTTGTGGGAGATGAAGTCGGCGGCAGCCACATCTCCGCCATTGGTTTGATCCGCGCGCTCGATCAATCGAAATATAAACCACTTGTCATTCTGCATCGGCCCGGAAAGACACTTGAAGCTTATCTCACGGAACGGCGAGTGCCTTTCGTCAAGTCGCCCGAGGTTGCGGTGATGTCGCCCCGCCATTCATATGGCGTGGTTGGCAAGCTCTCGCTCGGTTTTGCATTTGCGCGAACCACGGCGCTGTTAAGGTCATTCCTTCGTGAACATCACGTTGATATCGTACATACAAACGACGGCCAGATGCACGCGACCTGGGCCCTGGCCACTCGCCTTTCCGGCGCGCGGCTGCTTTGGCATCATCGCGGCGATCCCGATGCCTTCGGCGTTAACGTCATGGCGCCTCTATTGGCAAATCACATCGTTACGGTCTCGCGCTACGTGCAGCCGACGCGGCCGATCCTGCCGGTTTCCCATAAGCTGAGCGTACTGCACAGCCCCTTCGATCATCCAACCCTTTTGCCCGATCGGGAAGACTGCAGGCGCGAATTCGTCAGAGAATTCGACCTGCCCGAGGAAACGCGCTTCGTCGGCTATGTCGGTGGATTGATCGACAGGAAGCGCCCGGTCAGGTTTGTCGAGGTCATCCACGCTTTCCTCCAGCGCTTTCCGGATTTCCCGCTGGTTGGCCTCGTCTTCGGTATCCCATCGCCAGACCTTCCAAACCCGGAACCGGCGATGCGCGCGCGCGCGCTTGAACTTGGAGTCGAGCGACGTATCAAGATGATGGGCTTTCGCGCGCCGGTCGAGCCTTGCATGAGCGCGCTCGACGCATTGCTGGTGCCGGCCATCAACGAACCATTCGGGCGGACGTTGATTGAAGCCATGTTGCTCGAGACCCCGGTGATTGCGACCCGCCACGGCGGCAACATCGAGGCAATCGTCGACGGTGTGACGGGTTTTCTCGTGGAGCCTGAAAAGCCGGAGGCCTTCGTCGATCCGCTGGCGAGACTGCTGATGAACACCGGGGAACATCGCCGCATCAGTTCGGCGGCTCGTGAGAACGCTTTGACGAAATACGGCACCGAGGCTCATGTCGAAGGCATCAGCCTGCTTTATGAACGTATCGTTGGACGCGAGTACCGGAGCTTTGGAGTAAGAACGACAGCACCCTGAGTTTGGCCTTGAGGAGCAGACGATGGAAATGCACGATATCAACTTCCTGATCATTGGCGCGACGAAGAGCGCCACCACCTGGTTGCAACAATCGCTGCAATTGGATCCACGTGTCCATATGCCGGATCCGGAGATCCATTATTTCAGCCGGTACCACGACCGTGGAGATCGCTGGTATCTGGAGAATTTCAAGCCGGCCAGCGAAGGACTTGTCATCGGTGAAAAGTCGAACTCCTACCTTGATACCCCCGCCGTGGCGGCACGTATTCACCAAAGTCTGCCGGACGCCCTGCTGGTGGCTCAGCTGAGAAATCCCGTCGAGCGGGCCTATTCCGACTACTGCATGCTCCATCGCCGAGGAGAGGCGACCGCCGACATCGAGCGCTATCTCGATCCACGCCAGGGTGCCGGCGGCAGGTTTCTGGAAGGTGGGCTATATTTCCAACAGCTGCGCCGGTTTCTCGATCTCTTCCCACGGGAAAGGATGCTCGTTCTCTTTTACGAGGACCTCAAAATCGATGCCGCCAGTCAGGTCCAGGACCTGCGGCGCTTTCTCGGCCTTGATGAAAACCCTTCGTTTGAGCCGGTCGCTCAGAGGGTAAAGGACAAGACCAAGCCGTTGGTCGACGCCAGATTGCGACAGATACTCAAGCCACTTAAGCCGATTGTTGCACCCTTGCGTGACACCAAAGGCTTCGAGTTCTTGAGATCAATCGTCTCCGCCGAGTTCAAGTATGTGCCGCTTAACAATGAGTTGGCCGCACGAATGATTGAGTACTATGAGGCCGAAACCGATCGGCTCGCAGGTTTGCTTGGCCGTGACTTGAGCCACTGGTTGAAAGCTCCGTTGGCTGATTGCAAGCGCCAATCGGTGTAGGCTGTCGGCGCCTACCGCGGTCACCAGCAATTTGGTAGCAAGGATTGCTTCTCCATCAGGCCATGGCACAAACACGGGGCTAGGAGCGGCGGATCTGCAGACCCAGGTTGCCCGTTCTTCTCCAGGAGCCAAGCCTGTTCTTGAGCCAGTCAAGCAGGGTTCTCCATATCGGTTTTTGCCGATAGATGCCGGCGAAATTGAGGATGCTTCCGATGATCCTCGCGCGGCTGGTTGTCAGTCGCTCAACGAGGTCCAGGAGGTTCTTCTCGTAGGTCCGCTCCGCCGCCGCAACCACAAACACCGCATCGACATGACTTGCGAGCCAGATCGCATCGTCATCATTATCGGCTGCAGGCGTATCGACGACGATAAGATCGAAGTGCCTGCGCAGTTCTCCAAAAATGCGCTCCTGATCCTGGAGCGTCAGACGCGAGGTGAGAACATGAACAAAAGGAAAGTCAGGCGCTTGCGCGCTAATTGAGGTCAGATCCGTGGCGCCATCGGCTACGAGATCGAGATTGAATGGCCTTTGCGGCGCTCCAATCATCGTGGTCGCCCCCGTAGGGCCGGGGTCCATGTCCAGGATAACGGAACGCAATCCGTTCAGAGCGGCAACGGTCGCCATGCCCACGGCACACGTTGTCTTGCCTTCGTTGGCTGAAGGAGAGCAGAACATGACGACTTTGGATGCGTCCTGGCTCTTCCAGCCGAGACATAGAGAGCGCATTGAGCGTGCGAATGGTGAGCGTGGGTCGGCGAGAATGGAGCGATAAAGCGTTTGATCCTGTTTCAACGTCGCCGTTAGATCGGGGATCGAGAGATAGGTCGGCTGGTTGACGATCGCTTCGAGCGTGCGGGCCGTCCGAACGCGTCCGTCGGCTGCCTCGACCGCCATCGCGCCAACCAGGCCCAGCAGCAACGAAGCCAAGCCGCCGATGGGAATGAGCAAGCCGGGCTGGGGAAACGACGGATCGATCGGAACTTCGGCGAACGATGCAATACGGGCCGTGGCCTTGATCTCATCCTTCTCCGGATCGAGCGTGCCGAGCCTCAGGACCACTGCATCATAGCGCTTCTGCTCGGTCAGCAGGTCACGCTCCAATTCGCGACGGCGAATTTCATCAAGATTTCGGTCCTGCATTTGTTTCTGCAGCCGACCGACTTCCTCCTGGAATTTCTGAACCCTGACGGTTGCGACTTTCGCGTCGTTTTCCAGCTCTTGGAGGATGCGGTTGATTTCACCTTCGATCACTTGGCGATTGGACGCAAGTTCCGCATCGATCTCGACTACCTGGGGGTGGTTCTTGCCAAATTTTGAGGCCAGTTGGGCCCGGCCGCGTTCCAGCTTTCCTTGTTCGGTTCGCAGCGAGCTGAGCAGTTCTGACGTCATAACGCGGCCGGCGGAGTCGATGCCGGTCATTGAAAAAACGTTCTTGGCCTCATTGTACTTCGCCCATGCACCGGCTTCGTCGACCCTCGCCAGGGTGAACTGCTGATTGAGCTGTTCGGTGCGGGCACGCAGAACATCGTCGCGCGGATCGAACGTCAGGTCGCTGCGCATTGTGAAGTCGGCGATCTCGCGTTCCTTCTTGGCTATCGACTGCACCAGATCTTTGGCTTGGGTGCGAAGGGTATCGACAGTCGCATGCGCTGCAAGCTCTTTCATCTGGGTTGACCAAACCACGTAGTCCGCCGCTACGCCATTGGCGATCTCGGCCGCATAAAGCGCCGAGGGATGCTGAACGTAAATCGTCATGGCAAGGCTTTCGCCCTTTCGATCGGCAGAGATGGCAGCGGCGAGTTTTGTGATGACCCGATCACGGTTGACTGGGTCGAGCGTGGTGGGCCGCTGAACATTCTGGCCCGCCGTGACGCGCCGCGGACCTGCCTGTGCTTTGCGTGGAGACCACCGCCACCCCCAAAACGACGATGCGTCTTGCTGGATGTCCGGTGACAAATTGGCATTGAAGTATGGGTCTTGCATCAAATTCAGATCGTCAACCACAAAGCCCAGGAATTCGCGAGACTTGATGAGATCCATTTCGGTCTCCATCGCGGACTTGTCACGCTCCTGCTTCTGCAACTCGATGACGGCTTCATACGGCCGGATATCGTTGCGGTCGAAGACGAGCGTCGAGGAGGCCGTGTACATCTTCGTGAGCGACAGGGTGATGATGGTAGCAAGCAGGGTGCCCGTCAGGGCTGTAAACAAAATGAGCTTGGCGTGACGCCGGAAGAAGTCGACGATAGCCGCAAGTTCATAGGACGAGGTGTCGCGCGAGACCGCCGGTGCGGGACCAAGTCGGCGCCCAGTCTTCTCATCGGCTTCGAATTCTCGGTCATATTTCAGCATGATGGCCTATCTCGGTCCTCCGTTGGAGCCATCCGCGTCCACGTCGGTCGGTCAACAAGTGATCTTAGGCTTCACATTCTCGTATTTACTTGGGAGCAGTTTGGGATCAATGTCAAAAGGAATTTTAGCAGATTCAATTCAAGCATGTGCGTAGGTATGTGGCCTGTAGAATAACCAACTCATTTCCCATTGGTTGTGGTCGACGTCAATGACGGACATGACACGAACGACCGGTGTTCAGCCGATCTCGGCCGACCGACAGACCTTTTGGCAAAGGATTGAATACGCCTGTGCCGTCTGCGCCGTTTTCCTATCGGCGGTGAATTTCCTGCGCACGAACATGTTCTATTTCACTCTGAGCGACTTGTTGTTTTGCGTCGCCCTTGGGTTGCGCGCGCTTACCGGTGGGTTGCCGCTACGGCTTTGGGGGCGGGCATCGGCGACTGTGTGGCTTTGCGGTCTGCTGTTGCTATGCTCCGGACTGATGATCAGCAGCCTTCTGTCCACCGCCCCGACACGCGGTATCGTCATCGTCGGACAATATCTGTTCGCCTATCTGGTTATTGCCCTTGCCGTTTGCGGGCGCGATCTGCGCACCATGTGGACCTTCGCCAAGGTCTACGTACTCTCGATTTTCCTTATGTGCTTGCATGGGATCTACCTGATCGACATCGATGGCCAGAAGAACACCGCTTTCGTAAGCGGTAACGGCCGCCTGACGGGATTTGTCGAAAGGGAGAACGAATGCGCGGCAGTCATTGCGCTCGCGATGCCGATCCTGCTGTTGCTGGTTTCCAGGGGAAAGGTCGGCAAGGTCTATGCGACCGTCGTCGGGGCAACCATGGCCTATGGCATCTTGCTGACCGGTTCGAATACGGGCCTGGCCAGCTTCGCCTTCGCTCTCCTCGGTTTCCTGGTCCTGAGCGGCAGTTGGAAGTATGTCGTGGTCGGCCTTGCCTGTTTGACGCCCTTTGCTCTTTGGATTGTGCATTCCGGCCGCGACTACCTGCCGGTGGTCTTTCAAAGACGCGTGCTCGGCGCCTTGGAAACTGGCGATCTAAGCCACGCTGGAAGCTTCGACCATCGCCTCCAATTGATCCATGAGGCCCTCGGTCGAGTGCAGGACAACATGTGGATTGGGCTCGGCGCCGATCAATACCAAGTCACCAGCGCCGTGGAGCAGCCGGTGCATAACCTGTATCTTCTGTTAGCGACCGAAGGGGGGATCATTGCGGCCATAGGTTTTGGGGTTATGATTGCTGCCACGTTTCAACCGATTATGCGGACATTTCGCGTACCCGGAGGCGCAGCTTATGCCGCCTGCGCTTTTGTAAGCGTTTCTATGTTCGCATTGATGGCCAATGCGTTTCCTCACCTTTATGGGCGGTTCTGGACCGTCCCAGTAATCCTTACGCTAGGACTGGCAACAAGCTATTGTGGCGCGGTGGGGAACAGGAGCATCGGCAATGGAGCGCTACCACCTGTTCAAATATCGCGTGCCGGACGCCCGTCTAGATCAGGGTTAAGTCCTATTCGCTAGTTCGCGTGAGCGAAGTGTTTGGACGGACGCAAATTTCTGTCTCAACGCAAACTGTCGGATCCATTGCTAAACGCGAGGATGAGCGATGCTGGTCTCAACGGAAGAATGCCTTGAAGCATTGCGTTGCCCGCGCACCGGTTCGAAACTGGCGCGCGTTTCACCCGATGTGCTGAAAACGGTCTGTCCCGAGACGGCCGAGATGACTTATCGCGTGGTCGACGGCAAGCCGGTTATGATCGATTTTTCGGAATCCGTATTCAGCGAAGGCGATATCCTGCGTTCGAACGCGGCAAGCCCCATCGAGCGCAAACACTACGGCCGTTTGACGAGGTTCTTCAAGAAACTGCTCTCGCCGACAAAAAAGAGTACTGTCGCCAACGTCAATCGATTGGTGGACGACCTGCAGACGACCGCGGCGCGACCGGCCAAGCTTCTTGTCATCGGCGGCGGGAGCATTGGCCAGGGAATGGATCCGCTCTATGAGCATCGGGAGATCAGCGTCTACTCCTTCGACGTCTATGCCTCCCCGCTCACCCAGTTCATTGCCGACGCCCATCAGATACCATTGCCGGACGACTTTTTCGACGCAGTGGTCATCCAGGCCGTTCTTGAGCACGTCCTCCAACCTGCCCAGGTCGTGTCCGAGATCTGGCGCGTCCTGAGTGACAAGGGGCTCGTTTACGCAGAAACGCCCTTCATGCAGCAGGTGCACGAGGGAGCATTCGACTTCACCCGGTTCAGCGAAAGCGGCCATCGCTATCTGTTTCGCTGGTTCGAGACGATTTCATCCGGGGCCAATGGTGGCCCCGGCACGCAGTTCATGTGGTCAGTCGACTATCTCGTTCGCAGTGTCTTTCGGTCGGTGATGCTGGGCAAGCTTGCAAAGCTCGCCTTCTTCTGGACGCAGTATCTGGATGCGATCGTCCCCGCCCGCTTTGCGGAGGATGGCGCAAGCGGCGTGTATTTTTATGGTCGCAAGGCGCAGGCGCCGATTTCCCCGAAGGCCATTATCGCCCACTACCAGGGTGCGCAGGGGCGACACGCCTGACCGGACCTACCCATTTAGGCTAACCCGTTCTCGCTAATTGCCACCGGGGCGGCGCGGACCGTAAATTCGAACATCAATTACGAAACCTGTTTCGGGAAGCCGCTTTGCCGCTTTCCCGATAATGTTTGATTAGCGCCGATCGATTTCGCAACGCGACACAAAGGGGTTGTCGCATGGCTCTTTCGCATCTTGCCCGCCTTGAGGCCGAAGCCATCCACACCATGAGGGAGGTCGCGGCAACATCCGCCAACCCAGTGCTGCTTTATTCCGTCGGCAAGGATTCAAGCGTGCTGCTTCATTTGGCGATGAAGGCTTTCTTTCCTGCAAAACCACCGTTTCCGCTGCTTCACGTCGATACGACCTGGAAGTTCAAGGAAATGATCGCCTTCAGGGACCAAGTCGCACGAGACAACGATCTCAGGCTCATCGTTCACATCAACGAGGATGGTGTCGCCCAAGGCATTAGTCCTTTCGAGCACGGTTCGAACGTCCACACCCACCTCATGAAGACGGTGGCATTGCGCCAGGCGCTCGAGAAACATCACTTCGACGTGGCGATCGCGGGCGCGAGGCGCGATGAGGAAAAATCGAGGGCGAAGGAACGGATCTTTTCCCTGCGCACTGCCGGGCAGGCTTGGGATCCCAAGCGACAGAGACCGGAGATGTGGAAGACCTTCAATACCAGGCTCACGCCGGGAGAAACCATGCGGGTCTTCCCGCTCTCGAACTGGACTGAACTGGATGTCTGGCAATATGTCCTGCAGGAAAGCATCGCGGTGGTCCCGCTTTATTTCGCCGCCGAACGTCCGGTCGTCGAACGGGACGGCATGCTGATCATGGTTGATGATAACCGCATGCCGCTGCAGCCGGACGAGAGCGTCCGTCTGCGCCAAGTGCGTTTCCGCACCTTGGGTTGCTACCCGCTCACCGGCGCCATCCTGTCCACGGCGACGACCATTCCCGAGATCATCGAGGAGATGGTCTTCAGCCGCTCTTCCGAGCGGCGCAACCGGCTTGTCGATCGCGACGAAGCGTCCGGCATGGAAAGGAAGAAGCGGGAAGGATACTTCTGATGCACGGTCAACCTTCGGTGTTTTCGCCTGAAGTGGCGGGGCTCCTTGATGTCGAAGGCAGCAAGTCGCTCCTTCGTTTCATTACCTGCGGATCGGTCGATGACGGAAAATCCACCTTGATCGGCAGGCTGCTCTATGACGGCGGCTTGATCCTCGAGGATCAGGTCGCGGATCTTGGACGGGAGAGCGAACGGCAGGGAAAGGTCGATCACCTCGATTACTCGCTGCTGCTGGACGGGCTTGAGGCGGAACGAGAACAGGGCATCACCATAGATGTCGCCTACCGTTACTTCTCGACCGCCAAGCGCAAGTTCGTCGTCGCCGACACGCCCGGTCACGAGGAATATACCCGCAATATGGTGACCGGCGCATCGACGGCGGATCTGGCGATCATCCTGGTCGACAGCCAGCACGGCATGCTGCCGCAGACCTGCCGCCACACCTACCTCGCCTCGCTTCTTGGCATTCGCCATGTGGTCGTCGCGGTGAACAAGATCGATCTCGTCGGCTATCGCTCGAGCATATTTGAGGCGCTACAGACCCACTATCGCAAATTCGTGCTGACGCTCGGTTTTGAAACCGTGCAGGCCATTCCCGTATCAGCGCGTTATGGCGACAACGTCGCCTCCCGGTCAATGCACACGCCATGGTACCAGGGGCCGAGCCTGCTCGAATATCTCGAAACCGTCGATGTCGGCAAAGAGGTCGCCGAGCGCCCGTTCCGCTTTCCAATACAATGGGTCAATCGGCCCAATGCCGGGTTTCGCGGCTATGCTGGCGAGATTGCGTCCGGCAGGATAGCCGTCGGCGATTCGGTTACGGTCGCCAAGTCTGGACAGAAGACGGCGATCAAGTCCATCGTGACCTATGACGGAGAAGTCGCAAGCGCCGAGGCCGGCCAGGCCGTTACCCTGGTTTTAAGAGATGAGGTCGATGCCTCCCGCGGCAACATGCTGACGTCGCCATCAGCTCGGCCTTTCGTCGCCGACCAATTGCAGGCCCACGTTATCTGGTTCGACGCCAACCCTTTGCTTCCGGGCCGCAGCTATATCCTGAGGACCGAAACCGACAGCGTCAACGCGACGATCACCAAGCTCAAGCACCGCGTGAACGTCAACAGCTTTGCCCGGGAGGCAGCCAAGTCGCTGACGATGAACGAGATCGGCGTTTGCAATATCTCGACGCAGGCTCCGATCGCCTTCGACGCCTACAAGGACAACAAGACCACCGGCAATTTTGTCATCGTCGACCGCCTGACCAACGACACCGTTGGCGCCGGCATGATCGATTTCCCATTGAGGCGCGCGGCCAACGTCCACTGGCACGCCATGGACGTCAACAAGCAGGCGCGAAGTGCGCAGAAACAACAGACACCTGCCGTTCTGTGGTTCACGGGGCTTTCCGGGTCTGGCAAATCGACAATCGCCAACGCGCTCGAACGGATCCTCAATGCCCATGGCAGGCATACCTATCTTCTCGACGGCGACAATGTCAGGCACGGCCTGAACAGGGATTTGGGCTTTACCGACGAGGATCGGGTGGAAAACATCCGGCGCGTGGCCGAGGTGGCAAAATTGATGGCGGATGCCGGCCTGATCGTTCTGGTTTCCTTCATCTCGCCGTTCCGCGACGAGCGGCGCATGGCACGCGAACTGATGGCCGAAGGTGAATTCATCGAGATTTTCGTGGATACGCCGATCGAGGAATGTGCTCGCCGCGATCCCAAGGGGCTTTATGAAAAGGCCCGTGCCGGCAAGATCGCCAATTTCACCGGCATCTCCTCACCCTATGAAGAGCCGGAGCATCCGGAGCTGCGCCTTTCGACTATCGACAGCGAGCCGACGGATCTCGCCCTTCAGATCGAAGATTTTCTCACACGGCGACAGTTGCAATGAACGCGTTGTCCGAGCTTTTCGAGGAGACGGCACTAGCTGCGGGCACCGCCGTTCTCGATGTCTACCATGCCGGCGCACACGCCCTTGCCAAGGCCGATGGTTCGCCCGTTACCGAAGCCGATCTCAGGGCCGAGGCGGTGATATTCGAACGTCTCGCCAAGGTTTCGCCCGGCACCCCCATCGTCGGGGAGGAGGCGGCGGCTGCGGGCTGTGCTCCCTCGGTTGAGGAAGGCTCCTTTTATCTGGTCGACCCACTCGATGGCACCAAGGAGTTCATTGCTCGCCGTGACGATTTCACTGTGAATATTGCCCTTATCGAGAACGGCAAGCCGATTGCCGGGATCGTGTATGCCCCCGCCTTGCGACGAGCCTATGTCGCCGCCGGCGGCATCGCACAGCGCCTGGAGATCGATCGCTTCGGTCGCGTGTGCGAGCGACGCGAGATCCGCGCGCGCGGTCGTGAAACCGCGATCATCGCGGTCGCGAGCCGCAGCCATTCCTGCGCGGAAACGGAGAAGTTTCTCGCCCGGCACCATGTCCAGGAGTGCACCTCGGTTGGTTCATCGCTAAAATTCTGCCTGCTGGCGGAGGGCCAGGCCGATGTCTACCCGCGTTTTGGCCGGACGATGGAGTGGGATACTGCCGCCGGTGATGCGGTATTGGCTGCTGCCGGCGGAACGGTGCTGCGCCTGGACGGCTCGGTGCTGAGGTATGGCAAGTGCAGGCAGGCGAGCGATTGCGATTTCGCCAACCCTCACTTCGTCGCCTGGGCCGCAGCCCCGCCTGAAGGTTGGTGCTGACCATCATCGGTGCATGCGGTCGTCGCTTTGCCGTCTATTTGCATACGCGCAAGAAGCAGGCGGTTTACCAGCCTGACGTCGAACCGTTCTTCCGCCATCCGGCGCGAAGCGCGCCCCATGGCGGCAATCGCGGAACGCTTCTCAATGAAGCCTTCCATCGCTAAAACAAGCGACGAGACGCTGCGAGGCTCGATCAAAACGCCGTTGACACCTGGGTCCACCGTTTGCCTGCAGCCGGGTAGATCCGTCGTGATGATTGCGCGTCCGGTCGCCATGGCCTCCAGAATGCTTCTGGGGATGCCTTCCCGGTAGTAGGAGGGCAGCACGAACACGCTGCAGGCTGCAAGGTACGGACGCACATCGCGGGTGGTTCCCAGATACTGCACCACACCTTCCTGCACCCATCCAGCGACTTCTCCTTCGCTGATCGCTGTCGGGTTGGGATCATAGTGCCCCAGCAGTTGGAAGACGGCGTCGGGATGGCGCGCGCGGATTGTCCGCGCCGCAGCGACATATTCCGGGACGCCCTTGTCGCGCAGGAGCCGGGCGATCAGGAGAAAAACGGTCGGCTTTAGCGGTGGCGTCGATGCGTGGTAGTAATCAAGATCGACGCCCGACCCCGGCACTGTCGAGACAACAGAGGGGTCGTCGACCAGCCGGCGCTCTCTGATGTCGGCAAGATCCGCTTCGTTATAAACGAAGACGGCCCGTGCCTTCTTCATCGCGCATCGGTAGAGCCCGACGCACATCGAGCGCAGCGATCGGCGAACGGCGCTTTCGTCAGGCTCGACAGCGAACATATGGCCGAGTCCGGTGACGAGAAAGAACCTATGCGGCACCGCGCAGAGCCGCGCGGCAATGCCGCCGTAGATGATCGGCTTCATCGTATAGGGCAGGATCGCCGCCGGACGTTCCTTCAGGAAGTGACGGACCAGTGCGGCGAGCGTCACCAGGTCGGCAAAGGGGTTCAGTCCGGCCCTCGACATGGGGATCCGGATGAAACGCACACCAAGCGCATCCAGTTCTTCTTCCACGATCGGATCATGGTCGGGGGCCATTGCGTCGACATCAAACCCTGCCTTCACAAGATCCTTGATCAATTCGCGGCGAAAGTTCGTTAGCGACGAGGTCAAGCTCGCAATCAGGACTATCCTGGCGCGGGGTGCTTCTGCTTTGCCGGAAAAGGTTTTGGATGCCTTCATGACCGCTACCGCATACGGCGGGCTTCGTTGACCGGTGCCTGCCACCCTACTTGCCGCGCCGCTTTGGTGACTTGCTGGTCGAGGACCTCGTCGTAGAGCGAGAGGTGGCTGTCGACGTAGGATCTCAGCGAGAACCGCTCGACGACGCGCCTACGCGCGCGTTCTCCCAGTTGCCGCCGGGCGCTTTGCGACAGGCACAGGATCGACGCGGCTAGTTTTGCTAGGCCATCTGCGTTTTCCGGTTCAACGACCATCTGCCGGTCCCCCAGCAGCCATGCGCAGTCTCCGACATCGGTGGCGATCGCCGGCACGCCACTGGCCATTGCTTCAGCCACGACCAGTGGAAATGCTTCCCCCCAAGCCGACGACAGCATAAACAGGTCGAGGCCCGGCATTAGCCGGTCAATGTCCGCACGCGCGTTTGAGACGGTGATCATCGGTGTTATGCCGAGTTCGACCGCCAAACGTCGGACGATCCCATGTTCGTGGCCGTCACCGATCAGGATCCCGTGCGCATCAAGCCCCAGGCTGCGAAGCGTGGCGATTGCACGCACGAAGGTGCCATGGTCCTTCATCGGATGTGCGCGCGCGACATTGCCGACAAGAAAGCGTTCAGTGGGCACGCCGAGCGCGTCGCAGAGATACCGTCGGGCGTCAGGGCGTGGGCGAAACTGATCGCAATCGACGCCGTTTGGAATAATACGCCGCTTGTCCGGATCGAAACCCAGCGCTTCGTGCTGGTCGGCCGACACCCGCGAACAGTAGGAAATTGCGCTTGTGCGATGGGAAAGGGAAGCGCTCAGCCGGATCACGGCACGTGTCAGCAGTTTCTCTGAGGCAAGGTTGGCGATGGAGTGGTGAATGCTCCATATGGTGGGCTGTCGCTCGCCGAGCAGCGATCCGAGCGATGCGGCGACATTGCCGTGATACATCCATCCGTGAAGCAGCCTCGGACGAGACGATCTCACGATCGCACGCAGTCTGACCAAGGCACGCGGGCCTGGTCGTGACTGCTGCATCTGTAGTGTCGCGACATCGATGTTGGCCGCTTGCAAATCGCGCGCGATCGGGCCAGGCGTCATCAGCGAAAGCACGGCGGGGTCGTAACGCGTTTGGACGAGCTTTGCGCCAAAGCGCGCGAGCATGTATTCCGCACCGCCGACATTCAGCCCCGTGATGCAATGAAGTACGGGGATCCCTGCCATGCTCGGCTCCTTCCTTGCGCGTACACCAACACCTACTGCCGCGGCCTGCTGGTGGTTTGCGGCCGCACCGCCTTCTTGTTGCCGAACGCGATAACGCTAGCACTGCGACCGGTCGATCGGCGAGCCGCCCTGGCTGCCGAAATCATGTCTTGCGGGATTTCCGCGTTTGGCAACAATTGCGCGATCGCTGCCAGGACTGAACCCTCATCACATCGTTCGGCATCGCGCTGCATACGATTGAATGCGCTCTTCAACAGCGAAGAGGGCACGGGTTGAGGGACCGCTCCAAGCACGCCGGGGATGGCCGATGGGGTGCGCTTATCGGTCGGATCGAAGAGTTCCTCGAACAGCTTTTCACCCGGTCGGGATCCAACGATCTCGATCATGATGTCCTTGTCCGGCACGAAGCCTGCCAGGCGGATCATGCGTCGAGCGATGTCGATGATCTTCACGGGCTCACCCATGTCGAGCACAAAGATTTCGCCCTGGCCGATCTGCTTCTGGAAACCGTAAGCCGATGCCTGAAGCGTCAGCTCGACGGCCTCTCGGATGGTCATGAAGAAGCGCGTCATTCTCTCGTCGGTGACCGTCAACGGACCGCCCTTGGCCAACTGATGCTTGAAGAGCGGAATAAGCGATCCGCTTGATCCAAGCACGTTGCCGAAGCGAACTGTCATGAAGCGGGGTCCCTGCCCGCTGGTGGCGCCATCGAGATCGAGCGCCTGGCAATAGAGCTCGGCAAGCCGTTTCGTCATGCCCATTATGCTGGAGGAGTTCACCACCTTGTCGGTGGACACCTGCACCATGGCAAGCGCACCGAACCGCTTGGCCGCGTTCGCGACGTTCATGGTACCGATGACATTGGTCAGAACGCCTTCGCAGGGATTGATCTGCACCATGGGCACATGTTTCAGCGCGGCGGCGTGGAAGACCAGTTCCGGCAGGTGCGCTTCGAAGATCTCATTGACCCTCTGGCTGCGCCGAACGCTGCAAAGGCAGTTCGAATGACGGACATCCGGAAACTCTTCCTTCAGGCAGAGGTCGATCGAATAGAGATTGAATTCGGTATTGTCGACCAGAACGATCTCGGCCGGGCCGCAGGCGGCGATCTGGCGGGTGAGTTCGCTTCCGATCGACCCACCTGCACCGGTAATGAGAACCCGCCGACCGGCAATCAAGCGCCTGATGGCGTCCTTGTCGAGGGCGGCCTGCGGCCGTTCGAGCAGGTCAGTCATTTCGATCGATCGGAGCTCGTATGGGTTCTCGTTGCTGGTCTGCCTGAACTCCGTGGCACTTTGCAGCCGCGAGACTGCGATACCAAGGCGTTCGGCGGCCTGCAGCAACTCACCCGAAGCCGTCTCGTCAAAGGACGACAATGGTTCGGTGAAAACGATATGGCAGGGCTGCTTGCCCACGGCCCTGAGATCGGCGACGACCTGTTCCAGATCCTCGAGCCTGCCGGCGATCGGTACCCCATGCAGCATCAGGCCAACCTGAGATTCACTCGAGTCGAGGCAGGCGACCGGCACATAGGGCGCCGCCGGATCGCGAAACAAAGCGCGTAGATAGAGATCCGCGGCGTTGCCGGCTCCAACCAGAAGCAGGGGAACGCGGTGGCGATGGCCATCGGCGTCGGCCTTTTCCGAACGCTTGTTTTTGGAAGGCAGGAATTCGTCTGCGCGGAAGCTTAAGCGGGAGGTCGCAAGGAAGGCAATCAAAAGCAGCGATTGCAGCGGCACAACAGTTCGCGGCATATCGGTGAGGCGTGTCGAAAAGAACAAAAGGGCGATGAGCACGAGCGAGGTCAAGACCACCGCGCGGATGATAATCACGAGGTCGCTGATTGACCCGTATTTCCAGTTTCGACTGTAGAGACCCGAGAGCGGGAACATGGCCGCGCAGACCGCCAAATACTGCGCGGACGACCAGGCCAGTATCTGCATCGTATCGGGGCGATCGCTCAGGCCTCCAGGCCCGTACCGCAGGAACAGGGCGACGAAAAGCGCGACCGCCGCCGACGCCAGATCCACCGCATAGAGCGCAGAGTTCTTTCGTGCGCCACGAGCGGCTGATTTGAGTTTCCTGACGCCAATCTGCGCAAGTGTGATCGCGGCGTCCCGGGCCGTTGCCGGGAAAGCTGCGCTGTCTGCGATGGCTCGACGATTCAATACACGAAATGCCCACGCACCGTAAAACGCCTTAAAGGCGGTCGGAATGCGAAACATAACGCCCCTCCTTCGACATGGCTTCGCTAGCCGGTGGCCAGAATGGGCCGGGCGAGTAATACGACCGAAAGTATATGCGTTACTGCTGGTGGAGTTCCGTCAATTCCATAGCATAAAAAAGATATACGCTCTCGACCTGTTCGGTGTCGGAGCGTGTTGTACCTTTTCCCTATTTGCATTGAACTCTAGAGACCACTTTGATTTTGGAAAGTAAACTAACGTTGAAGGATTAATCCTTTGGGGCAATAAATGTAATCTACAACATCGATCGATTTTGATGGCGCGGGAATACGACGAAAAAGATCAAAGATTTAGGTTCGCAAGTGTCGAATCGCGATAGGTGAGAGGATTAGGGAAGGCGCTTGATCGCTAACTCAAGTTCGTCGAATGTAACGATTCGTGATTGTGCCTGGTGCATCGGCGTCGGCGCATCGCATCGGTGGATGCGATCGTCGCGCAGGATTTGAACGGTTTGCCAGCCCCTCGTTCGCGGCGTGACAAAATCCTTGATGGCATTGTCGGCAACATAGGTGAGTTGCGATGCCGTCAGATGCGACGCGGTCTCGACAGCTTCGAATGCTCTTGGATGCGGCTTGCGATAGGACATGCCCCAGGCATCCGTACACAGGACGAGGTCAGCTTTATGTTCGAGCCCAAGCGCCTTGATCTTCGAACACTGGGTCGAGACAGGTCCATCGGTGATGATGCCGATGAAGTCGTCGTCCCGGCGATGGGACAAAAAACGTACCGCGTCGGGGGCGAGCGAGATCGAGGGCTGATGCTCCCGGTAGATCGTCACCAGCTGCTCTACCAGAGAAGGGTCGGCACCGCCCTCCGTTTCCACAAGCGCAAGATCGAAAACCTGGCCCCTGACGCCCGTCGCGAAAAGGCGGGCACAGCGCGCGGCGAAATCGGTCTGTCCCGTTCTTTGCCGCCACCATGCCCCCACAGCCGCAAAGCCGCTGAATACGAAGTCGCGCTCGAGATAGAGTGTGTCATCGAGATCAAAGATGATCCCGCGAGCAAAGGAGCGCATTTGGTCACCCGTCAAAAAGAGCCTGATCATAGCGCAACATGAGTACTCCATCTCGCCAATCGTCGTTGGCGCTGACGGGAAGGCCGGCGACCTCCTCCAGCAGCCACTGCGCGAAACGGGCCCCGGCGCGATCGGCTAGCGGATAACCGCCTCCGAACCGCGCGTTGAGTTCGATTACCTGCAATCCGCGTGTTACATCGGCGATTGCCTGAAAGCAGAGGGCGCCGCGTGCGTCGGGCAGTGCCTCAGCCATCCCCCGCGCAAGCGCGGGAAGCTCCGCCAGGCGCACGGTTCGCCCCTTCTCGACTTCGCCCGCCCGCACCGAGAGCCGTTCGTGTGCGATGCATGATCGGGCGATGCCATCACGGTCGACGAACATGTTGATCGTGTATTCGGGGCCGGAGAGGTATTCCTGGACAATCATCGGTTCGGCGCAGTCTTTAGGAAGAGCGTTTGGGTCGTGGATCACACTGATGGAGCGACTGGCGCTGCCGGAGCGCGGTTTGACGAAGACCGGCCATGTCCAGTCGGCGGTCGTCTGACGGGCATTCTCCAGCGTATCTGTACGAGGCACGGCGAGGCCTGCCCGGTGGAACGTGTGCATCGTACGCAGCTTGTCCCTGGCGATTTCTACCACCAAGGGCGGGCTCACATGGATCCGTGTTCCCCTCTCGGCGAAGCGCTCGGCGTTAAGGGAAAACGGCAACAATTCGGGGTCGATTGTCGGCACCACGAGATCGACGTTTTCTGTTCGGCAGATGTCGGCGACGGCATCGATGAACGCTTCGTCGTCGCAACCGGGCACGGCGAATGCCCGATCGGCCGTGTGACAAGCGGCACTGAGCTCGGGCCTCCTGTCACACGCCATTACCCGGAGCGTCACATCAAGCCGCGCGGCCGCGGCGCGAAAGCACTGGATGAGTTCGACCCGCCGTCCGGCGGAAGAAAAGAGAACGCACAACTCCCGTCTGCTCATCGCCAAAGCCCTCCGTTGGCGCCTGTCGTACTGTCTTTATCCGCCCTGGCTAAAGTCGCGGGCGGCCATCCGTCAGCTTGCCATGCAACGCAGGCCGATCCCCCTGCCAGTCGATGACTTCGAGGCAATTGCCGTCTCCACACAAGACGAGGAAACCGGCCTTCGTATGCACCTGGACCTGGCCCGTCAGGCCGATATATTTGCCCGCATTCGGGTGCACGGTCGCGCGGGTGACAACGATCTTGCGATCGCCGAAAAAGGTGAATGCTCCGGGATAAGGATCGCCGACGGCGCGAATGAGGCGCTCGATGTCCACGGCCGAACTTCGCCAATCGATTAGCCCATCCTCGGCTCTTCGGCGCGCGCAGTAGCTTGCGCCCCGCTCGTCTTGCTGGATGCCTTTCGCCAGCCCTTTCTCCAGGAGGTCGGCCGCCACGACGACCATCTCCGACAGGTTGCGCGTATGTTTGTCGTAGAGGGTCCGCGCGGTCTCGTCGGCGGCGACATCGAACAATCGTTGCAGCAGGATGTCCCCGGAATCCATGCCATCATCAAGCCAGAAGAGGGTCGATCCTGTGACCTTTTCGTTGCAGAGTATCGTCCAGGGGATCACCCCCCGTCCCCGCAGCCTTGGCAAGGCGGCCGGGTGGAAACCCAGGCAACCGCGTGCGGCGATGCTCCGAAATTGGGGGCCGCAGATCTGCGACCACCCGATGACCAGGATGACATCGGGCGCGAACTGCCGCAGGCTTGCGAGCGTGGCCTCGTCGTTGACATCAGAGGTTTCGACAACCTCGATCCCGGCCCTTCGCGCAATCGGCATAAGGTCGGCATGATCCGAATGTCGACCGGCTTTTGCACCGGGAAGGGTGAGCAGCAGGCCGGGTGCGCGCCCCGCACACACGAGCGCTTCAAGAGCGATCCTCGAACCCTCGACTGTCCCGACGAATGCGACGCGCATCGATGATAACTCCGTACCGAGGGAGAAAGGCAAGCTTGGGATGCAGCCTGTGGATGGCCGCGTCAAAATTACATCATACTAAAATTGAGGCCAGTGGATTTGTCGGACGCGAAACGCGTTCCTCAGTTTTTTCGGAGCCATCGCGTCTTCTTGGGGTCAGTTCCGGTACGGGGCGCCCCTAAGGCTTGTTCCGCTGTCTCAATTGAACCGGTGTTGATTTCATGCCCGCAAAGCCTTGATTTGCATGGGCCGATCGATGTCCAAGACAGACTGCTGTTGAAATGGGACAAGAAAAGCACTCAGTGCGGTTTTCTCAAAGCCTGCGAGGGCTTCTTTGTGCCCCAACAGCGGCCATTCGCGTTGACTACGGGGTTAGTTGGCGCGAGACGCCGCACTCTGACGCTGTTCGCGATGATGTCCGCCGGGTTGTCAGCCTCCGCGGCTCGCCAAGGAGGAGGAGGCGATCAATCGGCGCGCGTCAGCCGCCGACAAGCCCTCAATCGAGACTGCGTTCCTGACGGGGCCAAAGCAACGTCGTCATGAAGGTGGCAAAGGCGATGGCCACCAGTATGTAAGTGACGCGGGTGGAGAAGGACTCGGCGGCAGACCCCGGAAGCGGTGAGACGCCGGTTCCGAATACGAGGAGGAAGATCGTCAAGGCGCCCGCGTAAAGTTTGGCGGCCGGCGCACGCATGGCGGCACGACCGCCAAATACCAGGCCGGCCAGCAGGACCAATAGAAAGAGGAAAATGAGGGACGGCCGTAGCTGAAGCAGACCGAATGCGACGGACGCGGCCACGCCTCCAGTGATATTGGTTATCACGATCCCCAGGGCCGCGCGCGTGCTGGCTGTGGCGTCGAATTGTGAGAGCAGTGACACGACTGTTATCGGAATGACAATCGCCGTGGCCAGCGCTTCGCGTGTCAGACAGGCAACCACCGCGATCAGGAGTATGGTGGTGTTGGCGGCAGCGTAGCGTGCCGCACGCGGATATGTCGTCACCGTCGTCGCCTTAACAGTGGGGCTACCTTTGTCCGGGATAAAGACATAGGCCAGCCACATCAAGAGCATTCCGGTCACCACACCCTGCACCAGGATCATTAGAATGGTGTCGCCGAGATCCTCGTTCAGAATTGTGAGGAGCGGCACCATAACCGCGATGACCAGAACAACAAAGATTGTGGGGCCGCCCTTGCCGTTCGCCTGTTGGTAGAAACATCCAAAGTAAATCAGCCCAAGCAGTAGCAACAGAACCGGCGGCCGGTCGCCAGTCAGCACGGATACGAATTGCAGAAGTGCTCCGACGACAAGAATAAACACTGTGACCGCCAACGCCTTTTGCAACGGCATAGGGCGGGAACTGGAGATCAGAAACTGTGCTGCAAACAATGGCCCAAGGAAGGGGATGATAGCCCCCGAATAGACTGAACAGGAAAAGCCGACCGCAACGGCAAGCGCTATGCGCAGACCCTTGCGCTTTACATTGACGCGGTCCTCCTCGAGCGAAAGATACGTGTCAGCTGACATAGGTCAGGACCGACAGAATTCGGATCCAGAGACTGCCGAGCGCATTGGTGACCGGATGGTCCCCGGTATAGATCACCACATTCGCCTGCGAACCGTACCGAACGCCCTTGGGCCGTCCTTCGTCGAGAACCAGGCGGACGGGAAAGCTCTGCGGTGCTCGCACCCATCCAGTGTCTGTCGAAATCTTCGGCAGGCCCGTCGCTGGGTCGACACTCCCCTGAGCCACTCCCATCCCGATGCCTTCAACGGTCCCGGCGAAAATCTGACCGGGGAGAACATCGAAAAGCACCTCCGCACGGTCGCCGGCGGCAACCATCTCAAGGCTGTTTTCCTTAAACGCGGCGGTGATCCAAATCGTGCCGGTATCGATGAAAGTCATTGCACTCTCGCCAGCGCTGAGCATACCTCCGACGGAAAGCTGAAGATTGGTGACGACGCCTTCCGCCGGCGCGGAAACCGTCGTGCGCAGCAGATCAAGCTGAGCGGTTTCAAGCGCCGCGAGCGCCTCCTTCAATTGTGGATTGTCCTTTCCCGCAGGTCCAAGCTCCTCCTGAGCCCGCACGAGGTCGGCTGTGGCTGCATCCACGCCTGCATCTGCCTGATCCAGCGCGGCCGCGGCCTCATCATACTTCGCCTGGGCGTAGATACCGCGCCTGACAAGTTCCATGGCGCGGGTGGCTTGATCCTGGACGTTGACGCGCACTGCCTTCGTCTCCACCACCTTGGCCTGGGCGACATCGACGGACGCCGTCGAAGCGCCGATCGTCTGACCTACCCCTGCAAGGCGTGCTTCCGCCTCCGCAACGGCGAGCCGGTACTGTTGCGGGTCCAGGCGAAACAGCATCTGGCCGGACGTCACGGCGCTGTTGTCGGTCACGCCCACTTCAATGACCCGCCCGGTAACCTCCGGCGCTACGCCAACGACATATGCACTGACGGTCGCCTGCGAGGAAGAAGGAGTACGCCGCTCCATGAAAACCGTCACGACGAACAGAAGCAAAGCCATCAGGAGCACGGTGATTGCGACCGTGCGCTGCGGGTTTTTCTCTTTAACAGGCGCGCTCACTGTATTTGGAGCATCATTTTGAGGGGCCCCAGTTGCATCCGACGCCATGACGTTTCCCCCCTAAGATCACGCGGCCGTCGCGCCGAGGCTCTCCTTGCGCCAGCACTCGCGTTGTAATGGCAATCTAGTCCTAAGCTGTCTCCATCGCAACGGCCGCCGATGCGACGCATAAGCCAGGTATCCACCCATAGAACCGCGCCAGGCTGAGGCTGCATCGACTTCTCAAATGGCCGGTTCGAGGCGCGTCCAGCGAGCACTTTTGCGTCTGTCTTGCAGGAAGACCGAAACAGGTAAATAATCACCCAAGTACCGAGCTACCTGGGAAGTCCGGATTGGCTGGGAAGGGGGGCAGTAACAATGGAGCCGAAGGTGACAATCCCTGAGCGCGCACCGTCGCTCTTGAGAATGCTCGACGCTGCACTTCAGATCGGACTCGTAGCCTTACTGATCTTTGCCTGTAGCCGCATCATATTGCCCTTTGCTGGCATCCTGCTCTGGTCGGTGATCCTCGCAGTCATGCTCTATCCGCTGCACCAACGCTTGGTCGCCCGGGTCGGCAATCGCTGGTCGGCGACGTTAATCGGGTTGGTCAGCGTTGCGCTGCTGCTGGTTCCATTGGTCATGGTTGTGACGTCGCTTGGATCTTCCATACTTGAGTTCGTCTCGGGCTTGCAAGACAGCAGCCTGACGGTGCCGCCGCCGCCGACATGGCTTGCCGACCTCCCGCTGGTCGGCCAGAAATTAACCGAGACATGGGCTCTCGTCGCGACAAACATGCCGGCGGCGCTTGCCAAGTACGGCAAGATGCTAGGTGGAATTGCATCATGGCTGGCGTCGTTCGCGGGCGGTTTGGCCGCCGGTCAGCTGTCATTCGTGCTTTCGTTCGCAGTCGCTGCCGTGCTCATCGCCTATGGCGATGGTGCCACCGAGTTCGCCAGACGTCTGTTGGAACGTATCACCGGCAGCAAGGCACAAGGTACCCGGCTGGTTGCAATGACGGCCGCGACGATTCGAGGTGTGGCGGTCGGCGTAGTCGGCGTGGCCGTCATCCAGTCGTTGCTGATCGGGATAGGCTTTTTTGCGATAGGTCTTTCGGCAGCCGGAGTTTTGACGCTTTTGGTGCTATTGTTTGCCATCGTGCAGGTGCCGGCGGTGTTGGTAACACTACCTGTCATAGCCTATGTTCTTGCGACAGAAGCGACCACGCCGGCGATCATCTTTTCGATCTGGACCATCATTGCCGGGCTCAGCGACAACCTCCTCAAGCCATTGATGCTCGGCCGCGGACTTGACGTTCCAATGCCGATCATTCTGATCGGTGTAATCGGCGGCATGATCGCTGACGGGCTTCTCGGCCTGTTTGTGGGCCCTGTGCTCCTGGCTGTTGGCTATGTACTGCTCATGGAGTGGCTGCGGGACGAACCCATTGAGGGCGGGCCGCGAACTGAATATCCGCCGCCATGATCGCGGTCATTGCTCTTGGCTTGCTGGCGATGTTGGCATAGTTAGCATTTCAGGTGCTGGCATCGGTTTTCGCCGCCCGTTACTTCGCCCGTACCTCCCTGTGGCGGGATGACTGCGAACACCTTGCGTTCGACTAGGCCGTCCTCTTCGAGTTCCCTTAGCTGCTTGATCAGGAGCCGCTGTGAGCAGTCACCGAGTTCTCTTTTCAGGGCATTGAGCCGCAAGGTACCCTTGCGAAGATGATACAGGATCATGCCTTTTCACTCGCCGCTGATGAGATTGAGCGCCGCATACATCGTGACCGTGGCGTCTGGCTGCGTTGGCGCCTAATTGAATGTTGTGAGTAAAAATTTACTAAAGACGATTTCGAAATGCCGTTGCATATGGCACATTCACCAATGACAACGATCGCCCTATGACAACAATGGAATGACGGCATGGTCACTATCAAGGAAATCGCCAAGAGCGTTGGCGTGTCGTCGGCTACGGTTTCGAGGGTGCTCAACTACGACCCCGCCCTGTCGATCTCACCGGCAAAACGGCAGGCGATCATCGAGACGGCCGAGGCTCTGAACTATGAGACCCCGCGCAATCGCAACAAGGCGAACGGACAGGCTGCCCCCAGCCTTTTGACCAAGCTCGTCATCGTGCATTTTCTCGAGCCTTCGGACGAGATTGCCGACCCCTATTACGTCGGCGTGCGGCTTGGCATCGAAAGCCGCTGCCGCGACCTGAGGACGGAGATCGTCAAGGTCTTCCATTCAGACGCGCTGCCTGAGGCGTCCCTGCTTGCAGGCGCATCGGGTGTCATCGTCATAGGCAAGCATTCCGACAACGAGATCGCATGGCTGAGCGAGTATGCTCCACATGTCGTTTTTGCCGATTTCGACCCGAGGAGCGACCTGATCGACAGCGTGTTTTCCGATGTGGGGCTCGCCACGTGCAAGATCCTCGACGCTCTGAAGTCCAGCGGATACAAGCGCATCGGCTTTATCGGCAGCCACGAGAACCTCAATGGCACTGTCCAGCATTTCGCCGAGCGCCGATGCGTGGCCTATATCGATTGGCATAAGAAGAACGGCACCTTCGCGCCTGAGCTTTTGGCGCTCTCCGATTGCTCATCGGGTCAGAGCCTCCGGCTCGAAACCGGCTATCGTCTCGCGCGCGATTTGCTGTCGCTCACTGACCGGCCGGATGTGATCGTGACATCCAACGACAACATGGCAATCGGCACCTATCGGGCGATCCAGGAATTCGGCCTTTCGATCCCGACCGACATTGGCGTCATATCCTTTAACGACATCCCCGTTGCTCAATTCCTGACGCCGTCGCTGACCACGGTGCGCATCCATGGCGAACATATCGGCGAGACAGCCGTCGATCTGTTGCTCGAGCGCCTTTCCGGCCGCAGCTACGGCAAGCAAGTGCGCATAGCCACCGAACTCGTTTGGCGCGACAGTTGCCGCAAACCCCTGGAATCCTTGTCGTTGTGAGCAGCTCAACGCGCGTGATAAATATTTACTAAATATTCCTTGCGCGTTGCCTGAATTTCGGTAAATCTTGCGCGGACGGCAGGAGAGGAGAACCTGCCCTCAGCAAGTTTCTAGGGAGGAAACGATGTACCGCAAAACGAACCTGTCGCGCGTTGCGGCTGGCGTGCTCGCCGCAACAAGCCTGCTTGCGTCCACCGCCGCCTTTGCCGGGGAAGTCACGATCTGGTGTTGGGATCCCAACTTCAACGTTGCGATCATGAAGGAGGCGGCGGCGCGCTATAGCGCGAAGCATCCCGAAACGACGTTCAACATCGTCGATTTCGCCAAGGCGGATGTCGAGCAGAAGCTGCAGACGGCACTGTCGTCGGGCACCACTGACGCGCTACCGGATATCGTGCTGATCGAGGACTACGGTGCGCAGAAGTACCTCCAGTCCTTTCCCGGAGCCTTCGCCGAGCTTTCCAGCAAGGTCGATTTTTCCGGCTTCGCGCCCTACAAGGTTCAATTGATGACGATGGACGGGGCCGTCTACGGCATGCCGTTCGACTCCGGCGTCACCGGCCTCTACTACCGCAAGGACTATCTGGAGCAGGCCGGCTTCAAGCCAGACGACATGCAGGACCTGACCTGGGATCGTTTCATCGAGATCGGCAAGCAGGTCGAAGCCAAGACCGGCAAGAAGATGCTCGGCCTCGACGTCAACGATGCGGGCTTCATCCGCATCCTGATGCAATCCGCCGGCGGCTGGTATTTCGACAAGGACGGCAATCTTTCGATCGAGAACAACGCCGCCCTGAAGGCAGCGCTCGAAACCGAACAGAAGATCCTGCAGGCCAATATCCATAAGCCGGCTGCCGGCTGGACGGAATGGGTCGCGACCTTCACCTCCGGCGATGTCGCCACCGTGACAACAGGCGTTTGGATCACCGGTACGGTCAAGGCCCAGGCCGATCAGTCCGGCAAGTGGGGCGTGGCACCGATTCCGAAGCTTGACGTCGAGGGCGCCTCGGATGCGTCCAACCTTGGTGGTTCCAGCTGGTATGTTACCGCAAGCTCCGCCGAGAAGGACGAAGCCATCGACTTTCTCAACGAAGTCTATGCCAAGGACGTCGATTTCTATCAGAAGATCCTGACGGAGCGTGGTGCCGTCGGCTCGCTGCTCGCGGCCCGCAACGGTCCCGCCTATTCTGAAGCCGATGCCTTCTTTGGCGGCGAGAAGGTCTGGCAGAACTTCTCCGACTGGCTGGCGAAGGTTCCAGCGGTCAATTACGGCGTCTTCACCAACGAGGTGGACACGGCAGTAACGGCGCATCTGCCTTCGCTTGGCGAGGGCGCGCCCATCGATGACGTGCTGAAGGCGGTCGATAGCCAGGCGCAGGGCCAGATCCAGTAACGGCTCAAAGGCAGGCGGCAACCGCCTGCCTTCTCGCTCGGGCGCATGCGGCCATCACGTCGCGTGCCCTCCGCAACATCATCCCTTTTCGTTGAGGGCACCCATGGCTGCCGGCAAAACAGGCGGATTGAAGCGCTACTACGACCTGAACGGCTGGCTGTTCGTCGCCCCGTCCTTGCTTCTCATCGCAATCTTCCTCGTCTATCCGATTTTGCGCTCGCTCTACCTGTCCTTCTTCTCGGGCAAGGGAATGATGATGAAGTTTGCCGGCTTCGGAAACGTTGCACGGCTATGGAACGATCCGGTCTTTCTTCAGGCTCTGAAAAACACCGTCACCTTTTTCATCGTCCAGGTGCCGATCATGATCACGCTGGCGCTTCTGCTTGCCGCGGTCTTGAACAACGACAAGCTGAAGTTCATCGGCTTTTTCCGCACCGCCATTTTCCTGCCCTGCGTCGCCTCGCTCGTTGCCTATTCCGTGCTTTTCAAAAGCATGTTTTCCGTCGATGGCGTGGTGAACTCCGCACTTCTGGCGGTCGGCCTGATCGCCACCCCGATCGGCTGGCTGACGGAACCCTTCTGGGCCAAGGTGCTCGTCATCCTGGCCATCACCTGGCGTTGGACCGGCTACAACATGATCTTTTACCTTGCTGCCTTGCAGAACATCGACAAGTCGATCTACGAGGCGGCGCGGATCGACGGCGTGCCCGCATGGGCTCGCTTCGTCTACATCACAGTACCAATGCTGAAGCCGGTGATCCTGTTTACGACGATCATCTCGACCATCGGCACGATCCAGCTGTTCGACGAAGTCTACAACCTGACCGAGGGCCGCGGCGGCCCGGCGAACGCAACGATCACCCTCTCGCTCTATATCTACAATCTCACCTTCCGCTTCATGCCGAGCTTCGGCTACGCGGCGACCATTTCCTACGTCATCGTGATCATGGTGGCGCTTCTGTCCTTCCTCCAATTCTACGCGGCGAGGGATCGGTCATGAACGCCTCACGCCTGGCCACAACCGCATTGCAATACGCCTTCCTCGCGGCTGCAGCCTTCCTGTCGATTTTCCCGTTCATCTGGATGGTGATCAGTTCGACGAACAAGTCGATCGACATCATTAGCGGCAGAACGGGTATCGGAGATGCCTTTGGTACAAATGTCACCAACTTCTTCGCACAGGTCGACGTGCCGCTGGTTTTCTGGAACTCCACGAAGGTCGCGGTGCTTGCGACGCTTTTGACGATCGTCGTGTCGTCGCTCGCCGGCTACGGTTTTGAGATGTTCAGATCCAAGGCGCGCGACCGGATCTACGCGCTCGTGCTTCTGACACTCATGGTGCCGTTTGCCGCACTGATGATCCCGCTGTTCATGATGATGGCGAAGAGTGGCCTCATCAACACGCATATCGCCATCATGCTGCCGACGATCGCATCCGCCTTCATCATCTTCTATTTCCGCCAGTCGACAAAGGCATTTCAGACAGAGCTTCGCGACGCCGCCAAGGTCGACGGCCTCAAGGAATGGCAGATCTTTCTCTACATCTACGTTCCGGTGATGCGCTCGACCTACGCGGCCGCCTTCGTCATCGTCTTCATGACCAACTGGAACAACTACCTCTGGCCGCTCATCGTCCTCCAGTCGAACGAGACCAAGACGATCACCCTCGTCGTCTCCTCACTCGCCTCGGCCTACTACCCCGACTACGGCGTGGTCATGATAGGCACGATCCTTGCCACGCTCCCCACCCTCCTCGTCTTCTTCGTCATGCAGCGCCAGTTCGTGCAGGGCATGCTCGGCTCAGTGAAATAGGAACGTCGTCAATGCGCATTACTGAAAACTTCAATGCCGACTGGGTCTTCCGCAACGGCTTCGAGCCGGCACATGTTCAAGCACTTCAGTCGGGCGAAACCGTGCGCCTGCCGCATAGCGCCGTCGAACTGCCCTACAACTACTTCGACGAGACCGATTACCAGAAGCCCTTCACCTATCAAAAGCGACTCGACTGGCGCCCGGAATTCGAGGGGCGCGAAGTCTCGCTCATCTTCGATGCCGCCATGGCCGACAGCGTCGTCTATCTGAACGGCAAGGAGATCATTGCACACAAGGATGGCTACACGCCCTTCGAGGCGCGTTTGACACCCCATTTGGTGCGTGGCGAAAACCTGATCACGGTCAAGATCGATGGCTCTGAGAACCCCGAGATCCCACCCTTTGGCGGCCAGATCGACTACCTCTGCTATGCCGGCATCTACCGCGACGTTTGGCTGAAAGTGACAAACCCCGTCTCGATCGCCAATGTGAAGATCGAGACGCCGGATGCGCTTGCCGAGAAAAAGTCCGTCACCGCTCGCGTCTTTCTCGCCAATCCGCAAGGGCACACGTTGTCCGGCATGCTTTCCGCCAAGATCCGCCGCAAGGGCGGCGGCGACGTTGCGGCTTCCTCGATCAAGGTCAATGGCGACGAGGTGGCTTTCACCTTTCCCGATCTTACCGATATCGAACTCTGGGATATCGACAATCCGGTGCTCTACGCCCTGTCGCTCAAACTTGAGACAGAGTACGGCGACGACGTGCTGACGCTGCGCTTCGGTTTCCGCACGGCGGAGTTCACGCCGGAAGGCTTTCTGCTGAATGGCAGGCCATTGAAACTGCGCGGATTGAACCGGCACCAGGGCTTTCCGCACACCGGCTACGCGATGGGTCGGCGCGCGCAGGAAAAGGACGCCGACATCCTGAAGCATGAACTCGCCTGCAATGTCGTGCGCACATCGCACTATCCACAGTCGAAGTGGTTCATCGAGCGCTGCGACGAGATCGGCCTGCTCGTTTTCGAGGAAATACCCGGTTGGCAGCATATCGGTGGTGAAGCCTGGCAGAAGGAATCGATCGAGAATGTGCGCCGCATGATCGTGCGTGACTGGAACCATCCTTCGATCATCATCTGGGGCGTTCGCATCAACGAGAGCCAGGACAACCACGCCTTCTACGCGGAGACGAACCGACTTGCGCGCGAACTAGATCCCACCCGCCAGACCGGCGGTGTGCGCTTCATCACCAATTCGGAATTGCTCGAAGACGTTTACACGATGAACGACTTCATCCTCGGAAACGAGGAGTTGCCGGGCAACAACCGCGGGCGCGTGGTCCTGCGCGATCGGGTGGAGACGACGGGTATTCGCCGGCCGATCCCCTATATGATCACCGAATACAACGGCCACATGTATCCGACCAAGCGCTTCGACCAGGAACAGCGACAGGCCGAACATGTGACGCGTCACCTCTTGATCCTCAACGCCGTTGCCGGCGACCAGGACATTTCCGGCTCCACCGGTTGGTGCATGTTCGATTACAACACCCACAAGGACTTCGGCGCCGGCGACCGTATCTGCTATCACGGCGTGCTCGACATGTACCGGATACCGAAACTTGCGGCCTATGCCTATGCCTCGCAGGGGGATCCGAAAGACAATGTCGTGCTTCAGCCGGTGACCTTCTGGGCACGCGGCGAGCGCAATATCGGCGGCGTACTGCCGCTGATCGTGCTGACGAACTGTGACTATGTCGAAGTGAAGTTCGGCGAATGGCCGGCAAAGCGGATCTACCCCGACAGGGAGAACTACCCGCATCTGCCGCATCCTCCCGTCGTGCTCGACCTGCGCAGCGTGACGCCGGAAGAATTCGGCACCTGGGGTCGGGTCTGGCGCGAAGGTACCTTCACCGGCTACGTCGACGGCAAACCCGTGAAGACGCTGACCCTTCCGGCCGACCCGGTCCCGGCGACGCTGGAGGTCGTAGCCGACGATACGGAGCTTCGCGCCTGCGAAAAGGATTCGGTGCGCGTGGTGGTGCGCGCGCTTGATCAATGCGGCAATCTGCTGCCCTATTTCGAGGAGCCCGTCCTGCTTTCGCTGGATGGCCCCGGCCGGATCATAGGGCCCTCAGAACATACGCTTAAGGGCGGCGCGACCGGCTTCTGGATCGAAGCCGGCGAGGCCAAGGGCAAGCTTGAGCTGACGGTGGCGAGCCGCCGCTTCGAGACCCAGTCCGTCACCTTTACCGTCAGCTGAGTAACCGCCATGGCCGAAGTCCGTCTCACCGACATTCGCAAGCGCTTTGGCGCGCTCGAAATCATCAAGGGCGTCGATCTGTCGATCGAAGCCGGAGAGTTCGTCGTCTTCGTTGGCCCATCGGGCTGCGGAAAGTCGACGCTGCTGCGTATGATCGCCGGTCTGGAGGATATCTCCTCCGGCGAACTCACCATCGGCGGCGACGTCATGAACGACGTTGACCCCTCCAAGCGCGGCATCGCCATGGTGTTTCAATCCTATGCGCTTTATCCGCACATGACGGTGCGCGAGAATATGGGCTTCGCGCTCAAATTCGCCGGTATGGCAAGAGAGGAAGTCGATAGCCGGGTCAACGACGCGGCACGAATTCTCGAGCTTGAACCGCTGCTGGATCGCAAGCCGAAAGCGCTCTCGGGTGGTCAGCGGCAACGCGTCGCGATCGGCCGCGCCATCGTGCGCAATCCGCTCGTCTTCCTGTTCGACGAGCCGCTGTCGAACCTGGACGCCGAGTTGCGTGTGCATATGCGCGTCGAAATCGCCAAGCTGCACAAGGAACTGAAGTCGACCGTCATCTACGTGACGCATGACCAGGTGGAAGCGATGACGCTGGCCGACAAGATAGTCGTCCTGCGGTCTGGTGTCGTCGAACAGGTGGGCGCACCACTCGATCTCTACGACGACCCGGCAAACACCTTTGTTGCCGGATTTATCGGCTCACCGCGCATGAATTTTCTGAAAGGCCATGTCGCAAGCGTCGCAGACGGCCGCGTGACAGTGGCACTGACGAGCCAGCCCGGTGTGGTGTTGACACTTCCTCTTACATCGACATCCATTGCCACCGGCGACGTCGTAACCCTTGGAATTCGTCCCGAGCATTTTCTCGCTGGAGGGAAGGGTGACGTTGATCTCACGGTGAAGGTCGATGTGGCAGAGCACCTCGGCAATACCAGCTATGTCTACGCTCATGTTTCCGACAGCGAGCGGATCATCATCGAACACGGTGACGTCCGTAATATCGCAAGTCGCGAAACCCTCAGCATCGGCATCGCCGCATCGCGGTCCTTCCTGTTCGACATGGATGGAATCCGTCTCAGATAGCGAAATTTGCGGCTCTGTCGCAGAGGCGACCCGTATCGTTTTCCTAGCCGCTTCGGCTCGACCGATGGCTACGCGTTATCGCTGCCCGAAGGGAGGGGCAAGGGCTGTCCTGCCCCACGCCGGCCTCGAAGAAACGCCACTTGCGCACAAGTCTTCGAACTGTGCGCAAGCGGTGTCGAAACCCGTCAACTGACGAAACCATTGTCTCAGTTCAATCGCGCGCCCTGTGACGAAAACAGGTGGATTTTCGCCAGATCAGGGGCGATCGTCACGGTCTGCCCGGGTCGAAGCTCCATTCGATCGCGGATCACCAATGTCGTATCGAATGCGCCGAGCTTGACGACCAGATGCGTCTCGGCGCCAGTCGGCTCCACCACGCCGACTGTCGCTTGGATGCCGCTCTCGGCAATAGCCAGATGCTCAGGCCGGATGCCATAGGTGTGCGCAGCACCGCCGGAGTAATTCGGCGGCAGCGGAAGCGCTTTGCCGTCCTCTGTGACGAACTGCCCATCGAGGATCGAGCCGTGGAAGAGGTTCATCGCGGGCGAACCGATGAACGTGGCGACAAAGGTGTTTACGGGCCGATCATAGAGGTCGAGCGGCCGGCCGATCTGCTCGACGACACCACCACGCATGACGACGATGCGGTCTGCCATTGTCATTGCCTCGATCTGATCGTGCGTGACGTAGACTGTCGTTGTCTTCAGCCGCTGGTGCAGATCCTTGATTTCGGCACGCATGGTTACGCGCAGTTTGGCATCGAGGTTCGACAGCGGTTCGTCGAACAGAAACACCTGGGGATGACGGACGATCGCACGGCCCATCGCCACGCGTTGGCGCTGGCCTCCGGAAAGTTGCTTCGGCAGGCGGTCGAGCAAAGGTTCGAGTGCCAGGATATCGGCCGCCTCCTTTACCCTGTTTTGGATCGCGGCCTTGTCCTGTCCCTTCAGCTTCAGCGCAAATCCCATATTCTCCGCCACAGTCATATGTGGATAGAGCGCGTAGCTTTGGAAGACCATGGCGATATCGCGTTCCTTGGGCGCGATATCGTTGACAACGCGGCCGCCGATGCGGATCTGGCCACCGCTGATGTCTTCGAGACCGGCAAGCATACGCAGCAATGTCGATTTTCCGCATCCAGAGGGCCCGACGAGTGTGACGAACTCGCCATCCTCGATGTCGATGGAAACATCGTGAATAACCGGAACGGCGCCATATTGCTTTCTAACCTGTTCGATAGTGACAGATGCCATTGCTTATTCCTCCCCTTGCGCGATCACAGTTCGAGTTGCCAGATCGTGGCGGCGGTAATGTTGTCCGCGGGCGCTGATAGGCGTGCCGTGCTGACGGTGGCAAAGCCTGGCAGACGTTTCGTTCCCGTCCAGCGACCGTTGTCGGCGAAGACCTCAATCGAGCCGACATCGAGGAAAATACGCAGCGTCGACGGTTGCGCCCCGACGGCGATGTATCGCGGTGCGCCCTTGCCGTCCGGCAGGTCGTAGTGGATGATCAGGCCTTCCGGTCCGAGCTGAACGCCGAGACCAACGTCCGGATGATCAAGCTCGAGATGAAACTGCGCACCCGGCGCCGCGAGTTCGATGACGATCTCGACCGCCCCGTTGTTAAGGCCGACAGGCTCCTGCCCCTTGAGTTTGTTGTCGTCGATCAGGTCACGACGCAGCGTCGCAACCGTTTCGACCGGCGGCGTCAGCAATGCGTCCTTTTCCAGCAGCAGCTGGCGAGGCAGTGTCATTGCCGTCGGAAAGTCTACTTTTTTTGACACCTCGGTCCAGTTGGCAAGCCAGGCGATGCCGATCGGCCCGGATCGATCGACGAATGCCTGGAAAGCATAGGCATCGGTCGCGAAATCCAGTTCCTGCTCGAATTCCTTGACGAAGCTGCGGCCGTCGAAGCGGCCGACCGTTGCCGCTGTGATGTTCCGGCGGCCGGTCTGCGGGTCGCGGCTCGTCAGCAGTCCGAAGATGAGCGCCCAGCGCGTTTTCGGATCATCAGCCGGGCCGTCGAGCGGCACGATGCACGGGCACTCCGCCGCCGTCATCCCGTACCGGTCTTCCCGGTGGATAATGCCGACAAAGGTCCAGTCGGAAGCACCGTTCGGATCGCCACTTTCGTAGAGCAGGACGACGCCGCCGGCGCGGTCGCGGCTGCCAATCAACATTTTCCAAAGGTGGTCCGGGCCCTTGAAGACATAGGGGTCGCGAAAGTCGAGCGTCAGGTCAAGACCGGACGGCCGGTCAGCAAGAATGATCTCTTGCGCGCCAAGCGTGATCTGGTCGTGCGATACCGCCGTCAATTGGATCTGCTCTTCGGGTTCCCGGTCCTTGACCTGCTCGGTGAAGAAGACACGGATACCCGGTTCACCAGACGATAGTGGAATTGCCGAGCCGGAAAACGCCCCGCCGCGGCCATCGGCGCGGGCCGAAAGGTCCGAGGAGGGAAACAGGAAGATCGGCAAGTGTCGCCAATGAATGTAGTCGTCCGATACGGCATGGCCCCAATGCATGGTGTTCCAGCGCAGGCTGTGCGGATAGTGCTGGTAGAAGAGATGGACATGGTCGCCAAAACGGCCAAACCCGTTGGGATCGTTCATCCATCCGAAGGGTGGGCGGAAGTGGTACCCGCCGGCGACCGTCGGCGCCGCATTTTCCCGGCTGCTGTGCAGGATCTGAACGCCCTCGGTCAGAACATTCTGGTGCTGAAAGGCATAGGCAACGGAGACGAGCGTTGTGGTCGGATCATAGGCGAGAACGGTTCGACCGCCCTGCCCCAATTCCAGGCTGCGCTGCTCGAATTCGTCGCTGTTGGACGCGATCAGACGGTTGATTTCGCGGCCGCCCACGGTCGCTCTGATCTCGGCCGACGTTCCAGTTTGTCTCGCCTTGAGCCAGATGTGGATCGTGGTCGCATCCGCAAGGACTGCACTGATCGTCTCGACGTCTGCGGCGGCGGCCGAAGCGGTTTCTGCATGCTTTGTCATTGATCAACCTTTCACGGCCGAGCCAACGAAGGAACTCACGAACCAGCGCTGGAAGGCAAGATAGAGGGCGAGGATAGGCAGCATCATCAACACGGATGCGGCCATGGCGCGGTCCCAATAGATGCTGTCCTGGCCAAAGAACGTGGCGATCGCGACGGCGATGGGCCGCGCATAATCGGTCTGGGTGACGAGGATCGGCCAAAGGTACTGGTTCCAGCTCTCGATCCCCATCAGGATCGAGACGGTGGCAAGTGCCGGCAGGCTGAGCGGCAGGAAAATCGACCGGTAGATGCGAAAGATCGATGCTCCGTCGATCTGCGCGGCCTCGAAGAGCTCCTTCGGAAGCTGGGCAAAGAATTGGTAGAAGAGGAAGATATAGAGCGGGCTGGCGATCCAGGGCACGATCTGCACGGCGAATGTATCCGTCATTCCGGCGCGTGACACCATGATCACGAGCGGCATGATGATGCTTTCCTGCGGAATGACGTAGAGGGCTATGACCAGTGAAAGGATCACTGCGCGGCCACGCACGGAGCCCCAGGCAAGGACAAAACCTGCCATGGAATTGACGATCAGGCCCGACCCGACCGTCAGCGCGAGGATGATTAGCGAATTCACCAGATAGCGCCCAAAGGCAAGCTCGCCTGAGAAATTGCCGACCTCCGCAAAGTTGGCGAGGGTCGGATCGGAGACCCAGAACGCCCTGAAACTCCCCAT
Source organism: Ensifer sp. ENS11 (assembly GCF_014851895.1). Lineage (NCBI taxonomy): Bacteria > Pseudomonadati > Pseudomonadota > Alphaproteobacteria > Hyphomicrobiales > Rhizobiaceae > Ensifer > Ensifer sp. ENS11. The sequence goes on along the minus strand of NZ_JACVAN010000013.1, from coordinate 98,789 downwards.
GTCGGCCAGGATCTGGAAACGATCGTCCTTCAGGCTGGCAATCAGCAGCATGAACAGGGGGGAGACGATGACGAGCGCGATAACAAGGATGCAGGCCGTCTGGACGATGCGTAGCGAACCAACGGCCGAGCGGGTGCGCATCACCTGCGCGTGCGGTGTGGAAATTGCGATATCAGACATCGAAACGCCTCAGAAGTTGACGCTGAAGCAGCGCGATAACGAGAACGATGAGAAAGAGAATGACCGATACGGCCGAAGCATAGCCGAGCTTCTGCTCCTCGAAGCCGGAGCGCACCATGTAGTGGACGACCGTCTCCGTGCTGCTCTTGGGACCGCCTTGGGTCAGGATGGCGACCTGCGTATAGAGCTTGAACGCCTGGATTGTCGTAATCACCAGAACGAAGACATGGGTCGGCCGCAAGCCCGGCATGGTCACATGCCAGAAGCGCTGCAGCGGGTTTGCGCCGTCGATCCGTGCTGCGTCGTAGAGTTCATCCGGAATGGACTGAAGGCCGGCGAGATAGACGATCATCTGGAAGCCGTAGGCCTGCCAGGCCGACAGCAGGACGATCGAGAACATTGCCCAGTTGGGGTCCCCGAGCCAGTCGATCGGTTCGATGGCTCCGCCCGACAGGAAACCGATCACCTGGTTGAACGGTCCGGTCGGGTATTGAAAGAGCGTTCCCCAGATGACGCAGACGACGACCATCGACGTGATCGCAGGCAGGAAGAACAGTCCGCGAAAGAGATTTCGAAATGGCATCTTCTGGTGCAGCAGCAGTGCGGTGGCAAATGCCAGGCCGCATTGCACCGGCAGGATCCAGAAAGTGAAACGCGAGACGTTCCAAAGCGATGTCCAGAAGAGATCGTCCCTAAAGATGCGCAGGAAGTTGCCGAAGCCGACAAAACGGACCGGCGTTGGCCGCGGGACCAGCGGTTGATTGGTCATCGCCGTCCAAACGACAACAGGAACGGAACGATAAGGAATATCGTCAGCAGCACCACCGCCGGCGCAAGCATGCCCATCTCCTGAAACAGCCGGCTCTTGTCCCGGCGCCAGGCGGGACGCGCTGCAATCGCCGGCTCGGCTGATTGTTGCAATGTCATATTCTCCTCCTCCTTAGATCGATGCGCAGGCCGGCGACGGGTACGATGGCGTTAGACCGGCTGCGGCCGCGCCATCGTGGTCCCGTCGTTGGTTGCCTATTGCTGCTCGTCGAATGGCGGGTACCCGTCGTTCTCCTCGATGTCCTCGTCGATCTTGGCCGCGGCCGCCGACAATGCCGTCTTGGCATCGCCCCCGTTGAAGATCTCGTCGACGGCCTGCATGAAGGTCGATGTGATGACTGGATAGGCCGGATGCGGGGGACGCGCGACCGCGGTCTTGGACGCCTGTTCGAATGCGACGGCGAGCGGACCACCGGTGTTGTACAAGGGGGATGCTGCTGCGAAGCTCTTCAAACCGGGATAGCCGGAATCGGCGATTGCATAATCCCGGTAGAGCTTGTCCTTCAGCATGAAGCTGACAAACTTGCCGGCGATGTCCGGATGCTCGGAGGCCGTCGTGATGCCCCAGATCCAGGTGCCGTTGGGGCTAGCACCCTTCGGCCCGAACTTCGGCAACGGCATGACGACGATGTCGTCCTTCATCGACGCGGCAGCTTCGGCGTAGAACCAGTGGCCCCCGAGTGCGAGCGCTGCAGGATGGCCTTCGGCGAAGAACTGGTTGGTGCCGGAAGATTGCGGCACGACCCAGCCGTTCTTGACCCATGTCTGCATCATCGTCAGGGCCTTGACGCACGCATCGCTATCTAGGGTGCCTGTCGATTTCCAGGTCGTACGATTGATCAGGTCGCAGCCCGCCGACTGCAGGATCGGGCCGTAGGCGTAGGTGATCCATTCGGTTTTGATGCCGTATCCGCGAAACGTGTCGATCGGCCACTTGACGCCATCGACCTTGGCGAGCTTTTCGAGGTAACCTTCAAATTCTTCCTGTGTCCAGGCATCGTCCACCGACTTCGGAATGCGGGCGCCGATCGCTTCCAGATACTTCCTGTTGCCGTAAAGCACGACGGAGGAGTCGGTCAGGCCGATTGCATAGAGATCCTTGTCGATCGGATAAGTGCCCTGGGCGATGTTCGACGGCGTCATGTCGTCGAGAACATCCTGATCGATCAGAGATTTGATCGGCTGCAGGTAACCGGACCAGACATAGTTGGCGAGGAAAGGTGCATCGAGTTCCATGACATCAGGCAACTGCTTGGACATGACCGCAGCGCTGAATTTTTCATTGTAGGCATCGTGCGGTGCGTAGATCAGCTCGACATCCACATCCGGATTGGCGGCTTCGAAGCGCTTGACGACATCGCCATAGGTCGAAACCCAACCTGGGTCGCCTTGGTGCATGACATGCAAGACTGTCTTCGCCTCTGCACCCACGGCGGTGGCCATAAGGGCAACCGACCCCATTAACATTGAAAGTAAACGTTTACCCATCACTGCAACTCCTCCTCGACAGGGTTTGGTCTTTCAGTTTGATCAGACGGATGAGCGCTCCACCAACTGAAACGCGAGTTTGCGCACCTCGCCGGGGGCGCTATTTTCGGCAAGCAGAATGTCTGCCGCCAGGCGGCCCATGGCACGATGCGGCAAAGCCATGGTCGTCAAAGGCGGATCAAGCCTGGTTGCAATGTCCACCTGGTTGTCGAAGCTTGCGACGGCGACGTCATCTGGAATTTGTGCACCCACCCGGCGCAATGCGGCGTAGACTTCCATGGCAACGCGATCGTTGCCGCAAAGGATCGCATCCGGACGCTCCGGTCCGTCCATCAGCGCAGTTACGTGCGCAAGCACGAGGCTGTGGGCCCGGTCGCTATAGATCGCCCGGCGGACCGCCGGCAGGACGCAGGCACGACCTGCATCAAGCCCGGCTTCGTCGAGAGCACGCCGGAAACCGGCCTCGCGCAGCTCTCCTGCCAGAAGCCCCGGCAGGTTGATGAAGGCAATATTCCGGCGGCCAGCCTCGATCAGATAGGTCGTGATCTCGTGAGCGGCAGCGATCTCGTCCGGCACCAAGGACGTCACTTTGTCATTGGCCTCACGGCAATTGATCATGACGCCGACCGTATCTGCGAACTCCGCCGGCAGCGATACCGTCTTGTGATACATCGCGGCGTAGGCAATCGCGCGTGGGCGGAAGCGGCGCACCTCTTCAAGCACGGAGGCCACATCGCGACCTCCGCCGAGCGTCATTGCAAAGACCGCCATGTCCGCCGCGCGGGCGGCACCATCCAGTCCGCGGATGATCTCGGTGGCGAAGGGCGAGGTGATCAAGTCATCGGCAACGACACCGATCAGCGGCATCCAACCCTGTCGCATGCCACGAGCGGCCAGGTTGGTGACGTAACCCAACTCTTCGGCGATTTCCTTGATGCGCAGTCGCGTTTGTTCCGACATTCGCGCCGAGCCGCCATGCAACGCACCCGAAACGGTCTTGATGGAAACGCCGGCGCGTTCAGCAATGTCGCTCAATGAGGTCGTCACGGGCAGTCCTTGGGTTAACGGTTACCCAGTCATTACCCGATCGCGATAATTGAGTCAATCTCAGGCACCAATCAACCGCAGTTGGGGTTTGTAGCAAAGGGTTTATCACCCGCTCCGGCATAGCATGTCGATCGCTATCGACCCGTCCGGCTGGCGACCGAAGGAAAGCCCCGGAACTGGGAGGTTCCGGGGCTTCCTCGCCGCGCGACCGGGAGAAAAAGCTACGCGGCGTGAACCTTTCTTGCGCTTCTTGCCCATTCCGGGATCCAGTTGCCGTGAGCGGCAAGCAGGTCGTCGGTGAGCGACCAGATCTGGTCGAGATCGAGTTCGGCGGCCGTGTGCGGATCCATCATGGCCGCATGATAGAGATGCTCGCGGTTCTCGGTCATCATCGCGGCGACCGTCAGTTCCTGCACGTTGATGTTGGTGCGGATCAGTGCGGTCAACTGCGGCGGCAGATCGCCGATAAAGGTCGGCTGTATGCCGTTTTCATCCACCAGGCATGGCACTTCCGCTGCGCAATTGTCGGGCAGCGAGGTGATGCAGCCATTGTTGCGCAGGTTGCCGTAGATGACCGAGGGCTCGCCGGTCCAGACGGAGTTCATGATGGAGGAGGCATACTCCTTCGACGGCTTGACCTCGATCTTGTCGGCGGAGCGATAGGCCGCTGCCTGCCCTTTCCAACGCTCGATCTGCTCGATGCAGCGCTTGGGATATTCGTCGAGCGGGATGCCGAATTTTTCGATCAGATCGTCGCGGCCTTCCTTGATGAAATAGGGCGTGTATTCGGCGAAGTGCTCCGAACTTTCGGTCACGAAATAGCCGAGCCGCGTCAGCATCTCGTAACGCACCTTGTTCGGGCAACGCGGATTCCAATGGCTGGGCTTCGGGAAGCGGCCTTCGCGATAACCGCGCAGAAGATCTGGATAAAGGTTGCGATAGGATCCGTCCGGCTGGCGGTGCTCGAATTTGAGGAAGAACGCCATGTGGTTGATGCCGGCCGAGCGGTAGCGGATCTCCTCGTAAGGAATGTTCAGATCCTCGGCGAGTTCCAGCGCCGTGCCCTGCACGGAGTGGCAAAGGCCGACCTGCTTGATCCGGGGATATTTCTCGGCGATCGCCCAGGTGTTGATCGCCATCGGGTTGACGTATTGCAAGAGGATTGCCTCGGGGCAGACCTCGGTCATATCAGCGCAGATCTTCCAGAGATGCGGCACGGTGCGCAGGCCGCGCATGATGCCACCGACGCCGAGTGTGTCGGCGATGGTCTGACGCAGGCCATACTCCTTCGGCACCTCGAAATCCGTGACCGTGCAGGGCTCGTAGCCGCCGATCTGGAATGCGACGACGACGAAGTCGGCACCATCGAGCGCCTTGCGCTGGTTGGCATGCAACTCGATGGTCGCTTTGGCGCCGAGCGTTGAGATCAGTTTCCGTACGACGACTTCGCTTTCCTCGAGCCGTTGCGGATTGATGTCCATCAGCGCGATCTTTGCATCCGACAGGGCCGGACGCTGCAGAACGTCGCCGATGATGTTCTTCATGAACACGGTCGAGCCGGCGCCGATGAAAGTGATCTTGGGTTGTCTGGTCATGGATTGCCTCTGCTTTCTGACGATCATGCTGCCACATCGAAGGCGGCTCGAACGAGCCGCTCGGTGTAGGCGGTCTTGGGATTGGTAAGAATGTCGTGCACCGGTCCCTCCTCGACGATCTTGCCGTTCTGCATCACCACGACGCGGTGGCAGAGTGCGCGCACGACCTTGAGGTCATGGGAGATGAAGAGGTAGCTCAGGCCCCGCTCGTCCTGTAGTCGGCGCAAGAGGTCGATGATCTGCGCCTGGACGGAAAGGTCGAGCGCCGAGGTCGGTTCGTCGAGCAGGATGAATTCCGGCTCGAGCGCGACGGCGCGGGCGATGGCGATGCGCTGGCGCTGACCGCCGGAGAATTCATGCGGGAAGCGTGAAAGGATATTGCCCGGCATGCCCGCGGCGACCAGCGCATCCACGACCCGGTCGAGCCGTTCCTTGCGGTTTTGTCCTATGCCGTTGACGACGAGCCCCTCCTCGATGATCTGGCCCACCGACATGCGCGGGTTGAGCGAGGCAAAGGGATCCTGGAAGACGATCTGCATGCGCGAGCGCAACGGCCGCATTGCGGTGCGGTCCTTGTCGTGGATCGGGACGCCGTCGAAGAAGATTTCGCCGCCATCGGTGTTGATCAGGCGGATCAAGGCCTGTCCGAAGGTCGTCTTGCCCGATCCGGATTCGCCGACCACTCCGAGTGTCTCATGCTTGCGCAGATTAAGGCTGAGACTGTCGACGGCAACCAGCTCGGAAAGCTGGGGTCGGAACAAGCCGCCCTTCTTCAGCATGAAGGACACGCGGACGTTTCGTCCATCGAGTATGATCGGCACATCGTCCGGCAGCGGATTGGCCGCCCCCGATGGTTCCGACGACAAAAGCCGCTTCGTATAGGGATGTAGCGGATTGCCGAACAGATCGGCGGTGGTGTTGTGCTCCTTCACTTCGCCATGCTGCATGACATAGACGTAGTCGGAAAACTGGCGCACCACGGTCAGGTCGTGGGTGATCAGGATCACCGCCATGCCGAGCTCGCGCTGCAAGTCGCGGATCAGGTTGAGGATCTGCGCCTGAACGGTGACGTCGAGCGCCGTCGTCGGCTCGTCGGCGATCAGCACGTCAGGCTCGTTGGCAAGCGCCATGGCGATCATCACCCGTTGGCGCTGACCGCCGGAAAGCTGGTGCGGATACTGGTTGAGCCTGAGCTCGGGATCCGGGATCCTCACATGACGCAGCAATTCAAGCGCGCGCTCGGTGGCCGCGCGCCGGCCGAGCTTGCGATGCGCCCGGATCGCCTCGACGATCTGCGCGCCGACCGTGTAGACGGGATTGAGCGAGCTCATCGGCTCCTGGAAAATCATCGCCAGGCGATCGCCGCGCAGGCCCCGCCGCTCGCGCGCGGAAAACTTGAGCACGTCCTTGCCGTCATATTCGATGCGGGACTGCGAGGCGATCGTCGCGCGCTTGGAGAGAAGCCCCATAATGGTCCGCGCCGTCACTGATTTGCCCGAGCCGGATTCGCCGACGATGGCGATGGTCTCGCCGCGATAGAGCTGGAAGGACACGTCCTTCACCGCTTCTACCGTGCCGTGTTCGACCTTGAAATTGACCGCGACGTTGCGCGCGTCGATGACCGGCTTGCCGTCTCGGCTCGAAAGGTCCTTCCTTTCGACGGGGGCAGCGGCCATGAAGTCGATCGTTTCTGCCATGAGACGCTCCTCCTCAATAGGGGTCGATTGCATCGCGCAGGCCGTCGCCCAGCGCATTAAAGGCGAAGACTGTGACAAGCACGAAGGCAACGGGCGATAGAATCCAGGGATAGGACCCGATGACCGAATAGGTGGCGGTGTCCTGCAGCATCAGTCCCCAGGAAATCAGCGGTGGCTTGACCGCAAAACCGAGGAAGCCCAGGAACGATTCCAGCAGCACCACTTGCGGGATGGACAAGGTGACGGCGACGATCACATGGCTCATCACGTTTGGGAAAATGTGCTGGAAGATGATGCGCCGGTCGCTGGCGCCGACGGCAATGGCCGCCCGCACATAGTCGATACGGGCGAGCGCCAACGTCTTGCCGCGAACCTCGCGCGACATCTGCGCCCAGCCGAGCGCCGACATGACGATGATGACGAAGGCGAGGAACACACTCGTTGGCGCCGTTACCGGGATCAGCGACGCCAGTGCCAGATAGAGCGGCAATTGCGGGAAGGCCAACACCAGCTCGACGAAACGCTGTGTCCAGGCATCGAAGCGCCCGCCAAAATAGCCCGACGCCATGCCGACGGTCGTGCCGACGACGGTGACGATCGAGACGACGATCAGGGCGATCATCAGCGAGATGCGCGACCCATGAAGAATGCGCGAGAGCACGTCGCGGCCGAACTTGTCGGTTCCAAGCAGGTGCACCGGTGAACCGTCGATTGCGCCGAAAAGGTGCCGCTCGGCCGGGATCAGGCCGAAGAGGCGATAAGGCGATCCCTTGACGAAGAAACCGAGGACCTGCGGATTGGCATAGTCCGGGCCGATCTTCGGCTGGAAGGTGATGGGATCGAGCTCTTCGGTCTCGCGCAGGGGATAGCTGCGCGGCGGGAAGACGAAATTGCCCTCCTGGTCGCTGAAGTTGATTGCCTGCGGCGGTGCGAAGCCGACACCGGTCGCCTTCGGATCAACCGGTGACAGGAAATCGGCGAAAATCGCCATGACGAGCAGCAGACCGACGAGGATCAGTCCGAGCATCCCGGTCCAGGAGCGCTTGAACCGACGCCATACGAGCGCCGAATAGCTTTCGTTGTGCTGTTCGTCCTTGGGTTCGACGGTAAGGGGAATGGCGCTGTGCATTTCGACGGTCATGCGTGGGCTCCTCCCCCCATGCGCACGCGCGGGTCGAGAGCGGCGAGCAAGAGGTCTGCGATGATGTTGCCGAGGATCAAGGTCGCCGAGAGCACCAGCATGAAGGTCGCGGTGACATAGACGTCTCCCACCCACATGGAGCCAACGATGGCGGGACCGACTGTCGGCAGCGCGAAGATGATTGCGGTCTCGATTTCGCCGGTCAACATGTAGGGCAGGACGACGCCCTGATACATGATCAGCGGATGCAGGGCATTGGGCACGGCATGGCGCATGACCACGGCCCCTTCGCTCAAACCCTTCGCCCGGGCGGTCTCGACATATTGCGCATTTAGCGTGTCGAGCAGATTGCCGCGCATCACGCGCATATTGTAGGCGAGGCCGCCGAAGGTTGCGATCGCCACGACCGGCCAGACATGTTTGATGAGATCGACGAACTTGCCCCAGGACCAGGGCGCGCCGCCATAGCGGGCGGAGTGGAAGCTGTTGATTTCGCTGACATTGAAGTGGAAGACGAGGACATAGACGATGATCAGCGCCATCAGGAAGCGCGGCACCGTCATGCCGAGGAAGGAGACGGTCGAAAGTAGGCTGTCGATCCAGGAGTATTGCCGGGTCGCTGCAATGATGCCGAAGGAAATGCCGATAACCGACGCAAGGATATGGCAGACGAGAGCAAGCACGAGCGTGCGCGGCAAGCGCTCGCTGACGACATCGGCGACGGGCTTGTTGTAGTAGAGGCTGTGGCCGAAATCGCCGCGCGTCAGAATGCCTGTCATCCAGGTGACGTATTGGACCGGCATCGGCTTATCGAGACCGTGCTCCTTGCGATAGGCCTGCGCCTGCGCATCGGCCTCCTCGAAGGAGGCCCCGCCCTGGTTGATGAGCTGCGAGCGGATGTAGTCGCTATAGTCTCCCGGCGGCGCCTGGATGATGGCGAAGGTCGCTACGCTTAGGACCAGCAGCACCGGAATGGCAGAGGCGATGCGGACAAGCAGAAATCTGAACATGCCGTTTCCTTCTGTCGGATGGGCTTGCAGTGCGCCGGCTAGACGGCGCACCGGGTGAAGGCGGGTTCCTCCTCCGGCCCGAGAGCGGGCCGGAGGAGGCGAGGTCTCGTCAGTTGCTCGGCCCGCTCTCACCCGGCTTGCCCGGAAGCTGCTCGGCGAAGAGTTCGAAGTCGGCCTGCTTGTCGGCCGCCACGAAGACCCGCTCGCGGATGATTGTGTCTTCCGCCCAGTTGAACATCAAAATGGGCGCGCCTGTCGGAATGTTCGAGAAGCGCTTGTTGATGATCAGCGCGCCGGGATATTCGGTCAGACCAACGGTATCGACATTGGACGTTGCGACCTTCTGATACTGCTTCATCAGTTCCGCGCGCTCGGCGTTGTCGTTGGTCGCGATGAACTTGTTGACGATGTCGACAAGCTCCTTCTCGAACGGCATCAGGTCAGGAACACCGCCTTCCGGAGCGCGATGGTGCCAGCTCGTTCGCGGGCCGGTTGCCGCGAGTTGCGGGGTGTTTTGAACGACGGAAGCAAATTCCGCCTGATTGCGGTGCACCATCCAGTCGAAGCGACCGGAATAGTTGGCCGCGTCGCGCTGCTTGCCGTCCAGCGCATTGAGCACGACCCGCAAGCCGAGCTTCTCCATTTGCCCGATGATGCCCTCGGCCAGATTCCTGTCTGTGCCTGTGTCCGAGGCCACCAGCAGCACGATCTCGACATCGCGCCCACCGAGCTTGTCGGACGGGAAGTTGACAAAGCCGTTGCCGTCGGTGTCCTTGAGGCCGACCTTCTCGAGCAGCGCCTTCGCACCGTCGAGGTCATAGGGGTAATAGACCGTCGACTGCCGATCGTAGAAGCTCGTACCGGAGGAAATGCCGCCCGGATAAATCGCCGTGAAGGGTCCCTTGACCAGAGCCTCACCGAGCTTCTTCCGGTCGACCGCCATGGTCACCGCCTTGCGGAAATCCTCGTTGCGGTTGAGTTCGCGCACCGCCTGGGCCCGCTCGTCTGGCTCACCCCAGCCATTGGCCGAGAAGTTCATGTGCATGTTGTAGCCGATGAGACGCGGACCGAAGGCCAGCCGGGCGGGGGCTGCCTCGTCGGCTGCGCGCTTCAGCGATTCGACGAAGTTTTCCGGCTGCTCCAGGTTTGAGAAATCGCCCGAACCGGCGACCGCCTGCACGTCGCGGTCGGCCCAGGTCGAGAGCTTGTAGTGGAGCTCGTTGAGGTAGGGCAGCTGGTTGCCGGCCTCGTCGACCTTCCAATAGTAGGGGTTGCGGCGCAGCACGATGATGTCGTCCGGCCGATAGGCGACCGGCACCCAAGCACCCATCACCGGAATATTCATGTATTCCGCCGGAAAGCCGTTCTTGTACTGGTCATAGGTCGTGCCGGCATATTTTGGATGTTTGGTCTTGAGGATATGCGACGGGCCGGGGCAGAAGGTGCCATAGGCCATGGCATATAGGTGTTGGCGCGGGAAGGCCTCCTTGAAGGTCCATTCGACCGTATATTTGTCGATCTGCTTCAACGTCGTTCCTTCGCCGAAGGTCTCGGGCGTCGCGCCGTTCAGCGGCGTCACGCTCGGATCGAGAACATTGTCCTCCCAGTAGAACATGACGTCCTCGGCGTCGAAGGGATCGCCGTCCGACCATTTCGCGCCCTCGACGAGATGCATGGTCAGCTTGTGTCCGTCCTCGGACCAGTCCCAGCTCTTTGCGAGGTTCGGCAGCGGTTCGACGTCCTTCGCCTCCACCTGGAAGAGTGGCGCCGTACGCGTCAGGCATTCCGACATGCCGATATCGATGCCGCCCCAGCCCTGGCTCTGGCCGGCGCTGTAGTTCCAGCCCTCCGGCCGGCCGCCGATCACGTGGCGCAGCGTGTCGCCATAGACGCCGACGCCATCGGGCATGTTGCCGGTCTTGAAGACCATCGGTTCCTTCGGCAGGCGCTCGGCGACCGGCGGCAGCTTGCCGGCCTTCACGTATTTCTCGGTGACCCAGGCCGGCTCCTTGTATTCCGGCAACGCCTTGAACTCGGCGATCGAGTCGCGTGGCACATAGGTGATTTTGCCCTGCGCCGGAAAGGGTGGCTGCTCGGGCACGACAGTCGGCTCCGATGCGGCTGCCTGCAGCGCGAAGCTTGAGATGCCGACGAGCAGCAGGCTCGCCATTTTCGTCAGTCGGTGGCTGTTCATGGTCTGTGGTTCTCCCTCATCTATCTGCCACGCCGAAGGGTGGCCTCCTCCTAGAAAGTCTCAGAATGTCCCGCGGGCGCGGGCATATGGCGGCAAGCGGGTCCGCGTCTCCTCACGCGGTGGCCCCGCCGGCCGTCAACCGGCGGCGCGGGCTTTGGTCGCCTGTCGCTCGGCGCGGATCTCGTCCACCGAACGTACCTGGCGTCGCGCCGCGCCGTTCCAATCGCGGGTCTTGACGGTCGCCCGGCTCAGGCGCTCTCTGGCACCGTCGATCGCGTGGGCGTATTGCGGTAGCCAGTTGGCTTGCGCGACCACCATCTCGTCGACCATCTGCCAGACCTCCTCTGGCGTACAGATGGCGCCAACCAGCGGATCGTGCAGCATCGCCAGCTTGAGCAGATCGAGATCGCCGGAAATGGCAGCATGCACCGACATGCGCTGGACATTGATCGAGGACAGGCAGGTGGCGGCGCAGGCCTCGGGAAGCGTGATGCCCGAGACCATGTTGATGCCGAAGCGATCGACGAAGCCGGGAGACTCGATGATTGCATCGGCAGGCAGATTGGTAATGACGCCGGTATTCTTGACGTTGAAATGGCCGCGATAGACGCGCGCCGTCTCCAGAGCCTCCAGGATGTGGCTGGCGTGCTCGTTCGAGCGCTTCGTCGCATCGATCGGACGCCGGGCATCCTCCAGGAACTGCGGGAACTCGGTTTCGAACCAGTTGCGGGTTTCCGTCGAATAGCGGAGGTAGCCGCCGGTTTCGCCATGGATCCAGTCCGACATGTCGATCCAGCGGGTGATCTCCTCCGGACGCTTGCGATACCAGGGAAGGTATTCGGAGAGGTGGCCGTTGCTCTCGGTGGAATAGACCCCGAAGCGCCTCAGCACGTCGATCCGGAGCTTTTCCTGCTTCGAGAAGACCGGATGGGCCTCGAAGGCGGCGACGAGTTCATCCTTGCCGATCTTGCGACCGCGCAGCCTGATGTCGACGAACCACGTCTGGTGATTGATGCCGGAGCAGATGAAGTCGAGCTCGCCTTCCCCGGCGCCGAGGATTTCGGCGATCTGCTCGCCGCCATGCTGGACGCCGTGGCAAAGCCCGACCGTGTCGACCTTGCCGTACTCGATCGCCGCCCAGGTGTTCATCGCCATCGGGTTGGCATAATTGAGGAACTTCGCGCCCGGCTCGGCCAGTTCACGGATATCCTTGCAGAAATCGAGGATGACCGGAATGTTGCGCTGGCCATAGAGAATGCCGCCGGCGCAGATCGTATCGCCGACGCACTGGTCGACGCCGTATTTGAGCGGGATACGGATATCATCCGCATAGGCGCTGAGCCCGCCGACCCGCACGCAGCTGATGATATAGCGGGCGCCTGCGATCGCTTCGCGGCGGTCGGTCGATGCGGTGACCCTGGTCGGCAAGTTGTTGGCTTCGACGATCTTGTCGAGGATTGACTTGATCATGTCGAGGTTGTGCGCGCTGACGTCGGTGAGCGCGAACTCGACATCGTGGAACTCCGGAATGCAGAGAATATCGGTAAAGAGCTTCTTGGTGAAACCGACGCTGCCGGCGCCGATGATGGCAATCTTGAAGTTACTCATGCTGTCCTCGTCGCTGTTCGTTCGACCAAATAAAGGCAGTCTGGGTAAAATTGGTGCGCCGACAAGGTTTCGCCAAAGCGCGGTTCCCCTCCCGGTTTACTCCCCTCGCTCCGCCTGAAATCGGCCGTCTTGCTTTGTTGGAGGGCATTATGCGTATAATGCTTGGAGTCGCCAGAGAGGTATTGTGCTTTCATGGGTAATTCTATGCTGAAACGGCTGATCGAGAATGGCCCTGCCATGAAGACGGTCTCGCTGCCGCGCGGGCGTCACAGCCTGCACACCATGCCGACCAGCACGGGTTATGAGATCCGCACGGATGGAAGTTACGATTGGGATGGTCGCAAGCGGGGACAGACACCGTTTACCGTGCTGCAGTATACGATCTCGGGCGCGGGAAACCTGCGCTACGAGGCGCGCAACCACCGTGTGCGCGAGGGCGAGACGCTGCTCTTGCTGGTGCCGCACAACCACCGCTACTGGCTCGAGCAGAATGGTCGTTGGGAGTTCTTCTGGATATCGATGAACGGCGAAGAGGCACTGCGCATCCACAAGGCCATTCTTTCGACAACCGGACCAGTCCTGAACCTGAAGCCCGAGACGATCGAGCACCTGGCAGACTGCAGTCTGCGGCTGATTTCAGGTGGCGGCGAAGCGCCGGGCAGCGCATCGGCAATCGCCTACGAGGCCGCAATGGCACTCTATGACGACGTCTTCGGCGCCCATCCCGTATTCAGCCAGGAATACCGGACAATGCAGCATGTCATTCAACATATCATGGCGAACCTTGCGCATCCCCTTCCCGTCGAGACGCTGGCCGAAGTCTCCGGGCTCAGCCGGGCACATTTTTCGCGCGTCTTTGCCGCCAGCGAAGGCATGCCGCCCGCGGAGTTCGTGCTGCGCAAGCGATTGCAGCGGGCAACGAAACTCCTGACAAAGGCGGCACATCTCTCGGTCAAGGAAGTGTCGATCATGTCCGGCTTCGAAGACCCGAACTATTTCGCCAAAGTGTTTCGACGCTATTTTGGTGCGAGCCCCACCGAGTTCCGTACGACCGGGATGTATTCGAGTGTGGCGGCGAGAAGCCAGGAAGCGGTGAACCACTCTCGTGGGGAAAACGAATAGCCAACGTTGCGGCCAGCGTGCTTTACGCCACAATCTCGTCTTCTAGGCCAATGGCCCGCCCCATCCAGCGGCGCGGAATTGCCGAACTGACAATCCTCCTTGAGCTCCCTTTCTGCACCGGTTCTGCTCATTCAATGCGCTGCTTAACCGCTTGCAGCTTTTAAGTGCCGGTCAGCCAAGGGAGCGCTTCGCAGCAATTGCTCGCTTGTCCTGGAACGGACGAGCAGCGCAGCATACGCATAGCTGCATTGCACAAAAAATGTTTTCCAAGTGATCAAAAAACGATCATAACGCTCACAGCTGATGCACATGGCGGCTTCTCCTCCCAGTGCCGCCGCAGCAGCTGTTCCCCTCTGGAGGTTTTATGACCTTCACACTTCATGGGCCGCGGTTTTCCGTAGGCCCATTTTTTTTGCCAAGATTTTCGGCCTGCGCGATCAATCGGCGCGTCCGGTTTGCGCAAAAGCCCGTTGCCGTTCGCGCACGGCGATGGCCCATTCCACCTGACACCCGCTTGATCCCGCTTAAGGCCACCGGAAGGCTGATGATTGCTGGCGCGCAGCCCAAAGATAGAGCCGCGCTGGGATGAATTGGCTGCGTCGCGGAGGGTTTTCTTATTCGGGAAATGCGTCGCCAACGTCGATCAGCTGATCGACTGAAGCGAAGTATGCGCAGAGCCATGTTCGGAGAACTGCGTCGGGGCGCGATTTATGATTTCGACTTTTGTCGGTCAAAGTCTTGAACTGACATAGCTTCGAGCCACGCCTTGACCAGCGTGGTTGCCTCGTGCGCCTTGGCGCCCATGTCGCTCGGTTGCACGCGATCTCGCCGCTTGTTTTACTTAGAGAGGCGTCGGGCCTACAAACCTTTGGCCAGCTTGCAATCGGCAATCACGCGCTGGATCGTCTAGGGCCGACCGGCCTCGACGACTGGCTCCTCTGCCGAAACGGGCTCTGCTTGCAGATCGGCTTCGAGGCTCAGATCCAGTTTCCCCCAGATCGATGTCTTTTGGTTGTCGGCCTTCGCCTTGCGGGACGGCTTTATCTCAACGATGAACGGCTTTGTCTGCTGACGCATAGATCCTCCAAGCGACGAATCGCGTTCAAACGATACCGATTGGTCAGGCGGACGCAACTGCCAGATCAGGTGAGTTCGCCGCTATCCGGCAGAAGACATCCGCGTAGAGGAGCAGCGACCTCGCAGTCGCGCGCAACCCATGCCCCTCCTCCGGCTCCGTCCGAATCAATTGATCCCGCAGCATAAAAAGAAGCCACCGGGGCGGCGATGCTGCCGTTTTGCCCTGTTACCAGTGTCGGTCAGTGTAAGAAACGGTTGACAACGCCATGTGAAGAGCCAGCAAAAGCAAGGCGCCTCCGGACGGAAAGATGATGCCAACATGTTGATAAATATACGAAAAGCGTCAAGGATAAGGCAGTGAGATGCCGTTTCCGCTGCAACCGCTAAGTTCTTGTTATCCCTAAAGCGGC
Source organism: Ensifer sp. ENS11 (assembly GCF_014851895.1). Lineage (NCBI taxonomy): Bacteria > Pseudomonadati > Pseudomonadota > Alphaproteobacteria > Hyphomicrobiales > Rhizobiaceae > Ensifer > Ensifer sp. ENS11. The sequence goes on along the minus strand of NZ_JACVAN010000013.1, from coordinate 83,392 downwards.
TTGTCTGCCGACATCGAATCGTGTCTCTACTTCCAGACGGAAACAATGCGTCAGACGCGAAGAAACCGTTTTGAAGAGACCCCGATGTTGAAGCCCGCGAATCCCCAGGTTGAAAACGAGACGACTTCCGAGCGTATCACACGCCAGGCGACCGCGCTTTCGGACCGTCTGCGGGCCGTCGGTGAAATTGCTTTTCCGCCGAAGGCGATGAAGAGCCTGAGGTCGTTTACCTCAGGAGAGGTCGCGCAGATCGTTGGTGTATCGGACGGTTATCTCAGGCAATTGTCCTTGGACGGCCTCGGGCCGATGCCGGAACTGGGCACCGCTGGTCGCCGTTCCTACACACTGCGCCAGATCAACGAGCTTCGCGCCTATCTTGCCGAAGCACGCCCAAAGGAAGCCTTGAAGTTCTGGCCGCGCCGCCGCGAAGGAGACAAGCTCCAGATCATCAGCGTCGCCAACTTCAAGGGCGGCTCAGCCAAGACGACGTCGTCGCTATACCTCGCACAGGGGCTGGCGTTGCAGGGTTACCGCGTTCTGGCGATCGACCTCGATCCCCAGGCGTCGCTGTCTGCCATGTTCGGTTACCAGCCGGAATTCGACATTGCCGAAAACACCACCCTCTACGGCGCGATCCGCTACGATGAGGAGCGGGTCAACATGCGTTCGGTGATCCGATCGACCTATTTCGAGGGCATAGACCTCGTCCCGGGCAATCTCGAGCTGATGGAGTTCGAGCATGAAACCCCCCGTGCAATGGGCAAGCGATCCGGACCCGAGGATCTGTTCTTTCGCCGCGTCGCTGCCGCCATCGATGAAGTCGAGGCGGACTATGACGTCGTTGTCATCGACTGCCCGCCGCAACTCGGCTTCCTGACCATGGGCGCCCTCAATGCGGCAACCGGCATGCTGGTGACGATCCACCCGCAGATGGTCGATGTCGCATCGATGAGCCAGTTCCTGTTGATGACAGCCGATCTCATCGCGGTGATCGAGGATGCCGGCGCGCATCTGAATTACGATTTCATGAAATTCGTCGTGACCAGGCACGATCCGCGCGACGTGCCCGAGCAGGAGATCGTCGGACTGTTGCGCGACCTCTTTGGAAGCGATGTCCTCAGGGCTACGGCATGGAAGTCGACGGCCATTGCCAATGCCGGCCTTACCAAGCAGTCGCTGTTCGAATTGTCGAAAGGCGCCGTCGGACGGTCCGTTTATGACCGAGCCATGGAATCCGTCAATGCGGTCAACACCGAGGTGATCGACCTGATTTCGAAGGTATGGCAGCGATGAGTGATTGCTCCCATTCCGTGCCAGTACTCTTTCCCCTTGGGCGGGGAATGTTGTCTACAGACAACGCCTCGCCTGTAACGAGGAGGTCCCTCCATTGAGCAAACGCACCCAGTCCATTCGCTCGATGTTTTCCGGCCAGAGCGAGCACTCCGTTGATGGTGACATCAAGCGGCCGGCGCTGCCGCGTATGAGTTCCGGCGCAGTCCGCTCGCTCAAGGACACCTTTTCGGACGTCGAGAAGGAGTATGAAGTTCTTCGCGCAAAGCTCGCGTCGGGCCAGCTCGCCGTGGAGATCGATCCCACCCTGATCGATCCCTCGCCTTTGGCCGATCGCTTCAGCGAGCAGGACCCAGCCAGTTTCGAGGCACTGATAACTTCGATCCGGGAAAGAGGACAGGAAATTCCCGTCCTCCTCCGCGAGCATCCTTCTTTATCCGGTCGCTACCAAAGCGCCTACGGACATCGGCGCATTCGCGCCGCTCGTGCGCTCGGCATTCCCGTCAAGGCCTATGTGCGCTCGCTGAGCGATGAAGATCTAGTCGTGGCGCAAGGTGTGGAGAACTCCGCCCGCGAAGATCTGAGCTTCATCGAACGCGCGGTATTTGCTTGCCGTTTGGAGGATGCCGGCTTTGCCCGTGCGCTGATCCAGTCGGCACTTTCTGTCGACCGGGCTGAAGTTTCCAAGCTGGTCGCTGTCGCACGCGCATTGCCGCGCGAACTTGTGGACGCCATCGGGCGGGCACCGAAAATCGGTCGAGGCCGCTGGCAGTCACTGGTTGATGCGATCGGCAACGAGCCGGCATTGAAGCGCGCCTTGGCGGTTGCAACCAAAGCCGGCTTTACGACACGGGAAACGGATGACCGCTTTATGCTGGCCTTTGCGGCCGCGACAAAGTCCGAAAAAGGGCAAGCCGCTGGGCTTGCACCTGAGACTGTCACTAGTGGATCGGGTGCGGAGATCGGAAAAGTGGCCACGACTGACAAGCAATGGCGCCTGTCGATCCGGCGCGATCGGCATGACGGATTTGCAGATTATCTGACGGCGAAATTGCCCGAGTTGTTTGAAGCTTACGAGGCGGCGCTGGAGAAAACGCAGAGCAGCGCCGAATAGGGCGCCGTCCTGAAGACTGAAAATATCGAGGAGCAACACGGCAAAAAGAAAAAAGGCCCCCGAAACACCGTCTCTGAAGGCCCTTTCTCGTCATTTGGCGATTTCGAGATTCGCACTTCCGGGATTCACAGTCAAGACTCTCTTCGGAGATTTGGCGCCGTTTCGGTGACTGGCATTCCTTTGCCTGAAAGAAGGTAAGGCTGAAATGGACAGGTTATCCGTAACGACGCCATTCGGGCGGCGGCCGATGTCGCTTGCCCTGGTGAAGGGGCAAATCAGATCGTCCGGCATCAAAGCCGGAAAAACGGTCGACAAGTGGAAGGTGCTTCGCGACGTATGCGAGGCACGGACGCTTCTCGGCGTCCAGGACCGCGCTCTGGCTGTGCTGAATGCACTTCTGTCATTCTATCCGCAGGGCGAACTGGCTGAGGGCAATGACCTCGTCGTGTTCCCGTCGAACGCCCAGCTGACCCATCGCGCCAATGGCATCGCCGGCAGCACGCTGCGCCGCTGCCTTGCTGCATTGGTCGAGGCTGGCCTGGTTTCGCGCAAGGACAGCCCCAATGGCAAGAGATATGCACGCAAGGACGGCGAAGGCGGCATAGAGGAGGCCTACGGCTTTGATCTCGCCCCGCTTTTGGCCCGCTCGGAAGAACTGGCAGGCCTGGCCCAGGAAGTTGCGGCAGAACGCCGGCGGTTCCTGATCGCCAAGGAGCGTGTCTCATTGTGCCGCCGGGATATTCGCAAGCTGATTACTGCCGCGATCGAGGAGGGGGCATCCGGCGATTGGGGGCATGCCGAAGACATGTTTGTCGCGCTGATTGCGCGAATTCCACGCCGCCCAAGCCTCAAGGATTTGCTGGCCATTGCCGACGAGATGACGCTTTTGCACGAAGAAGTCGTCAACATGCTGGATGATAACGCGATTTCCGAAAATATGGCTACCAATGGTGGTCTATCTGAGCGGCACATACAGAATTCAAAACCCGAATCCTTCCATGAACTTGAACCTCGCTCTGAAAAAGAGCAGGGCGAAAAGCCGCGGGCGGAAACCGGAGGAAAGCCGAAGGGGGTACAGCCATTCCCGTTGGAGATGGTTTTGCGAGCCTGCCCCGAAATCAAACCGTTCGGCCCGGACGGCGTGGTTTCCAGTTGGCGCGACCTGATGATGGCCGCGGTGACCGTCCGCTCGATGCTTGCCGTCAGCCCGTCGGCTTATGAGGAGGCGTGCGAGGTGATGGGCCCGGCAACGGCTGCATCCGTGGTGGCCTGTATGTACGAGCGGTCCGGACACATCAATTCGCCCGGCGGTTATCTCAGAGATCTGACAAACCGGGCGCGGCGCGGAGAGTTCTCGCTCGGGCCGATGCTGATGGCACTGCTTCGCGGGGCGCCGACATCCAATCTGGCTTCTGCGTCGTGAGCCGGGCTGCAGTTGGGCAGACTGCTCTCGGCTCGAAGCTTCCCCTTGTGAACTGCACCTAGCCTGAGACAGCGATCGCCATCGGTCTGGCAGTGTTTGCCACACCAGGGTCCGGCCGTTACTTCGAAAGGTTGACAAGCGGGTCGCCGTTTGCGGCGATCTGGCCTCGACTGTCGGCGTCACCACAACACGCGACCTCCCCTCCTCCTCTTTCGTCTCTCGGTAGAGGGATTGCGTTAGTTCGATTGCTGCGACACCACCGGGAGGTAGACAGTCGGGGTTGAGGGCTTGTTGCCAACAAACGAGCTTCCGACAAGGAGATAGGCCGCAAGTGCGAGGACCGAGATGAGTAATATACCAACGGGCATGCCGGCGGAGGCGTGACGTTCTGGCTTCAGGTAGTTTCTTTCACCCAACATAGCGAACTCCATTTGCACGACCGGAACGGGGAAAGGGTGCAGGTGGTTCCCGGGAAACGGGCGGAGTTGAGGGACAGGTTGCTAGAACCTGTGGGCGGCATTTTAGCACCATGACCGGTGCTTCGCCTGAGACCGCAGGTAGCATGTGGCCCGGATATCTAGATTGTTCGCGCCTGTTCGTAGCTAATTCGGGCGCTTTCAAACAGGAGGCGCTGAAATATGCCGAACAAAGAACTCCGCCCCTGGTCGTTCAAACGCAGATTCCGAAATCTGGGTGCTGCTTCATGGGGAATGCGGGTGCCCGACGATTTTGCCACAGTTGTGAAATGCGACCTCAAGCATCTGTATACAGTGCGCAGCAGTCTCGGCGAGCGGTTCCGTTGACAGCCTCGGTTATGTCACTGCGTGTGGGAAATGGCGATATTGCTCGCGTTATCACCGACGGCTCGATCGAGTGCCAGTTGAATAGCGGTGATCTCATTTCCAGCGACATCCCGTCATTCGGCCCAATGGCTCGACGAGGCCAAGTGCTTTCCGGCCGGGTTGGTCATGCATGGTGCGATTCCGTTGGGAAGATCTAGATTGTCGTAACGCGAGTCTTTCAAACAACGGCCTTCGCTTTCACCGGCCAATGAAAGGAGGGTTCACCCAGTCTGGCGCCAAAATTCGCGCAAGGACACTAACAGGGTAACTGGGCAGTTTTGGTTGCACGACGGCCGTTGCGACACTGGAGAAATAACCTATTGTTGTCGTGGTACAACGTTACGAGGCTAATGCTGCAATGCGCGTTTTCGTTTTGCTAATGGGCTTCCCCGGCGTCGGGAAACTGACAATTGCCAACGAATTGCGTAGCCTCGTTTCTGCAAAAGTCATTGATAACCATTGGTTCAACAATCCAATATTCCGCCTCCTGGACGACGACGGGATGACGCCCCTCCCGAACGGGATATCGGAATACACTGGAAGAATCCGACAGGTCGTTCTGGATGCGATTGTGGCCTACAGCCCCCCTTCGGCAAACTTCATCTTCACGCAGGCCCTCGTCCAAGGCAACCAAGGTAGTATTCGCACATTTGAACAGATAGCCGGCGCGGCGCGGCAATGTGCGGCGCCGCTCATTCCCATAAGATTGCTTTGCGATGAGGACGAGTTGGCGCGCCGTGTTTCCACTCCCACACGCCGTGAGCAACTGAAGTCGATTGACGCAAGAGCCTCCAGAGAGAGAAGCAGAAAAGCGCTGGTCTTCGATCCCCAACACCCCTTTGCCGCGGATTTGGACGTCACTTCGAAATCAGCGAAGGCCAGTGCAAAGGCAATCCAGCAACATTTTATCCGAGTGATTTCCGGCGATTTTGGTCCACCTCCAACGACAGGTTTCGTTACCCAGTCATAGATACGATTTGGTTCTCCCGGTATTGCTCACGACCAGTCCCGACAGGTGTGCGCAAGTCTCTGCTTTGAAGGGTCAGTCATCGCCATTGGGGCTTCCACCGCTGCTGCACGACGAGCCGGGATGGCCAAGCTATTCCGCCGCTGGCCGCCCTGGTCGCGGCAAAAGTCTAAGCGCCACTCCCCTTCCCCTCTACAAGTACCCAGGCTGCCCATCATCAACCGCCCTGGCCGCGAAACTATGTTCGCACGGGCCTCAACAAACCCGCAGGGACTGACCGCGTTCGTCTTGCCCATCCTCCGCCACGGACGCCGGCCGTCTTTACGGCGCTCTGATACGATCGCAGCGTAGCGATCTTGACCATCAAATCGGCATTGCCAACAAATCTGCCCCGGTTGCCTAACAGGAGCGCGCCGCTGTTATTGGGTGTGCACTGCTAACTATATGAACTTGCTTTCAATGCACCACATAACGGCATAGATATCATACTTTACTTCCGCCACGTAAACGCCGATGCAGCACGGTTGTATTGTTGCGCGTAGCGAGGGCCCGTTGATTTCGGGCAGAAGTCACTTGAGATACCGTTTCGCGGGCCTACGTTTGCCTCGCCACGGCCCAAAAAAATCGGCCGCTTGCGAAGTGCGGGGCTGCCATTTCCATTGGACGCGGGCATTGCCCGGCTGTAGTTCGAGGGGATTCTTCACTAGGGACGAGCTAGGCGATCTCGTCTACCGATGTAGAAAAGCCCGGGCCTATCCGAGGTGGGCGCTACCGAGCGCTTAGACCTTGTCGGGGACCCGACTGGCTTTCGTTACTGCGAGATCCTCAGGCTCCAGAGGTTATCAACTGGCGCATCGTGCGAACAGGAAACCGGGCGATCATACTGGGATCCCGGACGTTTTGGGACTCTATCGCCAGCAGGCGATTTGCCCAGCATGTTGTTGCTATGTCATAGCACTTTGATGCATATGCCCGAAGTTGACTAATTGACCAGACGCTGATGCCGCCGCCGTTGAGGGACACTCAACCCATGCGTCGCACCTGGTGGCCCGGATTTTCGCCACAGCATGTTGCACGAAAGTGTCCGGTGGCTTGGCCGTTCAAGGGATGCGCAAAAACAGGAGCTTAAGACGCATAGGCGGATCAGAAAGATTGCGACGTTGCGTTGAAACGTTCCCGCGCCGGCCAGGTTGGAGATTCAAGAGGACGATTTGCGCAGCACACGTGTCGAAGCATGAAGCCCCCTCGCCCCGACAGGCCCCGCTAGTTTCGATCAATCCTGGCCGGCCGGAAGCCGAGCGCGGACTAGCTATTCGGCGATCTGTGGATCGACGGGTTGATCAGCGGTTTTCGGAGAACCGATATCTCGGGCGTCCGGTTCGTGAGTCCATTCGCCGATTGGTCAGTCGGTAGTGCGGGCAAGCTGTGCAACCGGTCCCAACGTGCGGTTCACCTGATCCCAAACGTCCAATCACGCCATGACCCGGCACGTATCTCCGCATCTCCTCTCGCCTTCGCGTTGCCAGATCGTGATGCTTCCGTCGTGGTTTTTGAAAGACGAGATCCAAAAGGGGCGGATTTTCGCCGCAACACGCCATATGACGTACGATATTGCCCGCCACCAGCATCGTGATTGGACAGCGCCAACGACTAGGAACAGGCTGCTGCTGGGCTGGCTTTCGCAACGTCGTTTGATTGGAGGCGACAATGAAGCATCACACCTTGGAGCAGTTGCAGACCATCGCGCAGATAGAGCCAATTTTCGGTGCGTGCGGGATGACACGCCGCCAGCGACTGGAACGTTGGGCCGAGTTGTTGGAAGGGGTTCGGCACAGGCACCTCGATACGCTACACGAGACTGAGTTTCAGTTTAGCGACGAGCGAAATGCTCTGCGTAGTGACTACTCGCCGATAACCGTCGCCTTCCGCGATCCAGTGCTGCTTGCGGCTGGCATGGAAAACGACACCTATGGTGAGGCGAAACGCTTCTTTGAGATCTGTGACGAGGAACTGCATGACATCGTCTGCTACTGTCACTTCGGCACGACGGTGAGTGCGGCTGCCGCGGCGCGCCAGGTCCGTGGGTTACTTTCGGAGCGTCCGCAAAGCTTCTGGTCGGCAGTGGCTGCATTTTTCATCGCCTAGGCAGTGGCTGCGGCCGCGATTTGTTGGCGATTGCCGCCAAGGGAGCCACCTCATTGCGTCTGGACGCTTTGACTTGGTTCTTCGGCAAAGATGTGCGGTTGAATGCATCGTTCGGAACGGTCTTGCGCATCTTGGATGCCGTCCGCAGATCTCAAGTTCTCGCATGTCCGTCCGCCATTGGCCAGCGCCGCCAGCCAATGGGGAGGTTGCTCTAGGAGTCGGGTCAGGTCCGCAGGTTGTCAGCCGATGTCTTGCCTGATTTGCGGTCTTCGACCAGGTCGTAGCTGATCTTTTGGCCGTCGTTCAGGCCGCGCATCCCTGCCCGCTCAACGGCGGATGCATGAACGAAGACGTCTGTACCGCCATCGTCGGGTTGGATGAAGCCATAGCCCTTCGTCGAGTTAAACCACTTCACGGTACCAGTCGCCATAACATTCCCCTTCGTAAGCCTTGGAACCAGGGGTTCGCACGGCGTTTGTTGCGCAATCAAAACTAATCGATCGGGCGCAGAAGGGAAGAGGGTGCTTCAAATTTAGTGTTCTGACATGTTCGTTGTCGCCTGAGCTACCCGCCACGCGGATTTCCTCTGCAAAGAGAGCGGCGCTGTGCAGTGCATAGGTGCTTGCGGTTCTTGTGGGCGGCGGTGTGGCCGTCGCGCAAAATGTCCGGACCAAATCGGCGTTGATGCTGGATTTGTTGTCTGCGGACAACGAATGTCGGTTGTTCGTACTATTGATACAACCGGAGATAGCAGTGTAGAGGATCAACGTCGGCGCCTTCATTGTTGTCAGCAGACAACAATGGTCGGGCGATAGGCCGCCGCCCATGTCTACGAGGTGCGGCCGGCGCCACTGTGATTGTTGCCTTGCGGGCATTGCCATCAGGCCGCGACGCTGTTGATGCAAGAAGGCGGCGTCTTCCCGGTGGACGAATGACAGAGCGGTCCGTGGGGTGCTGATCACACACGCGTTTGCGTTGGTGCCGACGGCTTGGAATTATTGCGAGCTGCGGCTTGGCATCGCGATGGCTCCATCAGTGGCTGGCGCCGAAGGGTGGCACCGCGTGCGATGTTGTCTGCAGACAACATCGCTGTTTCAATTACAGACGGCCACTGAAGGTGAGGAAACTGCTCAGGCTACATCATCGTGTGCGGAGCATGATTGTCGCTGAAATTGTGTTGATTGCCATCGGCAAAGCTTTTGGGGGCTACAGAGATCTGCTTGCTGGCGACGTTGTCTGCTGACAACATCGCGTCTTCGGTTTGACTGCATATGCGTTACGGCGGGCCGGAGGACATGGTCGAGGTGTGGGCTATTGCGGAGAGGTGGAGCCTGGCGTTCTCGTGTGCGCACATCCTTAGGGACGGGTCTCTCACGCGAGATGACAAGACGAAACGACCATCCCTCACCGGCAGGCGGCAAGTAGTCAGAAATGTGAGGTCGGCTATTTCGCAAAAAGAACACGGCATCAAGGAAAGCGGCGCCGGCGTAGCGGCGCGGCGACGATCGCGACGCGGCTGATAGAGCGGTCAATCGGTTGCGGGCTAGTTCGCCATGCCTCTCGGTGTAGCGACTGGCGCAGGGTGGGAGCCGTGATCGGTGCGACAATCGGAGGTATACCCAAGGGCACCGCACAGGCGATAGCGTTAGGTGCTGCGTCCGGAGCGGCATTTCAATGCCAGTTGTTTGTGCCCAATCATGTTGCGGCGCGTTGCCGCACTCCATCTGCCGGTTGGCGGCATGAGAGCAGGCAATCTCGAAATTTGGATCCATATAGCGGCGAAGCTGGGTGCTGCGCCCGTAGATCTCACAACAAATGACGACGATTACAGCATCGAAAATGCCCGCGACGGAGGAATGTTGCGAGGCGAGCCTGCAGTTGGACGGCAAGGATGAACGCGCTGTGACGTGGCGTTGGCTCCACAGAGCGGTGATTGGAGGAGGCGACACAGGCGCAGACGTGATTTCTCTGAAGCAATCGTACCGGGTGCGTATTGCTGGCTTTGTTCTTCGATTTCTTGCTTTGGCAAAGACGTGCCATCCCAATAGATCGGCATGATGTGCATGCCGGCAATGCTACGCCGCACCTGTGGCACGCGATCGGCATTGCTTGCAAAAGTGCCGGCATTGGAGAAGTCCGTACGGGCCGGCTACTTCGCTTCGTCAACTTGAGCAGCGGCACTTTGTGCGCGCCAGAAAGCTTCGGCGATTGCCTTGGCCGTGACGCAGTCGTCTGCGGAATCTTGCCTAGCTACCGCCGTTGCGGGTTGCGTGCACACGGGCGCCGTCTCCCAAACCTTTCCGATTCCAAACTTGTAATTGCGTACGGGGATCGCGGAGCGGTTTACTTCGGCATCGACACCGGATCGGACTTCGATCAATATTCCCTTCGTTAATCGCGCATTTGGCGATCGCCGCTCGGTGCACCCTCGGTCGCCGGGTAACGCAAGTCCTTATGACGCCGGTCGAAATCTGTGGCATTCTGACCACGGTTCAATATTGCGCGGAAGCACTGTTGGACCCGGCTCAATATCGCGCGGCTCAGAGCCACGCCTTTGACATAATGGGTGCTACAATGCCAGCGGCGAGGAGTTCTGGCGGCGCAGATGGCATACTTTGCTTCCCGAGAACGGCGTATTGGGGCTGATAAATCACCCCAACAGCCAATCTGACCCACCGGACACAATGCGGGCGATTGCAAGAGTGACGGAAGCAAATGTTGAATTCACTTCCTGTTGGTAAAACTTCGCTGCAAATTCAATTAATTAAGAGCTCACGATTTCGCGCGCATTGCCTTGCAAATGCCGCTGCATTGACCTGTGTGAGTGTAAAACTTCTATCCGGCAAGCTACAGTCTGTCGGAAGCTCATTCAGGAACGCCCGGAGTTCTTTGGACGCGACAAGATCGGCGGCGACGATCCGTCTTCTGCCGGCTTGATAGTCCATTCGCCCGAAGAATGGACGATGGAGCGTGAGCCCTTCATTTAGCAAAGGCCGATAGCTGGAGGCACAAGCCGAGCGAGGCCTGGCACCAACTTCACATCACCGCCTGATCATCCGCCATTTGTTGTAATAGCCACGCCATTTTCCCACCAACTGTTGTGAATGCAAAAGGCGGCATGAATCGCGTGAGCGCCGGATAGGCTGGCGGTTCGGTCCTTTTCGCAAGTGTGCCGATCACTTACGAACCAGGTATGTGCCGTGTATCGACAACTTGTCTTTGATTTGCTTTAATCACGCAATTAGACGTGGGGGCTTCCATGGCCTGGGACGGTTGGAACAGAGACGGCGCTGGATGTGTGAGGATGTCTACCGTCCTTGCTTGGAACAGCGCAGTACTGTTAAGCGAGAATGCGGATATCGGCTTGCGGATTGAGTTCACAGACGAGCCGGAATCGCACAATGTCAGCGCGCTTCAGTTCGGCCTGACAGCGGCGCAAGCAAGAGCCTTGAGCGCCGATCTGGCAGCTCATGCCGACAAACTTGAAACGCAGCACTTCGGCATATCCACATCGATGCGACAGGGACAGTGCGCCGGTTGACGCGGGCGGTGGGCACGGTGTGCTGTGGGCCCGCAAGACACTCGCGTCGACGAGGTCAGTTGTTCGCTGCCCGGGTTCGCACGCTGCCATACCTTCGTCGCGAGGAGAAACCGTATGTTCAGTGAACCCGGGGTGCAAGGAGAGGTCGAGGCCGTTGGTGAGCCTGGTACTCGTTGGCTGGAGCCACAACCCATCGCTGTCGAGATTCTGCATCCTTCGTTGCTCACAGCGCTTGAGCAACGCAACGACGTGGAGGATTTTCAGGGCTATCTGGCCCGTGTCTACGAAATGCCGGGAGATGCTCTAAACGGCTTCTTTCATATCGCCGTCAATCCAATGACATCCGAGGCTGCCGGCCTGCATTCCGTCAGCTTGGTCATGGGCGAAAAGTATGCAGAAGACATCGAGCTTGCCATCGGACCGATCTGGCTCGATGCAAGCGACGAAAATGAAGCAGCGGCCGAACTCTACGCAATCTTGAAGGATGTCGGCCGGCTCGCCTGACCTGAGGGAAACGCAGACCTTTTGGGGGTTCCGCGGCGATTGATCCGCAATGCCAATCTACGCGCCTGCGACACCGATAGTGTAACTTGCTTGCAGAATGCCGATTTCGAGCCGTTCGACGTCGAAGATGAATCCCGACGCCTCCGCCGCAGAAAAGACGCTGTCGCCGCCGTTCACCGTATCGCGCTGCGGGCGCGCTGCGTAATCGGGGTGGCCTTGATAGACGATATCGCTGAGCGCGTCGTCGAACAGGAGTTGTGTGACCAGCAACTCCCTGCCATCAATCACGATACGCAGATGGACATGGACGGTACGGCCACTGTACCAGCCAGGATAAATGCTGAGAAAATTCACACGGCCCTCGGCGTCGCTGATCTGCCTGCCACGCAAAAATGAAAGGCTGCGGGCGTCTTGATCGTCCGCGTTGCACATCCCTGCCGCGCGCCCGGAATAAACGCCGCGCGTATCGGCATGCCAAATCTCGACGTCTGCACTCTTTATCGGGTTGCAATCCTCAGACCGCACAAGGCGCAAGCTGATGCGGGTGGGCAGTCCGTTGACGCCTTGTGTCACGTCGCGTCGGATGGGAACGTCATTGGTATGGCAGGGACCGAGGGTCTGCGCGAGGGTGGTGAGACATTGGGGTTGCTCGCGAAACACCGGATCGGGCAAGTCAGCGGGCACTCCAGCCGTGCCGCCGGCTCGCAGCCCAGAGACGGTCCAGTCGATGCTGTCACGCGACACCGCATCGCCGCCGCCGCTCCTGCCGGACAGCAGAGCAACGCTTGCTCCTGCCAGAAGGGCTCCTCCTCCAAGAATGATGGTACGTCGTCTCATCGCCTGGCCGTTCCCAAAGTTCGCAACGAAGATCACGCCCGCTACACACGAATAGACCAACAGAGACAGTGAGCAAAATTACGTTTTCGTCACACCATATCGCGTCTCGTGCCAGTACTTGTCCCTGGTATGTCAAAGTTAATTGTGTGAGGGCGGCCCTTAAGATCAGCATGGCGAGCTACGAAATCGGAACCGAACAGGATGTCCGAATGCCCGATTGGCGCGCCGTAATCCTTGAGCAGGCAGAGATCGCCATGGCGGTCGAAAAAGTTGTACTGCAGGCCCTGTCACGTGAGCAGCTTGCCAAGGCAGAAGCGCTGCACCTGTGGTCAAGGGTTGGGGAACTTTGCGTCAAGGCGCAAACCGTCGGCGACGAGATGGAAGACGGTCACGCGGATCTCGAGACGATCAAGGATTTCGAGGCGATCGAGGACATGTATCGCGCGCTTCATGCGTCGCTCGATGCGCGCCTGGTGATGATGGCAGGGCTCGGCGCGCAAGTGTGCTCTGACGGACTTCACTGAACGTCGAGCGCATATCCAATCGGCGAGAGCCCGCACTGTCTTTTCCGGCTACAGACTCTACTGCAACCGAGGCTCACCATGTCGCTACGGGTGAGCAGCGTTTGGCCGTGCCGACCGCGGTCGAGTGTGCACGAAGGCAGTTGCTCTTACTGCAGTCGGTGGGTATGCCGATGCGTAGGAAGCAGGTCGGATCTCGTTGCTTTGTTGCCAATAACCGACCGGAGCGCCACTCTTCTCGCACCGTTACCTGTCTCAGGCACTAATCTCACCGGGCCTTTTCCGGCCCCCCGCAATATGGATCGAATTGATGAGCGTCGTCGCGTCGTATTTGTATCGCAACGGAAAGCGTGCGGATACGCTCGAGCTTTCCGGACAAGCGTTGGTAATGGATGAAAGCGAGTTCGCCTGGATCGGGCTTCACGACCCGACGCCGGAGGAAATGACGGCAGTTGCCGCGGCGTTCGGGCTTCACCCACTTGCCGTTGAAGATGCGCTCAATGGAAATCAGATCGCCAAGGTGGAGGTCTACGGCGAGCAACTGTTCGTAATTGCCAAGACGGCCCATCTGGAGAAGGACAAGATCGTCTACGGCGAGACGGCGATCTTTGTCGGCAGACACCACATCATCACGGTCCGGCAAGGCTCGGCACGCAGTCACACAGAGTTGAGAGCACAGCTCGAGGCATCGCCGCAATTGCTGGCGCGAGGGACCGACTATGTCCTTCACGCGGTCATCGATTTCATTGTCGACGGCTACCTGCCGATCGTTCAGACGATCGAGGACAAGGTTCTCGGCATGGAAAAACACATGCTTGTGGCCTTTCTTGAGCGGGATGAAATCAGGCGGATTTTCCGGCTGCGGCGGCAGGTCATCCTGTTCCAACGCATTCTCGGCCCGATGTCGGAAGTCGCCAGCAAATTGGTTCACCTGGAACTCCCGTGCGTCGACGATAACGCCAGACCATATTTCCGCGACGTGCTGGATCATATCAGACGCGTCGAAGGCATGGTTGCCGGTCTGCGCGAGGTCATCACATCCGTGTTTGAAGCCAGTAATCTGCTCGAACAACAGAGACAAGGAACGATCACGCGACAGCTGGCTGCGTGGGCTGCGATCCTCGCTGTGCCGACCGCTATTGCTGGCATCTACGGCATGAACTTCAAACATATGCCCGAACTTGACACGCTCTATGGCTACTACGCAGTTCTCGGGGTGATTGTCTTCCTCTGTGTGGTGCTCTTCCTGCGCTTCCGCAAGGTTGGGTGGCTTTAGCACAACGAGCGCTGCGTCAGCATGCGTGGGAGATGGCCTGGTGGGTGAGCGTAGTCCTCGAGGGAACAGAGGGTCAATCCGCTGACGTCCGCGGAAAACACGCCGGTCGTTAAGGCAGAGAACCCCTGCACGCCGGTGTTTGACGGGAACAATTCTGCGGTTCCGCGCTTACAGTAGTGCATGCGCAAAAACGATCCAGAACTTAATCCCTCCGGATCGTGTGCAGGATGGCCTCTTTCTTGGAGGCCATCATTTATGGTTGACGGCTGACATCCCGACGGAAATGCCATGATTGATCTCACGCCGATTACCACCGTGGAAGCCCTAGGACGCTTTCGCAAACTCCCACCCGTCTATGGGCACGAACTCGCTGGGCTGTGGCGCGGCTCTGGTGTGCCAACAGGCCACCCCTTGGATGGGGTTCTTGAAAACCTCGGCTGGTTTGGCAAGCGCTTTCATCCGAACCTTCGCGCCGATGCACTTCTGTTTCAAATCGGTCCCGGTCGACTGGTCGCACTCGAACCGGCCTATATCCCCCTGGGATTGGCATTGCGCCTGGGATCGATCGGGCGCACGCGTCTAGTTCGTCATTGTTTTCGGTTCCTGCAACGCCCGCTGCGGGCGCGTGGGCCAACCGCTACCCTCGAGATGCAGGACTTCGAAGGAATACGTTCAGCGGCCATGCGCTATGACCGGCAGCCAATCATGGACCGATTTCGACGGATCGGCGACCATCAGTTGTTTGGAATGATGTCAGCCCACCGCGACCCTCGGCCCTATTTCTTCACCCTGACGCGTCAGGAATAGCGCCGCGGCGTTGCCGATACCGGCACAGCTTGCTGGGAACGCACCTTGATCAATGCGCTGAAGTTTCTTAGCCGGCTATCCGCATAGTTTCGCTGGGCGCAAATGGCCGCAAATTTTGTGATTGCCGCTGCGTCCACCATCTATGAGGTTTCGTGCCCCGTTGGATGGTTGCCCTCATCGACCACTTCGGTATCAGGCCGATCTTCGCCATCAGCATGTTCCTGGCGCCAATGCCCGCTTCGGTCCTGATACTCGATTTCCGCGTCTTTCCCCGCGCTTTGGTGTTCCTGAGCGGCAATGCGCGCTGCTTCAAGAGCGTCGTCATGAGTGGGGAAAGTTTCCGAGAAGACATCGCCCGACTTGTACGCCCAACCGCCGTCATGGGGGACAACCTCGTATCTCGCTTTCGTCATATACACCTCCGATGCAAGAAGCCCGGTTTGACGACGCTAGGCTGTTTTCTGCAACGCCCATGGCTCCTGCCTAAACGGATGTGCCGTATTTCAACAGCCGCGATGAGCGTCCGCAACCGGGCATGTCAGATCCCATATAGGGCGCCGAGATCATGTTGGTACCGCATCCAGAGCCCTTCCGCGGCACACCGGCACACCCATTACCAGGGCCATCTGCCAGGTGCAGATCACCGCATGGCCAAGACTTCCGATCGTTGTTTTCCGCCCCGGGGCGTCGAATTGGAACAATGCACACCGACACTCGTTGGAAGCCCATGAACAGAGACAAATTTGTTGCAGCACTTACGGTATCAACACTGATCTGCGGCCCTGCCATGAGTTTCGAACTTTTGCCAGAGACAATCAATAGGGCGTCGCTCGGTTCTATCTCCACAGCCGCAACTTCGTTGGCACCTCCAGACAATCCGGACCCTGCCATTGTGCAGCTTCAAGTGCTGTTGGACCGCGCCGGGGCGTCCCCAGGCGTGATCGACGGGTATTTCGGCGAGAATGTCAGCAAAGCAATCGCAGGCTTTGAGGCCATGCACGGACTACCTTCCGACGGCAAGCTCGATCCGGAAGTTATCGCTCGTCTCAACAACAATGCGCCGGTCGTTCACAGCTACAAAATCACCGCGGCAGATACGGCCGGCCTGGTTCAATCGATCCCGGCGGACTACGGCGAGAAAGCCCGGATGGATCACCTCGGTTATACAAGCGTGGCGGAGAAGTTGTCCGAGCGCTTTCATATGGACATCGATCTAATCAAGGCGCTCAACCCGCAATCGTCCTTTGCCGTCGGCGAAACGATATCGGTAACGATGCCAGGCCCGCCCAAGACCGGGAAGGTTAAACGGATCGAGGCCAACAGACGGACGGCACATCTCTATGCCTATGGCGAAGACGGTACCCTATTGGCAGTCTATCCAGCAACAATTGGCAGTTCCGAGACACCTGCGCCCTCCGGTAAGCACAAGGTCAAGGGCGTGGCGCGAATGCCTATCTATGTCTACAACCCCAAGATCAACTTCAAGCAGGGCGACAACAGGAAAGTTCTGACAATACCCAGTGGGCCAAATGGGCCAGTTGGCACCGTATGGATCGATCTTTCGAAACCGACATACGGCATCCACGGCACACCGGAGCCTGCCCTCATCGATAAGGTCGGTTCGCACGGCTGCGTGCGCCTTGCAAACTGGGATGTAGAGGAATTGGCCGCAATGGTCGAACCGGGCGTCTCTGTCGAATTTGTGGAGTAACTTCCGATTTCTTGAAGTGCGACCGCATGGATTGGCCTGCGCACCTCACCGTTGACGGAAAGTGACCCGGTATCAACTGCCGTCAGCAGGTCTCGATAGGCGATCAAGTGGACCTAGCTCACGCTGTTCTGATTCTCACGCCACTGGCATTCACGCAACCGGCCCGCTCGGGGACGCCCGCGGGCGGCTCTTCTCGTTGCCATCCTGAGCATAAACACCCCCGTCGACCGCAGCGGCGGCCATTCTCTAGTTGCCCTGGCGCGCCGCCTCCCCCGCTGCGTCGCAACCGATCACGGGGTTTCACCCTGACAAAGCGCCCGACCACCACCAGGTCGCCATTTCGCGCGTGGCCTGCAGAAATCCGCAGCGGCTGGTGCCTTAATGCGAATTGGTGGGCCTGACCCGACCGGCTTCGCCTCTTCCGCTTATCCTCACCAGATACGCAAGCCCGCAAACGAGGGTGACGGAGCCCGGCAATAATCCGGCGATCGCGCGGGCATGGGCAATCGGCTCTTTCAGGGACCAGCGCGGCGTAGGGGAGCAGGCTGCTACAGGCTGCGGCGCAGGCAAGGGCAAGCCCTCCTCCACATCCGTTTCGGCCCTGCGGGTGCTCGCGCCGCTCGTGGCCTTCCGCTGCTGGAAGCTCCCGCCGCTTAGGCGGTCCAGAAAGGAGCCACACCATGCACACCAAGCGCGACACCTATCAGGTTATCACCGACACCATTCTCCAAGCCCTCGAAAACTGCGGCCCTTGCGAGCGTCCCTGGATGGGCCCGGCGCTGACCATGCCGGTCAACGCCGTGTCAGGCCACGAATATCGCGGCACCAACGTCCTCATGCTGTGGGTCGCCGCCCAAGAGGCAGGCTACGCAGAAAACCAATGGGCGACCTTCAAGCAGTGGTCCGAAAGCGGTGCGACCGTCCGCAAGGGAGAAAAAGCTACCCCAGTCATCTGGTTCAAAATGCTCGAGCGCAAGGGCGACGACGTCGGCGACGATGACGAGAATGGCCGCCACATTCCCTTCGCCCGCCTGAGCTGGGTGTTCAACGCCGCCCAGGTCAATGGCCACCAGCGCGAGAAAGTACGCACGCCTAAGGACGACCAAGTCTCCCCAATCGAGTTGGCCGATGGGCTTGTGGCCGCCAGCGGCGCGAACATCCGCCACGAGGGCGCACGGGCCTTCTACCGGCCAAGCACAGACGAAATCGTTTTGCCCCCACGACATCTTTTCACCGGCACCTCTACCAGCAGCGCCACCGAGGCGTATTATGGTGTTGCTCTTCACGAGTTGACGCACTGGACTGCGCCGCGCCTCCAGCGCGAGTTCGGCAAGCGCTTTGGTGATGACGCCTACGCCGCCGAAGAACTGGTCGCCGAGCTGGGTGCAGCGTTCCTCTGCGCCCGTCTGGGCGTTTCGGCCGAGCCTCGCGCCGACCATGCGAAATACCTCGCCAGTTGGATCAAGATCCTGAAAGATGACCGCAAGGCGATCATTACCGCCGCCGGCAAAGCGGCTGCGGCCAGCGACTACCTCCTGGCTTTCCAAGGCTAAATGGAAGCGAAGGAGCGACCTACAGCGCCGCGCGTCTTATTAGACCGCAAAGGTCGATCGCAGTTCATCAGCACTCGCGCGATTTGCCCTGTTCGGAACACTTGCGTCAAAGCCTCAAATCGGCAACAGGGCGTCAGGTTTTACATCTGCAACGGATGCGTAGGTATGGGTCTCCCTTACACCGGGCAAAGGCAAGATCACCCGCTCCAGAAAGTCCTGAAACATCGACATGTCGGCAATTCTCGCTTTGACGAGATAGTCGAAGCCGCCGATGACCATGTGGCATTCCAATACTTCCGATGCATTTGAGATTGCCTCGGAAAACCGCTCGAAAATGTGCGGAGCGGTGTGATCGAGGCGGACCTGAATGAACACCACAGTTCCCCGGCCAACCTTCTGCGGATCAAGGATCGCCCTGACGGCTTTTACATAACCCTCCCGGAACAGACGTTTGACGCGCTGGCTCGCCCCAGTCGGCGACAAGCCGACCCGGCTCGCCAGTTCGAGCGTGGTACGGCGGCCGTCTTCCTGCAGCAGCCTCAGCAGGTTGCGGTCGATTGCGTCGAGTTCGGGAGCTTCGTGTTTCACGCAGTTTGATCCATAATCGAGTTATACTCACTTCAAAATCACGAAATCAATATATTCAGACACGCACGCTTGAGCAATACGATGTGATCGTTGTTTCCCGGTACATTCGGTCGCCTGCCAATGGCCAGGCCGGGTCCCCTGCCCTTCCGGAGGCAAGAGTGCGTATTTCGATCCTCGCAGACAGTGACGGCAGCAAGCGGATGGCTATTTTAGCAGGGGCAGCATTCGTCGCGATTACCACCGTGCAATTCGTGGCCGCCCGCTTCAGCTTGCGGGAACATCTGACCGCCGCCGATATCGTCGGCTTGCGGTTTGCTGGCGCTCTTTTCGTCTTCCTGCCGGTGCTATGGAAGACCGGCACGGCAAAGCTGAGGCTGTTAGGCTGGCGCAAAGCCGGTCTGCTGGCACTGCTGGTGGGATTGCCTTACACCCTAATCATCAATCAGGGGCTGACCCACGCCCCGGCCGCCCATGCCGCAGCCCTGTCTCCCGCCTCCATCGTCTTCTTCTCGTTCCTGCTCTCGCGCCTCGTGTTCAAGGACAAGGTTTCCCGCGCGCGCATCATCGGCATTGTCGCGATCATCGGCGGACTGCTTCTGTTCGTTTCTCCCGCAGCCCTCAAGACAGGCGACACCCTGCGCGGCGATCTGCTCTTTGCGGGATCGGGGATCATGTTCGCGCTCTATGCGGTGCTGGTGAGGTTCTGGTCCGTCGACGCGATAACGGCGGCGATCGCCGCTGTCCTCTTCTCCTGCTTGCCGCTGCCCCTGTTGTACACCGTGGCGCCGAGTGGTCTCGCAGCTGCGTCCATAGCCGAGATTGCGACGCAATTCGTGATCCAGGGCTTCCTTGCCGGTGCGGTTGCGATCGTTCTCTACACCTATACGGTTCATCAACTCGGCCCGCGAGAGGCCTCGCTGTTCATGCCGTGCATTCCAGTGACGACGGCCGTGATCGGGATGGTAGTCCTCGGGGAAATGCTGACCCTTCCCCAGTTCGTTGCTATCGCTGCCATTACATTTGGAATGGTGTTCCCAATGCTGCAAAAATCCTGAATTTCGCGGCAAGTTCACTGGCGTGGGACATCGATAATCGGCTTTGCCTGACACCACCTCGCCTTCAGGCGACCAGTCGCGACTGAACGTTTTCGTTGGGCCTGTTGGATGCAACCGTCCCGTCAGGTGTTAGACACCGTATTCGTCGAACATCGCGGCCTGCGGAAATGGATCGAACATACGACGCCGATCGGGAGGCTCCATTCGTCAGAGGCTGCGATTGCCATGTCCCACTCACCCGCTATTGACAGCGCTCCCTTGGCGGTCTCGATGAGGCGTGTCTGACCGAAGATCGGCTGCGCCTCGATCGTCCTTCCGCAACGGCAAGTCGGCGTTTTCTTACCCCTGTCAGCTGCGCCGCTATTCCTCGCGCACTAACAAAACTGCGACTTGCCGCCCTCCATTCCATTGCGGCCCTATGGGTGCGGACCAATCGTCCCCGGTCCTTGCGACAGCCATCGAGGCCGCAATGGTGCGGCCCGACACAGCGAAAAGGAACACGACAATGGCAACCATTGGCACCTTCACCTCCACCGAAAACGGCTTCAACGGCTCAATCCGCACCCTCGCACTCAACGTCAAGGCTCGCATTGCCAGGGTCGAGAACCCCTCCGACAAGGGGCCGCATTTCCGCATCTACGCCGGTAACGTCGAACTGGGCGCGGCCTGGCAGAAGACCTCCGATCAGGGCCGCGACTATCTTTCAGTGAAGCTCGACGACCCGAGCTTCTCAGCCCCGATCTACGCGACACTTGCAGAGGTCGAAGGTGAAGTTGACCTCAAGCTCATCTGGTCGCGGTTGAACCGGGACTGAGACTTAGATTATGGCCCCGCTACATCAGCGGGGCCTACCTCGTCGAATACGGTATCTGCGGCAATGCTGTATCCATTGGAAATAGACCCCGAAGCAGCACGGCAACATCGCCGTAGACTCTGGATCGACTGCCCAGAACAGATTTCCGCTTTTAAAAAAAAGGGGCCCCGTGGAGCCGTTGTCACCGCCCACTTTTTTGCCGTGTGTGGTCGCCCTGCACTTGCGACGAAAACAAGACTCAATCATCGTCGGCTGTAGCATGCGACCTGGGGGTTCCTGCATGGCTCCATCGGTTGTTTGAAACTACACGCAGGTAGGAGCATGACTGTGGCATCAGGTTCGCTGAAACTCTTGAGTTACGCCGTCCTTCTCACGTCCATCACCGCATCGGCGCATGCCCAGTCCAGCAGCGAGGAGCTAGCGAAGAAGCTCTCAAACCCAATTGCGTCGCTGATCAGCGTTCCATTCCAATTCAACTACGATCAGGGCTACGGACCGAACGACGGCGATCATACCGTGGTGAACATCCAGCCAGTAATTCCAATTTCGCTCAATGCAGACTGGAACCTGATTTCCCGTACGATCCTGCCTGTGACCTGGCAAGACGACATTGCCGGACCGTCGGGGAGCCAGTTCGGCCTCGGTGATACGCTGCAGAGCTTCTTCCTGTCGCCAGTCAAGCCAACCGATGGAATCATCTGGGGTGTTGGCCCGGTATTTCTGATTCCCACAGCAACCGACGAATTCCTTGGGAGCGGAAAGTGGGGCGCGGGGCCAACCGGCGTGGCTCTCAAGCAAGACGGGCCCTGGACCTTTGGGATATTGGCGAACCATGTGTGGTCGTTCGCCGGACAGAGTGACCGGGCGGACGTCAGTTCAACGTTCCTGCAGCCCTTCATCTCTTACACGACGCCGGAAGCCTGGACCTTCTCCTTGAACACGGAGAGTACCTATGACTGGGAAACCAATGACTGGTCGGTTCCAATTAACTTTCAAGTCTCCAAGGTGGTAAAGTTCGACGAACAGCCCGTGAGCTTTGGCGTGGGCGCGCGTTACTGGGCGGAATCGCCGGAAAACGGGCCTGACGGCTGGGGAGTACGAGCAATCGTCACGTTCTTGTTCCCAAAGTAGCAACTTTGCAACGCTCACTACTGTGCCGTCGAAACTCTGGCTTTTGGCGACACTTGAACCTCGCCCGCTCGCTAATTCGGATCGGGCGCGTTGCCCTTGGATAACCATGGACAATTTATCTGCTCCCAACCCAATTCTTGAAATAGCGCTTGGGACCGTCATGGTCATTTTGATCATGTTGGTACACGGCGTTGGCATTCGCACGATCAATCGGCGTTTCAGCAGGTCCTGGGTTCTCGTGAACAACACCACGCCGCATTGGCGTATCAATCTCTTGCTTGCGGTCGCGATCGGATCGCTGGCAATCCTTCATTTCGCTGAGACTCTCGTGTGGGCAGCGCCGATATCGATGATGGGGATAATCCCTTCAATGCGGGACAGCTACTACTTCGTCCTGGAGAGCTACACGACGCTTGGTGAAGGCACGGTAAAACTTCCTGATAGTTGGCGTTTGATCGGGCCGATCATGGCGGTGTCGGGCTTGTTTACATTCGGATGGACGGGCAGCGTTCTGGTTAGCATCATGACCGAGTTCGGCAAGCTCGACAGAGGGCAGGCCAAGAAGGAATCGAAAGACTCCGAAGGATGAACGGCAAGGCTTGGGACGCACCAATATAGGTAAGATGACTTAGTTTTCGTTGGTCAGTTTTGACAATCTCGACGTCGCCGTCATGCTAGCTGAGGCACGGTATGATCGCTAAAGGATCACCGGCGACGTGTTCTACATCACATGGGAGCTGATCCGCACAAGCCCCGCTGCGTCTTGGCCTACAGCGTCGGCGTGACGCACTTCAGGAGTTACGCTCTGCTCGAAGATCAGAATGGCCGGCTTGATGAGTTCGGTGGAGTAAGAGTCCAGTCGATGTCGAGCGGGAGGACAGTGCCACGTGGGTGGACGCGGTCGTCGGCCTGCGCGAGGACTACTTCTTCACCCCGGAATCCAGGCGACGGGCCGGGTCCGGTGGGCGGCGGCGGCCCCGCGTCGACTGGGATGGCGGCCCGTCAGCGCATTGGCGATTTCGGCGAATTGCAGTCGTCTTGCTCAATCTGGGAGAGCCTGATGTCCTGCAGGAGGCGGAAGAGCGACGCCGCCAGAAAGCCGAGAGCCGCCATGAACAAAACGGCGGCTCCTGGTTCGTGGCGGTACCCAACAAAGGCGATGACGAATCCGAAGATCAGCAGAAACGTGACGCCGATTCCTGCCAACACGGCCAGGTGAAGCGCATTGTTGAGCACACGTTCTCGCCGCCGCAGTTCGGCCATTTCCTTCTTCAACCACGCTCGGGCATCGCTTTCGTCGAGCTCCCGGAGCATTCTGATCCGCTCCGTTACGCCGGAAATCCGATTGGCCAGAATCGCCACCATCGCAGCGACCGCGTTGAGCATGAACGCCGGCGCGACCGCGTGACTAATCATGTTCGAAAGCTGGTTAGCGTCAACAGAGACCATGTTTCTCCCCCGGGTGTTTTTCCAGATCGCCCCGTACCCATAAACGCAAATTCTACCAGACCAATCCGACACTGATGAGTTGAACGCGTGTACCGGACGAACAGCGAACCGATCGCCAAAATCGCTACTCGGTTCTGCCCTGTTTAACCACGGCGTGGTACCCGGATGCGGTTTACTTGGATACATCATTGGTGCGGCCTTAACACCACCGGATATGTCCAAGGCGAATTGTATCATCGGACCCTCGCAGGACTGGTCGGCCGGCGCCCGCTTCTATTTGGACTTGCCGGACGATCCCTTCCGCTGGTGACGCGGGTTTCATGGGAGGACAGAAGGCGCGCTCATCGGACTTGACGCCTCGGCGGCTGATGGCTCGGGGCACGACATAACTGGCGTTGTGCTTCATACACTGAGGTTCCAATGGCCGCCCAGCCCGCTGAACTTTGCGTAACGCATGGCGCAACGTAGGCCAGAGGGTCCAGCAGCTTGGAGCGGCCGTAAGCCCGCAATCGCGGTTAAGACACTACGGGATGACATTGACTGCACGCGCGGCCACGAGCACGAGTGTCAGGAGCGCGATGGCGCTTTCGAGCATCATCAGGAGCTTCGCGCGCGGCGTGAGCGGCAGCACGTCGGTAGGACTGAAAGCCGTAGCGGTATTAAACGCCAGAAAAAGATAGTCGACATAGAACGGCCGCCAATTGGCTGATGCGAATTCGGGAGCCGACGACTGCGGAAAGAGCCAGTCAGGTCTCCTTGATATCCCACGCGCGATGCGTGAGGGACCACCAGAATCGACCTGCCAATAGAGAAGCGAGAACGCCAGAACGTTGGTGACCCAGATCGAAAACGATGAACTCAACAACGACACCTTTCGCGTCTCGGGCGGGTGAATTGTGATGATCCCTATCATGTCGCCAAGTTCTGCCGCCGTATTGGCAACGTAGAGACTGGAAAGGAGCAGGATCGCAACGTGCTCGATCCGCAGCCAGACAGCATTCTCGGTCGACATCGTCACCATGATCATTGGAGCAATAGTTGCTATCAGGACCCCGAATGACACCCATCGAGGCAGCGCGGAGACGTGATGCGGTAGAACCTGCAAAAAAGCGTAGACCGCAATGATTGCCAGAACCGGGGGCCAGCGGCGTTCGTCACGACCTTGTTGGATGACATTGCTCATCGCGCGGTCCTTGTTGAGATCTTGAAGTTGCCAACGCCTTCCTGCTGCATCCGCCACAGGTGTACGTCATGTTACGCTATGCGCCTGTGATGCCCTACCTCATCGCCTAACCCTGTCGGGTGTCCGTCCAACCCGACCGCCCTTCGTGCCGATGAGGCGATCAATGAAGTTGCCGCTTACACATCGCCCTTGAGATTTCCGCTCATGAGCCTGCCCCCTCGTCGAACCGGACAAGGTCCGTTTGCGCTGTCCGCCACGCAGACATCAACAAGCGCTCACTCCCGTTTCATCTCGCCACGCGAACGATCTCCACACGCAATTGGTGGCATTTTCGTATTGCCAACGCGCCAGTCAATTGCCCTTAAGGGATCCTTTCCGTCTGCTTCGAAAAGGATCATTATCTCGTGCCCCTCTCGGAGCTGGGCCAAATTCTTCCACTACCTTTATAAAGCCGCCGCGTGCGCTACCAAGTGAAGCAGGCGCGAATAGAGCCAGTCCTCTCATAATCACGTGTGTGATCAACGTCATGCCGCATGAAAAGAGGTGCGCGACACGATTCGCGGAAGCAAGTCTTCCTCTCGGTCAAGCTGGACGACCCGAGCTTTCCGGCTCCGATCTACGCGACGCTCTCCAACCGGGACTGAGATCCCAGCCAATCGGCCTCGCCGTTCAGGCGGGGCCTCCCTTCCGTTCTGACGAAGCCGAAGGCGGGCATCGAACCCGCCTTCGGCTTTGGGTGCCATACGGAGAGGTGGGGTCTGCTCATATCGAGGCAATCATGCCGTGGAGCCGGGCCAGCCTCAAGGACGTCGCGGTTCCCCCAAAATGCTGGCGCATTTCCGGCTCCCCCACTCGCCGCCGCCGGCGGTCGCTTGCGCGATCCTTGACCCCAACCCGCCACCACTTCGGCGGGCGTCATCTTTCTCAAACGTCAAGGAGACGAAGATGACGATTACCCTCGAAATCCAGGTTGAAGAACTTCGCGCTGAACTGAAGTGCTCCTTTGACAGCGCCGAGCGCCGCCAGATCGAGGCGGAGCTCGAACTCGCCCAGGCCGAGCTGGTCGTGATGCTGGCCGAACAGGACGGTTTCATCGAAGTCCAACCGCCCTTCTGAGGGCGGCATCTCACCTGCGCTACCAGACCGCCGACGTTCAGCGACGGCCAGGAGCAATACGTCGCAGCTCTCCAGTCGATCTCTTGTCATCGACATCGGGGATGTTGGTCGCAACCGCCTACATTATAATATTCCTCGTGCGTTGCGGCTCCTCGCAGAAGCAAGGTTCAGGAGCCGGAAGATCCTCCAGCCGTTTCGGCCTCTCAGGTGCGCCCACCGTCCGGCAGCCGATCTCCGCGATATCAGCAATTCGAAAGGAGAAATCACCATGCAACAGCTCGCTCAATTCCTCGCCGCCATAGGCCACGGGGTCCGTGTCGCGGCGAGGTGATCTGTCACTTCTTGGGCGAAATGGGACTGTCGCGATCAAGGTCCCGCTCTTCATCGATACCGGGACGTCGTTGATTGGGAGTGAGGCGCTGGTTGGGCGCACTGCAGCGACCTGGGATTGGCGAGGACCTATCCATTCAATGCGTCTTGTTCGGATTGCTCGGATTTTACCTTTCCGAGATTCCCATGGGTCTGATGAAACCTGTTCGAGCCGACGCAACTGTTCATGTCTTCGCGCCGAAACCAGATCGCTCGGCCGCATCTGAGCGGCGCGTTGCCAGCGGTGAAGACTATCTGCTCGTCAGCGCGCATCTCAAGAACTTCGTGTGGCTGGATCAGCGGCCTGGCGGCGAGCTGCTTCGATCGCGTGCGCGACGACCCCTTCGCTTGAAAGCCTCGACTGACTTGGTCGATCTCGACCGTGGTCGTGCCGCAGCGACGCGAGATGTAATCGGCCGTTTCCGGATCGTTGATGGCGGAAAACGAAATCCAGCTTGCGCTCTCGAACCACTTGCTGGCAGCGTCGCGGCCACCGTAGGTTTCTCGCATCTGGCCGATAGACTGGTAGATCATGATCAGAGCAATGCCGTACTTGCGGCCAGCGTCGCGGGCGGTTTCCAGAATGCGCATGTGGCCGAGGCGGGCGACCTCATCCAGCAGAAATAGCGCGCGTCCATCTACTCCCCCGTCGCGATTGTAGATCGCGTTCAGAAACGATCCGATGAGGACGCGGGCCAATCCCGCATGCGTTTCGAGCGTCTTGAGGTCTATGTTAATGAAGACATCGATGGTCCCAGCCGCGAGTTCGTCCGTGGAGAAGCTCGATCCCGACACCAATGCCGCGTAGTTGGGATAAGAAAGCCAATGTGTTTCCTTTACTGCATTGGCATAAACGCCGCTGAAGGTTTCGGGCGTCATGTTGACGAAAGCAGCGGCATTCTCCTTTACAAAGTCCGACCGCGAATTCTCGTGGATTGTCTGAAGACGTTCGCGAAGTTTCGGCTCCGGTTCGGCCAGATTCTTGCGGACCTGCCGCAGCGTCTGACACTCCTTTATCGTGTGCCCGGACAGGCAAACGTCGGCGATAAGTGCAGTCAGCAATTGTAGTCCCGAAGCGCGGAAGAAATCGTCGCGGATACCGTTTGTACGCCCGCTGTCGCTTACGATCCAAGACGCGACAGAGGCTATATCCTCCTCCTTCGTTCCTCCGAACCGGCCAATCCAGTCCAGAACGTTCACGCCCGTTTCCGGCCGCTTCGGATCGATTACGAAGGTTTGCCGTCCCGCGCTGCCGCGGTGGTCGGTGACCATCGGAGCAACTTCATTGGAAGGGTCGAGGACCACAAGCGTGCCGCCCCATTTCAGCGCGGTGGGGATTGTCACCGACGTCGTCTTGAAACCACCGGAGCCAGCAAAGACAATGCCGTGCGACGAGCCGAATGCGCCATCGAAGCATAGAAGGGGTGCCTTACCGCCACGTCCCCAGGTATCCGGATTGTCGGCTCGAAAAGACTGGGCTGCGACCCCGTCCCTATCGACGCGGTAACGCTCGCCAATCACGATACCGCCAGCTTCGGGAAACAGTTTCGCCGCGTCTGGCAGCTTCATCCAGTCGGCTTCACCGTGAAGCGCGCGCTTGCCGCGCACGCGTCGTGGCCCTTGCTGTGCGAAAGCAGCATTTCCCATGAGCGAGACGCGCAAGGCAAAGCATGCGGCCATTGCGGCGGCCGCTGCGCCAACCATTGTCGCTGTGTCCACGTCGGAAAACGCTATCCGACCGGCCGGCACCTGGCGGATCGCCGTTGAAAACCGAATTGTCTCACGAACTGCGGCGATGATCATCGTCGCGAGAGATCCGGTGAAAACGCCGATACCCGCGAGCTTGATATTGGCAGAGCCGGCACAAGAAAACAGGAAGACAGTTCCGATCGCCGCAGCGCAGATATAGGGCAAGGCAACACCCGCCCGCCCGAGCGTCAGTTGCGCAGCCTGCGTGCTGCCGAACGCTGCCAGCCAGTTTTCGATACCCGTCAGTCCGATGGTGACCAGGATCATCAGCGCGACGGGTGCAGCAAAGAGCGCGATCCTAATCGCGGTCATTGCCGAAGGCCTCCGCGCCAATTTCCATCAGCCGCGATCGTTCGCCTTCGTCAGCTTGCAGCCGGCGGCCCAGATCGATCAGGCCTCCGAGAAGAAGTGCGCGCTTTTCGTAGCGCAGCCCAGCTTTGACGATAAGGCCGCCGAGCTCGATCTTCTCGCGCGTGTCCTTTTTCCGGTCGTTGGATGTGATCGTTCGGCTCATTCGCTCAAGCCTCGCTGCCGTCGCCCGCATGCGCGCCAGACGTGACCGTCGCGCCCGATGCGGCGTCAGCGCGACCTCCACCGGCAATCTTTCCGGCAGTCGACGGAGGCCTGACTGTGCGAAAGTGTTTTGCCAGTTCCTCAAATGCTATTTGCAGCTCGGTCTCGTCGATCTCTATCTCGCCGAGCCCGGCTTTGAGCGCGATGCGGCCGATCCGTTCGGCTTCCCGTGTCTCCGCCTGTTTCAGCTGCTCGTGGAGCCTCGCGATCTCTTCGCGAATTTTCGAGGAGGGTTTCTTCATTCCCGATCGGTCCCTTCATGCCGTTTCAACTTTGAACGGCATGAACTTCCTTGAGATCGGCGCGCCGATCTACTCTCACAAATGAGAGTTGGCGGAGCCAACCCCTCTGGTCATCATCCCGGCTGTTCCAAAGGAGCGGCTTTCAAGGGCGCAATTATACGTCGCTGACGCGACGCCCTTGCTTGAGGCTAGTCCAAGCCTTTCCCTCCCGACGAACCCATTGACTTCGTTTACAACCGGGAAAGAACACCGCCATGGCCGTCCCCCACTTCTCCGTCAGCGTCGTCGCCCGTGGCTCCGGCCGCAGCGCGGTGTTGTCGGCCGCCTATCGCCACTGCGCCAAAATGGACTACGAGCGGGAAGCCCGGACGATCGACTACACCCGTAAACAGGGCCTGTTGCATGAGGAGTTCGTTTTCCCGGCTGATGCTCCCGTTTGGATCAAGAGCATGGTTGCTGATCGCTCGGTCTCGGGCGCTTCCGAAGCTTTCTGGAACAGGGTCGAAGCCTTTGAGAAGCGCGCCGATGCGCAGCTTGCCAAGGATGTAACCATCGCACTTCCCATCGAGCTGACCGCCGAGCAGAACATCGCCCTCGTCCGCGAGTTCGTCGAAAGGCATATCACGTCGAAAGGCATGGTGGCGGATTGGGTCTATCACGACGCACCCGGCAATCCGCATGTGCATCTAATGACAACATTGCGCCCGCTCACCGTGGACAGTTTCGGCGGCAAGAAGGTCGCCGTGCTCGGACCTGACGGTAACCCGATGCGCAATGATTCCGGCAAGATAGTCTATGAACTTTGGGCTGGGAGCGCGGATGACTTCAACACGTTCCGCGATGGCTGGTTCGCGTGTCAGAACCGGCATCTGGCGCTTGCAGGCATCGACATCCGCATTGACGGCCGGTCCTTCGAAAAACAAGGGATTGAACTGGCGCCGACCATTCATCTCGGAGTCGGGACAAAGGCGATCGAGCGGAAATCGAAGTCTACCGAGCAAGCTCTTCCGCTTGAACGATTGGAGCTGCAGGAAGAACGACGCGCGGCAAACGCCCGCCGCATTCAGCGCAGTCCGGAACTTGTCCTCGACCTCATCACCCGCGAGAAGAGCGTCTTTGACAGCCAAGATGTAGCCAGGATCCTGCATCGCTATATTGACGATGCCAGTCTGTTTCAGGACCTGATCGCAAGGATCCTACAGAGCCCTCAGACACTCCGTCTTGAACGCGAGCGGATTGAGTTTGTCACCGGCCTACGGGCTACTGCCAAGTACACGACACGGGAACTGATCCGGCTCGAAGCCGAGATGGCCAATCGCGCGATCTGGCTATCTCACCGTTCGTCGCACGGTGTCGGGCAAGCGGTTCTGAAGACGACATTCTCGCGTCATGCCCGCCTGTCGGAGGAACAGCGGGCCGCGATCACACATGTCACAGGGGCCACGCGGATCGCGGCCATAGTCGGCCGCGCTGGTGCCGGCAAGACCACGATCATGAAGGCGGCCCGAGAGGCCTGGGAAGCGGCCGGCTATCGCGTCGTTGGTGGGGCGCTCGCCGGTAAAGCTGCCGAGGGACTGGAGAAAGATGCAGGCATTTGGTCCCGCACGCTGGCGTCGTGGGAGCTACGCTGGAACGAGGGCCGCAACCAGCTCGATGATAAGACCGTCTTCGTTCTGGACGAAGCAGGCATGGTCTCGTCGCGGCAGATGGCGATGTTCGTCGAAGCGGCGACGAAGGCTGGGGCCAAGCTGGTTCTGATCGGTGACCCGGAACAGCTGCAGCCGATCGAGGCGGGTGCCGCTTTCCGGGCAATTGCCGACCGCATCGGTTACGCGGAACTCGAAACCATCTACCGCCAGCGCGAGCACTGGATGCGCGAGGCCTCGCTCGATCTGGCGCGGAGCAACGTGGGAAAGGCCGTCGATGCCTATCGTGCGCATGGGTACTTCAAGGGGTCGGAGCTAAAGACGCAAGCGGTCGAAAATCTGATCGCCGACTGGAACCGTGACTACGATCCGCAAAAGACCAGCTTGATCCTCGCACACCTTCGGCGTGATGTCCGGATGCTCAACGAGATGGCTCGTGCCAAACTCGTCGAACGCGGCATCGTCGCTGAAGGATTTGTGTTCGGGACTGAGGATGGCAAGCGCAAGTTTGCCACCGGCGACCAGATCGTGTTCCTGAAGAATGAGGGCTCGCTCGGCGTCAAGAA
Organism: Ensifer sp. ENS11; assembly: GCF_014851895.1. Classification (NCBI taxonomy): domain Bacteria; kingdom Pseudomonadati; phylum Pseudomonadota; class Alphaproteobacteria; order Hyphomicrobiales; family Rhizobiaceae; genus Ensifer; species Ensifer sp. ENS11. Next base: position 52,380 of record NZ_JACVAN010000013.1, on the reverse strand, counting down.
CGGAATGCTGGCAAAGGTCGTGGAAGCCGCGCCGGGCCGGATCGTCGCCGAGATCGGCGAGGGTGAGCACCGGCGTCAGGTGACTGTCGAACAACGGTTCTATCGAAACGTCGATGTCGGCTACGCAACGACGATTCACAAATCCCAGGGCGCGACTGTTGACCGGGTGAAGGTGCTCGCATCGTTGTCGCTCGACCGCCATCTCACCTATGTCGCCATGACCCGCCATCGCGAGGATCTCGGTGTCTATTACGGCCGCCGATCCTTCTCGAAGAGCGGCGGATTGATTCCGATCCTATCGCGTAGAAATGCGAAGGAAACGACACTCGATTACGAGAAGAGTGCCTTCTACCGCCATGCACTTAGGTTCGCACAAGCCCGCGGACTGCATCTCGTCAATGTCGCGCGCACCCTCATGCGTGATCGTCTTCAATGGACCATTCGGCAGAGCCCGAGGCTTGCCGACCTCGGTGCTCGCTTCGTCACCATCGCCGAGAAGCTCGGTCTATCCGCAAGCACCAGAACCGCGGAAGCAATCCAGGAGGCAAAGCCTGTAGTTTCTGGCGTCACGACATTCGCGAGATCTCTCGAAGAGGCGGTGGAGGAAAAGGTCGCCGCCGACCCCGGTTTGAAGATCCAATGGGAGGATGTCTCGAAGCGTTTCCACTTCGTCTACGCGCAGCCGGACACCGCATTCAAGGCCGTCGATGTCGACGCCATGCTGAAGGACGATGCCACAGCGAAATTGACCATTGCCAGGATCGGCGCAGAACCGGAAAGGTTCGGCGCGTTGAAAGGCAAAACCGGCGTCTTCGCCAGCCGCACGGATAAGCAGGATCGAGAGCGTGCGCTTGCCAATGTTGCCGCACTGGCTCGAAATCTCGAACGCTATCTGCGCTCGCGCGCCGAGACGGAACGCCGCCATGAGATGGAAGAGAGCGCGGCTCGGCTCAAGGCATCGATCGCGATCCCTGCTCTGTCTGAAAATGCAAGGCAGATCCTTGAGGGTATCCGCGATGCAATCGAACGCAATGATCGTCCTGCGAGTGTTGAACTCGCCCTAGCCGACCGCCAGGTGAAAGCGGAGCTGGAAGCTTTCACCATGGCAGTCAACGCCCGTTTCGGCGAGCGCGCGCTCCTCGGGATCGCGGCCAAGGACGCGAACGGCCAAGTGTTTTCCAGTGTTACAGCGGGAATGAACCCGACACAGAAAGCCGAAGTCCACGAGGCGTGGATCTCCATGCGTACGGTCCAGAAACTCGCCGCGTCAGCGCGCACCACGGAGGCGCTGAAGCAGGCAGAAACCTTGCATCAGACACAAGCGAAGGGGCTTTATCCGAGATGACCGTTGGCATGTTCGTTACCACGCGTCGTCGACGCCGATCATGGCGGTTTGTCGCAGCAGCGATGACGGTGGCCGCCATCGGTGCCGCCGGCATCGTCGTGTTCGGGACGTTCGGCGGCCGCATCAATGTTACGCCAAGCGAACCGCTCGGCCTCTGGCGGATTGAGCCACTCGATCGACCGGTCATGCCGGGCGATCTCATCTTCATCTGTCCACCGGTCAACGATGTCATGCGCAAGGCGCGTGCCAGAGGGTATCTCCGCTTCGGCCTGTGCCCAGGTGGACTCGCGCCTTTGATCAAGACGGTTGTTGCCGTTGGGGGACAGCGCGTCGACATCGGCGCCGATATCCGCGTTGATGGCGAGGCGTTGCCGCACTCGAGGCTTGCCGTGCGGGATGGCGCGGGCAGGAAACTACAGCCATTTGCCAGTGGCATCGTACCTGTCGGGCACGTCTTTCTTTTTTCGAGCTTCGCCGGTTCATACGATTCCCGATATTTCGGTCCGCTCCCGCTGTCGGGCATGCTTGGCCGTGCCCGAGAGGTGGTGACCTATGCGCCGTGAACACTGCCTTGTCGTGGGCCTCGTCGCTCTTTCCGTGGCTGCCGGTTGGGTTGGATGGAGCGGGAAAGCTCTGCTTCTGCCAGTGGCGTTCGCCTTTCCGGTTCTATGGTCACAAGCACCGACGCGGACAGGTGCCGCTCTCGTTTCCGCGGGCTATTTTCTCGCGGCGTCGCGCGGCCTGCCGCAAGGCGTCGCCAATTACTATGAGGTGGACCTCTGGTCAGGTCTTCTGCTTTGGTTGGCAGCCTCCGTTGCCTTTGTCGCTGTCCACACCGCGCTTTGGTCAGAACGGTCGGGAAAAGGCAGGGCCGTCCGCTATATCATAGCCGGCGTACTCATGGCGGCTCCGCCTTTTGGCATCACAGGATGGGCACACCCGATCACGGCCGCCGGCGTCGTTTTTCCGGGATGGGGATGGTTTGGATTTGCCACTGCTGCAGCCGGCCTTGCAGTCCTGACGACTTGGCTCTGGCCGGCTGCAGCAATCGCCATATCTGGCTTTTGGCTTTGGTCCGCCGCTCTCTGGACGGACCCAGTCTCACCCGAGGGGTGGCGCGGGGTCGATCTCAAACTGGGTGCGGCTCTTGGCCGTGAGGGCAGTTTGCAATGGCACCGTGACCTGATTGCAACGGTTCGGGACGAGGCGCAGCAAGGCGTCCGTCTGATTGTCCTGCCGGAAAGCACGCTCGGCTTCTGGACGCCGACCGTCGAGCGTATCTGGACCGATGGCTTGAGTGGTCTCGAAGTCGGTGTGGTTGCCGGCGCAGCGCTGGCCGGGCGGGATGGCTATGACAGTGTCATGGTCCTGGTTACGTCGATGGGCAGCACCGTGTTCTATCGTGCGCGCATGCCCGTACCCGGTTCAATGTGGCAGCCATGGCGCATTTTGCTCGGACAATCGGGCGGTGCGCGAGCGTATTTCCTTGCCAATCCGGTTGCGGAAATCGAAGGGCTGAGGATCGCGCCACTCATTTGCTACGAACAATTGCTCGTCTGGCCCTTCCTTCAGTCGATGACGCATGCTCCCGACGTGTTGGTGGCCATCGGCAATGGCTGGTGGGCGCAAGCCACATCGATCGTCTCGGTCCAGCGCGCAAGCGCGGTCGCCTGGGCTCGGCTTTTCGGCAAGCCGGTCGTGATTTCGTTCAACATCTGATTGGGAGAGCCGGATGATCGATGCCGCGCTGATCGAAGAATGCGCTGACCAATCCCTGAAGCCGGCCATTGTCGAGCGGTTTGTCGAGGTGGCCGGATCCTTGGATCCGCTATTTATCACGGCCCGATCGGGTGATCGGTTGATCCTCGTGCCGAAGGCAAGGGCACGTGGCGAGGCAATGGAAATCATCCGCCGGCATGTCGTCAGCTCCGTTGTGCGTGTCGGGATCACGCAATATCCAGCCAGCTTCGCCTTCAAAGACACGACTGATCCGAAGCCGGATCTCCTCGATGCCTGTGACAACCTGCGCATGGGAACGAAGATGTTTGCAAAGATCCTGCGGATCGTTGCGAAGTGGTATGGCAGCTCCCTCGAGAAGGATGTGTTGCCAGAGGTTTTCGAGGACGCCGTTCATGCTTGGAAGACAGGGGAATTCGAGGGCGCCAAGGTGTTTCGGGCGCAGGGTGCGGATTCCTATGCTGAAACTGCCGTTGATGATGCCGTAGAAGGCACACCTGATGAGGCTCACGGGCTTCAAACTGAACCCGTTGAAACTGATGAAAACTCCGTCGGAGCCGCCTCAGGGCGTTCTGAGATCCGTGTTGATCTTTCAAGGATCAATGGACCGGTGCGCTGAACATCCCGCTCATCGCGGCATGCTTGCCAATTGGCAAAATAGGATTATATTTATGCCAGAAAGTGAGGTGCGATATGCTGCTCCAACCGATTGTTGCCACGCCTGCTGCGACAAACAACGGTGTTATCACGGATCAGGAAGCCGGAGCGCTGGCACGCACGACCGTCAATCTGTTCAAGGCCTGGGAGCTTTCCGATGCCGAGGCGTGCACCCTGCTTGGCGGGCTTTCTGCGCGCACCTGGGCTCGATGGAAAGACGGTAACATCGGCAGAATCGACCGGGATCTGAGGATGAGAATGGCTCATCTGATGGGCATCCACAAAGGGCTACGCTATCTCTTCAACGAGCCGGCGCGCAGCTACGCTTGGATTCGCAAGCCCAACACCGCCTTTGCTGGCGAAAGTGCTCTTGCCATGATGTTGCGCGGCGAGATGTCCGATCTATCCGCCATGCGTGAATGGATCGATGCGGAGCGCGGTGCATGGTGAGTGGACTGGCCGTCCGCACCCTCGTTCAATGGCCGCAAACCTATCGCATCATCCGCTCGATCTATCCGCCGATCGATCTCTTTGAAGATATCGCCGACCCTCGCGACTGGGAAGCGCTCGTATCTGTAGAAGAAAAAACCAATCCACGCATTCGCCTCGAGGTCGGTGACCTTGGCAAGGTTCCGGCTGGTCGCCGCGTGGCCGGCCCGGGCGCAAGTCTGGTCATGGCGCCCTTCGTACATTGTTCCACGTTACGGCCTGGCCGCTTCACGGACGGTCGCTACGGGATCTACTATGCCGGCGATAATGAAGACGTTGCTGTTGCCGAAACCATTCATCATCATGAAAGATTCATGCGAGCAACAAGCGAGGGACCCGGTTGGACGGCTGACTTCCGTGTTCTTATCGGCAGTATCGATCGCGAGCTTGATGATGTGAGCGCGGTGCCGGATGCCCTGCATCCAGACGACTACACAGCGTCGCAGTTGGAGGGGCATGCCCTGCGCGCCGCAGGAAGCGACGGCCTCTTGTGGAACAGCGTTCGGATGCCGGGTGGACTATGCATCGGCATCTTCTGGCCGGACGTAATCCCGGTTCCGATGCAAGGCCGTCACTATAGCTATCACTGGGATGGCTCACGGGTCGACTTCGTGAAAAAGCATGACACCGGAGAGGTGTTGCAAGTCACCTGAGATATCGTGATCGCGGGGAGACAACGGGTGTTGCATCTTGCATTTGAAGGCAATCTCCAAGTCGCGACATTTGTCGAGCCTCTGTGGGTGCCTCCCAGCCTTGCCTACAGATCGCTGTCCGGCAGGGCCCCGTCGGTCTTGTTCGGTTGTAGCCGAACTCCTTGTTCGATGACTCGAACCATTGATTGCGACAGGACAATAATCCTAGCCGAACGGTATTAGACCCACGGACTCCAACCCAGCACCATTCGCCGTGAAAGACACACGAATGGGAGAAAAATCGTGGGAACAAAGCGATGCTTCGCATTGATCTTTTCCGTTGCCTTTGCCGGGCAATCCGGACTGGCCGGCGCCGAAACGCTGGTCCTCAACAGCTACGGCGGGCCATATGAGGCCATTATCCACGAAAGGATCATCAAGCCGTTCGAGGACCGTTACGGGATAGACGTCGTCTATGACGCCGTCGGTTCTGCGCAGCAGGACTACGCCAAGATCAAGGCGACCAGAGGTCGTCCGGGCTTTGATGTCGCGGTGATGACCGCGTCGCAGTCGCTTCAGGGCTGCGAGGATGGGCTTCTGGAGAAGCTTGACGCGGCTCTGGTTCCCAATCTCGGCAAGCTTGCACCCAGCCTTTCGCAATCGGCAGGCCCCTGTGGCGCCGTCCATGAAGTCCAGTACCTTTCGCTGCTCTATCGCACAGACACTCTGAAGGCCGCGCCGGACTCCTGGTCCGCCCTCCTCGATCCGGCACTTGATGGAAAGATCATCCTTCCGACCTTTCAAAACATCATGGCGGTCTATCTGCTTGAAATGATGTCGGTGAGCAATGGCGGTGACCTCCTCGATAATATCGAGCCGGGCTTTGCCGCCATGCAACGCGTCTCGGCGCACGCGATCGGGTTCGAGCAATCCTCGGCGATCCTTGAGAGCTACATGCGAGAAGGCACGGTCTGGGTAATGCCCTTCTGGAACGGACGTGCGCAACTGATGGTCGATGAAGGCGTTCCTGTCGACTACGTCAGGCCGAAGGAAGGCACGATCCCGCTGATCGCCACGCTCAATGTGCCGGTCGGCGCCGAGAATAAACCCGCGGCGATGAAATTCATCGACTTCTTCCTGGAGAAGACGAGTCAGGAGGCCTGGGTCGCCGGCTACAAGGTCGGAAGTGCGCGCAGTGACATCGACGTGCCGGAGGCGTTGCGCAGCCGTCAGATTACCACTGAGGCCGACCTCGAGACGCTGCACCTTCCCGACCTGGCGCGCCTGACGTCCAAGCTGCCCGAATGGGCCGAGCGCTGGGAACGCGATATTGTTCCGCAGGCACGATGAGAGGGCGGGCCGATGAACACGCTTGCCATCGAACTGCCCGCAACCGCGCAGCGCCGACGCATCTGGTCGCCCTTCGCCTATCTTGCTCTCTCCCCATCCTTCCTCGGTCTTTTGATCTTCTTCGCCTTGCCGATGGGAATGATGATCGGCATGAGCTTTGCAAGTGCAGAGACGCTCGCGCCAACGCTCGACAACTACGCCAGGTTCTTCACTGACGGTCTGTCGATCGCTGGTTTCTGTCGAACGGCTATCATGTCTGCCTTGGTTGCCGTCTCGGTGACGGTTCTCGGCTATCCGGTCGCCTATTTTCTAGCGCGCTCGAAAACGCGCTGGCGTGCGCTCGTCTTCGGGCTGGCTCTTGCGCCGGAACTGGCAGGCGTTGTGCTAAGGACCTACGGATGGCTCATCATCCTAGAGGATCGCGGGTTCATCAACGATACCCTGATCCATCTCGGCATCATCGCTTCGCCTCTCCCCTTGTCAAAGAACCTGTTCGCCGTCGTCGTCGGTCTGACGCATGTTGTGCTGCCCTTCGGGATCCTGTCGCTCACGACCAGTATCCAGGGCATTGATCCGAACCTCGAACGCGCAGCGCAGATGCTGGGGGCCTCAAGGCTTGCCGTCGTCAGGCATATCATCCTTCCGCTTTCGGTGCCGGGCATCGTCAGTTCGTTGCTGATTTCGTTCACGATGGCAGCCAGCGCTTACGCCACACCCGCCTTGCTTGGGGGCGCCGGCTTCAAGGTGCTGGCTACGATGATCTATGAGCAAGTGCTCTTCTATATCAACTGGCCCTTCGCCGCGGTCATGGCGATCGCGCTTCTCGTGATGATGCTCGCCATCTCGTTCGTCGGCGTGCGTTACGAAAGCCGGCTGCGTGCCCAGAGCGGCAACCTCAAGGGAGACGTGTCGTGAACAGGCTGCTTTCGCTATTATTCTGGCTTGCCTTCATTTCAGTCCTCGTCTTCATCACACTGCCGATTGTCGTCGTCGTTGCAGCGTCGTTGAGCCCGACATCTGGCGTCACGTTCCAACCGTGGGAATGGACGACCAGATGGTACGGCGATCTGTTCGCCGATCGCTGGCTTGGACCGTTCCTCACCAGTGTCAAGATCGCCGTGATTGTCGCGACCGTCAGTGGCGTTCTCGGGCTGCTCGCAGCCTATGCCGTGGTCTACGAACGCATACCGGGCAGCGATGTGTTGATGTCCTATCTGCTGTCGCCGCTTTCGGTGCCACAGATTGTCAAGGGCGTGGCCATCGTTCTCTTTCTGTCGATGATCGGGTTCCAGGGGTTTCTCGGAACGCCGGCCCTGATCGCCGCACATGTCGTGTTGGCTCTTCCGTTCGTCACGCGAATGGTCGCGACCTCACTTGCCAATTTCGATGGCAATCTCGATCGGGCCGCGCAGATCCTCGGCGCAAGCAAGGGCCAGCGTATCAGGCATGTGCTGTTGCCGATGATCAAACCGGGCGTGCTTTCGGGCGTTACCTTCGCCTTCATCATCTCGTTCAACAACATCCCGCTTTCGGTTTTCCTCGTGCGGCCTGGCGACACGACTCTTCCGATCACGGTGATCAACTATCTCGAATACAGCCTCGACCCGGTCATGGCGGCCGTCAACGTCGCCTCCATGATCTTCATCCTCGCGGTCATCTTTCTCTTCGAAAAGATCGGCGGGTTCTCGGCGCAGCTCCACGGTGGAAGCAAATGAACAATCTCGATATCGAACTCGTATCCGTCAGCAAATCCTTTGCGAACATGCCCGTCGTCAAAGACATCAATCTCGCTATCCCGCAGGGAGAGTTTGTCAGCATTCTTGGGCCGTCGGGCTGCGGCAAGACAACGACGCTGAACATGATCGCGGGGTTCAGCGCGCCAACACGCGGCGACATCCGCATTCGCGGGAAGAGCCAGATCCGTGTACCGCCGGAAAGGCGCAACATCGGACTGGTTTTTCAGAACTATGCCTTGTTCCCGCATATGACGGTTGCCGAGAATGTTGCCTTCGGCCTCAAGATGAAGGGGACGGCGCGCGAGGAAATCACGACCGCAGTGGCCGGTGCTCTGCGAAGCGTGCATCTCGAAGGGTTCGGCGGCCGTTATCCAAGGGAGCTGTCCGGTGGACAGCAGCAGCGGGTGGCACTCGCCAGGGCGATCGCGCCGCGCCCGTCCGTGCTGCTCCTCGATGAGCCTCTTTCCAACCTCGATCTAAAGCTGCGCGAGGCGATGCGGATGGAACTGAAGGAGATACACGAGCAGCTCGGGATGACCTTCGTCTACGTGACGCACGACCAGGAGGAGGCAATGGCGATGTCGGATCGGATCGTCGTCATGTGGCAGGGCGTCGTCGCCCAGGAGGGCAAGCCCGCCACGATCTACCGGGACCCGAGCACCCGTTTTGTTGCCGATTTCATCGGTAAGTCCAACATCCTTCCGGTCGCGGGCGTGACGCAGTGTAGCGGCTTTGTCGAGCTGGCGATCGACGATGGTGGTCCGGTACTCAAAGCCAGGTCCTGTGAGCGGACCGGAGATGTTCGTTATTGCTCCATCCGCCCCGAAAGCATCTCGATCCTTGAGGGAATATCGCCCGTGGCCGACGGCTTGAACCGAGTCCATGGTGTCGTGCGCAGGATCGTCAACCTCGGCGGCAGCTACGAGATCCTGGTCGAAGCCGGCGAAAACATAAGGCTGGCAGTTCTCGTCCGGTCCTCACGCTCCGGCGCTCCACCGGAGATCGGGCAACGCATCCTGCTCGGCATCGACCCCGGCGATATCCAGCCGCTTGCCGAGTGAAAGCACTGATAGGCCGCCCCAATAGATGCAAACGGATGGATATTGGAAACACCTTGGCGGCCCGCCCTACGATTGCTTCGACCTCATGGATAGGTCGACCAAGGAGATTGAAAATGCTGATGAAAAACAAACTTCGCGCCGTGCAGCACGACAGCAATGTGTGCGCGGATATCGAGGGCTTCGACTTCGACAACTATAGCGCAGACGACATCGCGCAGGTGCGGTCCTACTGGTTGCAGTACGGCGTCCTGCGCTTCAAGAGCACCACGATGACGGATGAGCAACAGGTCGCGTTTTCCCGGCACTTCGGCGAGTTCGTTATCCATCCCAAGCAGCTCCAAGAGGGCGGACATCCCACCCACAAGGAGATCCTTGTCATCAGCAATGCGATGACGGATGGAAAACCGAGCGGGGCCATGGGCAACAGTGAGGCAACCTGGCATACCGACACCTGGTTCTACGAGCGCCCGCCGGCCGGCGCGATCCTGCGTGCGGTGGCAGTGCCGCCGTCTGGCGGCGATACCTACTTCCTGTCTACCTATCTTGCTTACGATACCCTGCCTGACGCCTTGAAGAAGTCGGTCGATGGTCGGCAGATTTTCTTCCAGAACGTCTACGACAAGACCGGCAAGCTGCGGCTCGGCAAGTCCGTACCCTCCAGCCGTGATTTCCGGGAATGGAGTGGTATCGTCCATCCCCTGGTCCGCGCCCATGGCGAGACGGGTCGCAAATCGCTTTATCTCGGCGGAACGGCTGAAGGTGCGTGGATCGTCGGCATGCCTCTGGATGAAAGCGAGGCGCTTCTCGCCGAACTCTGGGATCACACGACCAATTCGAAGCTGGTCTTCGTCCAGCAGTGGAACGTCGGCGACATCATGATGTGGGATAATCGTTGCACGATGCATCGCCGGGATGGCTTCGACCCCGCGACGATCCGGATCATGCATCGCACCACCACCTCCGGTGAGCGGCCGGTCTGAACCGGTTCAAGCCACTTCCTGAGAAAAAGGCAGCCATCATGCAGGACTATCGGGTGAACGCTCGCAGCCCTTCCCTTCCGCTCGACCTTATCGATCTTCTGGGTTTGGTCGAGACCGCTACCATCGGGCATATCGAGCATTTGGGATTTGTCGGCGACAATGTTCGCCCGGTCGTACCTGCACGAGCGGCGGGATCGGCTGTGACCGTCGCGGCTCCGGGTCGCGACGGTACGGTCATCTATCGGGCCGTGGATCTATTGATGCCGGGAGACTTCCTCGTCATTGCGCGTGTGGATCGAGACGACATCGCCTGTGTGGGCGGTGGAGTTGCGACGGCAGTCAAGGCAAAGGGCGGGCGCGGAATTGTCATCGACGGGCCATGCACCGACGCAGACGAGATCGCGGCTGTCGGGCTTCCTGTCTGGTGCCGCGGGGTCTCCGCCAAGACGACAAACCGGGCCTTCCGGGTCGGTGGATCGATCAATGTCCCGATCGCCTGTGGCGGAGCAGCGGTACTGCCCGGTTATGCGGTGCTTGCGGACAACGAAGGCGTCTTCGTTGCTGATGTCGAGCGAATGCGGCAACTCGCTGAAGCCGCGATCATTCGCCAAGAGCGTTCGTCACGCGCGCGATCCCATCTGGCTTCCGGCCAGTCCATCTTCAATTTCAACCCGGAGGCAAACCCTTGAAAATCTCGCTCATCCAGATGAACTCGCAGCCCGACCGCGCGCTAAATCTTGAAGAAGCCGAGCGGTTGATGCTTCAGGCGATGGCTCTCGATCGGCCCGACCTCATTGTCCTTCCGGAGCACTTCGACTGGACCGGAGGGACGGTGCAGGACAAGAAAAATGCCGCAGACCAGGTGCCCCACGGACTGGCCTATCGGATGGTCCAGCGCTTTGCCGCCCAGCACGGCGTTTGGGTTCATGCGGGCAGTCTTCTCGAGGCGGTCGTCGGTCGCGAGCGCATCTTCAACACGACCGTCGTCTTCGACGATCACGGTCGCGAGGTGGGCGCATACCGCAAGATCCACCTTTTTGACATCACAGCGCCAGACGGCAAACGTTATGCCGAATCCGAAACGGTTGCGCCGGGCCGGGAACTGCTCATCTACCAGATGGGTGGCTTTAGGATAGCATGCTGCATCTGTTACGATCTTCGTTTCTCGCGTTTGTTCGACCGCCTGGCGAGCGAACGTGTAGATGTCTTTATCCTGCCTGCCGCCTTCACCCGGCAGACCGGCGCGGATCATTGGGAGGTTCTTTGCCGTGCACGCGCGATTGAGTTTCAGGCCTATGTCGTCGCCTGCGGTCAGTGCGGGTCCTATCCAATGCCGAGTGGCGAGGTCCGCCAAACCCACGGTCATTCCCTTGTTTGTGACCCTTGGGGGAAAGTGGTCGCCGAGATGGACGACGGTGTAGGAGTGCTGACAGTCACCCTCGAGAAAGAACCGCTGGATACGGTCCGCCGCTTGATCCCGATGACCGATCATCGCGTCGCCCTTCAGCGTAGCAAAGTTCGGGTCACCGGGTCGGTCGCTGACTAAGACGACGAGGCGTCGTCATCCTTCTCGAATCTCACAAGGTCGAGATGGCTCACGCCCAGAACCTGAGCGAGTTCGTAGAGGCTGACGATGGTGGGATTGCGCTTGCCGCGTTCAAGGTCGCTCACATATTGCTGGCTGAAGCCAGAGCGGGCAGCGACCTGCTCCTGCGTCAGTCCCTTTTCCCGACGCAGGCGCGCAAAGTTCCGGCCGACCAGCACTCGCATATCCATGCGTCAGTGATGGCAGTCGGTTCACAGCGAGTTTATCTACTATAGTATGTAAACGCTGAGTGGACGTTTCGTCCGTTCGATGCCGCGGGTTGATGAAACGGTGAAGCGAAATCCTCGTAAAGCGGATGAAGTCGACGCCCATGTCGGTCTTATGATCCGAATGCAACGTCGTGCGCTCGGCTTGAGCCAGATCGAATTTGCTGCCCGCGTTCAGATCAGCACCACGCAGCTGCGCAAGCACGAAAATGGGATGGTGCGGGTTGGTGCTGGCCGGCTGCAGGCCATTGCAGGTGTACTTGGCGTACCCGTATCGTTCCTTTTCGAGGGTGCAGGCGGGAGGTTTGCAACACCGTGCTGCTTCGATGAAGAGCTGGCATTCTTCCTGGCGTCCGCTGAAGGGCGGGAGCTGAACGACGCTTTCGAGCAGATTGCCAGCCGTCGGCTTCGCCGGGAGGTCGTTGCGCTCGTCATCTCGATTGCCACTCTTCGCACGCAGCAAGGCTAAACACTTTCAATCACTGCGCAGGGTCGTCGCATCTCAGTCGGTAATGAAACTGTCACTCGCATGCTCGATCGTTCATTTTCAAAACCGAATATTGCTCAACTGTTCACCCCCATTGGGCGGCCGACGTGCCTAAAGTTGCACCCGATGCAGCAGCACGGGAGGCGATAGTGGACAACGATGAGCGATGGATCGAGTTCGTAAGCGCGAACGAACTACGAGCACTCGGAGCCGAATTGAGCGTAGGCGAAGTGCATGCGGCGGTGGAACAGGCTTGGGAAGGCTTGAGGAGTGGTGCTGCAACGGGCGGCAAGGCGGTTCTGTCCCTGCCCGAAGACGAGTTCTGGCGCCAGCCGGACTTCGCGCCTTTTCGCGACGGATTTGCCGATCAGCGGCTGGGGTGGAAGCTTTCGGCGCTCTATAGCGTCAATGCGCGATATGGGGCTGTGAAGATCATCGGGGCCAATGCGTTCAATCGGCGCCTTGGTTATCCTCGCTCGACCTCGACCATCGTTCTAATGGACAAGTATACCCTACGGCCATTGAGCGTCTTGGACGGCACAAACCTTTCGGCGATGCGAACCGGGACCTATGCCTCGCGTTTCGTAGACGGCTTTCGCGCCCGGTACAGTCGGGTGGCACTCTTCCTGTTCGGAACGGGTCCCGTTGCGAGAAGCGTCATCGAGTGTCTGTCTTATAGCAGCGCTGATCTTGTCGCAGACATCTTTGTGCGCAGCAGGACGTTGGACGGTGCGCAGAGATTCGTCTCGGAGATGGCCGGTCGCAGCGCAATCCCGCTTCAGGCGGTTGCCGATAACCGTCGGCTTGCGGAGTGTTCGATCGTCGTGACCGCGTCGAACGCCCGTCAACCGGTGTTCGAGGACGCGGAAGTGGCGCCCGACGCGGCCGGCCTTCATCTTGGCGGCGATGAGGTACCCGAAGCCTATCTCAGGCGTGTTCTCAGAACAGGCGTGGTCGGTTGCGACGACATAGGAACCGTCTCTCGTCGCAACTCGCAAAGTCTTGCCTTGTATTTCTCGCGCAGCGGCCTTTCGCTCGAAACCGTTGGGCCACTTCTCGGTATCCGCGAGCTCTCGTCTTCACACGAGTGGGAGGCCGCCGAACAAGGGCCAGTTAGCCTCACCTGCGTCGGCCTGCCGGCGCTCGACCTCTACGTCGCGGCCGCTTGTTACGAGAAGTTCTGTGCCGCGCGCAGGGAGCGGGTCGAATTGCGCTAAGCCGCTCAAGCCCACGCACCATCCTTCCCACTATGGAGCGATCAATGGCCTATCTGACGCGGGACTTGGCCGAGCACATCCATTGCTCGCTGAGAGACGGTTTACCGGCCGATGTGAACGAAGTGGCGATGAAATGCCTGCTGGACCTCATCGGCGCGGCGATTGCGGGCTACGATATGCCTGGCCCGAAAGCCGCCCGGTCGATCGCAGGTACGCTCTTTGGAACCGGCGCCGTGCCGGTATGGCTCTCTGGTACCACTGTCGCCCCTCTTGCCGCACTTCATTGCAACGCGGCTGCCGCCAGTGCCCTTGACCTTGACGACGGAAGCCGCGCCGCTCGTGGGCATCCCGGTGCCGCAGTCATTCCGACGGCGTTCGCTGCGTTGCCGCAAGCCGACGGTTCGGCGAGCGAGTTGATCGCTGCGGTCGCGCTCGGCTACGACGTCGGCATCAGGATCGCTTCGGCGCAAAATCCAGAAGGAATAAAAACACGGCAGACCGGTCGTTGGGCAGCCTTTGCGGCAGCTGCGACTGCCGGACGCCTGTTGAAATCACCGCCACATGTCATTGCGCAAGCGCTTTCCATTGCCGGCGTTCTGGCACCCAATCAACAGGCCAATGGCAGTTCGGGCTACTCCCTGCTCACCGGTAATGACGTCAAGGAGGGCATTGCCTGGAGTGCGGCAACGGGGCTCGCCGCCCTTTCACTCGCCATCAATGATCACACGGGTCCTGAGGACATCCTCGATCATCCCGGCTATTACGACGCTTCACGTATTCGGCAGGGGCTCGGACAGAGGTTTGAAATCATCGATACCTATTTCAAGCCCTATGCCTGCTGCCGCTACATTCATCCGGCCTTGGACGCCTTTTTCGAAGTGATGGGCGAGCGGCGCATTGATGCCGCACATATCCGTCGCATCGAGGTGGAGACTTTCGCCTGGGCGCTGAAACTGGGCAATCAGCTTGAACCGGACAATCTCGTGGCGCTTCAATACAGCCTTCCCTACTGTCTGGCGGTTGCAGCACTTGAGGGCAAAGACGCGCTGGCGCCTGTCGGCAACAGTCTCCTTGGGCGGCCGGACCTGTCGCGTTTTGCTGGACGCGTATCGTTGAAAGTCCACCCGGACATCGACGGACTTTTTCCGGCGCAGACCCTGGCTCGGGTCGTCATCGAGACGCCGACGGCCACCTATACCTCGAACATCAATGCGCCCTTCGGCGATCCCAAGCGGCCGATGACGTGGAGCGATATCGAAGGGAAGTTCAATCGCGTAACCCGCGATCGCCTTTCGAGAGAGCGGCAAAAAGCTCTCATCGACGGCGTTCTCAATCTGGCAAGTGGCGATCTGGATGGATTGATGCTCGCCTTGCGCTGAGGTCCCGAATGAAAACCACCGCCGGCTTACCGATCATATGATCGCTCCATTGTAGACGGCGAATTTGCCGGCGATAAGCACGTGGCGAACCCGGCTCAGATTGTGGCTGTCGCAAATCGTGAGATCCGCCCGCTTGCCGCACGCGATAAGCCCTCGATCGCCGGCCAGTTCCGGGAAGACGCGGGCGACGTTTCCGGTTGCGAGCGCGACCGCCTTCGGTGCCGATAGCTGTTTCTTCCTGATCATGCGGTGGATTGCGGACAGTATGCTGTCCCAGTCGCCGCCAGCGAAGTCGGTAGAGAGCGTATCAACGAGGCCACGCTCGACAAGGGCATCAAGGTTTTCCGGGTTGTTTCTCCATCGTGTCGAAATGCAGTCAAGCGTGGAGACATCGATCGTAGCCCCTCGCTCACGGAGTCTTATGGCCGTGTCGATCGCCTCCTCAGGAGTGAACATCGGATGGTTCGAGTGTCCGGCGACGATACGCGCTTGGGGGTAGATTTCCGCAAGTCTGACGAGAAGGTCGGCTGTCGGCGCCGCGTTGTGGAAGATCGCCGGCAGGCGTAACCGCGCCGAATGCGCGGCGATCTCCTCCAGCCCCTTCAACGAAACCGCAACCGGCGGCATGACAGTCTGCGTCACCAACTCTCGAAGAGCCTTGAGGCTGATTTGGCCATCAATTGCCAGTTTTCTAATGAGCGTCGCGAGCCCAGCATCGTCAAGGGCGTCGTGGCCATTGAGGTGGCGGCCGAGGACCGCCTCCTTCAATGCACGGGTGTCGCCGGGCATCATGCGAAGACCTGTCGCAGCCTCGATTGCAGCCGGCAGGAAGCGATAGTCTTGAGCACCGCCGCCCAATGTCTGGCCGCCGCCGGCCTCGCCGAGCGCCTTTGCGCCGCGTTCGATCATGGCATCGATGGTCGCCTGCCTGTGCCGCTCGCTCAATCCCTTGCCGTCGACGATCATGGCGGCCGCCAGATTGCTCGCAGAATGGGCCGTTGTCACATGCACATCCAGCGCATGCGGCTTGCCATCATCAGCCTCAATTTCATCGGGAAGGGCGAGACCACAGACGTTGAGCAGCGTCGTCGTTCCACATAACAGATGTCGGTTCCTGAAATACTCGATATCGGTGGTTGCGATTGGTGCCGATCCGCTCGGCATCGATGGACCGGCAACGCAGCCGTGTGCATGGGCGTTGATAATGCCGGGGACAATAGTGCAGCCTTTCGCATCGATGATCTGCTCGCCGCCGGTAATGTCAGGGTCTTGCTCGCCGACCTGCACTATCTGGCCACGCCGGATCCGCACGAAGCCCCGCTCAGCGAAGCTATGTCCATCGCCGGTTATGAGGCTTGCGTTCGCAATGAGAAGTGCACTTTCCTGTTCCATCCTGTCGCCTCGACCGAAAACGTTTGCGTTTGCCGAAACCATCAATTTTGCTCAAGCGCGTAGCCGATGCCGCGAACGGTGCGGATCAGGTTTAACCCTGTTGCCATGAGCAGTGCCCGCCGCAATCGCGCTACATGAACGTTGACCGTGCGCGGATCGACGAAAACCCCTTTTGGCCAGGCGCTCGCAATCAGGTCCTGCCTGGTCACGACAGCGGTCGGGGTCCGCAGAAACCGGTGCAACAGTTCGAATTCCGTCGCGGCGAGGCGGATCGGGATACCGGCATGAAGAACCCGGCGTGTCGTCAGATCCAGTTCCACGTTGCCATAGTTCAGTTTCGTGCCCCGCTCGGAGCTGCTCCCGGTCTCCTCTGGAGCAACGTAGCGGGTGATAGCCCTCACATATGTGTCTGGATCGACGGGTCTGATGAAAGCTTCGTCGATTCCGGCATTGAGGAAGTCGGCGTAACGGCCGGCGCCTGAGGGCTTCAGCAAAGCAACGATCTTGACGTGCCGCGTGGCTTCGTCGCGTTTAAGATCTTCGCACAGCTCGAGCGCCGCCTCGAGCTGGCCATCGAGCAGGACTGCGTCGGCCAAATCGTCCCGGACCATGCGAAGCGTTTCTTCCCGACTGGTTGCCAGGTGTGCGTTGTATCCGCTCGCCCGTAGGATATGGCGAACCGGCAGGCTGAATTCCGCATCGCGGGAACTGATCATAACGAGGCGTTTCATGGCGCCTCCAGCTAGACCGAATGAGGGTGGCCGGGGTTCCTTCTTTCATTGATGTGCATGGTTGCACACCGAGGTTTTTGCTGCAAACCATAGAATGTGAAGATTTGTATCTGCATCTCCTGGTGGAGAAGTTTGCGACTGCTTCCATAAGGCTCGGATATCAATGTCCTTGAAGGCGAATTGGAAGGCCCAACGGCGCCGGAGCAGAGTTTCTTATCGCTGCCACCGACGAGGAACGACAATGACAGCTGACGATCGGATCACAGTTCAGCAGACTCGGCTTGACGCCCGAAGGGAGGCCGCCGGCCCTATCGAAATGGCTGGCGACCAGCCTTCCTCAGCGGAGCGGTCGCGTCTGTGCCTTGACTGTTTGGCGTGCAAGCGCCGCCTTCGCGGAGATTGCACCGGCCGCGAGTAGTGCGACGGCC
The DNA here is from genome assembly GCF_014851895.1 of Ensifer sp. ENS11. Taxonomy (NCBI): domain Bacteria; kingdom Pseudomonadati; phylum Pseudomonadota; class Alphaproteobacteria; order Hyphomicrobiales; family Rhizobiaceae; genus Ensifer; species Ensifer sp. ENS11. The sequence continues at coordinate 34,947 of NZ_JACVAN010000013.1, read as the reverse complement.
CTGCTCCGGGCTCGTTGACGGCGAAATCCAGCGCTGCACCGAGGTCGCCGACATCTTTCCCAACGATGAAGCGATCGGCCGTCGGAGCGTGCCGCTCGCGTGTCAGTACCGATCCCTCGATACGATGGCGCCAATGGCCGACGCCCCGCAAATCAGTCCGCTCGCAGTGGCACGCTGACATCATCGCCGGCCTGAGCCGAGAAGCGTGACAATCAGTCTATTGAGAAACCTCTTCGTGGGACTTCTTTGCTATGAAAGCAGTCTCGCAAGCGACGTTTTCGTTGGATGGATCCCATCCCGCCCGGGTCCATGTCCTGGTGAAGCCGATACCGCTAACCCCTCATTTGTGCACCTTGTCTGTCGGAGCCTTCTTCGGCTATGCCCGCTGTGGTTGTGAATTTCCTGGTTTCGGGTGATCGTTTGCTCCCGAAGTCAAATTTCCCAAACGCAGGAGCGAGGTTGCGCATTTGCCATCAGGCGACAACGTCCCACCCCGATTGGCACGCATACTCCTCGCCTCGTGTATCGAAGGCGGGCGTCGACTCGGCGGGCCGGTCGGCTGGTATGGCATTGAGGTGACGACCGTTCGAAGCGTCGGCCCTGTCACGGAGATGCTGAAAAGCGGTGCGTTCGACTTGCTCGTCATCGACGCCGTCTTCGGAAGTGAGCCATTGCTACAGCTCTGCCGTCAGGTTCGCGCCTTTAGCACCCTCCCAATCCTGGTCCTGAGCAAGGAGCATGACGATATCATTACACGCGCTCTGGAAGCCGGTGCCGATGACGGTGTCGCGGCCTGGGTGGGGCATAGGGAGATCACAGCGCGCATTCACAGCCTTCTGCGCCGCGCGTCCTATGGAAGCAGAACCAGGTTGCATCAAAGGGTACTCGTCTTCGATGGCTGGCGGCTTGATCCACTTCGTCGCAGTCTAGTCGACCCGAATGGTGTGTTCGTTACGCTTTCAGCGGTGGAATTCGATATCCTGCTCGCATTGTGCAGACGGCCCGGAGAGGTGATATCTCGCAAAGACCTGTTGGTCGCGACCCACGCAGGACAGGCCCGACCGGTGGAGCGTTGCGTCGATGTGCACATCAGCCGAATTCGCAAAAAGATCGAGGTTGATCCTCGCCATCCAATGTTCCTGAAAACCGTCCGTCTCGGCGGGTACCTGTTTGCAGCCATCGTCGAGTTTGCGTGATCCCACCTAATCGGCAAAGTGCGGGAGGCCGGGAAAATGGCTCCGATTTGTTAAGTTTTGTTGCGAAATGCGTCCAGAGGTTGAAGCGCTGTCAAGCTCCAGTTAAACCAGCGCCATGGTCGCGGTGCATGCCCGCGGCCCGAAATTCGGCTCACGGCGCATCTCGGCGCGACGCAAGGTCGTTGCCGTTAGGCTGCCCCTAGAACGGAGTTTTGTTGCATGCGGGATCGACGATTATTCATCCGACTGAGCGAGGCAACTGCTGCAGCTCGCTGCCCTAAGTCGCTAAAGCAGTCGCTTGGCAGGTTTGCGAGAAACAACGGGTTCGATGGCTTCGCCTATCTCTCTCTGCACCCCATATTTGCGGTCACAGACTATCCGGCCGAATGGCAAAGACATTATTTCGAACGATCCTACATGCGTCTTGACCCGGTGGTCACCGGAGCCCGACGTGTGAACGAGGCGTTTCCCTGGTCGGTTGATCAACAGAGGCGAGGAGCGTGTTCGGATCTGAGGCGCTTTTATACCGAGGCTGCCGATTTTGGCATCCAATCGGGCGTGACTATCCCCGTGCGAGCGGGCCACAACCGATTTTCGATCGTCACTCTCTGCACGGCCTCAAGCAAAGCGTTGCTTTCGGACATTGAATTGAACGCGGTCGAGGGGGCTTGGGCCGGGGCTCTCGTGCACGCCAAATTCAGCGAGGTGCCGGACGAGATCGTCACGCGCGCCGAGATCGATCTGAGCTGGCAAGAGCGCCTCTGTCTAAGTTGGTCGGCCGAGGGAAAGACCATGCTGGAAATCGCGATGCTGGAAGGCATTGCGAAGACCACCGTTCGCTTCTACATCGATAAGGCCAAGAAAAAACTGGGTGTCATGACGCTGCCGCAGGCGACAGCCAAGGCGACCGACCTGAAACTGATTTGAGGAGATCTCCCCGCGCCAATCCTTGATCCCCGAGGATGACCACTAGCGCTCAGTGGCCTTTATTTCCGGTCGGTCCCGATATGGACCGGGAAAGACGATGTCCTGATCGACAAGGACGTTGAATTGGTACCCTGGCCGGATCCGGAGCGTGGGTTGGACATCAAGATTCTTGCCGACGGTTCGCTCGGCGAGCCGGCCGAAGGTTTCAGCAAAGCTTCGACGCGCCGCATCCGATGCGCGATTACGATCGTCACGTCCTGAACTGTCGGGAAGCGACATATCCATTCCCGCTCCGATGATGGCAACCAGCGCCGCGGACGCGAACGTTCGCAAATAATGGCGATCGACCCGGTCAGCGTAGCCGCCATAGCCTTCAGCATCGGTTCCTGCCATTCCTCCGATTTGCAAGGTGGAACCGTTGGGAAAGATCACATCCGTCCAGATAACCAGCAGCCGTGATTGTCCGAACGAAACGTCTGAACTGTAGCGGCCGAACAGTTTGGCCCCTTGCGGAATGAGAAGGCGGTGGCCTGTCGCACTATCGTAGACGTTCCGGCTCACCTGCGCGCTGATACGGCCGGGAAGATCTGAATTGATCCCGCTGATGAGTGTCGCCGGGATCACCGATCCCCGCTTCAGCTCGAAATTCGAAAGCGGCGACACGACCTGGTTGGGGAGGTAGCCGAGATCCTTGATGTCCTGATTGAAGAAATCCTGCTTGAGAGCCTGGAGATTGGCACCGCCTTCCTGCGCGGCAAGGCCGGCGCGCAATGCCTCGGCGTAAAGCTCACCGGTTGCGCGCACCCGTGCGCTATTCGGTGTTTCCGATCGTGGGGACAGCTGGTTGGTTGCGCCGACCTTTGTGATATCGACCAGAAGCGGGGAATCATATGCGGCGCCTTGCGCCTGCAGCCGCGCCATTTCCTGGCGGTGCCTCTCGCGCAATGACTGCTCCTTGCGTTCGCGCTCGAGACGGGCCAGCCATTCTGTTTCCGGCTCGATCCGCACAACGTCACGCGAGACCTCCTGCTCTGGTTCAGACTGGGCTTGCGTGGCGGGGGAGCTGGCAACGAGCGGCGTCGGTTTGAAGGTCTCGGCTTGCGCCGGCTCACTGATGATGCCGTCCGTCACCCCTTTCTTGAGTTGCTCGGCAAAATTCGATGCCGGCGTGCTCGATGCAGCCTCGGGACCTGACGCTCCCGTGAAATAAAGTCCCCTAGAAGACAATCCATAGATGATGACGGCGAGGAAAATGAGAACAAGGGTGATGACCGCGAAGATCGGCAGCCGATTGAGCCTTTGCATTGTGTGCGGATCTGCGTGCTGGGACGGGCGACCCAACTGAAGCGATTGAACCACGATGTCCTCCTTCAGTTGCGTGTGATGACTGACAATGGAGTGACCGGCATGGCTCCATCGAGGCTGGCGTTATAGCCACGTGTGATTTCGACAGTGCCGACGGCGAGCCGTGCCAAGATCTGTCCCTCGAATTCGTCGATGCCGTAGGTCACATCAAGGGCGCGCTTGCCGGTCGGCACTGCCGGTTCGGCGCTGATCACATAACCCGCCGAGCGAAGGGCGGACTGCCAGGCGACGCCATGGGGCGATTGATCTTCGTCCAGGCGAAGAGGTGCGGAGCCTGGAGCGACCTGTTCCGCTAGCCGGCTCACAATATCGCCCGAGATCGCCGCCACTGCCGGTTCCGACAGCGAGCTGCTGCTTGGGCCATGGGTCGTCAGGGTTTCGGTGTCGGTCTGACAACTGGACAGCAGGAAGGTTGCAGCGACGGCAAGCGACAAAGATGCGGGTTTCATGGTTTGCCTCCCCTGCGAATGCTGACCTTCTGGCGATGCCAGCCAACTCCGGATATCAGGACGGCGCGCTCGACGAGGTAATCGACAACCATCATGTTCTTTTTCATCCGGTAGTTGACGATCCGGTTCTTACCGCCCGAAACGACGAAGAGGACGGGCGCGTCCTCGCCCGTGATCGTCTGCGGAAACTGGATGTAGGTCTTCTGCCCGTCGGAATAGACGCGTGTCGGACGCCATGATGCACGACCGCTGACCGCATAGCCGAAGTTCAGTCGTTCTGCCGGGACGCCAGTGTCGCCAAGTGACATCTCGAGGCGTGCGTTGACGTCGGCGAGTTTCGTCGCAACGTCCTCGGGATACTCGAAGCCGACGCGGGCCATGTATTGGGTCGGATGCGACTTGAGCTGTATGTGATAAGTGCGCCGCGATGTCGTGACGACCATCGATGTGACGAGGTGCGGCTCGGAAGGTTTTACGATCAGGTGGACCGCCTGCCCGCCAACAGCGCCTGACGTTGCAGGCTCGATTTTCCAGCGGACCGTATCGCCAACCAGGACGTCGCGCACGATCTCACCTCCCTGAAGCTCGATGTCGCAAACCTGCAGGGGCGAGCAGATGACGGATGGTTGTGTCTGGCCGAACAGGTAGACCACTTTTCCGTCAGGGCCACGCGTGACCACGCCGCTTCCCCCGCGCCATTTGTGGGATAGTGCCGCTCCCTTCATCTCCTTGGCGTTCATGCTCTCGGCATGGACCGGTGGGCTGATGGCACCCAGCACAAGGGCCGCGACAAAGGCGCGGGTCAGCCTGTTACGCATCTTGTCATTCCCTTCCTAGAGCTGTGCCGTCCAGTCGAAATCTCTGACATAGAGGCCGATCGGATTGAGGCGGATGACGCTTTCGTCTTGGGGGGCGGTCAGCGTGACCGTGACAATTCCCCGAAAGCGGCGCTCGGCCGTTTCCTTGCCGCGTCTGTCCCTCTCGAACTCCGTCCAGTCGAGCTGGTATGTCTGGTTGGAGAGAGCCACGACATTGTTGACCTCGATGGACACGGTTGCAGTTTTCGCCCGCTCAAACGGCGACGCACTTCTGAACGAGGCGTTGATCTTCTCGGTGGCCGGATCCGAGGTTCGCAGAAGCGCATAGGTCCGATCGATGTACTGTTTCTGGACGACCGCGTCGGGTGAAACAGATCGGAAGCTCGAGACGAAATTGGCGAGCGTCGCACGCACCACCCGCTCGTCGGCATACTCGATCTGCTCGGGGAACCCCGCGCTGACTGCGGTTCCGAGCTTGTCGACTTCGACGATGTAGGGCACCAACCTGATCTGCGAACTTAGATAGAGAGCATACGAAAATCCGATGACGGCCATGGTCATCGACACCATGCCGACAATCTTCCACGCAAGTGCCGAGCGGATATAGGAGCCGTAGCGCTCGTTCCACTCCTGCCGGGCTGCCAGATAGGGGTTCTCGGGCGCCTGTTGCAATGACATTGGCAATCTTCTCTCCATGGTCGTCAGCTGTCGTCGCTGAGAGTTGGTGGCGTCTTTCGGGTACTAAGGCCTGCCGCTTGGTCGAGCTTGGCGTTGGCAAGTCCCATGAGCGTTCCGGCATGGGCTCCCGGCGATCCGATCGCCTTGTCCTTGGCTGCCGACGCGGCCGAGCGGCCAGCACCGATGGCGCCTGATGCGACCCCACGTAGGGCTGCACCGACCGATGATGAGCCGGCGGCGCGAGCGGCTGTCGCTGCCGCAGCGCTTGCTGCTGCGCCCCCTGCAGCCAGAAAACCGACCCCCGCAACAAATGACGCAGCCTGGCTGCCATGGCGGATGGTCTCCATCCCACCGGTCACCGAAACGCCCTGGACAACGCCCTGAAGGATGTTGGGGACATACATCGCGATGATGAAAACGACGACGGCTATGCCTGCAATTGCGAGGGCTGTCTGAAACTCGTCACCTACCGTCGGTTCGTTCGCCAAACCGATCAGCACTTCCGAGCCGATGCGGGAAATCATGACGAGCGCCATCAGTTTCATCCCGACACTGAAGGCATATACCAGGTAGCGAACCGCGAAGTCTTTCGTGAAGGAGGAGCCTCCGAGCCCCAGCATGATCATTCCAGCCAAAAGGCCTACATACATCTCCACCATGACGGAAACGAAGATGGCGGCGACAAGTGAGAATGCGATCATGGTAGCAATCATCGCGAGGGCAGCGGATATCGCCAACGCGTTATCTTCGAACAAACCGAAACGGATTTTCTCGGACATCTTCGATGCGACAGTGAGGCCGGCGTTGAAGACATTCGCAGGCGAGGCTGTGCCTCCGGCAGCTCCTATCTGGAAGAGGCTGTCGACGACGTCTTTGGCAAAACTCGGGCCTTGCTCAAGAACGAACGCGAACAGGCCTATGAAGAGGATGCGCCGCGCCAGCTCAGAGAACCAGCTTTCCAGGGTCGCCGCCTGCAGCGCCAGCCAAACAGCGGCAATTCCGATCTCTATTCCCGCAAGAATCCAGAATAGGGAACGCGCAGCATTCATAACGGTGGTCTCCCAACCACGAGCAGCCGCGCTGACTTGGTTTTGCAGTACTGAAAGTACGTCGCCTTCCTGAGCAAGCCCTGGTGTCGCAAACGCCAAAGCTATGCCAGCCGAGGCCAGTGCTATGAGAAGGGGCCGGCCCAACGAGAATGGTTCAGACTTCACCATCGCGGCCTCATCTCTTGGCCACCCTTCAGATCATAGGTTTTGGTTGAACCGAAATAGTCGGCACGGCGCGTCTGCGCTTGCTCATGACAAACAACTAGCAACAGTGCCGATGATAGGCCGCCGACGAGCAAAAGACCGACCGTGACTATTCCGGCGAACTTCTTGCTCACCATCTCGGCTCCATCGCCTGTCCTCCGCTGGTGGAGGGCGCGGTGGACGAGAAGAACCTTTCGCGTCGGGCTTGTGCGAGATCCTTGTCGGTCTGACTGGTCTGGTACCAGGTGCCCATCATCGTCATCTGTTGGGAGACGAGACCTCTAAGCTTCTGCATCTGCGCCACCTGCTGAGCAGCTATCTGATGGCCGACCTGCAGGGCTTTCATCTGCCCGTCTGACGTTTGCGACATGGTGCGCAACTCGGCCATCGTCGCTTCCTCTGTCGTGAACTGATCGCCGGTCAGGCTCGCCGCTTTCAACGTTCCGGCGATCGTTCCGCGGTTGGTCTGCGACCAGCCGGCGTAGGTCGACGAGAAGCTGGCGCCCGCCGGCAGGTTCGACTTGAGCTCCGCATAGCTTTTGAATCGCTGTCTGAGGATGTCGTCCGCATTGGCCATGGAGAATGCGATCCCCTCGCCTGTCGCCACAACTTTGCGGAGTTGCCCGAGATCGCGTTCGACCTGACCCCAGACATGGGCCGGCAGCTGCGCGGTGTTCTGCAGCATATTGTCGTAGATCCTGAGCTGGTTCTGGATCTGCTCGGCGAGCTGACCGATCTGCTTCAGCTGGTTGTTCACCTGGACGCCGGACTTTTCCAATATGTTCAGAAGCTCGGCATTGTTGGCGAGCTGTGTCCATTCCGTCGCAGCCCCGGTCGCGCTGCCGGCCGTCACCGTGGTCGGCAAAGCGGTCATCGTGATGAGCAAGGAAACAGGCAGCACCTTACGGTAGTGTGAGACGCGATGCGGCATCGTGAAGTCCTCTCGTCTGGAGCCAATGGATCGGCCACTGCGGCCCGAATTCGTCGTAAAGGGCGCGAATGCGCTTGAGGTCGTCTTTCCCGCTTGCGCCAACGAATGAGAGTGTGACGCTGCCGAGCGCCATATCGAACAGCCGTCGTCCCGCAGGCGACGCGACATAGTATTCGCGCTTCGGCAGAGCCATCGCGACGATCTCGATCTGGCGGTCGTTGAAGCCGATGCGCTCGTAGAACTCTCTGGTTCCTGGTTCCCGGGCAGCCCCGTTCGGCAGGCAAATTTTCGTCGGGCAGCTTTCCTTCAGCACATCGATAATGCCGGATCGCTCCGCGTCGGAAATCGACTGGGTTGCCAGGACGACGGCGCAGTTTGCCTTACGCAGGACCTTCAACCACTCTCGGATCTTCTCGCGGAAGACCGGATGACCGAGCATCAGCCAGGCCTCGTCGAGGATAATGAGGCTTGGTGCGCCCGTCAGCCGCTTCTCTATCCGGCGAAAAAGATAGGTGAGCACCGGCACGAGATGACGCTCACCCAGGGTCATCAGCTGTTCGATTTCGAACGTCTGGAAGGTGCCGAACGATAGACCGTCTGTTTCCGCATCCAGCAACTGGCCCATGGGCCCGTCGACGGTGTAGGGATGCAATGCGTCCTTGATATCGCGATTTTGCACGCCGCTGACAAAATCAGAAAGCGAGCGACCCGGCGCCGCGGCCATCAGGGCGACCTGCCTGGAGATGGCATTGCGATGATCGGGAGCGATCGGCACGCCCTGCAACTGGACCAGCGTCTCGACCCACTCGCAAGCCCAGGCGCGATCGCCATCCGTGGCCAATTCCATGAGCGGGCAGAAGGCAAGTTGTTGTCGGCCGTCGGCGGTATCAGAGCCTACATCATAGTGGTCGCCACCCGTTGCGAGCGTCAGCGGCAACAGCGAGTTGCCCTTGTCGAACGCGAAGATCTGAGCGTTTTCGTATCTCAGGAACTGGGCCGCGAGCAAAGCAAGCAGCGTCGACTTTCCTGAGCCCGTTGGCCCGAAAACAAGTGTGTGCCCGACATCGTCGACATGCAGGTTCAAACGGAAAGGCGTAGAGCCGGAGGCGACCTGCATGAGAGGCGGCGCGCCCGGCGCATAGAATGGGCATGGGGCGTCCGGGTTCCCGGACCAGACGGTGTTCAAGGGCATCAGGTCGGCGAGATTGCGCGTATTGATCAGCGGCTCGCGTATGTTCGCGTACCAATTGCCCGGCAGGCTGCCGAGATAGGCGTCCGTCGCGTTCAATGTCTCGATCCGTGCACCGAAGCCTTCGGCCTGGATTAGGCGACGCACGGTTTCAGCATTGCTCTTCAGGCGATCATGATCCTCGTCGAAGAGGACGACGACTGGGGTATAATAACCGTAGGCGACCAACTGGGAGGACGCTTCCGCGATCGCCTCCTCGGTCTCGACGACCATGGCAAAGGCGTCCTGGTCGACAGAGCGGCTTTGGGTCTGAAACAGCTGGTCTAAAAACGGGCGCACCTTTTGCTGCCACTTCTTGCGCGTGCGCTCGAGCCGCGCGCGGGCCTCCTCCGCATCGAGGAAGATGAAGCGCGACGACCAGCGGTAGCTGAGCGGCAGGAGGTCGAGATTGTTCAGGATGCCGGGCCAGCTTTCGGCCGGGAACCCATCGATAGCGACGACCGCCAGGAAGCGATTTTCGATGGTCGGTGCGAGACCGTGCTGAAGTTCCGCGGTCACAATCCAGTCGAGATACATCGGTATCTCGGGCAGCCGCACGGGGTGATTGTCGCCGGCGATGCAGAAGCGCACGAACTGCAGCAACTCGTCATAGCGCGCAATCCTGAAGCCTCCGGCTTCTTCGACTTCGCGCGTCACCATGCGGCGGATCGAGATGGTGCTGCTCAGATATTGCTCGACCTCGCCGACCGTGCGTCGGAATGTCTGGAGTACCGTATCGGCAAACGACCGTGTTCGACTTGCGTCGTCGGAGTAGACATATTTGCTGAAGCGGGTGCGACGCTCCTCGTGTGGCCGATAGGTCACGACCAGGGCATGACGGCTTTCAAAGTGGCCCCTCTCCCGTTCGAAATGGGCGCGGCGCTCCTCGTCGATCGCGCGTGAGACAGGATCTGGAAAGTGGCACGAACCGGCCGAGGCGTAATCTTTGGTCGGCATTCGGATCGCTTCCACCTGGATCATCCAGCCCGAGCCAAGCCGTGACAGAACGCCACTGATCTGCCGGGCTATCTCATTGCGTTCGTGATCAGTCGAGCTCTCGCTGTCCGGTCCGGCATAGTACCAGCCCGCCATCAGCGAGCCGTCCTTCAAAAGCACGATCCCGTTGTCAACGAGACCGGCATAGGGCACGAGATCAGCAAAGGAGGGACCGGTGCGCCTGAAAGTGCGAAGAGCAACCATCCGGATCCCTCAATACCTGCGCCATGGCGACGAGGTCGCGAGATAGCAAGCGCGATAGGAGACGTGGCGAATGTAAATCCTGCGCATCAGCGGATCGATCTTCGCCATGCGGCGAAGCACGCCGACGATCGACGTCCAGACGATCACGCCGACGATTGCTGAATAAACCGTCAGCACGACGAAGATCAGGATCGTGGCTACAAGGCCGGTCGCCAGCACGAGCTCACGGTCAGCCCCCATCAGAAGGTTCGGACGCGACAGTGCGCGGTGAATGCGGTTTTGGCGCAGGTTGGATGCGGGCTCAGCCATTTGCCGCCCCCAGTTCGCCTTCCACCTCGGCCGGTGGCATCGGTACTTGAGACGTGCCGATCGAGGAGCCGGTGGCGCCGAACAGCCCGACGATCTGCGTCGACCCGAGCAAAATGCCAGCCACGAGCACGACATAAACCAGGCGCCGAGCGAAATCGTTGAGTTCGCCGCCGAATATCAGCATGCCACCGGCGATCGCCACCGCGGCCAGCGCAATGAAGCCCGCGACAGGCCCCGTGATCGATTCCTGGACCCGCTCGAGCGGTGCCTCCCATGGCAGACCACCGCCGGAGCCTGCGAATGCGGGTGACGCCATGGCAACGAGAACGATTGTCGTGGGGATTATGAGGTTATGAAGTTCAAGCCGCATGCAGTCCGCCCTCCCGGTTCCTTCTGGTTGCCTGATAGTGGCCGTCGCTGTAGCCCCCGATCTCGAGGAGATCGCGCACGCGCCGTCCGTTTGAGGTTCGTTCGATCGAGATGATCAGATCGACGGCGTCGCCGATGACGGTCTGCATCGGCTGCTGACTGACTTCCGAGGTCAGTTGTTCGAGGCGCTGCAATGCCGAGCGGGCCGTATTCGAATGGATGGTCGTCACACCGCCGGGATGGCCTGTGTTCCAAGCCTTAAGCAGGGTAAGCGCTGCCCCATCGCGAACCTCTCCAACGACAATGCGATCGGGTCTCAGCCGCATGGTGCTGCGCAAGAGGCAAGCCATGTCGACCCTATCGCTGGTGCGAAGGGCAACTGCGTTTTGCGCGCAACATTGCAGTTCAAGCGTATCCTCCAGAAGCACGAGCCGGTCGTTTGGGGCCGTCTCCACGATTTCGGCAATGACCGCGTTGGCAAGCGTGGTCTTGCCGGATCCCGTTCCGCCGCAAATCACGATGTTCAACCGGGATCTGATCGCGCTGCGGATGAATGCGGCTTGCCGAGGCGTCATCACCTGCGCATCGACATAGTCTTTGAGCGGAATGACGCGTGACGCCTTGCGTCTGATGGCAAAGATCGGTGCCGCAACGATCGGCGGTATCAGGCCCTCGAAACGGTGACCGCCGATCGGCAACTCTCCAGAGACGATTGGCCGTTCGCGCGAGACCTCGGAGCCCAGAATATGGGCGACGCTCCCAATGATGATCTCAGCGGTGGCGGCGTCCATCTCACCCGCGTCGGCAATTGGCCGGCCCAGACGCTCGACGAAAACGCGTCCATCGGGGTTCAGCATGACCTCAACGATCGCGGGATCGTCGAGTGTGGCACAAAGCTTAGCGCCAAGAGCGTCCTTGAGCTTACGGATGAGGCGAGGGTGCGAGTGTTGTTCGATCATGCTTAGGCCACCGGCCAGCGAAGGCGTGAGAAATTTACGCAACAGGCCGGCGGTTGCAGCCGGTCGGAGATCTCCTGATTGACCTGCAGCTTTCCGGCAATGCTGAGCGTCGTTCCGATCAAACGAGGCTCGCCGAGCCGGGATAGCGGCCAGCCGGCGCGTCTGAGGATGCGCTCGAACGCCACGTCCGTGGCCGTCACAACTTCGGTAAAGCCATGAACGAGGCAGCATCCGACGATGCCGGCGAGCATGAGGCGGGTGACTTCATGCAGAGACCCCCCTCCCCCAGATCTCGATGTATCGACGCAAAAGCGTGAACTCTCTATCTGATGGGCGTGAGTGGCGAGCCCTTGGGGTGGTAGCAGCTCGGCAAAGGTGTCCGTCAGCATCGTTGGGCCAGACGTTGGCAGAAGACGGGCGCAGCCAACAACGTCCGCGCGCGGTGTCACCGCCAGGATGTAGAGGGGAGCGAGCCTGTCGTATCGATCGATCTCGCGACCATTTTCGATGCGGACGTTCCAGCCAAGCCGTTCGGCGAAGACCCTGCCCCGCAATCGATACATTTCTTCCAGCAGTAAAGCTTCTGCTGGACTTGCTGGTTGTTGAATCTGAATGATTTTCATCGGCTTCATCCTCTCCGACGCGACTGCGAGGAGGTTTGCAGGAACAGAAACATTGAGCGAGTCTCAAAAGTGAGGGGCCGGCGCACCGGCTATTCTGCCCATTCAGCCTGCAATATATGTTCGCGTGAATCTCTCGTTGGGCGTCTTGGCACGCCGTCCAGCGGTAGATCGTGAAGCCGCTTCACCATCAAAAGTGATAGTAATTCTCTCCTGCTCTCAATTCTGGAAGTTGAGAAAAGCTGGAAGAATCCAAGTGTTAGCGCCAGCCGCCGCTCGTTTTGGTTCTTGGGCGTTAACCTTGCATTAACCCTATTGTCCTGGACGCCCTTGATAGAATCGTGTTCTAGCTTTTAGCGGGCAATGGCCGGTAAACCGGCAGCAGGCCGACAAGAGGGATACATGGCGATAGCATTACGATCAGAGACGGCTGTTCCGTCCAAGGAAGATGCGGGCAGCAAGATCACGCGCCATGCGGGCCTTCTATCGAGCCAATTGCAGCAACTCAGAACCCGCATGTATCCCCCGAAGTCCGAAAAGATGCTGCGTCAGTTTCTGACCAATGAAGTTTCCAAGCTCACGTCCATCCCGGATTCGACTTTGAAGCTGATGTCGAGTGAGGGGCGCGGCCCTGTTCCGGGCAGGCTGGAAAACAATCATCGGGTCTATACACTCGAGCAGATCAACGAATTGCGGGCGCTGTTTGCCAAGCAAAAGCCCGCAGAGGCGCTTCGCTTCCTTCCCCGACGGCGTCCCGGTGAGCATTTGCAGGTTCTGGCGATCGCCAACTTCAAGGGCGGTAGCGCAAAGACGACGACCTGCGTCCACCTTGCACATTACCTTGCGCTCAACGGCTACCGCGTCCTGGCGCTGGATCTCGATCCTCAGGCATCGCTGTCCGCTCTGTTCGGTGCCCAGCCAGAGTTCGACGTTGGAGCCAACGAGACCATTTACGCGGCGCTTCGCTACGACGAGTCAGAAAGGCGCCCAATACGCGACATTATTCGCAAGACCTACTTCGATGGCGTTGATCTGATCCCCGGCAACCTGGAGGTCATGGAGTACGAGCACGAAACCCCGCGCATCCTCGCCCACAAAACGAGCTCCGGCGCGATCTTCTTCGAACGGCTCAAGCTCGCACTTGCGGAAGTCGAAGCCGACTACGATGTCGTCCTTCTGGATACGCCTCCGTCACTTGGATTTTTGACCCTCAGCGCCATCTATGCTGCGACGAGCATGATCATCACCGTTCATCCTGCCATGCTCGACGTGGCTTCGATGAACCAGTTCCTGCTGATGATGGGAGACCTGATCAGCGTGCTGAACGAGAGCGGCGCGCAACTGGATCAGGATTTCATCCGGTATCTGGTGACGCGGCATGACCCCAACGATGGGCCTCAGTCGCAGGTCGTCGCCATGCTCCGTCATCTGTTTGGATCAGACGTTATATTGCCGACGGCGATCGAAAGCACGGCTGTCGAGGCTGCAGGTCTTGCCAAACGGTCGATCTACGAACTGGAAATGGGGCAGATTGGCCGTGACACGCACAAACGTGCACGCGAAGCCGTGGATGCGGTCAATGAGGCGATCATACGGCTCATCAACTCAAGCTGGGGACGTGAATGAGCAAGTCACCCCGTAAATCGATTGTTGCGAACTTCGGATTGCTTTCGGCCGAGCTGGAAAACGATCAGCCCGCTGGATCGGAGACGCCCTCCCCTGCTCCCATCGCCCGGGTCGGCGCAGGCGTGATTGGCGCTGCGCACCGAGCCATCGACGACATCCGTGCCGAGCGGGATCGTTTGCGAGCGATTGTCGAGGCTGGGGGCGGTTTGATCCTCGAACTGGATCCGGACACGATCGACCCCTCTCCCTATCCGGATCGTCTGCCAGACGACAATGTCGGAGACTTCGAGGCCTTTAAGCGCTCCATGGAGACCGAAGGACAGAAAGTTCCAATTCAGGTCCGGCGTCATCCTTCTTCAGTTGACCGCTACCAGATTGTCTACGGCCATCGGCGCTGGAGAGCAGCCCAAGAACTCGGTCGGCCAGTGCGCGCGCTGGAGGTCGAAATGTCCGACCTCGACCTGGTGGTGGCGCAGGGCATCGAGAACGGAAACCGTCAGGATCTTACCTGGATTGAGCGTTCACTGTTTGCCTACCGAATGGACGATGCCGGGATTAGGCCGCGCGACATATACGCCGCCCTTTCAATCGAAGATGCCGAGCTGGCTCGAATGAGAAGTGTCTATCGCGCCGTTCCAGCCGACATCATCGAAGCGATCGGCCGCGCACCGAAGGTTGGTAGACCGCGCTGGCTGGATCTGGCGAAGGCGATTGCCGACAAGCCAGGTGCCGTTGGTGCCGTCCGCGCCGCGTTGGCGAAGGCGAGCGGCACTGCCGAAGGTTCGGACCAGCGGTTTCAGCGTGCGTTGAATGCCGTCAAGCCAGCCGTTGTTTCCCGGCAGGAGCAGACACCGATTGTGGACGCCTCGGGGACCAGGCTCGGTGCTTGCAAGAGTACGCCGAAGGAAATGCGGATCTCTGCTGAGGGAAAGCTAGGCGTTCAATTCATAAAATTCATGGAAGAGCAGTTGCCGGTCTTGGCCGAGCAGTTCTCTCGCCAACGCGACAGTGAATGATCCTGACAACTGTCAGGATTTCGAGAAGACATCGGAAGGAAGCTGCGCAAAAGAAAAAGGCCCCCAAACGTTTCCGTCGTGGAAGCCTTCCTCATATCTAGCAATCTGAGAATCGCATTTCCACGAATCCCAGTCAAGAGTCTTTGGCATCGTTTTTGGTGAGCGGGTTTCTTTTGCCTTTTTGAGGTGAAGAGAAATGCAGAGTGGAAATGTGACGACGCCCTTTGGACGGCGGCCGATGACGCTTGCCTTGGTCAAAAGGCAGTTCACCACGGCTGAAATCAAACCAGGCAAGACGGCGGACAAGTGGAAGGTGTTTCGCGACGCGTCCGAGGCGAGAGCTTCGCTTGGAATTCAGGATCGGGCCCTTGCCGTCCTTGATGCCTTGCTGACGTTCTATCCTGAGGCTGAACTCTCTCGGGAACGGGCGATGATTGTCTTCCCCTCCAATGCACAGTTGTCAGTGCGAGCGCATGGCATTGCCGGCACAACGTTGCGCCGGCATCTGGCAGCACTTGTTGAAGCGGGCCTGATCGTCCGCAAGGACAGCGCCAACGGCAAGCGATATGCCCGCAAAGATCGCTCAGGCGAAATTGAGGACGCTTACGGCTTCGACTTGTCGCCCCTGCTTGCGCGCGCTGACGAGCTGGCACAGTTGGCGCAGCAGGTTGCGGCCGATCGCGCGGAGTTCCGTCGGGTCAAGGAAACGCTCTCGATTTGCCGGCGCGATGTTCGAAAGCTGATCTCCGCAGCGATGGAAGAAAGAGCTTCTGGCGATTGGGGAGCGATTGAACTGATGTATGTCGCTCTAGTTGGCCGGATCCCGCGCACACCCACCATCGGCGATCTGCAGGTAATCCTCGATGAAATGCAGATTCTGCAGTCGGAAGTTCTCAATCTGCTGGAAATGCAGATGATTTCGGAAAAAACGAGCACCAATGCTGTCGGTTTTGAACGTCACATACAGAATTCACATACCGAATCCATCCATGAACTTGAACCATGCTCTGAAAAGGAGCTAAGGGCGAAAACTGAGGTAAAGCCAGAGCCGAAGCGCGAGCCGTTAAAAGCGTTTCAGTTGGGGATGGTGCTGCAGGCCTGCCCGGAGATCGCGATGTACGGGTCAGACGGAGCGATTTCGAGCTGGCGCGAACTGATGGCTGCCGCGGTGGTGGTTCGATCGATGCTTGGCGTCAGTCCGAGCGCCTATCAGGATGCCTGCGACGCGATGGGGCCGGAAAATGCGGCCGCGACGATGGCTTGCATCCTGGAGCGAGCAGCGCACATCAACTCGGCCGGCGGCTATCTCAGGAATCTGACGACAAAGGCGCAGCGAGGGGAGTTTTCGCTCGGGCCGATGCTGATGGCACTAATGCGAGCAAACGGCGCCTCAACGCTTCGTAGCGCCGGGGGCGCCATCCGCAATGTCCGGTCTGGGTCAGAATCGCGTCGTGCTACCCCAGCAACCGAACGAACGCAAAGGGTGGAAGTTTGTCGTTCGAGTCAACTGCCGGAACAAGCAAGGAGAGCCACTGCAGCCGTTGCCTGCGCAACCTTCCGCGGATGACCGAGTGGTTGGAGATGGGATCGCGGTTACATCCGAGTCCCAGTTTCTCAGGCGGCGGTCTTGATGCCTTGCACGACATTCGTTGCCGTCTCGAAATCCAGGTAGGCCGTGAAGGAGGCAGGGTCGCCGAAGGGCAGAATCTGGGTCGCCCAGAACCCGCCGATGCCGTTCTTTCGATCGATCCAGTAGAACAGGTTTGCCAATCCGGCCCAGCCGATCGCGCCCGCAGGACGGCCGGTCGGCGCGACTTCGTCGTTGACCATGAAGGTATAGGACCAAGATTTCTTCAGCCCGGGGAAGAGCTCGGCATCGTGCGAAAGACTGGAGATCACTCCGGGCAGCATCACCACTTTCTGATGTGGCTGCAGGCCATTGGTTGCCGCCTGCTCCACCGTCTCGGGTCTGAGCACCTGGCCGTTTGGCCCCGCACCATCGTTCAGCCACATGCGGATGAATTTCATGTACTCCCCTACTGATCCGTAAAGGCCATGGCCTGCCATGTCGACCTCGGGGTTGTCCGGCAGTGCAAAATCGGTCATCGGGCTCAGTGCGCCGTCCTCTCCGCGTGCGTGCATCGTGGCTGTGCGCGCCTTCATCCCGTCCGTACGCGTAAACGCGATATCGGACATGGCCAGCGGGCCGAACACGCGCTCTTTCAGCACCTCGCCCAGCCGTTTCCCTCGGATGCTCTCGACAACCTGTCCGGCCCAGTCGATATTGGTGCCATACTCCCATTTCTCGCCCGGATCGAATAGGAGCGGCGTCTTAAGGGCCGCACGCGTGCCGGAAACGACGCTGGGCTGGCCGTGGTCCTTGGCCAGCCTGTTGTAGTGCTCATTGAAGATGTCATACCCGAAGCCCGCCGTATGCAGCATCAGCATGCGGGTGGTGATCTCAGTTCGGGGTGCGCGCAGTTTCGGATTTCCAGCGGGGTCGAATCCATCAAGCACCTGTAACTCACTGATTTCTGGGGCGTATTCCTTTGCTGGAGCATCCAAGTCCAGCGGCCCCTCCTCGACGCATTGCATCACCGCGGTTCCGCCGATCGCCTTGGTGGCCGAGAAGATGGCAAAGATATCGCTGGTGGTCATCGGCGTGTCGTCGGCCAAGGATCTCACACCCGCAGCACCCTCGTATTTGTTGCTTTCGGCGTCTGTGACCATCGCGACAACCCCAGGAACCCGGTCCTTCTGAGGACCCGAGGTCACGCGTCCGAGTATCCTGTCCAGTTCGCTCTTCAGATCGGCCATTTGTTCCTCCCTGTGCGTCCGTTCGTGACGACCCGTGTCACTTTTCCGTCCATGCACACGCGCGAGCCAGGTAGCCTCTGCGGACCACCCGATGCTGCGGCTGAGTTCGACAACCCGCTTGGGTCCATTCAGGTCGTCTCCGTGCGGCGCGGCGGACACGGCTGAACAGGCCAAACGCCGCGGATATAGGCGCTGTACAACGACGTTCGAACCGGTTCCCATTACCTGCTAGAAAACTTCACGTGGCCCCATCGGTGAGACGCCAGACGGTACGATTGGCGGCGATTAAGGTCCTAGCAAGTGTCGGAACGCGGATATGGAGTTCGCAGAGTACGTAGAACAGACGCCCATGCCGGGCAGTATAACAATCATATGGAAAACTTGCAGCCGGGAGGCGAGTTAACTCCATCGATTGTCAGCCGACATCTGCCCGATTTGCGGTCCTGGATCGCATCGATATTGTGGTTCTGACCGCCGTTGCGATGATGTTTGGTTGCGCTCAACGGCTGAGGCTTCGACACAGACGTCTGTGCCGCCGTTGTCTGGTTGGACGAACTCGTAGGTCTTCGTCGAGTTGAACCACTTCACAGCAACTGGTGCCATGACACTACAAAATCCAACGGCAATTGGTAGTGGACGTTGGGGGAGCGCCCGAACACTAAACCCTGACAGCTGTCAGGGTTTAGGGCGCCAAGTGGTGCCGACACTTACGGCGGTTTGCACTTGCGCTTGCACCTCGTTTTCCTCGGTGAGCGGGGTAACGCGTCTGCCCCGGCTCAGCTTGGTCGGGCTTGGCCTCGTGCGGATTCTCTATGTGGTTCTGAGGAACGGAAATCCTGACAGCTGTCAGGGTTTGCAAGTGCCAGGAGCAAAATCTTGCGCGCGCCTTTCGTGAAGTGGCGCCATGACGGATGTCGGTTCCTCGCTCTGCACCTTTGTGGGCGTCTGCAACGAGGTACAATCAGTCGGGGAATTGCAACTTCCTAATCGGCGCGGTCGGGCTTCATGTTCCAAACGTCTGTCGTGGTAGGGATCCGGGAAGCCGCTGAAGTAGCTCTCTCAGAAGATCGCGATGCATGGGCCGAACGGTGCGATTTCGAGCTGGCGCGAGCTGATGACGGCCGCGGTGACAAGCCGGGAAGCGTCAAATCTGAATTCGGGCCAGCCTTGCTGTGTCCAGTTCCATTTCATGAGCTATAGAATTCCTTTCTATAACTCATTTTTGCCCAACCGCGGCTACTCATCCGGCCAAGGGCAGCCTATCGGAGCCCAAAGGCCGATTCCATCTCTCTGCTTTGGGTGGCAGGGAGAGGGTGTTGAATGGACGGTCCGGTCGACATATTGTCTTGCAGCAAGACGCGCTCAAATCAGCGCCATCGCCCATTGATAGGCGGCTGAGGGGCCGAAAGGCGAATTGAGAGCCGATCGTGAGAAGCTGCTCAACCGTCGCAAGCGCGAGTCCTGAAGCATGCTAAGCAGACAACTCCGCGCCGTCTCCAGCAGCTCTCGACCAGTTGCTACCTTTGAACGAAGTCAACCCGAGACGGCTAAGGCAAAAGGATACTCATTGGCGACGCTGCATCTGATGGTTGGATTACCGGGCTCCGGTAAAACAACGCGGGCGAAGGAACTCGAAAGGGCCTTACCGGCTGTTCGGCTGACGCCGGATGAGTGGCATCTTCGCCTCTTCGGTCAAGATCTGAACGATCCCGAGCACGACACGAGGCACAGTGCCATAGAAGCACTGCTCTGGGAGATAGCCGGGCGCATACTCATACAAGGTGTTGATGTTATATTGGACTTCGGCTTCTGGTCTCGGACTGAGCGCGACGAGTTTCGCAGCCGTGCTGTGCAATTGAGAGCCAACACTATCATTCATTATGCGCCGACGCCGATCGAAGAGATCTTAACCCGGTTGGCGGCCCGGAATGCGTCGCTTCCGGCCACCGCATTCCGCATCTCTGAGGAGATGATCTTGAAATGGGCGCAGATGTTCGAGCCCCCTGCAGATGATGAACTCGCTGCATCGAAAATTTGAAGGCTGGTTGCCGTCCTTCTGCGACCTTGCCTGCGAGGTGGAACCATTCTCCGCCAACGCAATCGTTCACCCTTGCTCTCTCTTTCGTATATCTGCGCCCCTTTAATGATGGGGTCACTAAGCCTGAAATTGACTATGCAAGATCGCTGAACCACCGCAACGATGCATCGACGTCGGCGACTTCAGACAGCGGTCTTATCAGGTGATCAGCCGGGCGGCGCGCCCCTGTTTGCGTTCCACGTCATTGTAATAGCGAGCGGCCTGCGTCACCGACTTGTGCAGCGACTGCTGCATGGCTTCAGGGAGCGGGATGCCCCGATTGGCAGCCTCGGTCAGATAGCCTGACCGCAACCCATGCGCCGAAAATAGCGTCGGGTCGAGCCCGGCATGTTTGCAGCGGCCCTTCAGGATCAGGTTGACCGACTGCGGCGTCAGCGCCCGCTGGTCGATATTCCCCCATTGGTCAATGCGTCGGAACACCGGCCCCTCTTCGATATTGGCTTCCTCCAGCCAACGTTTCAGCGCAACCACTGGCCGGCCGATCAGCAGCACATGTTCGTCGCCATCACTCGTCGTCGTCTTCGTGCGGCCGAGCCGGATCGACAGGCAGGAGAGGGGAAGGGATTTCTCGTCGTTTGGATCTGTCCGAACCGGGTCCTCATCGTTGAGATCCTCAACGCGCATCGCTGCCACTTCTGATCGGCGCCGTCCGCCGGAGGCGAACGCGGCCAGAAGCAGTGCACGATCGCGTAGATCGACCAGACGCTCGCCGGCGCACGCGAGCAGAAGCTTCGCCAGGATATCGCCCGTGACCGCCTTTTTGCTCTTGCGTTGCCGCGGCCGTGCACTGGCGCGAACGGCCAGTCGCAGGGCGGATTTCAGCGAAGGGCGGTCAAAGGAACCGATGAGGCCGCGCCAACGGGTGAGGATCGACCAGCTTGTTAGCCGGCGTCGAACGGTTTCCGGGGCGTGTGGTCCTGTGGCGCGCAAGAGGCGTTGGGAGCGCAATCCGCTTTCCACCTCTGCCGGCATGCCATGGCTTGTATCTTCGGCACGCTTAGCCGGGTCCCAGAGGTGATGGGCGATGAATTTCAACAGCAGGCTTTCGGGCGCCGGCCAGGGGAGAGGAGCGCCGGTGGCGAGCTGGCACCAGGCTTCGAGATAGCCGAGGTCGGAGGCCAGCGCCCTCAGGGTATTGGCACCCATGCCTTCGCCGGCGAGGTGTTTCAGCGTCGCGACATCGGCGTCCGTGAGAAGGGCAGCAAGCTGGTCGCGGCGGTCGAACGGCAGGATGGCGTCGAGCGCGTCCAGCTCCTCGGCACGTTTGAGAACCGGATCCCCGCTGATCAACTTGCCTGCCGCTTCCGCCACCGTGGTCTCCCTTAGCTTCTATAGCCCCACGGATTGATTACGACACCGGTAGCTTCGAAGTCGGCGACATTCCGGGTCGCCAGTGCGGCGCCGCGTGAGAGGGTTATGGCGGCAATCCGTGCATCGAATTGGCTGATGGGGCGGCCAGCCTTGCGTCGCGCGATGGCGAGCGTCGCATAGGCGGCAGCTGCGTCGCTGTCGAAGGGTAGAATTCGGCCGGCCAGGTCTTCGCTGAATATCGGCATGATCGCCGCTTCCAGGCTCTGCCGCCTGCGCCCGTCCGCCAATCAACCCAATACCATATCGGATTTCAGCTTCGGTAACGGCAGTCGTGAAGACAGAAGTCGGCGGTTGGTCGCCTAACCAAGCTTCAACAGCAGGCGAGGGCACGGGGCCAGGAGCTCCGGCAAAACATTGGTGTCAAGAATAATCACGCGCCAAAATCCGGAGCGTCACGAATCGGGTCGCGTGCAGGTACCTTGAGCTCTACGCCCCCGAGGGGTTCGATACGCGCGCGAATGGCACGCGCCAGATTGGTTGGCCGCTGGCCGGCGGTGGATAGCGCAGCGCGAAGAATGTCGCGTGCTTCGTCTTCCATCGATCGACCATGCGAGGCGGCGCGCAACCTCAGACGCTGTTTAAGTGCATCGTCGAGATTTCGGATCGTCATGCTGGCCATTGGCACCTCTCATTCATCATTGATTGCAAGCTAGTCATTGATTGCGTGAATTTCAACGGTAGCTAAGCGGCACTCCCGGATACTCTGGGCGCAGACAGAGCGCACCAGCGACCGCGGAGTTGGAATCTTTTCAGTTAGATGCTGGAAAACAGTAGCCACAACCCCAAGCTCTGATGTCCGCTGTCTGGCAGCGCGCCCGCTTATTCCACTCACCCCGCTTCTCTGCGCTTTGCGAGAATCCAATCGACCGCGGCGGAAATATCGCGCAGTGTCGCCGTCGGTGCAGGCTCGAAACGGCCTTCGTCGCCGTGGCGATACTTTCCGGTGCGCACCAGCAGCGCATGGGCAAAACCGATCCTCAAGGCCCCAGCGACGTCCGTTTCCGCATCGTCGCCGATCATCACGGCCTCTCCTTCCGTGCAGTTGATGGTGGCGAGTGCCGAGCGGAAGAATGCCGGAGCCGGCTTCCCAAGGACAATGGCGTCTCTCTGGCTTGCGAATTCCAGTGCAGCGACGAACGCTCCCGCGTCAAGGCTGAGTTTTCCGTCGGAATCCCTGAACGTCCGATTGGCTGCGAGAGCGAGCAATTCGGCTCCGTCGACCAGCTCTCGAAATGCCGCATTTAGCGCTTCGTAGTCGAATGCGTCTCCCGCGTCGCCAATAACGATCGCCTTCCCGCGACTGCCTTCCAGGCCTTGGAATTCCTGAATTAGATCGGGGTGTACCAGAAGATGTGGCGATCGCTCGTGCTTGCGAAGCCAATTGCGCGCCGCCTGCGCCGGAGTGAAGAGTTCGTCGCTCGTAACCGAAAAACTAAGCCTGGCGAGCCGGTCGAGTACGGTTTGCTTGTTTGAGCGGATGGTGTTGCTCACAAAGCAAACGAGGAGACCGGCTTCGTGCAGGCGCGCCACTGCTTCAGTCGCGCCAGGCACGGTATCTTCGCCATCATAGATGACGCCGGCGAGATCCAAGAGCACACCTTTGATCATCACATCACGATGACACGGAGAGGCAATGGGTCAAGCTCTTCCGACATAGCTGGTTGCAATCTCCCGGAGGATCGGATGCGGATCCAATCGACCATCACCTGTGCCCCTGCGGTGTCATCAGTGGATCATCCCAAATCCATCATTAGCGATACGGAGTACCTATCGATAGTGACGTGTCGTGAAAGGCGGCGTCCTGATGACGGAAACTTGAGCGCCATTCGCTTCCGTTACAGCTAATTACGAAGTTAATTCATATGGTTAATGATCGCCTAAGATGACTAACCTGGCAGGAAGGGCGCCTGCGGCCCATCTCGGACGCAGCATTGCGCTCACTCGCCTAGATCAACGGCGAGCTCGTCTTCGAAGACCTCGTGCTCCACGACGCCGGTCATCACATACGCAAGCCGACACACGAGGTGACGATCCACACGCGACGTGCTGCGCACCCGCCGGCGGATCGTTGAACAGCCATCCGGCTGGGCGCTGCCTGCCGACGTCTCCGAACCCTCTGCGGGCAGGCGTGGCCAGCACCATCACCTGGGCCGCGGGGAAGGGGCAAAAGCCACTTGGCCGCAGGCGGCGCTCCGGATCGTCAGAGGAGCTCTGGACCTGCGCGAAATGACCGGGAATAGGTTCAGAGCTTGGGTATGCTTTAGCGAGGAGGGTCAGCCGTCGTCAGGTCAAGCTGCAAGAGTGCCTGTCGTCCTGCGCCGAGTGCCTTCCTTATCGCGCCGGGTTCAACACTTTCACCGTGGAGAGCAGCGTTCGCTGTTTTTGTGAAGCTACGAAGAAGTTGCAACAGTGGCGCAGCATCCGCTCTATCAGACAAAAGTTTTTCCGCCAGTCGCGTCAGTGATAGCATTCTCGAATTTTTTCGAAATGCTGGATCCTCCGAAAATTCCCGATCGGCGGCAGTTCGAAGTGAGCGCTCTATATCATTTCGAAGGACGACAAGTGCTTCAAGATGGGAGGTAACTTTCTCATATTCG
Organism: Ensifer sp. ENS11; assembly: GCF_014851895.1. Classification (NCBI taxonomy): domain Bacteria; kingdom Pseudomonadati; phylum Pseudomonadota; class Alphaproteobacteria; order Hyphomicrobiales; family Rhizobiaceae; genus Ensifer; species Ensifer sp. ENS11. The sequence continues at coordinate 11,120 of NZ_JACVAN010000013.1, read as the reverse complement.
ATAAGCGTAGTCCGCCCTTCAATAAGTCGAACCGCTGCTCGAATTACATTTCCCTGATTATCTTCCAAAATGAATGGCTCGTCGACGGTAAACGCTGTAGGTTGCTTCTTGCCTCCGTCTACAGCGATATTATCGGCGTATAGATACGTTCGATTCAGCGTATCAAGGATAGGATTTAGACGACCATTCAAACCTGGGATGTAGCCGCTCGACTGCAAAACAGCGGAGCCAATCGCTCTCTGTCGCTTCAGGCGAAGCTCGAGAACATCGTGTGTGTGGAAATCTTTGATAACTGCTGGCAAGTAAGATGAATGAGCGGACAAAATCTTATACGCACGCGATGCACGCAATTCTAACGTTGCTCGTCCCTCGTCGTCGGTAACACTTTCAACGCTGGTACCGTTCTCCGATAGGGCGCAGATATGAGCACCGGCGACGGGCACGTTTCCTTCTGAGGTGACGCGTACACGCAACACATGTGCCTCGCTCGGCTCGGCTTCCACAGGATGAATTTGGCTCCAAATTTTCAGAGCCGCGTCGTCGGCATCATCGGTGAGGACATGGAACCGATATGGCTGGACGATAGTGGGAAGATCTTCGCGTCTCGTGTCTCTTGTGATAAATGGGATAAACAAACGAGGCGCCTCGTCAGATGCGGCCTGCCGAAGAAAGGTTCGAACCTCTGCGTCGACCCAGCGATTGTGGCGGTCGTCTTTGCCAAGTAGAAGCACAAAGTGATTGGCCTTCTCTACTCTGTCGACGAAGCCTTCGAGTTTGCTCCCACTTGGCAGATTGTCTTCCGTCCACGTAGAAACACCGTAACGATGGAGACTCTGCTGGATGCGGCGGGCGAGGTCACGGTTCTCCCGCGAATAACTCAAGAATACAGACTTCTGATCGGGAATACGTGCCAAGCGCCGGGCGGCTCCGACGTATTCGTCTCGTGATCCGGCTAGCAGTCGTGTCTGTCCCAACTTATGTGCGAGCAGAGCGGCAAGATTTTCCATGCTGTAGTTGATGCTGGAGGAGTCTGAAGATGGATCTTCAACCACTGAAATTCGTTCGCCGAAACTCCAAAACGGCACGTATGGTATCGTCGCAGCTTGGATCAACTTTTCGGCCGGGACATCTTGGTTAGCCCATCCAGTGTAAAATTCCTCTAACGCCGCGACGAAACGGTTTCTCCAATGCATTGAAATTCGGTGCTCGACCTGCGCCTCGAAGCGGGCGGGGATCGGCAGCAGAAGGAGCTTCGAGCGATCCATCGCTAGATCATTTCTGATTTCCGCGGCGCGTCGGGCAACGGATGTTGCGCCGACCAGGCTTTGCTCGTTTGCCGTGAAAAGAAAAGCCAGAATATCGGGGAGCTGTGCCGTTACGATTCCGGAGAAGTCAGTGATGCCAGTGCGCGAATCGATAAGGATGAAATCGTACTCATTGCGGAGTTCATCAAACATGATCTCAAGCGCTTCACCCAGGCCTTGCTTGTAGAGCCGCGTCCAATTTAGCTGCTGTACGCGGCGCATATAGTCGGAATCTGATCGACCGGCCTTGATCAGCTTTACGCCTGGAAGTTGGGCTGTACGAAGTCCGCAGACATAGTCGCGCCACTGTAGAGGAGTTTGGCGAAATTTGGCGAAGTCGGCCAGCAGCTCTACGAGGCCGCTACGGGTGGAAAACTCATCGTCGCTTTTGAAGGGCGAAAAAAAGTCTTCGAGACCTGGAGCCTCCAGATCCCAGTCAATACACAAAACGCGAAAGCCCCATCGACCCAAAAGCGCCGCGGCGTTCACCAGCGCGAACGACCGTCCGACGCCGCCCTTATAAGAGTAGAAGGTGACTACTGTGCCGCGCATCTAGAACCTCAGCAACTTAACGCGGGGACCGGTCTGGGCAATTGCCTCTACGTTCGCGAGAGGGAAATCTGGTTGCCACTCTGGTGCGTCCCCGAGGCGAGCTTCGATTTCCTCAGCAACGGCAAATACCGCATCGTGAAACGCCATATATTCCCTTGATTCACGGAAACAATCATAGGGGTAGGTAAATGCGCTTAAATCCTTTGCGTGAGTCCGTTTCGCACGGTCGTCGAAGTTCTTCCCATCCGAAAATACGACGGGGTAAACTAGTCCATTCGCAGGCACCCCGCCGCGTTGTTTGAGTCTTTCCTCGCGCGCGATCATGCTCTCCCATTCCGCCATGCACCACTCCGAACGGAAGTAAGGTGGGGTCCAGACAGCAATCATTATTCTGCTATGCAGGAGGGCGTGCTTGATATTGTCAGGCCAATCGACCCCGGTTGGCTGAGCGGAATCCACAAAGATCGTTGGTTCGTTGGGGAGCAGTCCATCGAGATGTCCACGGAGCACCGGAAGAAAATGCTTCTCCACCCACGGCTGCACTTGCGGGGCTCTCGGATAACTTAAAAACACATCCCATTCGTAAGCCACATTCGCCTCATCAATTCTTCGTCGCGGCCTCGATCACTTTCAATACCCCTGCGACCATGACCTCAGGCCCTGTGTCAAGAGACTCTGACCTGCGGCGGGAATTTTCCTTCAGATTGGCACTTCGTAGCTCAGTTCCTGCTTATTGATTCATGAGAATCGTAGAGTGGATGGCGAGGTGGAGTGCTCGCTTATGAGTTGCGAATCAGACAAAATCCTTTCCCGGGCGAGGGGAACTACATGACCATTGACCAAAACGAGATCCGTAGCTCGGCGAGCTACTCGACGGTAAGGAAATCAGCGAGCGAAGGGCGGGCGCAGAACAAGCGTACGGCGTTTTTGTGTCACAGCCACCTCGACGCCGAACTCGCCAAAGGATTGCAGGGTTACCTCCACAGAAATGGATGGGAGGTCTACATAGACTGGGAGGACGCGACGATGCCGGAACGTCCGGATCGCCGAACCGCGGAAAAGATCCAGGCGAAGATCCGCGACCTCGAGATGTTCTTCTTGCTCGCAACCCAGAATTCCATGGGAAGTCGTTGGTGCCCTGGGAGATCGGAAACGCAGACGGCGTCAAAAGCCTGGATCGAATCCTTGTCATTCCCACACGCGACGGGGGCGGCGTCACGCACGGCAACGAATATCTTCAGCTCTACCGACATCTCGATAGAACCTCGACAGGCGGAATTGGGAGCTTCGACGCGGCGGGGAAGGGAATCCGCCTTTACGGCAATCAGATGCCCTGAGCAGGAAAACAGCCAATGGCGCGTAGAACGTTCTTTTCCTTTCACTATTCATCCGACGTCTGGCGTGCGTGGAATGTCCGCAATTCATGGGTGGCGAAGCCTGACCATGTCGACGTCGGATTTTTCGATAACAGCGTGTTCGAGGCTTCCAAACGCGAAAACGACGACACGCTGAAGGCGTTTCTCCGGAAAGGACTCGAGAATACCTCGGTGACTTGCGTCCTCACTGGAACGGACACCTGGCAGAGGCGCTGGGTGCGCTACGAGATCGCTCGCAGTATCATCAAGGGCAACGGTTTGCTGACCGTCCATATCAATGGCGTCAAGGACCGGAACGGATACATTTCTACCAGGGGACACGATCCACTCGCACAGATGGGCGTCTACAGAACAGGCGGCTCCATCTATCTCGCCGAGTGGAAAGGCGGGAAGTGGGTATCTTACTCCGACTATACCCGCGCGATCCCAGAGAGTGACCTCTGGTTCGCCGCTCCCAAGTCGGGCAGCGTCGTCCAGATCTCGAGCCACTGCATGGCATACGACTACGTGCAACAGCGCGGACACCAAAACATAGGTGGATGGATTGAAACCGCCGCGGGGCTCGCGGGTCGATGAGCCTCTACGAACTAGCGATACTCGGATCCCCGACCGAGAAAGAACGCGCCGTGTTCGCGGCAACAATAGGTGAAATGATTGCCGATTTCGGCTTGTCGGTCGGGACGGAAGTCCTGCTTCATGACGGCCAGTCCGTTCGTAAGCGCGATCCGCGAAACGCCTTTGCAGCTGTCTATTTCGGCGGTGGCAAGGAACGCGACGTCGACGTCGCAAACGAACTCAAAGCCGCAAGCCTGCCAATCATCCCGACAGTCGATCACTCGGGCGACTTTGGCGCTGCGATCCCGCCCTCGCTGCAGTTCGCGAACGGGCTGAGACGCCGGTCCGACGATCCGGCTCTGACGGAGCTTTCGGGAGCGGCTTTGGAATGCGTCGGCCTCCTGCGCGCGCAGCGCCGGGTCTTTGTCAGCTACAGACGAACGGAGTCCCGCGCGGCGGCGCTGCAGCTTCACGACCTCCTCAACTCTCGAGGATTCGACGTCTTCCTCGATACGCATGACATACGTCCCGGCGAACCGTTCCAGGATGTCCTGTGGCATCGGCTGGTCGACTCCGACGTTGTCGTTATGCTTGATACTCCCAGCTACTTCGCGAGCCGATGGACGCGGCAGGAGATCGGTCGGGCTCGGGCGAAGGAGATCCAGGTCATTCGTGTCATCTGGCCGGAGCATACGCCGAGCCGTCTGATGGATATGGCTGAGACTGTGTATCTCGATGCCGAAGAACTCCTCGGTCCTGATGGCCCGATCGTCGATGCAACGGCAGACTCGATCGTGCTACGCGTCGAGCGGCTCCGGAGCATGAGCATCGCCGCGCGGTACATGTCGATCACCGGCAAGCTCAGGGCGGACGTCGAGAAGATCGGCGCCGCAGTCGAGGCTGTGGGCGCCCACCGGGCAATTGCCGTACGGCTGCTGAACGAGCGCCTTATCTGGGCCTATCCGATTGTCGGTATCCCGTCGGCCGAGACCTTGAACGACGTCGCGACGAAGGCAAAGAAGGCCGAGCAGGGCGAGGTACCCGTACTTGTTTACGATCACATCGGAATTCGCGATAGTTGGATCGCGCATCTCGCGTGGCTGGACGAGCAGATTAAAGCAGTGAAGACTATCCGGGTGTCCGAGGCCGGCTGGGCCTTGGCAGGGATGGACGAATAATGGCTGAAGCGATCTTCTTATCGGCGGGCGTTCCAGACCCGAGGCGTGGGCCGGAATTCGCGGTGACGGCGGATACCGTTGCCATAACCGCCGCGGTGTCCGCGCTCGCCTACGTGTCCCTAGGGCGCAGGCGCCTTGTCTGGGGTGGCCATCCGGCTATCACCCCGATGATCCTCGTCATGTCCGAGGGCATGAGCATCGACTACGCGGAGTGGGTGACGCTTTATCAGTCCGAGTTCTTCAAGGACGAGTTCCCCGAAGACAACGAGCGCTTCCGGAACGTCGTTTTCACGGAGAAGCTCAACAATGACCGAGAGGCGAGCTTGAAACACATGCGGCAGCGCATGTTCAAGGAGCACGAGTTCAAGGCGGCGGTCTTCATCGGCGGCATGGGCGGCATCGTCGCGGAATACGAGATGTTCAGGCAATTTCAGCCGCATGCGAAAGTCATCCCGGTCACCTCTTCCGGAGGAGCGTCCCTCGACGTAGCCGCCAAGCTGGGCGAGGTGCCGTCCGACTTCCAGACCCAACGCGATTACGTGGCACTGTTCCACGAGCACCTTGACATTTCCGTGAGGGAGGAGCGCTTCAGGGTTCCTGGAGAGCAGCCAGCTGTCATCGAGGAGCGGTTCTGGCGGCCTGAGCACTAGCAGGCTGTTGAAGAAGTCTCCCGTTTGGCCTTTAGGATGGCCTCGTCGCCATTATCATAAGCGAAAGTGATCTCGATCGAGCCACTGTCGAGCAATTCGGCATGACCGTCACCCGAGACTTCGTCCATTTCGTCGCATCCGGCCCATGTGAAGGAGACCATGGACGTGCTGTAGGCGAGATCGAGGGCCGCCTGCATCGCACCGAAGGCGATCTCGCCATGACCGCCGGCACTGATTGTGATTGTGGCGGGCTCGACCAGGTCGAGATAATCCCGATCCCACAGATCGGCCTCAACGATCCGCCAGCGGCCAATCAGACGGCAATTCGACGCCGCGCTCATGACAGCACCGCTATCAGTTTCGGTAACCGCACCAGATCATAGGCGGCGGCCGCGAAGGTGAAGGCCCATCCGACGCGGTCGCGGCCACGGAACTTCGTCTTGTCCTGCCGGGCGACGGTCTTGATCCAGCCGAACGCCTCCTCGATGCGCTTGCGGATGCGCAAGCTGACCCGATAGCCGGAATGGCGCGTCGTGCGTCCATCAATGGCCGAGCGGCGACCATTGATGTTCTGCGCCACATGGGGCGTGACCTTCATCGACCGCAAATCTTTGACGAAGTCCTTTGTGTCATAGGCCTTGTCGGCACCCAGCGTGATCGCTCGTGTCCGCTCAGTGAAGGGCCCGATCATATGCAACGCCGCTACCCGTTCAGCATATCCGCTGGCCTCCGTCAGATAGGCATCGACCAGCAGGCCATGGCGGTTTTCCATCAGCCCATGCCCCATGAAGCACAGCTTGGCCTCCTTGCCTTTTCCCTTCCTATAAAGCTTCGCATCGGGATCGGTCGTTGAAGCATGCGTCTCGTTGGAGCGTCTCTCGCCATGGAAGTCTGCTTCCTTATTCCGACCGCCCGCATCCGACGGTGGTTCGCCATGATCGCCCCTTGGGCCGTCCTTCGGCTTGAAGCTCTTGATCGATGCCCAGGCTTCGATCAGCGTGCCATCGACAGAGAAGTGGTCCGTTGACAGCAATCGCTTTACTTTGGGCTGCGAAAGGATCGCACCGAGGAACTTCGCGGCGATGTCGCCTTCCAGCAACCGGTCGCGGTTCTTCGAAAACACCGAATGGTCCCAAGCTGGATCGTCAATGCCAATGCCAACGAACCAGCGGAACAGAAGATCGTATTCCAGCCGCTCCATCAAAAGCCGCTCGGAGCGGATCGAATAGAAGGTCTGCAAGAGCATGGCGCGCAGAAGCTTCTCAGGCGCGATCGATGGCCGCCCAATTGGCGAATAAAGCGCAGCGAACTCCCCTTCCAGTGAAACGAGCGCATTGTTCACCATCTGCCGAATTGCCCGTAGCGGATGATCTTTACGAACGCGATCCTCCAGATCGACATAGCTGAAGAGTTCGCCCGTCCTCACATCGCCGCCGCGCATGCATCACTCCAAAAATCGACGACGCGAGTGAATCACGGCGAAAACCTCAAGGCCACCTTCTTTTTCAACAGCCTGCTAGGAGGTTCGGTCAGACCGGGAGCTCCACGAAGGGCCTGCTACGAAACACCCCTGGCTATCGACGGAAACGCGACGGTCCGATGGTGTGGATCGAATTGCCTCAACAGTCTATATGTACAGCGACTTGGATGCCCTCGATGGCCAGCCGGTAGATTACTTCCGTTTCGAGATCTGGGTTATCGGTTTCCGATTGCCAGATTGAATGTCGAGTTGCTGTTGCATCCCAGTTCCCAAACGCTTCGTTCCTGCGGGACCCAAGCTGTTGCCTGTTCAGCTTCGCACTGACCATCAAGACCTGGTAACTCGATGGCTTCGTTATCAGTCAAGCGCAGCTCTGACAGAGATGGGGTAGTCTCGCGTATCAGTCGACGGACCAGGATCGGCAAGTTCCTTCTGCATTCGTGGCGGTCTCCCCATTGACGAATGGCGGTTCCATCGACTGGCATAAGAGTCCTCTCGCAAAGCATTGATTCAAGCCTTCTTTCGGTGCAGATATTGCGCTCCGTTCGAGAACTATTGCCGCGGGTCGCACCTCCAGCTATCGCCTTGGAAGGACGCCTACTGAACGTTGTATCGACAGCAGTGTTGCGGCCCGGATCGAAAAACCTTCGCCATTGCGGTCATGCTTCATTGTCGACAGATTCGGCTGCTCTGTGCCCCAGGTCGGTCGTTCGAGATGGTGCCGATGATCCTTAAAGCAGGCATTCGCGATTTAACGCCGTTATGGTTTGAGTGGATGATTTCACCGAAGGTTAGCTTGCCGCACCAGCGGCCGCCCCCAAGCAATTTGCTCAGTTTGGGCGTCAGTCTGGAGAAGAACTTTTACCTTATGCTCTAGGTAAGCCATTTGAGGTTGAATATCTGGCCCAGCGCACCCATATTTCGCGAGGGGACGGGGCCGATATTTTCTATTGTCAGACCGTAAGACCAACGACCAAAGATGGGTTGATCGATGCGGGATGATATAAAGGGGTTTGTTGCCAATTTTCTTTCGGAAATCGAGGCAGGCAACGCAGCGATCTTTGCCGGGGCCGGACTGTCGGCTCCTGCCGGATTTGTGGATTGGGGTAACCTGGTCCGACCGCTAGCCGAAGAGCTCCATCTCGACGTTGACAAAGAGTCCGATCTGGTCGCGGTGGCGCAATTTCATGTGAACGCGAATCACCAAAATCGGCACGCTCTTCACACGGCTATCGTCAACGCCTTCTCGGCAAGTAACCCGCCCACCGCGAATCACAGATTTCTAGCGCGGCTTCCCATAACGACCTACTGGACAACCAACTACGACAAGCTGATCGAGACTGCGCTAAAAAACGCAGGCAAGATTGTCGATGTCAAATGGGCCGTACCGCAGTTGGCAAACACGCAGCCCCGCCGCGACGCCATCGTTTACAAGATGCATGGCGATGTTGACCGGCCAGATGAAGCAGTCGCCACGCGCGATGATTACGAGCGTTATGCGAGTGACCGTGGAGCGTTCACCAACGCGCTGGCTGGTGATCTTGTGTCGAAATCATTCTTGTTCATCGGATTCAGTTTTACGGACCCGAACCTTGAACAGGTGCTGGCTCGGGTGCGGATAACGTTCAAAACTAACCAGCGCCGTCACTACGCCATTTTTCGGAATCGGACCCGCCGCATGAATGAAAGCGAGGCCGAGTTTGAGTATGGAAAAATTCGCCAAGAACTGGTGCTCGAAGACCTGAGGCGATTCAACATTCGTCCCGTGCTGGTCGATGAATATAGCGAGATTACCGACATCCTGGCCGAGATTGAACGGCAACACCGTAGCCGGACGATTTTCGTTGCGTCGAGCGCTGGTGACTTCGCGCCATGGGGTGAGCCGGCGGTCACAAGCTTTATGCGGACTTTGGGTTCGGCCTTGATCTCGGCGAAGCTTCGCGTTGCGACAGGCATGGGCCTCGGCGTCGGCAATGCCCTGTTCACGGGCGCACTCGAAGCAATTTACGCAGACCGCCAGGGGCATATCGAGGATCGAATGCTGATGCGGCCTTTTCCGCAATATATCGCCGATGGGGCGAAACAGACGGAAGTTTGGGAAGCCTACCGCCAAGACATAATATCGTCAGCGGGCATCGCGTTGTTCCTGTTTGGCAACAAGAAGGTTGGCGACGATACCGTTGTCGCCGACGGCATGTTCCGCGAGTTCGAAATCGCCCGACAACATGGCGTGATCTGTATTCCCATAGGTGCCACCGGCTATGCCGCCGCTGAATTGGCCGACCGTTGGATTGGTCACGGTGCTGACGGAGACGCAGCTCAGCTCGATGCGCTGAAGGAATTGCGCGAGCCGCGTGAGAACCTCAATGAACTGATCGACCCAATCCTAAAACTCGCGGCCGCTGCCCGGAAAATAAGGTAACCCGATGCACAAAGTCTTCATCAGCTACCATCACGCCAACGACCAGTGGGCCAAGAACCAATTACAACAATGGGCCGACCAATATGGTCTGTTCATCGACGTGTCTGTTGATACGAACGACATCAACGACAATCTTCCAACCGAAAGCACCCGTCGGATCATCCGAGATGATTATCTCAGAGATTCAAGTGTGACCGTCGTTCTGGTCGGCACCGAAACCAGGGGAAGGAAGCACGTCGATTGGGAAATCTACTCCAGCATGTATGATGGAGCGGTCAATAAACAGTCCGGCGTCCTCGTTGTCCAGCTCCCGTCCACCAATCCCGCATATTGGACGGCAGCGCACGAAGTTGAGAAGGCCGCGGTCTATCCTGATTGCACCTCGTGGAGCACCATCAGCGACCGGGCGGGATATGAACGGCGCTACCCATACCTTCCCACCCGCATCATCGATAACTTACTTGCCCCAAAGGCAAAGGTTTCCGTGACAACGTGGGATCGCATCGCGGGAAATTTGAACAATCTCGTGACGATGATTGATGCTACCTACGATGATCGAACGCTTTGCGAATATGACCTTTCACGGCAGATGCGCTCAAATAATGCACCGGCATTGATTTTAAGTGCAGGGTTTGAAGTCCCTGTCAGCGACATGGTCCTGCCGCGCAGCGCGCCCCAGAATATCATCGTCAGATAATGTAGGGGGAATTGGTGTCCACATTCACGGAAAGCCGCATACGGCAGCGCGCCCAGCAGAAGGTTGGAAGCTTGAGAACGGCGAAAGTCGTTCTCAAGGAGGAAGTCGCAACAGCAAAAGCCAAAAGTAACTTCGACATTTTTCTCAGCCATTCGACTTCTGACGCTGAGATCATTCTCGGCGTGAAAGGCGTTTTGGAGGACTATGGCAAAACAGTCTACGTCGACTGGCTCGAAGATCCGCAATTGGACAGAGCCAATGTCACCGCTGCAAACGCGGAATTAATTCGGATGCGGATGCGCCAGTGTAAGTCACTCGTCTACGTTCATACTGCAAATTCCGGATCTTCTAAATGGATGCCTTGGGAACTGGGCTATTTTGACGGCTTCAACGGCGCCGTGGCGATACTTCCCGTGACGAAAAATCATCAGACAAGCTATCAGGGTCAGGAATACCTCGGCATCTATCCATATTTGGACGAGGCTCCGGCTCAGGGGGGGACAATCAACGAGATTTGGATTAACAAGGGCAGTTTAGCATCGCGGCGGTGGACCCCTTGGGTCAGCGATCCACGAGAATTCCGTAAGACGAGCTGATCGGTTCGACCCTTGCGCCGCATTTGACTGGGGCAATGTTCGCCTGACGGACGTCGAGAGAGCGGCTGCCTCCAGTTTCGCTTCATCCGGAGGGAGGGGACTAGCGTAAACGCAGTTTCGTTCTCGGCCCGCCAGACGGGATTCTAACCGCAGCTTTGTAGTGCGGACGCACGCGTCTGCTGCTGTGATGGGTTTCGGATGCTGGCGCTCCACGCGTTGGCCTGGCTCGGGCCGGCGTCCGAAAGCCTCCAGTGAAAGAACCCGCGGGATGGAAAGCGCGGTTGCCGGTCTATGGGGATTTGTCGTTTTC